>NZ_BAAATS010000057.1:28189-133209 GCF_039533535.1 Streptomyces kunmingensis
GCCGGGGCCGATGCAGCCGGGGGTGGATATGGGGCGGTCCGCTCAGACGGACTCTGTCACTGTCCTTCCGCCCCGCGCGGCGTCCCCTGCCGCGTCACCCCCGGCCGGCTTCTCGGGGCCCGCGCCCCGCAGCGCGACCTCCTTCACGAACCATGCCGCGATCAGTGCGCCGATCGCCACGACGGCGCCGAGCAGGAACGCCGAGTGCGTGCCGGAGGAGACCGCGAACTGGTAGGCCTCGCGGGCCGGAGCCGGCAGCTTCGCCAGGCTCGCCGCGTCCAGCTGCGCCGACTGCTCGGTCATCTTTCCGCCGAGCGCCCCGGCCTTCTGGGCCATGATGTCCTGCACCTTGTTGTTGAACAGGGCGCCCATGATGGCGACGCCGAACGACGAGCCGAGGGTGCGGAACAGGGTGGTGGACGAGGACGCGACGCCCATGTCCTTCATCTCTACGCTGTTCTGCGCGACCAGCATCGTGATCTGCATCAGGCAGCCCATACCGGCGCCGAGCACGGCCATGTAGAGGCCCGAGGTGAAGCGCGAGGTGTCGGTGTCCATCTGCGCCAGCAGGAACAGTCCGGCCACCATCAGCACGCTGCCGACGATCGGGAAGACCTTGTACTTGCCGGTGTTCGTGGTGACCCGGCCCGCGACCAGCGAGACGACCATCATCGAGAGCAGCATCGGCAGGAGCAGCAGCCCGGAGTTGGTCGCGGACGCGCCCTGGACGGCCTGCTGGTAGAGCGGCAGGAAGAGCACCGCGCCGAACATCACGAAGCCGGTGATGAAGCCGATCACGGACATCAGCGTGAAGTTCAGGCTGCGGAAGATGTGCAGCGGCACGATCGGTTCGGCGGCCCTTGTCTGGGAGAAGACGAAGCCGACCAGGGCCGCGACGCCGATGCCGGCGAGCTCCATGATCACGGCGGAGGTCCAGGCGTACTCGGTTCCGCCCCAGGTGGTGACGAGCACGATCGAGGTGATGCCGATGGTGAGCAGGGCCGCGCCGAGGTAGTCGATCTTGCCCTTGCTGCGCTTCTTCGGCAGGTGCAGCACCGCGGTGATCATGATGAGCGCGACGGCGCCGATCGGCAGGTTGATGTAGAAGGCCCAGCGCCAGCCCAGGTGGTCGGTGATGGTGCCGCCGACCAGCGGTCCGCCGATCATGGCGAGTGCCATGACGCCGGCCATCATGCCCTGGTACTTGCCGCGCTCCCGGGGCGGGATCAGGTCGCCGATGATCGCCATGACGCCGACCATCAGACCGCCGGCGCCGAGGCCCTGGACGGCCCGGAAGCCGATCAGCTGGCCCATGTCCTGGGCCATGCCGCTGAGCACGGAGCCGATCAGGAAGATCACGATGGAGGTGAGGAAGGCGCCCTTCCTGCCGTACATGTCGCCGATCTTGCCCCAGATGGGGGTCGAGGCGGCGGTGGCGAGCGTGTAGGCGGTGACCACCCAGGACAGGTGGTCGAGGCCGCCGAGTTCACCGACGATCGTCGGCATCGCGGTGCCGACGATCATGTTGTCGAGCATGGCGAGCAGCATGGCGATCATCAGCGCCATCAGCACGACGCGTACGCTGCGCGGCTGCTTCCCCTGCTCTTTGTCCTGTATCGCTGCTGTTTGCGCCATGTTCCCCGGCTCCCCCAGTAAAACGGATGAGTGGCCGGGACTTACTTGACGCCCGGCTAGTTGCCTACGATGGTGAAGGTAGAGCGGCAACTAGTCGGGCGTCAAGTAAGTTTCTCCCAAGAGAATCTCAAGGAGCACGAGAGGCACGCGATGGTCACGGGCAGCAGCAACAAGCCGCAGCAACGGCGCGGGGACACGCGCCAGCGCATCCAGGACGTGGCCCTCGAACTCATCGCCGAGCAGGGGTACGAGAAGACCTCGCTCCGGGAGATCGCGGAGCGCCTCGGCGTCACCAAGGCCGCGCTCTACTACCACTTCAAGACCAAGGAAGACATCGTCGTCAGCCTCTTCGACGACCTGATGACACCGATCGACGAGCTGATCTCCTGGGCGAAGGAGCAGCCGTCGACCCTGGAGACCAAGCGCGAGATCCTCACCCGCTACGGCGTCGCGCTGGCCAACGCGGCCCCGCTCTTCCGCTTCATGCAGGAGAACCAGGCGACGATGCGCGAGCTGAGCATCGGCGAGGACTTCAAGCAGCGGATGACGGGCCTTCTCGATCATCTGCTGCCCGAGGACGTCACCATGACGAACCGGGTGCGGTGCTTCAGCGCCCTGTTCTCCATGCACGCGGGGATGTTCGTCCTCAAGGACGTCGAAGGCGACCTGGAGGAGAAGCGCATGGCCGTCCTCGAGGTCGCCACGGACCTGGTCACCCAGGCCCACCGGAGCTGAGCTCCCGGTCGGTCAGACCTTCACGCCCTTGGAGTGCATGAAGGAGACGGGGTTCACCGCGGAGCCGTAGTTCGGGGTCGTACGGATCTCGAAGTGCACGTGCGGGCCGCTGGAGTTGCCGGTGTTGCCGGACTTCGCGATGTGCTGGCCCGTGGACACGGTCTGGCCGACCTTGACGTCGACCCGGGACAGGTGCGCGTACTGCGAGTACGTGCCGTTGCCGTGCTTGATGACGACGGCGTTGCCGTAGGCGGGGCCGTCGCCGGCGCCGTTGCCGCCGGTCTTGACGACGGTGCCGCCGTGCACGGCCATGACGTTCGTGCCGATCGGCACGGCGTAGTCCTGGCCGGAGTGCTTGCCGGAGGCCCACATGCCGCCGCCCTGGGCGTAGCCCGCGGAGAGCTTGTAGTCCTTGACCGGGTCGATCCAGGAGGCGGCCTTCTTCGCGGCGGCCTCCTTGGCCTTCGCGGCGGCCTCCTTGGCGGAGGTGGCGGCCTTGGCCTGGGCGGCGGCCTGGGCCTGGACGGACGCGGCGGACACGTTCGGCAGCGCGCCCTGAGCGGAGTCGGCGGCGAGCGCGACCCCGGTGCCCAGCGCGGCCGACATTCCGAATCCGGCGGCCACGACGGCGGCGCGCTTGCGGAGGATCGACGTGGCGGGGCGGTGGGACATGGTGCGCTTCGACATGCGGGAGACCTCTTCGAGCTTCGGGGACATTCGGGTCCGGTCGCCCTCCGAAAACCTGAAGCGGACTCCGGCGGGGCGGGAAGGGACCCGGCTCACGTCCTCGTGTCGCCGGGTCGGCCATCCCTTGGTAACCCCGGCCCCGGCCTCGACTCAAAAGCCTCATCTACTACGAAACTTCGTACCCCTGGTGGGTGACGGCGGTCTCTTGACACCCCTGACGAACCTGACCCGAAGTGCCGGATTTATCCGCTGATCCATGGTTTAGCACCACTTGGCGCGGCTGGTCCCCAGCCCTGCGGGCCCCGCCCACCTCTTTGTTCCGGAAACGGACAATTCACCGGCGTCCATCGGTCGCGTAACAACCGCCCCACGAGAGCAACGTCCCACTATTTCCGTTAGTACCGGACAAATCGCCTGTGCGGCTTGTCACCGGTGCTCAAGATCCAACCTCCGTCGAGTGTGATCGGGGCTACGCTCCCGGACCATGGATCCCGCTGTCCTCGGCACCCGTATGGCATCGAGCCTGATCGTTCCGGCGCTCAGGAAACTGCTCGTCCAGGAGGGCCCCGGCGCGGGTCTCACCGACCGGCCCGTGCGCATCTCGGGCCTCGTCTCCTTCCGGGGCGAGAAGCGCACCCTGACCGACCAGGACGTCGAACGGCTGGCCAGGAAACTAGTCACGGCCGCGCTCGACGGGCCCGGCGAGCCCCCGTTCGCGTACGACGAGGGCGAAGCCGTAGCTCTCGCGCTCGCCCGCACCCTGCGCTCCCTGGGCGACCTCGGCATGGACGACGTACAGGCCGTCCGGCTCGGCCACCGCGAACTGGCCCGCGCCCTGCGCACCGCGGCCCCCGCCCCGGACCTGTCCTCGGACGCGGCCTACTTCCTCGACTCCCTCACCGAGTGGGCGAGCCTGCACATCCTGCACTTCTTCACGCAGCGGTCGACCTTTGTCGCCCGCACGCTGGTGGAGCAGAGCAGGGGGCAGGCCGAGACCATCGCCAGGCTGGACGCCCTGCTCGCCCGGATCCCGGGCACCGCTAGTACCGCGGACCTCGCTTTCGAGGACCGCTACCGGCGCTATCTGGCCGCACGCCACAACCGGCTGACGATCTTCGGCCTCGATGCCCGCGACTCCGCCGACACCTGGCCGCTCGACGTCGCCTACCTCGGCCTCGAAGCGACGGCCGCCGACGAGGGCCCGCCCGGCCCCGGCTCACCCGAACCCGCGGCGGTCACCGTGCGCCTGCCGGCCGCCGATGCCTTCGCCGCCCACGACCGCGTCCTGCTGCGCGGCGGCGCCGGGTCCGGGAAGACCACCCTCATCCAGTGGCTGGCGACCACGACCCAGGACCGCGTCCCGTACGTCCTGCCCCTGCGCACCCTCGTCCGTGCCGTCCGGCTGCCGTCCCCGGCCGACTTCCTGGCCGGCACGGACTGCCCGCACACTCCCCCCGACGGCTGGGCCGAGCGCGTCCTGACCGATGGCCGCGCCCTGGTCATGGTCGACGGCCTCGACGAGGTGCCCGCCGCCGACCGCACCCGCGTACGCGACTGGCTGCTCGCCCTCGTACGCGGCTACCCCGGCAACCGGTGGCTGCTCACCGCCCGGCCCACCGCGGTCCGCCCGCAGTGGCTGGCCGACGACGGCTTCACCGAACTCGCCCTCGCCCCCATGGACGCCCCCCGCGTCACCGAGTTCGTCCGGCGCTGGCACACCGCCGCCGGGGCGCCCGAGCACGAGGAGCCCCTCCTCGACGCCCTGCGCGCCAAACCCGACCTCACCCGGCTCGCCGCCAACCCCCTGATGTGCGGCCTGATCTGCGCCCTGCACCGGGCCCGGCGCGGCTACCTCCCGCCCCGCCGCAAGGCGCTGTACGACGCCGCGCTGCAGATGATCCTCACCGAACGGGACCGCCAGCGCGGCATGGGCGGCCTCGACGGCATCGACCTGGAGACCGAGGACCAGATCGAACTCCTCCAGCGCCTCGCCTACGCCCTCGTCCTCGCGGGCCGCAGCGAGATGGACGAGGAGACGGCCCTCTCCCTCCTCGAACGCGCCATGTCCTCCGTCCCCGCGGCCGCAGCACAGGGCGACGCCCCCGCGATCCTGCGCCACCTCCTGCTACGCAGCGGCGTGCTGCGCAGCCCGGCACCCGGGGTCGTCGACTTCGCGCACCGCACCTTCCTCGACCACCTGGCCGCCCGGTACGCCGTCGAGGAGGGCCACTTCGACGTGCTGCTCGGCCGGGCCGACGACACCCAGTGGGAGGACGTCCTGCGCATGGCCGTCGCCCACGCCCGCACCCGTGAACGCGGGCGGCTGCTGCGCGGCCTGCTCGCCGCGGACGCCCCGCGCATGACCCTGCTCGCCCTGGCCTGCCTCCAGGACGCGACGTCGGTCGACCCCGAGGTCGCGGAGGAGGTACGGCAGCGGGCCGCGGCCCTGATCCCGCCGCGCTCGACGTCCGAGGCGGAGCGGGTGGCCCAGGCGGGCCGCCTCGTCCTCGAACTCCTGCCCGGACCCGAGGGACTCACGGACGACGAGGCGCACGCGGTGGTCGTGGCGGCCTCACTGCTCGGCGAGGAGGGCTCGCTGCCGGTCCTGAAGAAGTACCGGGAGCACTCGTCGCTCGAGGTGCGACGGCAGCTGGTGGGGACGTGGCACCGGTTCCCCGCGCGGGAGTACGCCGATGAGGTCCTGGCCCACGTGGAGCGCGACAAGCTCGATCTGACCGTACGGGACCGCGAGCAGTGGGAGGCGGCGCGGACCATGGCGCCGTGGCGGCGGCTCGACCTGACGGGTTCGTACACGTGGGAGGAGATCTTCGCCGCCACGGACCTGGAGCGGCTCGAAGGCCTCGCGCTGGCGGACAACCCCGCGGTGGACGATCTGCGGCCGCTGCGGGAGCTGCCCGCGCTGCGGACCCTCACCCTGCGACGCAGCCCGCACACCCTCGACCTCGCGCCGCTCGCCGGCACCGGTCTGGAGCACCTCGGCGTCATCGACGTACCGGGCACCCGTGGCCTGTCCACGCTGAAGCGGCTGTCCTCCCTCACCCTCGGCTACCCCCTGCCCGGAGCGGCGCTCATGGACGAGCTGCCCTTCTCGGACCGGCTGCGCTCCCTCTTCCTGACCCGGGGCGCGGTGACCCACACCGGGCTGCGCGCCCTGGCCATCCTGTCCGGCCTCGGCTACCTCAGCCTGAGCAGCGCCCTGGGCCCCCTCTCCGCCGACGACTGGGAGGAGCTGGCCCTCCACGGCAGGCTCACCGGCATCTTCCTCGCCGCTGAGATCCTCCCGCCGACGCCGCTGCCGGAACTCCCGAGCGTGACCCGGCTCGGCCTGCATCTGCCCGGCGGGCCCGCGCAGTTCGCCGCCTACGCGCCGCTCTTCCCCTCGGTCCGCGCCGTCGAGATCTTCCCGGGCCCCTCGACGGACCAGGGCCCGGCCGCGTACGCCGCGCTCTTCCCGGACGCGGAGATCACGGTCCGGCCCCGCTGAGCGCCCGTCCTCGAACGGCCGGGCATGACGAACGGGTGGGCCCGGACCGTCCAGAAGGAACGGTCCGGGCCCACCCGTATCGGGCTCACCCCGGAGGGGTTACGCCTCCTTGCTCAGATTCGGCCCCGCGGAACCACCCGCGGCCGCGTCCTCGATCGGCGGGACGTCGGGCAGTGCCGACTTCTCCTCGCCCCGGAAGGTGAAGGTCTTGGTCTCGCCCTCGCCCTCCGTGTCGACGACCACGATGTGGCCCGGACGCAGCTCGCCGAAGAGGATCTTCTCCGAGAGCGTGTCCTCGACCTCGCGCTGGATCGTGCGACGCAGCGGACGCGCGCCCAGCACCGGGTCGTAACCCTTCTTGGAGAGGAGCTCCTTCGCGGACTGCGAGAGCTCGATGCCCATGTCGCGGTCCTTGAGGCGCTCGTCCACCTTGCCGACCATCAGGTCGACGATCTTCAGGATGTCGTCCTGCGTGAGCTGCGGGAAGACGACGACGTCGTCGACACGGTTGAGGAACTCGGGGCGGAAGTGCTGCTTGAGCTCGTCCGACACCTTGTTCTTCATGCGCTCGTAGTTGGACTTCGTGTCACCCGTGGCGGCGAAGCCCAGGTTGAAGCCCTTGCTGATGTCACGGGTTCCAAGGTTGGTCGTCATGATGATGACCGTGTTCTTGAAGTCCACGACGCGGCCCTGGGAGTCGGTCAGGCGACCGTCCTCCAGGATCTGCAGCAGCGAGTTGAAGATGTCCGGGTGGGCCTTCTCCACCTCGTCGAAGAGGACGACGGAGAACGGCTTGCGACGGACCTTCTCGGTCAGCTGGCCGCCCTCTTCGTAGCCCACGTAGCCGGGGGGCGAACCGAAGAGACGCGAGACCGTGTGCTTCTCGCTGAACTCCGACATGTCGAGGGAGATCAGCGCGTCCTCGTCACCGAAGAGGAACTCGGCGAGCGCCTTGGACAGCTCCGTCTTACCGACACCGGACGGGCCCGCGAAGATGAACGAACCACCCGGACGCTTCGGGTCCTTGAGGCCCGCACGCGTACGACGGATCGCCTTCGAGAGCGCCTTGACGGCGTCCTTCTGGCCGATGACCCGCTTGTGGAGCTCGTCCTCCATGCGCAGCAGACGCGAGGACTCCTCCTCGGTCAGCTTGAAGACGGGAATGCCGGTGGCGGTCGCGAGGACCTCGGCGATCAGCTCGCCGTCCACCTCGGCGACGACGTCCATGTCGCCGGCCTTCCACTCCTTCTCGCGCTTGGCCTTCGCGGCGAGCAGCTGCTTCTCCTTGTCGCGGAGAGAAGCCGCCTTCTCGAAGTCCTGGGAGTCGATGGCCGACTCCTTGTCGCGACGCACGCCCGCGATCTTCTCGTCGAACTCGCGGAGGTCCGGCGGCGCGGTCATCCGGCGGATGCGCATCCGGGAACCGGCCTCGTCGATCAGGTCGATCGCCTTGTCCGGCAGGAAGCGGTCCGAGATGTACCGGTCGGCCAGCGTGGCCGCCTGCACGAGGGCCTCGTCCGTGATCGAGACACGGTGGTGGGCCTCGTAGCGGTCGCGCAGACCCTTGAGGATCTCGATGGTGTGCGGCAGCGACGGCTCCGCGACCTGGATGGGCTGGAAGCGGCGCTCGAGGGCGGCGTCCTTCTCCAGGTGCTTGCGGTACTCGTCGAGCGTGGTGGCACCGATGGTCTGGAGCTCACCGCGGGCCAGCATCGGCTTCAGGATCGAAGCGGCGTCGATGGCGCCCTCGGCGGCACCCGCACCCACGAGCGTGTGCAGCTCGTCGATGAACAGGATGATGTCGCCGCGGGTGCGGATCTCCTTGAGCACCTTCTTCAGGCGCTCCTCGAAGTCACCGCGGTAGCGGGAACCGGCGACCAGCGCACCGAGGTCGAGGGTGTAGAGGTGCTTGTCCTTGAGGGTCTCGGGCACCTCGCCCTTGACGATGGCCTGGGCGAGGCCCTCGACGACGGCGGTCTTGCCGACGCCGGGCTCACCGATCAGGACCGGGTTGTTCTTGGTACGGCGCGACAGGACCTGCATGACGCGCTCGATCTCCTTCTCGCGCCCGATGACCGGGTCGAGCTTGGACTCACGAGCGGCCTGCGTCAGGTTGCGGCCGAACTGGTCGAGCACCAGGGACGTGGAGGGCGTGCCCTCCGCAGGACCACCACTGGCGCCGGCGGTCTCCTTGCCCTGGTAACCGGAGAGCAGCTGGATGACCTGCTGCCGCACCCGGTTGAGGTCTGCGCCCAGCTTGACGAGGACCTGGGCGGCGACGCCCTCGCCCTCGCGGATCAGGCCGAGCAGGATGTGCTCCGTGCCGATGTAGTTGTGGCCCAGCTGAAGGGCCTCGCGGAGCGACAGCTCCAGGACCTTCTTGGCACGGGGGGTGAAGGGGATGTGCCCGGACGGGGCCTGCTGGCCCTGGCCGATGATCTCCTCCACCTGCTGGCGGACCGCCTCGAGCGAAATCCCGAGGCTCTCCAGGGCCTTAGCGGCGACACCCTCGCCCTCATGGATCAAGCCCAGGAGGATGTGCTCGGTGCCGATGTAGTTGTGGTTGAGCATCCGGGCTTCTTCCTGAGCCAGGACGACAACCCGCCGCGCGCGGTCGGTGAACCTCTCGAACATCGTTAATCGCTCCTCAGAGCGGTCAGGCAGTAAGGGGGCTGTCCCCTCCCTGTCCTTCCGCAGCTTAGTCCCGCAAGCGGGGACCGCTCATTCCATCTGCCGACACCCGGACCTCTTCTCCGACAGTCTCCTGCCCCCGAACGCCGACACCTGCCTCAACCCGATGGTGCGAGACGATGTTCCCGCAGGCCAGGCAGATACCCCCACCATCACTACGCCGATGGCGAACGCGAGATGCCCGGCGCACGCGTGTCGCCCCTCCCACTAGGGATGTCTTACCCGCACTGACTGACACTCCATGCAGCGCGCGCCGGTTCCCTCCGCTACGGGCGAACACCATTGCGCCGCTCAACGCGTCTACGCGCCCTCCGGGCAGGCACTCTGCGCGTCCGAACCGGCACCGCACGTAACCATCGGGCGTTTTCGGAGGTTGCTTCTGGCATGGTCGCCTCTTCGTCCGTTCCCGGCACCGCCGTCCCGACGCCCCGGCGTCCGCTCGACGCGGCCGGCTCCGATCCCGACCCGGTCCGGCAGTGGTACGAGGACGCGCTCGGCTGGGCCGGGACGAGCGGCCCCGGCGGTACGCGGCTGCGTACGGGCCTGCGGTTCGACGTTCTGGAGCTGCCGGCCGACGCGGGCTTCGCGATGCTGCACAGGTGCGATCCCCGCTCGCCGGTGGCCGTGCGGGGCGAAACGATGCAGCTGCTGGTCGCGGCGGGCAGCGCGGACGAGCTGCCCGGCCTGCTCGACTGGCTGGAGTGGGGGGCGCTGCCCCTGGACCTCGTCGCTGTCGGGGCGGACGGGTTCATCCACGCCCCGACGCCCCCGGGATGGGCCGGCCCGCAGGAGGCCGCTACGTGGGTGCGGCCCCCCGAGCCCGGGAGCGAAATGGAACCGGTGCTGCCGGCCCTGACGAGCCTGACGGCCGTCTCGACCTGGTCGGTCGTGGGGGGCGGTGGGGGCGCCCCCGATCTCGTACGACTCGTGGACACGGCGGCGACGTACTGCCACCGGGCCCGACTGCGCCGCGCATCGGCAGCGCAGGGTTCTCAGCCGTTGGCCTTCTCGTAGGCCTCGCGGATCGCCTGGGGGACACGGCCGCGGTCGTTCACGTCGTGGCCGTTCTCCTTGGCCCAGGCGCGGATCTGCGCGGTGTCCTGGTTGCCACCGGAGGCGGCGCGCGCCTTGCCCCGGCCGCTCGCGGCACGGCCACCGGTGCGACGGCCGCCCTTCACGTACGCGTCGAGGAGACCGCGCAGCTTGTCCGCATTGGCGGTGGTGAGGTCGATCTCGTAAGTCTTGCCGTCGAGCGCGAACGTCACGGTCTCGTCCGCCTCGCCGCCGTCGAGGTCATCGACAAGAAGGACCTGAACCTTCTGTGCCACCGGATTTCCTTTCATCGATATCTGAAGGCCGGCCCCCTGCGGCCGTGGCCGCTGTTTCGCCGTCCCCTTGTTATATGCAGTACTGCAGTACGTCGGAAAGCAAACCGCTTTTGCGGGGAAAACACAAACCCCTGGCTGAGATCAGGAGAGATCCCGGAGTTGCACGCTGCCCGGCCGGGCAGAAAACATGCGCGTTTCGGACATAGGGAACCGCTCGTCGGCCGTTGCCGGAATACCGTCCGGGACGATCACAGATGCAGAAGCATCCGGCTGTTGCCCAAGGTGTTCGGTTTCACTCGTTCGAGACCGAGGAACTCCGCTACGCCCTCGTCATAGGAACGCAGCAGCTCACTGTAGACATCGGTGTCGACCGTATCGACGGGCGTCTCGCCGATCTCCACGAAGCCGTGCTTGACGAAGAACTCGACTTCGAAGGTGAGACAGAAAACCCGCCGAACACCGAGCCAGCGGGCCGTCTGCAACAGCTTGTCCAGTACCTGATGTCCTACACCCCCGCCCTTGACCTGCGGGTCGACCGCAAGGGTGCGGACTTCTGCGAGGTCTTCCCACATGACGTGCAGCGCGCCGCAGCCGACGACCTCCGCGTTGTCGTCCCGTTCCGCGACCCAGAACTCCTGGATGTCCTCGTAAAGCGTCACGGTCGCTTTGTCGAGCAGGATCCCCTGGCGGCTGTACGCGTCGAGCAGTCGTCGCACCGCGGGTACATCGGCGGTCCTGGCCCTGCGGACGGTGACTGCTTTAGCGGTCGAATCGGAGCTCGTGAAGACTTCAGGGGGCTGTGCTGGCATGAGCGGACGCTATCGCCCGGGCGGCTCGTCCGCTTCCTCGGGTCCTGACGGGACTTCGGTCGGTACTTCGGACGCCACTTCAGCCGGTACTTCAGCCGGTACTTCAGCGGGCACTTCGGGCTGAACGATGCGCATGGCATCCCGGAGTGCTTCGCGCTGCTGGGACGACATCATGCCGAAGAAGGCGACGAGGGCGGCTGCCGGGTTGTCGCTCCGGGCCCAGGCCTCGTTCATCAGTGCGGCCGAGTAGGCGGCGCGGGTGGAGACAGCCTCATATCGATAGGCGCGGCCTTCCGCCTCGCGGCGTACCCAGCCCTTCTGATGGAGATTGTCCAATACGGTCATGACCGTCGTGTACGCGATCGACCGTTCCTGCTGGAGATCCTCCAGGACTTCCCTCACCGTCACCGGGCGGTTCCACTTCCACACCCGTGTCATCACTGCGTCTTCGAGTTCTCCCAAGGGGCGGGGCACGAACAGCACGATAGTGGGAGAAGACGGTAATTCAACGCCGGACGTGGCGAACGGCTTGAATCATTGTCAAAAGGGGCGCCCGTCGGGCGCCCCTCTGTATGACTGCGGCCGCCGGGCCGGAGTGCGGTCAGGCGCCGGCCTCGTGCTGCACGCCGCCGCTCTGGCGGGTGGCCTCGGCACGGGCGAGGGCGGCATCGACGGCCGCGTCCTCCTTGGCCTTCTTGTCGCCGCCCTGCGACTTCACGATCGTCACGATCAGACCGATGAAGAACACGGCCATCACTACGGGGGGCACGAGCGCGGAGACGTATTCCATGCCCCCAGAGTAGCTAGCCCGCGGCCCACTGCTGCGGCGGGGCCGGAGGCTGCGCGGGTCGGCGCTTGGGCGGGAAGACCTCGGCCGGGGTGGGCATCGGCTTGGGCGGGTTGCCGGGCCTGGGCTTCGCGGGCCCCGGGTCGGCGCCCGCCAGGCCGCCGGGCAGCGCGAGCAGATGCGAACGGGAGGCCGGGACGCGCGGCCGTTGGCGCGCTTCGAGGCGGGCCCGTACGTGCTGTTCGGCCAGGACCTGGCAGCGGCCGAGCAGGGCCGCCGCCCTGGGGTTGCCGCGCAGGGCGCGCAGCCCCGCGAGGTCGTCGGGGCCGGGCTGGTGGCCCGCCGCCAGGGCGTCCTCCAGGAGGCTCAGATAGCCGGTGACGGAGCCGGGCAGGGCGGCCCGGTACCGGTCGAGGTCGGCGAGCAGGAAGGCCCGCATACGGGCGCCCTCCCGCACGGTGTCGTCGACCGATTCCGCGAGCCGGAGGCAGTCCCGGATGTCCTTGTCCGAGGCAGGGCTGGGATGGAGGGCGAGGGCGAGGGCGCGTCGGAGCACACGCAGCTCTTCTGCACCGAACGCCAGGCCGCCGCGGTTTCCGTAAGGCGTGGGCATGAACTGACGATACGCACTATTACCGACAAAATCGGCTTAACCGGCAATTCCCGGGCGCGCCCTGGCGCCCGGGGATCACGTGCGAGGACTTATGCGCGGCCGGCCCGGCGGCGGCGGGCGACCGTGAACAGCACGCCTCCCGCGGCCAGCGCCGTGGCGGCGGCGGCCGCGTACCAGGGCAGGGCGCCCGCGCCGGTGTCGGCCATGGGACCGCTCCCGGTGCCGCCGGACGCCGAGGCGGCGGAACCGCCGGTGCCCGGCGTGGCCGTGGCGTCACCGGTGCCCGGGGTGGCCGTGGAGCCGCCCGACGTCGAACCCGTACCGCCCGTACCGCCCGTGGACGGGGTGGTGCCGTCGCCCAGCTTGCCGTCGACGGTCACGTAGATGGGTGCGGTGTTGTTCTTGGGCTTGCTGTCCCCCTGGTGCGTCAGCTTGATCGAGCCCGGGGCGAGCGCGGCAGGCTTGTCGATGCGCAGGTCGAAGACGAACGGCGCGAGTTGGCCGGCGTTGAAGTAGTAGTCCCCGAGGTCCTGATGGCAGAAGTACTCCCTGGAGTCGGCCCCCTCGGGGACGGGGAATTCAGTCGGACGGCAATCTGCCGGGGCCTTGACCGCCGTCGTGCCCGGCGGAATCGTCACGAAGACTTCGGACGAGGGGGAGTCGCCCGGTTCGCTGCCCCAGTTCTCGATCGTGGCGGGCCCGTTGTTGCGGACGCCCAGCTCGGCCTTCACCACCTGTCCGGCCTTGCCGTCGACGGTGGCCCCCACCGCTTCGAGGTCCGCGGAAGATGCCACACGGGCGGTGCCGTACACACCCTTCTGCAGCATGCCGGGGTCGGCAGCACGCTTCACGAGCTTCATCTCCCGTCCGGTTCCGTGGTGCGGGGAGACGGGATCCTCAGCGGTGTCACGCTCGTCGACCCCGCCCGTCCACTTCTCGTACCCTGCGGTGGCGCCGACCTTCAGTGCGGACATGTCCAGGCCATAGGTGGCGCCCGGCTCGACGGGCCCCTTGACGCGGCACTTCATCACCGTGTCCTCGGAGCGGTACTCGGACACGGAGCCGTACACGCAGTTGCTGAACTCCTCGACGAAGGACAGGCCCTGGGAGAGGTAGAGCGAGACATAGACGTCCTGCACGGGGCGAGTGCTGAAGTTCCTGATGGCCGTCACGGGTTCGACCGTTTCGCCGGGCTTCGGCACCGCGTATGCGTTCTCGTTGGCGACGAGCAGGCCGATGTCCGCCACGGTCGCCTTCATCGTCGTCTCGCCGACGGCGACGCCCCCCGCCTCGGCGGAGATCCGGACCTCGCCGGTGCGACCGGGCTCGGCTCCCGTCAGGGCGGCCCAAGCCCAGGTCGTCCCGAAGGACGCTCCCGGCTTGACCGACTTCCCCGTCCGGCAGACGGCGATCTCTTGCTGCTTCTTCTCGCAGTCGTACGGCAGGTCCCATCGCACCTGGCCCTTGAGCGCGCTCGCGTCGATCGTCACCTCGACGTTCTTCAGCTCCTGCGCGCCGGTGTTGCGCCCCTCGACGGTGATCTTGTCATCGCTGTCGATGTAGAACGGCTGGACCTCCACCGCGTCACTGCCCCCGACGAAGCTGAACTCCAGTGGCGCGTCGCCGTCGGCCGCCTGCCCGGGAGAAGCCGTGCCGAGCGCCAGCAGCCCCGCCGTGAGGGCGGTGGCACCGGCGCGCAGTGCGTAGCGGGGCTGGGGTCTTGACGGCATGGGGCTCCTTCATAGGTCGATGATCGAAAGTGTTCCGATCGGCGACTCTGACCGGCGGCGCCGGATGAAGGTTGTATGAACGCCGGACAAACTACCTATGCGCGCGAGACGTTGCGCTCGTAGACGAGCCGCAATCCGATCAGCGTCAGCCACGGCTCGTGCTCGTCGATGACCGAGGCCTCGCCGAGGATGATCGGCGCGAGCCCGCCGGTCGCGATGACGGTGACGTCGTCCGGGTCGGCGGCCAGCTCCTTGGCCATGCGGTTGACGACCCCGTCGACCTGGCCGGCGAACCCGTAGACGATGCCGGACTGCATGGCTTCGACCGTGTTCTTGCCGATGACGCTGCGCGGCCGGGCTAGTTCGATCTTGCGGAGCTGCGCGCCGCGCACGCCGAGCGCCTCCACGGAGATCTCGATGCCGGGGGCGATGACGCCGCCCGCGTACTCGCCGCGCGCGGAGACCGCGTCGAACGTCGTCGCCGTGCCGAAGTCGACGACGATCGCCGGGCCGCCGTAGAGCTCGACGGCCGCGACCGCGTTGATGATGCGGTCGGCGCCGACCTCCTTGGGGTTGTCCATGAGGATCGGGACGCCGGTCTTGATGCCGGGTTCGACCAGGACGGCGGGGACGTCGCCGTAGTAGCGGCGGGTGACCTCGCGCAGTTCGTGCAGGACCGAGGGGACGGTCGAGCAGATGGCGATGCCGTCGATGCCGTCGCCGAGTTCGTCGCCGAGCAGCGGGTGCATGCCCATCAGGCCTTGGAGGAGGACGGCGAGTTCGTCGGCGGTTCTGCGCGCGTCGGTGGAGATGCGCCAGTGCTCGACGATCTCCTCGCCGTCGAACAGGCCGAGGACGGTGTGGGTGTTGCCTACGTCGATGGTCAGCAGCATCAGGCGTCGGCCTCTCGGAGGTCGAGGCCGATGTCCAGGATCGGCGAGGAGTGGGTGAGGGCGCCGACGGCGAGGAAGTCGACGCCGGTCTTCGCGTACGTGGCCGCGTTCTCCAGCGTGAGGCGGCCCGAGGACTCCAGGAGCGCGCGGCCGTCCGTGAGCGCGACGGCCTCCTCGGTCTCGCCGGGCGTGAAGTTGTCGAGGAGGATCAGGTCGGCGCCGGCGTCCAGGACTTCGCGGAGCTGGTGCAGCGTGTCGACCTCGACCTCGACGGGCAGGCCGGGGAAGCGGTCGCGTACGGCCTGGAAGGCCTCGGCCACGCCCCCGGCCGCGACGACGTGGTTGTCCTTGACCAGGGCCGCGTCGGAGAGGGACATGCGGTGGTTGACGCCGCCGCCCGCGCGGACCGCGTACTTCTCCAGGGAGCGCAGGCCCGGGGTGGTCTTGCGGGTGTCGCGGACCTTGGTCTTAGTGCCGTCCAGGGCGTCGGCCCACGCGCGCGTGGCGGTGGCGATGCCGGAGAGGCGGCACAGGAGGTTGAGCGCGCTGCGCTCGGCGGTGAGCAGGTCGCGGGTGCGGGTGGTGACGGACAGGAGCTTCTGGCCGGCCGTCACGAGGTCGCCGTCCTCGGCGTGCCGCTCGACCTCGAACTCGTCGGTGGCCACTACGGAGATGATCGCCTCGGCGACGCGCAGGCCCGCCACGACGCCGTTCTCCCGGGCGGTGAAGTCGGCGGTGGCGACGGCCTCTTCGGGGATCGTCGCGACCGTCGTCACGTCGACGCCGCCGTCGAGGTCCTCGGCGATCGCCATGTGGGCGATGTCCTCGATCTCGACCGGGTGCAGGCCCGCGTCGAGCAGCAGCTGGGCGAGCGACGGGTCGAGGCCGCACTCCATGGCGTCCTCGGAGGACGCCTGCGAACAGCCGCAGTTGTCACCGCAGCCGCCGCTGTCGCTGTCGGCGTCCGCGAGGGGGAGGTCGGGGGTGGCGCTCACGTCGGTCACTGCTCCTGAAGGGTCGTTGCCGGGAAGTCTGCGGTCTGTGTGGTGCGCGTGGCCAGAGTGCGGTCCGGATTGAGTCCTACGACGATGTGGCGGCGCCAGTTCGTGTCGTCACGGTCGGCGAAGTCCTCGCGCCAGTGGCAGCCGCGGGTCTCCTCGCGGCGGCGGGCGGCGGCGACCAGGACGCGGGCCACGCACAGCAGGTTCGTGGCCTCCCAGGTGTCGACGCCCGGCTCGGCCGTCTTGCCGTCCTCGGCCAGGGAGTTGACGGCCTCGGCGTGGATGCGGCCGAGGCGGGCGGCGGCCTCGGCGAGGGAGTCCGCGGAGCGGAGCACACCGGCGCCCGCGGACATGACCCGCTGGATCGCGAAGCGGGCCTCCGGGGGCAGCAGGGGGTGGGTCGGGGTCTGCGGGTGCGGGACGGGTGCCGGCACGCGCGCGTGGAGGTGCTTCTCCGCGTGCTGCTTCTGGATGTCGTCCGCGATGCGTTCGGCGTAGACCAGGCCTTCGAGGAGGGAGTTCGAGGCGAGGCGGTTGGCGCCGTGAACGCCCGTGCAGGCGACCTCGCCGCACGCGTAGAGGCCGGGGACGGTGGTGCGGCCCTTGGGGTCGGTGCGGACGCCGCCGGAGGCGTAGTGCGCGGCGGGGGCGACCGGGATCGGCTCGGTGACGGGGTCGATGCCGTGGGCGCGGCAGGCGGCGAGGATCGTGGGGAAGCGGTGCTCCCACATGTCGGCGCCGAAGTGCCGGGCGTCGAGGTACATGTGCTCGGTGCCGCGCTCCTGCATGCGGCGCGTGATGCCCTTGGCGACGATGTCGCGGGGCGCGAGCTCGGCGAGTTCGTGCTGGCCCACCATGAAGCGCACGCCGTCCGCGTCGACGAGGTGGGCGCCTTCGCCGCGTACGGCTTCGGAGACGAGCGGCTGCTGGCCCTCGGCGTCCGCGCCCAGGAAGAGCACCGTCGGGTGGAACTGGACGAATTCCAGGTCGCTGACCTCGGCGCCCGCGCGCAGGGCGAGGGCCACGCCGTCGCCGGTGGACACGTGCGGGTTCGTGGTCGCGGAGAAGACCTGTCCCATGCCGCCGGTCGCGAGGACCACGGCGGGGGCGAGGGCCGCGCCGACGCCGTCGTGCTGGCCCTCCCCCATGACGTGCAGGGAGACGCCGGCGGTGCGGCCGTCGGCGTCCGTCAGCAGGTCCAGGACCAGCGCGTTCTCCACGGTGCGGATGCCACGCGCGCGTACCGCCTCGACGAGGGCGCGGGAGATCTCCGCGCCCGTCGCGTCACCGCCGGCGTGCGCGATGCGGCGGCGGTGGTGGCCGCCCTCCCGGGTGAGGGCCAGCGCGCCGTCGTCGGCCGCGTCGAAGTGGGCGCCGGCCGCGATGAGGCGGCGTACGGCGTCGGGTCCCTCGGTGACGAGGGTGCGTACCGCCTCCTCGTCGCACAGGCCCGCGCCCGCGACCAGGGTGTCGTCGAGGTGCTGATCGGGGGTGTCGCCGTCGCCGAGCGCGGCCGCGATGCCGCCCTGGGCCCAGCGGGTGGAGCCGTCGTCGAGGCGGGCCTTGGTGACGACGACCGTTGTCAGTCCCGCGGCCTCGCAGCGCAGGGCGGCGGTCAGGCCCGCGACGCCTGAGCCGACGATCACGACGTCGGCGTCGATGGACCAGCCCGGCGCGGGGGCGTGCAGTCGTATGCCGGTTCCTACAGAGGCGCTCATGGGCGGGCTCCGAACGTCAGGGGCAGGTTGTCGATCAGCCGGGTCGTCCCCACGCGCGCGGCGACGGCGAGGACGGCTTCGCCCTCGAAGTCGTCGTCCACGTCGCTGAGGTCGGCCGGGTCGACCAGGGCCAGGTAGTCCAGTTCGACCGGCGGGCGCAGGCGCGCGGCCTCGTCCAGGATCTGGCGGGCGGCGGCGCGGACGGCGGCGGGGCCGCCCGGGGTGGCGACGGCGTGGGCGTCGGCGGCGGCGCGGGCCTCGCCGAGGGCGCCGAGCGCTTGCGCGCGGGCGCGCGTGGTCGGGTTCTCGGCGGCACGCGCGCGCAGCGCCTGTTGTGCGGCGTGGCGGTCGCGGCCCGCGAACAGGGCGCGGGACAGGACGAGCGCGCTGGTGCGCTCGTCCGGCGACAGGTAGCGGTTGCGGGAGGAGAGGGCCAGTCCGTCGGCCTCGCGGACGGTGGGGACGGCGACGATCTCCACGTCGAAGTTCAGGTCGCGCACCATGCGGCGGATCAGGGCCAGTTGCTGGGCGTCCTTCTGGCCGAAGAGGGCGACGTCCGCGCGCGTGAGGTGCAGCAGTTTGGCGACGACGGTGAGCATGCCGTCGAAGTGGCCGGGGCGCGAGGCTCCTTCGAGGCGCTCGCCCATGGGTCCTGCGGCGATGCGGACCTGCGGCTGTCCGCCGGGGTAGACCTCGTCGGCGGAGGGGGCGAACACGGCGTCGGCGCCCGCCTGTTCGGCGATCTTGACGTCGGCGTCCAGGGTGCGCGGGTAGCGGTCGAGGTCTTCGCCCGCGCCGAACTGGAGCGGATTGACGAAGACGGTGACGACCACTTCGCCGTCGGCGCCCGCGCGGTCGCGGGCGGTGCGGATCAGGGTGGCGTGGCCCTCGTGCAGAGCGCCCATGGTCATGACGACGACGCGCTGCCCGGCACGCGTGCGTGCCCGTAGCTCCTCGCCTTCGTGCAGCACTCTCGTGCTCATCGGGTCTCCTCCGCGCCGTTCGCGAGGACGCCGAGCAGGTCCTCGGCGAGTTCGGGCTTGAGCAGGCCGTGCGCGAGGGCGCGGTCGGCAGTGGCGCGGGCCATCGCGAGGTAGCCGGCGACGGTCCCGGGGGCGTGCTTGCGCAGCTCTGTGACGTGGGCGGCGACCGTGCCGGCGTCGCCGCGCGCGACGGGCCCGGTGAGGGCCGCGTCACCGGACCTGAGCGCGTTGTCGAGCGCGGCGCCCAAGAGCGGGCCGAGCATCCGGTCGGGGGCGCTGACGCCCGCGTCGCGCAGCAGGTCCATGGCTTCGGCGACCAGGGTGACCAGGTGGTTCGCGCCGAGGGCGAGGGCCGCGTGGTAGAGCGGCCGCATCTCCTCGGCGATCCACTCGGGCTCGCCGCCCATCTCGATGACGAGGGCTTCGGCGGCCAGGCGCAGCTCCTCGGGGGCGGTGACGCCGAACGAGCAGCCGGCCAGTCGCTGGACGTCGACGGCGGTGCCGGTGAACGTCATCGCGGGGTGCAGCGCGAGGGGCAGGGCGCCCGCGCGCAGGGCCGGGTCGAGGACCTTGGTCCCGTAGCGCCCGGAGGTGTGCGCGAGGAGCTGGCCGGGGCGGATCGAGCCGGTCTCGACGAAGCCCTCGACGAGGCCCGGCAGCGCGTCGTCGGGGACGGTGAGGAGCACGAGGTCGGCGCGCGCGAGGACCTCGGCGGGCGCCACCAGGGGCACGTCGGGCAGCAGGGCCGCGGCCCGGCGCACGGAGGCGTCGGAGACTCCGGAGACGGCGACGGGGCGGTGCCCGGCCAGTTGGAGCGACGCGGCGAGCGCGGGACCCACGCGGCCCGCGCCGACGACGCCCACGGTGAGGCGGGCCGGGCGGTCCCTGGGGTCGAGGGGCTCGGGTCGGGGGTTCGGAGGGGGAAGTGACACGGGGCGACGGCCTTCCGTTCCAGTCCGCTCGGGGTACCGGACGATTTCTCGTCATGTTAACGCTATCTGGGCGGGCGGGCCTCGGTTGTCCACAGGCTGTGGGCAAGGGCACGCGGCTGGGACATGATCGGTGGATGAGCGACAGTGACGAGACCGAGGAAGAGCGGC
The DNA here is from genome assembly GCF_039533535.1 of Streptomyces kunmingensis. Classification (NCBI taxonomy): domain Bacteria; kingdom Bacillati; phylum Actinomycetota; class Actinomycetes; order Kitasatosporales; family Streptomycetaceae; genus Streptomyces; species Streptomyces kunmingensis. The sequence goes on from NZ_BAAATS010000057.1 coordinate 48,405, forward strand.
AGGCGGCGCGGCGGCTCGCGGCCTGGCGGGGCGCGGAGCGCGTCCTGGCACGGCGGCCGGGCGACGCGACGCTGGGCGAGCGGCTCGCGCAGCTCACGGGGGCCGCGGGCGCGGTGACCGACCTCTCGGGCGGCCTCGACTTCTACGGTGACGGGGTCGTCGCGGAGCTGGAGGCGAAGGTCGCGGCGCTGCTCGGCAAGGAGGCGGCCGCGTTCTTCCCCACCGGCACGATGGCACAGCAGGTCGCGCTGCGCTGCTGGGCGGGGCGCACCGGTAACTCGACGGTGGCCCTGCACCCGCTTGGCCACCCGGAGGTCCATGAGCGCGACGCGCTCACCACGGTGACGGGCCTGCGCACGGTGCATCCCACGGGTGAGCCGCGGCAGATGACGGCCGACGAGGTGTACGCCCTGGACGAGCCGTTCGGGACGCTGATGCTCGAACTGCCGCTCAGGGACGCCGGTTTCGTGTTGCCCACCTGGCAGGAGCTGGAGGAGGTGTGCGAGGCGGCACGCGCGCGTGAGGCCGTCGTGCATCTCGACGGGGCGCGCCTTTGGGAGTGCACGGCCCATTTCGGGCGCCCTCTGGACGAGATCGCGGAGCTCGCGGACAGCGTCTATGTGTCGTTCTACAAGACGCTCGGCGGGCTCAGCGGCGCGGCGCTCGCGGGCCCTCAGCCGTTCATCGACGAGGCCAGGGCCTGGCGGCACCGCTACGGGGGTCAGGTCTTCCAGCAGTTCCCGCAGGTGATCGCGGCGCTGGTCGGTCTGGACCGGGAGCTGCCGAGGCTGCCGGAGTACGTGGCGCACGCGCGCGTGGTCGCGAAGGCGATACGGGAGGGCTTCGCGGAGGCCGGGATGCCCTGGGTGCGGATCCACCCGGAGCCGCCGCACACGCACGAGTTCCGGGTGTGGCTGCCGTACGACCCCGACGTGCTCACGGAGGCCGCGGTGACGCAGGCGGAGGAGACGAAGGTGGCGCTGTTCGGGCGCTGGTGGGCGACGGACAGGGTGCCGGGTCTTTCGGTCACCGAGGTCACGGTCGCCGCTGCGGGCCTGGAGTGGAGCGCCGCCGAGGTCCGCGCGGCCGTCGCGGACTTCGTAGGGCGTCTGCCTGACCCGTCATAGCCGCGCTTCAGCAGCCCAGCCGTGCTTCAGCAGCCCAGCCGTGCTTCAGCGGCCCAGCGGCGGTTCACCAGCCCGGCCGCGGTTCACCAGCCCGGGCGCGGTTCAGCAGCCCGCGGCGGGCCGGCGACCGGCGGAGAAGCGGCGGGCCAGTGCCGCGCGGATCCGGCCGCGGGCCGGGCGGCCGGCCAGGACCGCCTCGAAGCGGCGGTAGTCGCGCAGCTCGCGCAGGGCGGTCCAGTCGTGCAGACCGGGCGCCGGTCCCGGCGTTTCGCCGCGCTGGGCGGCCCGGTAGGCGTCGAGGGCGTACTGCTGGTTGACGGTCATGGCGAACACCTCGCTCATCATCGTGATTGTCGCTCTACGCCCCGTAATACGGCGAGTTGCGGCGGTAGGAGCCGCTCTGTCGCGCTTCGGGGCCGATGACCACGAGACTGCTCCGGGCTCCCGGGGCCGGTCACGTCGATTGACGGGAGCCGTCAATCGACCTGCCGGTTGTCAGTGGCGGCGGGCACCATGGGGTCATGAGCGTGAGCATCGACATCACGGGTCTGACACCCGAGCGCGTCTGCGTCGTGCCCTCGCCCCTGGCCGAGCTGGGCATGGCGCTGCACGCGCTGGCCGAGCCCGCACACCACCCGGGGCTGCAGGGATGGACGACAAGCGTGTCGACGCGCCTTGACCCGTGCCTCGCGGACCGGCTGTGCGAGGCGGACTTCCTGTGGCGGACGACGTTCTCGGACGTGTTCACGCCGTCGGCCGGGATCGCCGGGCGGCGCACCCGCCCCGGGGCGACGCTCACGGAGGAGCTCGATCTGCTGGACAAGCTGTCCGACGAGCAGTTCGTGGACGCGGCCCTGGAGTTCACCTGCCAGTCCATGTACGCGAGCCGGACCGTCAACCGGCTCGACGACCCGCGTACCCGTGAGCGCGCGCTCGATCTCGCGGCGGCGCGCGGTGCGCACCAGGTGCGTTTCACGCAGCGCCTGCTGGACGACCCGCCCGCCATCAGGTCCTGGTTCCGCGAGCTGATGCGGGAGTGCGAGGAGGCGTTCTTCGCGGACGTGTGGGCGCGGGTCCAGCACCAGCTGGCGGCGGACGCGCGGCACAAGACGGAGCTGATGCGCCGCAAGGGCCTCGGGGAGGCGCTGCGGGCCACCTCCGCCGCGGTCTCACTCGACGAGGCGCGCCGTACCGTCACCGTGGACAAGATCACCGACGGGGTCGCGGCGACGGGGGACGGCGACCTCGTCCTGATACCGACCAGCATGGGCTGGCCGCATCTGTGGGTGCTGCACCGCGCGGGCTGGCAGCCGGTGATCACGTACCCGGTCTCGTCGCCGGGGCTCACGGCGCCGCCGTCCGTCGAGCAGCTGACGCTGCGCATGTCCGCGCTGGCCCATCCGGTGCGGATGCGGCTCTGCCGTCACCTGGCGCGCGGTTCGTACACGACGGGCGAGCTGGCGGACGCGCACGGGATGTCGGCGCCGGAGATATCCCGGCATCTGTCGGTGCTGAAGAAGGCGGGCCTGATCACGACGCGCCGTCAGGGCCGGTATGTGCAGCACCAGTTGGATCTGAGTGTGGTCTCGCGTCTCGGCGGTGACTTCATCGAGGGCGTGCTGCGCTGAGGCGCTCACAGGTCCTCAGCCGTGTCCGCCGGCGCGGACGAGGCCCGTCTCGTAGGCGAGGACGACGACCTGGACGCGGTCGCGCAGATCCAGCTTGGTGAGGATGCGGCCGACGTGTGTCTTCACCGTGGCCTCGGAGAGCACCAGATGGGCGGCGATCTCGCCGTTCGACAGGCCCTGCGCGACCAGGATCATGACCTCGCGCTCGCGCTCGGTGAGCCGCTCCAGCTGCTTGTGCTGCGGCTCCTTGGAGCCGCTGGGCAGCATCGGCGCGAACCGGTCGAGCAGGCGGCGCGTGGTCGACGGCGCGACGACCGCGTCGCCGCTGTGCACGGAGCGGATCGCGGTGAGCAGCTCGCCGGGCGGCACGTCCTTGAGCATGAAGCCCGAGGCGCCCGCCTTCAGCCCGGAGAACGCGTACTCGTCGAGGTCGAACGTGGTCAGGATCAGCACCTTCGGCGGGTTCGGGTCCGCGCAGATCCGCCGCGTCGCCTCGACGCCGTCCAGCTTCGGCATGCGTACGTCCATCAGGACCACGTCCACCGCTGTCGCGCGCAGCACTTCGAGCGCCTCGACGCCGTCGCCCGCTTCGGCGACGACCTCCATGTCCGGCTGGGCTGCGAGCACCATCCGGAAGCCGGTGCGCAGCAGCACCTGGTCGTCGACGAGCATGACCTTGATCGACATCGGGGGTGTCCTCACATCTCGTGGCGACTTGTGCGGGTTCGGTTGCTGGTACGTGTCAATGGGCGGGCTTGAGAGGCAGCAGGGCGCTGATACGGAAGCCACCTCCGGGGCGCGGGCCCGCGTCCAGCGTGCCGCCGACCATACCGATGCGCTCCCGCATCCCGATCAGGCCGTGGCCGCGGCCGTCCGCGCCACCGTCCTCGTACAGCTCGTGCGGGGCGCCCTTGCCGTCGTCCTCGACCAACAGGCCCAGGCCGTCGTCGAAGTAGACGAGCCGCACGCTCGCGCCCGCGTTCGGGCCGCCGTGCTTGCGGGTGTTGGTGAGCGCTTCCTGCACGATGCGGTACGCGGTCAGTTCGACACCGCTGGGCAGCGGGCGCGGGGTGCCCTCCACCTTGAAGTCGACGGGCAGGCCCGAAGTGCGCACCTGCTCGACGAGGTCCTCGATCTGCTCGACGTCGGGCTGCGGCACATACTCGCCGCCCTCCTCGTGCTCTCCGGTGCGCAGCACGCCGAGCAGCCGGCGCATCTCGGCGAGCGCCTGGCGGCCCGTGCCGGAGATGGTCTCCAGGGCCTTCTTCGCCTGGTCGGGCGCTTGGTCGAGGACGTAGGCGGCGCCGTCTGCCTGGACCACCATCACCGACACGTTGTGCGCGACGACGTCGTGCAACTCGCGGGCGATGCGAGCCCGTTCGGCCGCGACCGCGACCTTCGACTGGGCCTCGCGCTCCTTCTCCAGGCGGTTCGCGCGCTCCTCCAGCTGTGCCAGGTAGGCGCGGCGGGTGCGCAGCGAGTCGCCGAGGACCCAGGCGAGGGCGAACGGCACCATCTGGAAGATGGTGACCGCGATGTGCTCGGCGCCGCTGGACATCACCGTGGGCCAGCGCAGCTCCGAGAGCGGCGCCGCGCACAGGCCGCCGACGAGGGCGAGCCGGGACGCCCACCGGGGCCCGGACACCGCGACGGTGTAGATGATCACCAGCATGGCGAAGTCCGACGGATTCGGATTCGTGTCGAAGACCAGCTGGCCCACGCCCGCGGCGATCGCGAGCAGGAGCATCTTCTCCGGCATGCGCCGGCGCAGCGCCACGACCAGGGACATCAGGACGGCGCAGATGATCGATACCGCCTCGTTCCCACGCGGCGGCGATCCGTTCATGCTGGTGCCGCTCGCCACCGAGATCCCGAGCAGGATCACGGCCCAGAAGCCGTCGACCCACGTCGGGTGCCTGCGGAGGAAGTCGTAGAGGCGTTGCACGTCACCCAGAGTAGGCAGGCCCACGGCGTGCGGGGGTCAACCGGAGGACCGATCCGCATCGGGCGCGCGTACTCCCCAAGGTGGAGGCGCGTCCGCCCTCTGCGCATAGCCTTCGGTCGTGGAGAACGTACGACAGGGTCCGGGAACCGGGTGGCGCGAGGCCACGGAAGAGGCGTTGTACGGCCCGCACGGCTTCTACCGGAGGCCCGAAGGGCCCGCCGGGCACTTCCGTACGTCGGTGCACGCGTCCGCGCTGTTCGCGGGTGCGGTGGCCGCGCTGCTGTGCCGGGTCGACGCGGCCCTCGGGGAGCCGGCGGAGCTGGCGTTCGTCGACATGGCGGCGGGGCGCGGCGAACTGGTTTCCCGCGTCCTACAGGAACTGCCGGAAACAGTGGCCGCACGCGTGCGTGCCTACGCGGTCGAGAAGGCGGACCGTCCCGAAGGTCTCGATCACCGGATCGAGTGGCGGACCGAGCCGCCCGCCGGGGTCGGCGGCCTCCTCTTCGCCAACGAGTGGCTCGACAACGTGCCCCTGGAGGTCGTCGAAGCGGACGCGGACGGCACGGCACGGCTGGTGCTCGTACGGGAGGACGGCACGGAGAGCCTCGACGCGGCGCCCCTCGACGACGAGCTGCGCGGATGGCTGGACGCCTGGTGGCCGCTGCCCGCCGAACCGGGCCTGCGCGCCGAGGTCGGACAGCCCCGCGACGAGGCGTGGGCGGCGGCCGTCCGCACGCTGGAGCGCGGGCTCGCGGTCGCCGTGGACTACGCCCACACGCGCGGGGCACGGCCGCTCTTCGGCACGCTCACCGGTTTCCGGGACGGCCGCGAGACGACCCCGGTGCCGGACGGCTCCTGCGACCTCACGGCGCATGTGGCCCTGGACGCGTGCGCGGTGACACCGGAGGCCCGGATCGTGTCGCAGCGCGCCGCTCTGCGGGCCCTGGGGGTGGCCGCGGGGCGCCCGCCGCTGGCGCTCGCGTCCGAGGACCCGGCGGCGTACGTACGGGCGCTCACGCGGGCGGGAGAGGCCGCGGAGCTGACGGCACGCGGCGGGCTCGGCGACTTCGGCTGGCTGGTCGAGCCGGTGGGCCTGCCCGGCGGTGCCCTACTTGTCGATGTCGCCGACGACGAAGAACAGTGACCCGAGGATCGCCACCATGTCGGCGACCAGCGTCCCCGGAAGCAGCTCGGCCAGCGCCTGGATGTTGTTGTACGAGGCGGAGCGCAGCTTGAGCCGGTACGGCGTCTTCTCGCCCTTGCTGACGAGGTAGTAGCCGTTGATGCCGAGCGGGTTCTCCGTCCACGCGTACGTGTGGCCCTCGGGCGCTTTGAGGACCTTGGGGAGGCGCTGGTTGACCGGCCCTGGCGGGAGTTCGGCGAGCCGGTCCAGGCAGGCGTCGGCGAGGTCGAGGGCGACGTGGGACTGCTCCAGAAGGCACTCGAAGCGCGCCAGGCAGTCGCCTTCTTGGCGCGTGACGACCTTCAGGGTGTCCTGAAGCTCCCCGTAGGCGAGGTACGGCTCGTCGCGCCGCAGGTCGAAGTCGACGCCGGAGGCGCGGGCGATCGGGCCGCTGACCCCGTAGGCGTGCGCGGCCTGCGCGGACAGGACGCCGACGCCGCGCGTACGGGCCCGGAAGATCTCGTTGCCGAGGACGAGCCGGTCGTAGACGTCCATACGGGAACGCACGTCCGCCACGGCGGCACGCGCGCGTCCCGTCCAGCCGAGCGGCAGATCCTCCTTGAGGCCGCCGACCCGGTTGAACATGTAGTGCATGCGCCCCCCGGAGACCTCCTCCATGACGTTCTGGAGTTCCTCGCGCTCACGGAAGGCGTGGAAGACCGGGGTGATTCCGCCCAGTTCGAGCGGGTACGAACCCAGGAACATCAGATGGTTCAGCACCCGGTTCAGCTCGGCGAGCAGGGTCCGCAGCCAGACGGCGCGCTCGGGGACCTCCATGCCCAGCATCCGCTCGACGGCGAGCACGACCCCCAGCTCGTTCGAGAAGGCGGACAGCCAGTCGTGGCGGTTGGCGAGCATCACGATCTGCCGGTAGTCGCGTGCCTCGAAGAGCTTCTCCGCGCCGCGGTGCATGTAGCCGATGACCGGTTCCGCCTGCTGGATGCGCTCGCCGTCGAGCACGAGACGCAGACGCAGCACTCCATGCGTGGAAGGGTGCTGCGGACCGATGTTGAGCACCATGTCGGTGCTCTCCGCGGCACCACCGATGCCGACCGTGGCCTGAGTCGTGGGCGTCATGCGGACAGTCTCTCCTACGTAGGGTGGTCGTATGGAAACGGGGACTACGGGGGTCACAGGGCCCGCGGACGGTGTCGGGGCGCAGTCGGGCGCCGGTCCGGTCTGGACGGGAGTGCAGCCCGGCCTGCTGAAGGTGCGCCGGCTGCTGCTGGTGCTGTGGCTGGTGCCACCGGCTGTGGCGGCCGGGGTGCTGCTCGGCCTCTGCGCGGGGCCCGTCTGGGCGGCCTTCGGCCTGCTGCCGCTGGTCGTGCTCGCGTGGGGCTGGCCGATGCTGGGCCGCAACTGGCGCTCGTGGCGCTACGCCGAGCGGGCCGACGACCTGCTCATCAGCCGCGGCGTCCTGTGGCGTGAAGAAACGATCGTGCCGTACGGGCGGATGCAGCTCGTCGAGGTGACCTCCGGCCCGCTGGAGCGGAAGTTCGGCCTGTCGAGCCTGCAACTGCACACCGCGGCCGCCGCCACCGACGCGACGATCCCGGGCCTCGTCCCGGCCGAGGCCGAACGGCTGCGCGATCGCCTCACCGAACTCGGCGAAGCCCGATCGGCGGGCCTGTGACGGACTCCCGCGCCCCCGAGGACACCCCGGCCGCGGCGCCCGCCGAAGCCGTACGAGAACACCGGCTGCACCCCTTCACGCCGCTGCGCCGGGCCTGGGCGCCGATAGCCGTCCTGCTCGGCTGGGCCGTCCACGACATGGACCAGGCGCAGCGCCAGCTGGCCCACCTCACCGGCACCACCCTGACCATCGGCCTCGCCGTCCTGGTCCCGGCCGCCGCCCTGTACGGGTTTCTCACCTGGTGGTTCACGCACTTCGCGGTGACTGACACCGAACTGCGCATCCGTACGGGCCTGTTGTTCCGCCGCACCGCCCATATCCGGCTCGACCGCCTCCAGGCCGTCGACATCACGCAGCCGCTGGTGGCCCGCCTCGTAGGCGTGGCCAAGCTGAAACTCGACGTAGTAGGCGCCGACAAGAAGGACGAGCTCTCCTACCTGGGCGAGAAGCAGGCACGCGACCTACGTGCCGAACTTCTGGCCCGAGCGGCCGGATTCGCTCCCGAGTCGGCGCGCGAGGTGGGCGAGGCCCCGGCGCGGCAGATCCTGCACACGCCCCCGCGCACGCTCGCGGTGGCACTGCTCCTGACGGGCACGCCGTGGGCGATGCTGCTGGCCGCGATCGTCGTACCGACCTTCCTGTGGTTCGCCACCCACAACCTGTGGACAGTGATCGGGGTCGGCGTCCCGCTGGCCGGCGGCGCGTTCACCAACAGCGCGGGCCGGTTCATCAAGGAGTACGACTGGACGGTCGGCGAGTCCGAGGACGGGCTCCGCATCGACCACGGGCTGCTCGACCAGGTGCACGAGACGGTGCCGCCGGGCCGCGTGCAGACCGTACGGATCGTCGAGCCGCTGCTGTGGCGGCGCCGCGGCTGGGTCCGCGTCGAACTGCACGTCGCCGGGTCCGCCAACTCCGTCCTGGTCCCCGTCGCCCCGCGCGAGCACGCCGAGGACGTCATCGCGCGGATCCTGCCGGGCGTCGAGGTGCCCAAACCGACCGAGTTCACCCCGGCGCCCCGGCGGGGCCGCTGGTGCGTGCCCTTCTGGTGGCGGGCCTACGGGGTCGCCGTCACGGAGACGGCGTTCGCCGCGCGCCAGGGGCTCCTCCAGCGCCGGCTCTCACTGGTCCCGCACGCCAAGGTGCAGAGCGTGCGGCTCACCCAGGGGCCCTGGGAGCGCTGCTGGCGGGTCGCCGGGCTGCACCTCGACACCGGCGCCAACAAGACGGTGACGGCCCGCCTGAGGGACGCGCAGGAGGCGGCGGAGCTGTTGCGGGCGCAGGCGGACCGGTCGCGCACCGGGCGTCGGGAAGCGCGCCCGGACCGCTGGATGAGCAAGGCCCCGAGCAAGGCGCCCCACTCGCCGTAGGCAGGCCGTGCTCAACGAAAAGGCGCCCTACGGCGAGTAGGGCGCCTTACGTATGTCCGGCGAGGCCAGGTAATGGCTGGGACCAGGTGACGGCCGGGACCAAGTGACGGCCGGGACCAAGTGATGGCGGGCTTCAGGCCCGCAGTGCCGACCTCAGGTCGCCCACATCGATCTGCTCGGTCTCGTCGTGGGCGGTCAGGTCGATGACCTCCTGCTCGGCGAGGGCCTCTTCCCCTATGACATCGGCCAGGTCTTCGTCCTGGTCCGCCCGTTCGACCTGGTCCGCCGGGTCCGCCTGCTCGGCCTGGCCCGCCTCCTCGGCCTGGCCCGCCTGCTCGGCCGGGTCCGTCTGCTCCGTGTCGGAGCCGCTCGTCCCGAAGAAGTCGAAGCCGCCCTGGGGGACCTTCCGCGCGGGCGCCGCCGGCACCACGGCCGCGGCGACCGGCACGGTGTAGTGGCCGGACGCCGCGCCGGACTTCCCCCGCGAATCGGTCTCCTCGGCGGTGGCGGACGGCTGCGGCTCGGAGCGCCGCGCGAGCCGGTCGAGCGCCGCGTTCGCCCGCAGATACAGGGCCGCGTGGGCACCGGCCACGGAGCCCGACGACGTCCCGGCCGGAGTCGAGGCCCCGGCGGGGGCGGTGGTCGAGGCGGAGGAGGTAACCGGGGCGGGGGCAGGCGGCAGCGCTCTGGCCGGGGCGGCGGCCTCTATGGCGAGCTGACGCCGGCCCTCCAGGGCGCTGGCCCGCTCCGTCTCCGCGTTCGCGTACCGCCGCAGCAACGCCGCGTGTTCGTTGCGCAGCCCCGCCAGCTCGGACCGCTTCGCGCGCAGCTTGCTCTCCAGCTTGGAGCGCAGCTCCCGCGACTCCTCGAGGTCGCCCTCCAGCTCCGCCACGGCCTCCTCGTGCCGCCAGCGCTCGCTCGCGGCACCCCGCGTCAGATCGGCGACCTGCTTGCCCGCGAGCCGGTCCCAACGGCGCATCACGACGGCGCCGACCACGGCGGCCGCCGCGGCGGCCGCGGTGATACACCGCAGCACGAGCGGATCTCCGGACAGCCAGACGCCGCCCGCACAGACGAGCGGTACGCCGGCGATCACCGAAGGGGGCAGCAGGCGGTGCAAGGGTGGGGAATGGCGGTGGCGTCCACGTGGCATGGCCAGAAACTTACCGCGCGTAGGCGAATCGCGAAGCCCCGCCCGTCAAAATTCGGGCACAGGCGGCACAGAAACCACCGAACTCACACCGGAAGGCGTCCGCTTACCCCTCACCCACTCCCCTGCTACTCCCTCGTCACCCCCGACCCATCATCAAGATCATTTACCGATGAGGCCCTTGGACTCCAGATAGTCCTTCGCGACATCCGCTTCCTTCTGCCGCTCGGCATCGACCTTGCGGTTCAACTCGATGAGATCGTCCGTGGTGAGCGTCTGCGTCAGCTTCCCCAGAACGTCGGATATCCCCTTGTCGCCCGCGTCCTTCGCGTTCACGACCGGAATGATGTTGTCCGCGTTCTGCAGCTTCTTGTCGTCCTCGAGCAGCACCAGACCGAAGTTCTTGAGCGTCGCGTCGGTCGTGGTCGTCAGGACCAGCTGGTCCGTGCCGTTCTTCACGGCCTGCTTGGACTGCGTGGTGCCGACGCCCTTGGGATCGATACCCGTGACATCGATCCCGTACGTCTTCTTCAGGCCCGGCGCGCAGAACGGCCGCTCCTCGCATTCGTCACCGGCCGCGATCTTCACCTTCTGGCCCGACCTGCCGAGATCGGAAAGCGTCGTGAGCTTGTGCTTCTTCGCGAAGCTCTCGCTCACCGCGAACGCGTTCTGGTCGACGGCCTCACCGGCGTCCAGAACCTTCAGGCCCTCCGGCTCGGCGAGCTTGCGCAGAGCGGCCACCGTGGCGTCGGCGTCGCTGGAGGCGACGGGCTTCGCATCGGCGCCGTTCTTCTTCAGGTTGAGGAATTCGGCGAGCGTCGCCGCGTATTCGGGCACCACGTCGATGGCGCCCTTGACGAGCTGCGGCTCATAGATCTCACGGTTCTCGACCGTCTTCACCGACGCGTCGTACCCGGCGTCGGCCAATATCTGCCGGTACAGCTCGCCCATCACCTTGGCCTCGGTGAAACTGGCGGCGCCGACGACGACCTTGCCCTTCTTGGCGCCGTCGCCCGAACCACCCGCATCGTCCTTGCCCTCGAGACTGTCGCCACCGCACGCGGTGACGCCCGCGGTCAGTGCTCCGACCGCCACAGCCGCCAAGGCCACTCGCCGCATCCTGCTGTTCATCGCTCTCCTAGTTGCACTGGTCGACTGGTCGGTCGCACTGCCAGAACCTCACGCCGCACACCGCCGTCACGCCCGGCCCCGCATGGGGTCGAGCACCCGCCCCACCCCGACGAACACGCCCTCCACCAGCAGCGCGAGCGCGGCCACGAGCACGGCCCCGGCGACCACCTGCGGCGTGTCCTGAAGGTTGAACCCGGCTGTGATGATCCGCCCGAGCCCGCCCTCACCCGCCATCGCGGCCAGCGTCGCCGTCGCGATCACCTGCACCGCCGCCGACCGCAGACCGGTCATCACCAGCGGATACGCCAACGGCAGCTCGACCCGGGCGAAGACCTGGCGGCCGCTCATACCCATGCCGCGCGCGGCCTCCACCACCGAACGGTCGACCTCTCGCATACCGACGTACGCGTTCGTCAGCAGCGGCGGCACCGCGAACAGCACCAGCGCGATCAGCGTCGGCACGTCACCGTGGCGGCCGAGCGGGGTCAGGGTCAGCAGGACGAGGACGGCCAGGGTCGGCACCGCGCGCCCCACGTTCGACACGTTGATCGCGAGGGCGCCGCCCTTGCCGATGTGCCCGAGCCACAGGGCGAGCGGCAGCGCGATCAGACAGGCGACACCGAGCGCGACACCACTGAAGTACAGATGCTCGGCCAGGCGGTGCCACACCCCCTTCTCGCCCTGCCAGTTGGCGCCCGTGCTCAGCCAGTCGTAGGCCCCCGATATCGCGTTCATGCCACCTTCTCCGGCTCCGCAGCGGCCGCGCTCCTACGTATTCGTGACCCGCGCGAAGAGCGTCCGGCTCTCACCCGTGTCCACGGGGTCAGCCACCGCTGTACGCCGAGCAGCAGCAGGTCCGCGAGGATCGCGAGCACCACACACAGCACCGAGGCGGTCAGCACCTGGGCCTTGAAGTCGCTGTCGAGGCCGTCGAGGATCAGCGTGCCGAGGCCGCCGTAGTCGACGATCGCGCCGACCGTCGTCAGCGCCACCGTCGAGACCGTGGCGATCCGCACGCCGGCCAGCAACGCGGGCAGCGCCAGCGGCAGTTCGACCTCCCACAGCAACCGCAGCGGCCCGTACCCCATACCGCGCGCGGCCTCTCTGGCCTCCTCGGGCACGGACTGCAGTCCCGCCAATATGTTGCGCACGAGAATCGTCAGCGAATACAGGACGAGCCCGGTGACCACCAACGAGATCGAAAGCCCGAAAAGGGGCAGCAGCAGCGAGAACATCGCCAGCGAGGGAATCGAGTAGAAGACGGTCGTCAGACCGAGCACCGGCCCCGCGAAAGCACGCTTGTGCCGGGCGAGCAGCGCGAGCGGGAAGGCGATCAGGATGCCGATCACCACCGACGCCACGGTGATTCCCAGGTGCTGGACGGTCGCGTCGACCAATTCCTGGCTGCGGGTGCGCAGATACTCCCCGCACACCCAGTCATTGGCCACCAGGCAGTTCTGTTCGCTCACCCCGCCCACCTCCCCCGGTCCCCCGAACGTATGTCAGTCGTCCGCACCTGCGCACGCACGTTTTCTGACTGTCGACGACCCTAGCGGCCACCACTGACAATGGCCGAGACCCGCCCCCTCCCCGCAACATTCCCTTCACATGACTGCCTTGCCGGGACGTGCCGCACACGGCCCCGGCCCGGCAGAATGAGGTCTCATGATCCGGTTCGAGCACGTCAGCAAGCGGTACGCGGACGGCACCACTGCCGTCGACGACCTGTCCTTCGAGGTGAACGAGGGCGAGCTGGTCACGCTCGTGGGCCCGTCGGGCTGCGGCAAGACCACGACGATGAAGATGGTGAACCGGCTCATCGAACCCACTGAAGGCCGGATATTCCTCGACGGCGACGACATATCCGCCATCGACCCGGTCCAGTTGCGGCGCCGGATCGGATACGTCATTCAGCAGGTGGGCCTCTTCCCGCACAAGACGGTGCTGGACAACACCGCGACCGTGCCGCACCTGCTCGGCGTCAAGCGCGCCAAGGCCCGCGAGCGCGCCGCCGAACTGCTCGATCTGGTGGGCCTGGACCCCGGCACGTTCGGCGACCGCTATCCCGACCAGCTCTCCGGCGGCCAGCGGCAACGCGTGGGCGTCGCCCGGGCCTTGGCGGCCGATCCGCCGGTGCTGCTGATGGACGAGCCGTTCGGCGCGGTCGACCCGGTGGTGCGCGACCATCTCCAGACGGAGTTCCTGCGGCTTCAGCAGACGCTCGGCAAGACGGTCCTGTTCGTCACGCACGACATCGAGGAGGCCGTCCGCCTCGGCGACCGCATCGCCGTGTACGGACAGGGCAGCATCGAGCAGTTCGACACCCCCTCGGCCGTCCTGGGCGCTCCCGCCACCCCGTACGTCGCCGATTTCGTCGGCGCCGACCGGGGCCTCAAGCGGCTGTCCGTGACGCCCATCGAGGAGGGCGACCTGGAGCAGCCGCCCGTCGTCCACCTGGACGACCCGCTGCCCACGGACCTCGACGCCCGCTGGGCCGTCGTCCTGGACCACGACAACAACCTGCACGGCTGGATCTCCGCCGAGCACACGCGCGCGGCCGCGGCAGAAGGCGGCGCGAAGGGCGACACCGTACGGGACCACGCGCGCCGCATGGAGGCCTGGCTGCCAGTCGGCGCCTCGCTCAAGCAGGCGTTCGCGACCATGCTCCAGCACGACGCGGGGTGGATCGCCGTCATCGACGCACGCTCGGAGGGCCGCTTCCTCGGCGTCCTGACCCCGGCCAGGCTGCACGAGGCGCTACGCCGCTCCACGGCCGCGGACGCCCGGGCCATCCCGCGCGCGGAGGTCGAACTGGAGACGGTGACACCCCTTCGTAAGTAGGCGCTTTCGTAAGTAGGCGCTGTGAAGTAGGTGCCTGAAGCAGCCGCTCTGAAGTAGACGCTCAGAAGTAGGCGTTGCTCCGGATGAACCCGCTTCCGCCTCGACCCGTCCTAGAGGGCGCAAGTCGCGGATGCCGCATTTGGCCCCGCGTTCACGTTTCTTGCGGAACTACGGGAATGCGATGTTCGTCAGGATGGATGCGGGAAGCTCGTGGGGTGTTCCGCGCCGGGTGAAGCGCATGCTGCGCGGCCCCCGCCCGGAGTCCGTGCCGGCCCTGGCCGCGCGGGCGTGCGTCTGGGTCGGACTCCTGGACGTCGCGGCCGGCGTCCTGCCTCCGCTCAGGCACAGCCGGATGCACTCCGTCACCGAGAGGCTGCCGGGCACGCTGGGGCCGGTCGCCGCGGCTCTCACGCTCGGCAGCGGCGTCCTGCTGCTCCTGCTCGCGCACGGCCTGCGGCACCGTACGCGGCCGTCCTGGCGCGCGGCCGTGGTGCTGCTGCCGCTCGGCGCCGCCGCACAGTTCACGTACCGGCACTCGGTCGTCGGGGTCGTCGTCCCGCTGCTGTTCCTGTGGCTGCTCGCCAAGCACCGCGACCGGTTCGACGCCCTTTCCGACCCGCGCGGCCTCAGGCGCGCCCCGGCCAACTTCGTGCTCATGGGCGCCGGTTCGATCCTGCTCGGCCTCGCCGTCGTCAGCGCCCACTCCGGCCGGCTCGTCGGTGACCCCAGCCTCGCCGAGCGTCTGGAGCACGTCCTGTACGGCCTCTTCGGCGTCACCGGGCCCCTCGACTACACGGGACGCGCGGCCGGCACGGTCTCCTTCTCGCTCGGCGCGCTCGGCGTGCTCACCACCCTCACCACGGTCTTTCTCGCGTTCCGCCCCGACCGCCCGGCCGCGCATCTCACCGAGGACGACGAGACGAAACTGCGCGCCCTACTGAAGAAGCACGGCACCCTCGACTCCGTGGGGTCCTTCCCTTTGCGCCGGGACAAGGGCGTGGTCTTCTCACCCAGCGGCAAGGCGGCCGTCTGCTACCGCGTCGTCTCCGGGGTGATGCTCGCCGGCGGTGACCCCGTCGGCGACGTGGAGGCGTGGCCCGGCGCCATCGAGCGCTTCATGGACGAGGCGCGGGCCCACTCCTGGACGCCGGCCGTCATGGGCTGCTCCGAGACCGGCGGCGAGGTCTGGACCCGCGAGACCGGACTGGCCCCGCTCCACGCCGCACCGAAGCCCGGCATCACCCGCCTCTCGCTCGGCTACGCCGTGTTCCTCTCGGCACGCGCGCGTGCCGAGGCCGGACGGCGGATACGCGCCGCCCACGGCACGATCCGCTCGACAGCCCCGACAAAGCAGGCACCACCCGCACCGGCACAGGCACCACCCGCACCGGCCCAGGCGATGCCAGCACCGGCTCAAACAATGCCAGCACCGGCCCGAGCAGTGCCCGCACCGTCCCGCGCAGTGCCCGCACCGGTACAGGCGCCGACCGCACCGGCCCAAGCACCCCCGGACCGGCTCTAGGCTGGAAGCCATGAGCACGTCGCAGGTCCACCGCGGCCACGTAGCCCGCCTCCCCGTCTGGGACCGCTGCGCGGTCATGGGTGTCGTCAATGTGACGCCCGACTCCTTCTCCGACGGGGGACGCTGGTTTGACACCACCGCCGCGATCAAGCACGGCCTGGACCTGGTCGCCCAGGGCGCCGACCTCGTGGACGTCGGCGGTGAGTCCACCCGCCCGGGCGCCACCCGCGTCGACGAGGACGAGGAGCTCAAGCGCGTCATCCCCGTCGTCCGCGGACTCGCCGCCGAAGGCATCACCGTCTCGGTCGACACCATGCGCGCCTGCGTCGCCGAACAGTCCCTCGCGGCGGGAGCGTCCCTGGTCAACGACGTCAGCGGTGGCCTTGCGGACCCGGCGATGGTCCCGGTCGTCGCCGCCGCGGGCGCCCCCTTCGTGGTGATGCACTGGCGCGGCTTCCTGGAGGGCGCCACCGTACGGGGCTCGTACGAGGACGTCGTCTCCGAAGTCGTCGGTGAGCTGCACGCGCGCGTGGAGGCCATCATCGAGGGCGGTGTCGCCCCCGACCACATCGTCGTCGACCCGGGCCTCGGCTTCTCCAAGGAGCCCGGGCACGACCTCGCCCTCCTCGCCCACCTCCCGGAACTCCGCGCGCTGGGCCACCCCCTCCTGGTCGCGGCCTCCCGCAAGCGGTTCCTCGGCCACGTCCTGGCCGACGAGGAGGGCGCCCCGCCGCCCGCGCGCGAGCGTGACGCCGCCACCGCCGCCGTCTCCGCGATCGCCGCGCACGCCGGCGCCTGGGCGGTGCGCGTCCACGAGGTGCGGGCCACCGCCGACGCGGTCCGCGTGGCCCGTGCCGTCGAAGGAGCTCTGTGACCAGCACCGACACCCAGGCCGTCGACGACGCCAACCGCGCCTACTACGAGGCCATGGAGCGCGGCGACTTCGAGGAACTGACGTCCCTGTGGCTGGCTCCCGAGGACGTCGCCTATGCCGAGGACGCGGATCCCGACGACGCCGAGGACACGTCGATCAGCTGCGTGCACCCCGGCTGGCCGGCGCTGACCGGCCGCGGCGAGGTGCTGCGCTCGTACGCGCTGATCATGGCGAACACGGAGTACATCCAGTTCTTCCTGACCGATGTGCGGATCAGCGTCGTCGCCGACACCGCCCTGGTGACCTGCACCGAGAACATCCTCAGCGGGGGTCCCGCCCCGGAGGACGGCGACGAGCTCGGCCCCCTGGTCGGCCAGCGCGTCGTCGCCACGAACGTGTTCCGGCGCACTCGCGAGGGCTGGAAGCTGTGGTCGCACCACGCCTCGCCGGTGCTCGCGGACGCGGACGACGAGTCCGACACCGCCGACGACGCCGGGATCGCCGACCTCCCCGACAACACCGAGGACGACGGGCCACTCGCCTGAGTGGGTAAACGCCCCGGAAGGGGCCGGAAGTCCCAGCGGTCGGGTTGCGTCCCCGGCGCCCTGGGTATGGGCGGCTACCAGCCGGGGCCGGTCTGTCCACAGCCCCCGCGAGCGAGCGCTGTCAGTGCTCGCAGGTAGATTCGATCGAGGCCGTCGCGTCGAACCGCACATCGACGGGAGCGGCCCCTACCGACGACTGCAGGAGTGATTCGCGTGGATCGTGTCGCGCTGCGCGGCCTCAAGGCCCGCGGGCACCATGGCGTCTTCCCCAAGGAGCGCGAGGAAGGCCAGACCTTCATCGTGGACCTGGTGCTCGGACTGGACACCCGGGCGGCGGCGGCCGATGACGACCTGGCGAAGACCGTGCACTACGGCATCGTGGCGGAGGAGGTCGTGGCCGTCGTCGAAGGCGAGCCGGTCGACCTCATCGAGACGCTCTCCGAGCGCATCGCCCAGACCTGCCTGAAGCACGAGGGGGTACTGGAGGTCGAGGTCTGCGTCCACAAGCCGGACGCGCCGATCACCGTGCCCTTCGACGATGTGACCGTCACCATCACCCGGAGCCGAGTATGAACCAGACTCAGTTCGACCCGACCGTCCAGCCGGTTCCGACCTCCGTGGTGGAGCAGGTGGATGCCGCCGACACCACGCTCTCCAACCCCCACCGCGCCGTGCTCTCCCTGGGCGCGAACCTGGGCAACCGCCTGGAGACGCTCCAGGGCGCCATCGACGCCCTGGAGGACACTCCCGGTGTCCGCGTCAAAGCCGTCTCCCCGGTGTACGAGACGGAGCCCTGGGGCGTCGAGCCCGGCAGCCAGCCCTCGTACTTCAATGCGGTGGTGCTTCTGAAGACGACACTCCCGCCCGCCTCGCTCCTGGAGCGGGCCCACGCCGTCGAGGAGGCCTTCCACCGCGTACGGGACGAGCGCTGGGGCCCGCGCACCCTCGACGTCGACATCGTCGCGTACGCCGATGTCGTCTCGGACGACCCGACGCTCACGCTGCCCCACCCGCGGGCCCACGAGCGGGCCTTCGTGCTGGCACCCTGGCACGACGTGGAGCCGGACGCCCGGCTGACCGGCCGCGGTACCGTCGCCGAGCTGCTCACCGCCCTGACCCGCGACGGAGTGGCGCCCCGCGGCGACCTGGAACTTCGGCTGCCCGAGTAATCGTTAGGGTCTAGCGGGCAGAGCGAAAACACATGAGGGGCGACCAACGGGGATGAAGCAACTGCGCATCAGGACTCTGGCCGGCCTCTTCCTGGCCGCCGGGGTGCTGTCCTGGGCCGGCGCCCGGCTGTGGGACTCGGTCGGCACGCTGCCGCGGGTCCCACCGGCCGCGCCGATCGTGCTGGCGGTGATCGCCGCGGTGCTGCTCGCGACGGCCCTGTCCATCCGCTCCCGGCTCCGCGCCCAGCGCGAGCGCCGCCCCGGGGCCAAGGGTGTCGACCCGATGATGGCCGCGAGAGCGCTCGTCTTCGGGCAGGCCAGTGCGCTGGTCTCCGCGCTGGTCTCCGGGATGTACGGCGGGACCGGTGCGTTCCTGCTCGAGTCCCTGGACATCCCGGCCCGGCGCGATCAGGCGATCTACGCCGGGTTCTCGGTCCTCGCCGGCATCGCGGTGATAGCGGCCGCACTCTTCCTGGAGCGCGTCTGCAAACTCCCGGAAGACGAAGACACCGAGGGCACAGCAGCCCCAGCCGCCTGACCCCCTCAAGCCCCGGCCGCCCGACCCAATCAAGCCCCGGCCATCTGACCCAACCAAGCCCCTCCGGCGATTGAGGAGCGGGGTCCGGGGCAGAGCCCCGCGCCCTCAGCCCCAGCGCCCCCGCGCCTCAGCGCCCTCCGACGGGGGCCCCGACGGCGTCAACGCCCAATGATCAAGCTCATCGCCTCGGCCCGAGTAGCCGGATCCCGCAACTGCCCCCGCACAGCCGACGTAATCGTCTTGGCCCCTTGCTTACGCACGCCCCGCATCGTCATACACATGTGCTCGCACTCCACGACCACAATGACGCCCCGCGGCTCCAGGATCTCCATCAGGGAGTCCGCGATCTGCGTAGTCAGACGCTCCTGGACCTGCGGGCGACGGGCGAAGACATCGACGAGCCGGGCCAGCTTCGACAGCCCCGTGATCTTGCCGTCGGACGACGGAATATAGCCGACGTGCGCGACGCCGACGAACGGGACCAGATGGTGCTCACAGCTCGACTGGACCTCGATGTCCTTCACCAGGACCATCTCGTCATGGCCCAGATCGAACGTCGTCGTCAGGACATCCTCGGGCTTCTGCCACAGGCCCGCGAATATCTCCTTGTACGCCCGAGCGACCCGTCCCGGGGTCTCCCGCAGGCCCTCGCGGTCCGGGTCCTCACCGACCGCGATGAGCAGCTCGCGCACGGCGTTCTCGGCCCGCTTCTCGTCGAACTCGCCGATCGAGCCCTCGCCGTCCAGCGTCACCGGGTCGGTCATTGTGGTGCCTCTTCCTCGTATGTACCGGCGCGGCAGCACAAAGAGCCGCGTCCCCCACACCGTAAAGCGTGGGGGACGCGGCATGCATTCCGGGCCTTGTGAAGGCTTCGGTCAGCTCTCGGGGCGCTCTTCCTTCACCGTGTCCACCGGGGTGGTGGTCTCGATGGCGGGCGTCGACCCGTTCGCCCCGTTCGTCAGTGACAGCTCCCTGGGGGAGAGCACCGGCGGGCGGGTCGAGGGGGTGCGGCGGGTGGAGCCGGTCCACGCGGGGCGGGCCGGACGCTTCACGATCGGGGCGAAGATCTCGGCGATCTGCTCCTTGTTCAGCGTCTCCTTCTCGAGCAGCGCGAGGACGAGGTTGTCGAGGACGTCGCGGTTCTCGACCAGGATCTCCCAGGCCTCGTTGTGCGCGGTCTCGATGAGCTTCTTGACCTCTTCGTCGACGAGCGCGGCGACCTCTTCCGAGTAGTCGCGCTGGTGACCCATCTCACGGCCCAGGAAGGGCTCGCTGTTGTCACCGCCGAACTTGATCGCGCCGAGCCGCTCGGTCATGCCGTACTGCGTGACCATCGCGCGGGCCGTACCGGTGGCCTTCTCGATGTCGTTCGCGGCACCCGTCGTCGGGTCGTGGAAGACGAGCTCCTCGGCCGCGCGGCCGCCCAGCATGTAGGCGAGCTGGTCGAGCATCTCGTTGCGCGTGGTCGAGTACTTGTCCTCGTCCGGCAGCACCATCGTGTAGCCGAGAGCACGGCCCCGGGAGAGGATCGTGATCTTGTGGACCGGGTCGGAGTTCGGTGAGGCCGCCGCGACCAGGGCGTGTCCGCCCTCGTGGTACGCGGTGATCTTCTTCTCCTTGTCCGACATGATCCGGGTCCGCTTCTGCGGGCCCGCGACCACACGGTCGATCGCCTCGTCGAGCGACAGGTTGTCGACCAGCTTCTTGTCCGAGCGGGCCGTGAGCAGCGCGGCCTCGTTCAGCACGTTCGCCAGGTCGGCGCCCGTGAAGCCCGGGGTGCGGCGCGCGACGGCCGACAGGTCGACGTCGGGCGCGACGGGCTTGCCCTTCTGGTGAACCTTGAGGATCTCCAGACGGCCCTGCATGTCCGGGCGGTCGACCGCGATCTGCCGGTCGAAGCGGCCGGGACGCAGCAGCGCCGGGTCGAGGATGTCCGGCCGGTTCGTGGCGGCGATCAGGATGACGCCGCCCTTCACGTCGAAGCCGTCCATCTCGACGAGCAGCTGGTTCAGCGTCTGCTCGCGCTCGTCGTGACCGCCGCCGAGGCCGGCGCCGCGGTGGCGGCCGACCGCGTCGATCTCGTCGACGAAGACGATCGCCGGAGCGTTCGCCTTGGCCTGCTCGAAGAGGTCGCGGACACGGGAGGCACCGACACCGACGAACATCTCGACGAAGTCGGAACCGGAGATCGAGTAGAACGGGACCCCGGCCTCACCGGCGACGGCGCGCGCGAGGAGCGTCTTACCGGTACCGGGCGGGCCGTAGAGCAGCACGCCCTTGGGGATTTTGGCGCCGACGGCCTGGAACTTGGCCGGCTCCTGCAGGAACTCCTTGATCTCGTGGAGTTCCTCGACCGCCTCGTCCGAGCCCGCCACGTCGGCGAACGTCGTCTTCGGGGTGTCCTTGGTGATGAGCTTGGCCTTGGACTTCCCGAACTGCATGACGCGGGAGCCGCCGCCCTGCATCTGATTCATCAGGAACAGGAAGACGACCACGATGAGGACGAAGGGCAGCAGCGTCAGCAGGATGCCCACGAAGGGGTTCTGCTTCGACGGGGAGACGGTGTACCCGTCGGAGATCTGCTTGTCCTCGAACTTGGCCTGCAGGACCTTGGCCACCTCGACGCCCTGGTCGCCGATGTAACTGGCCTGGATCTTGCTCGAGCCGTCGACCTTCTGGCCGTCCTTCAGCTCGGCCTTGATGGTGTTGTCGTCACCGGTGGTCAGCTTGGCCGACTCCACCTTGTTGTCGTTGATGGCCTGAATGACCTGGCCGGTGTCCACCGTCTTGTAGCCGCCGGACGAACCGACGACCTGCATCAACACGACCACGGCAAGGACGGCCAGCACGATCCACATGACCGGCCCACGGAAGTATCGCTTCACGTCCATCCATACGGAGCGATGACGCCCCGTCCCTCCTGCCATAGTGAGTTTGATAAGGCTGTTTAAAGCTGTTTGAAGAACTGTTCTTCGGACGGTACCCCAGCATTGTCACCCGACGCCGCAGGGGACGACCGACAAACGAGCCTTCGCCTGTCCAACGGCGGGGACCCCGTGAGGGTTCCCGGCCGCCCGGCGCGTACTCAGCCGCCGTAGACGTGCGGGGCGAGAGTGCCGACGAACGGCAGGTTCCGGTACTTCTCCGCGTAGTCCAGGCCGTACCCGACCACGAACTCGTTCGGGATGTCGAAGCCGACCCATTTCACGTCGATGGAGACCTTGGCCGCATCGGGCTTGCGCAGCAGCGTGCACACCTCGAGGGAGGCGGGCTCGCGCGAACCGAGGTTCGTGAGCAGCCAGGACAGCGTCAGACCGGAGTCGATGATGTCCTCGACGATCAGGACGTGCCGGCCCTTGATGTCGGTGTCGAGGTCCTTGAGGATCCGCACGACGCCGGACGACTGGGTGCCCGCGCCGTACGAGGACACCGCCATCCAGTCCATCGTGACGGGGGTGGCCAGAGCGCGGGCCAGGTCCGCCATGACCATGACGGCGCCCTTGAGCACTCCGACGATCAGCAGGTCCTTGCCCGCGTACTCCGCGTCGATCTTCGCGGCCAGCTCTGCCAGCTTCGCGTCGATCTCTTCCTTGGTGATGAGCACCGACTGAAGGTCGGTGCCCATGTCTTTCGCGTCCACCCGCATCACTTTCGGTCGTCCCACCGGCCACTCAGAGCCCACCGAGAACGTGGCCTCTCATCAGCCTTGCCGGATGACCAGTCTGCCACCCTGCCGCTGGGCGACGACTTTGCCCGGGAGGTTGATCTCTCCCTGGCCCCGCCATCCGGTGATCAGGCGGTCGACCTCTTCGATGTGGCGGGCGAAGAGCGCACCGGCCGGGGCGCCGGCCTCGATCGCGGCCCGGCGCAGGATGCGGCGGCGCACGGCGGGCGGCAGCGCGTAGAGCTTGGCGCACTCGAGGAGCCCGGCCGTGTCCCGTACGGAGGCGGCGGCCTGCTGGGCCCAGGTGTCCAGGGCGTCGGCGTCGTCCCGGGAGAGCTGGGCTGTACGGGCGAGGGCCTCGACGACGCCCTTGCCGAGCGCCTTCTCCAGGGCGGGCAGTCCTTCGTGGCGAAGTCTGGAGCGCGTGTAGGCCGGATCGGTGTTGTGCGGGTCGTCCCAGACGGGCAGGTGCTGCACGAGGCAGGCCTTGCGCGCGGTCTGCCGGTCGAGCTGGAGGAAGGGGCGCCGGTAGCGGCCCGCGGCGCCCGAGACGGCGGCCATGCCGGACAGGGAGCGGATGCCGGAGCCGCGGGCGAGGCCGAGCAGGACGGTTTCGGCCTGGTCGTCTCGGGTGTGGCCGAGCAGGACGCCGGCGGCGCCGTGGCGCTCGGCCGCGGCGTCGAGGGCGGCGTAGCGGGCGTCGCGGGCGGCGGCTTCGGGGCCGCCGGTGCGGCCGACGTGGACGGCGACGGACTCGACGGGGCGGAGGCCGAGGGCGGTCAGGCGCAGGACGACATCCTCGGCGCGGCTGTCGGAGCCGGGCTGCAGACCGTGGTCGACGGTGATGCCACCGGCGCGGATGCCGAGCTTGGGCGCTTCGAAGGCGAGGGCCGAGGCGAGCGCCATGGAGTCGGCGCCGCCCGAGCAGGCGACCAGCACGAGGGGCTGCTCGCCGGTGGGGGGCTGGGTGTGTGCGCTGAGGATGTCGTGGAGGACGCGGCGGACCGCCAGGCGTATCGCCGCGACCGCAGGATGGGGACCCATGTCCGGTTCCCTTCATTCCGTTGTCTAGGGGGGTGGGCGCCAGATATTGAATCGGCTCGAACGCTCAACGGTGATCCGGTGCATTCGGTCACGCAGAGTGTGTCGATGGTGACAGAGCCGAGCCATTCCCTGAGCATCGCACGCCTACCCACGGCCTACGGTCCCTCGGATGGGTGATCCTGAGCGCATTCCGGCGTGGTCTACGGGGTGTCGTGAGCGCCGTCTGCCCTGTTGTGCACCCGTGCGACCCAGTCCGCCGGTTTGGCGATCTCCGCCTTGGTCGGGAGGGTGTTGGGCGAGGTCCAGACGCGGTTGAAGCCGTCCATGCCGACCTCGTCGACGACGGCGCGGACGAACCGCTCGCCGTCGCGGTACTGGCGCAGCTTGGCGTCGAGGCCGAGGAGCTTGCGCAGGGCCATGTCGAGCCGGGAGGCGCCCTTCTGCCTGCGCTGCTGGAACTTCTCGCGGATCTCGCCGACGGTGGGCACGACCGCGGGGCCGACGCCGTCCATCACGTAGTCCGCGTGGCCTTCGAGCAGGGACATGACGGCGGTGAGGCGGGCCAGGATCTCGCGCTGGGCCGGGGACTGGACGAGTTCGACGAGGGAGCGTCCGCCGTCGTCCTCCTCGCCTTCGGGGCGGCCGCCGGCGAGTGACTGGGCGGCTTCCCTGATCCGTTCCAGGAAGGTCGAGGGGTCGACCTCGGTCTCGGCGAGGAACGACTGGATCTCGCCCTCCAGGTGGTCGCGCAGCCAGGGCACGGCCGTGAACTGGGTGCGGTGCGTCTCTTCGTGCAGGCAGACCCAGAGCCGGAAGTCGTGCGGGTCGACGTCGAGTTCGCGCTCGACGTGGACGATGTTGGGCGCTACGAGGAGGAGGCGGCCGCCGCCGTTCGGTGCGGCCGGGAGGTCGCGGGAGGCGGGGGCGAAGGTCTCGTACTGGCCGAGGACGCGGGAGGACATGAACGACAGGAGCATGCCGAGTTCGACGCCGGTGACCTTGCCGCCGACCGCGCCGAGCATGGCGCCGCCCGGTCCCGACCTGCGTTCCTGCATCTTGTCGAGGAGGGGCTTGAGGATCTCGCGGAAGCCCTCGACGTTGGCCTTCACCCAGCCGGGCCGGTCCACGACGAGGACGGGGGTGTCGTGGACGTCCTCCGTGGCCATGCGCGTGTACGCGCGCACGTGCTCCTCGGACGCCTTGGCGTGCCGGCGCAGCTCCGCGACGATGGCGCGTGCCTCGTCGCGGCTGACCTCTGGGCCGGGTCGTACGAGTCGGGTCGCGGTGGCCACCGCGATATTCCAGTCGACCATCCCTGAAGAGGCAGCGCCGCCGATGCTCGTCATGCGTCAACGGTACGTGACCCCTCCCGTACACGGAGGGGGTTGAACCCGAGCGCGGCCCCCAGTTCGGCCCTGGTGTCGCCTCCGGTCTCCCCTAAGGGAGACCGGAGTTCAGCGGCAGCCGCAGTTGGCGACGGAGGAGGCGAGTCGGTCGAGGCTCGCCTGGGCCGTCTGGGGGCCGGGGGCGCCCTGGGTCATGAAGGCGAAGACGAGGAGCCGTCCGTCGGCGTCGACGACGGAGCCCGCGAGGGTGTTGACCCCGGTGAGGGTGCCGGTCTTGGCGCGGACGAGGCCGGTGCCGGAGGCGTCGGCCTCGTCGCTGTAGCGGCTGCTGAGGGTGCCGGTGAAGCCGGCGACGGGCAGGCCGGTGAGGACGGCGCGCAGTTCGGGGCGGCCGGGTTCGGCGGCTTTGGCGAGCAGGCCGGTGAGCAGGTCGGCGGAGATTTTGTCGGTGCGGTCGAGGCCGCTGCCGTCGGCGAAGCGGGTGCCGGCCAGCGGGAGGCGGAGTGTGCCGAGCTGCTGGTGGACGGCCTTGCCCGCGCCGTCGAAGTCGTGGCTCTCGCCGGCGGCGACGGCGGTCTGCCGGGCGAGGGCCTCGGCGATGTCGTTGTCGCTGTGCGTCAGCATGCGCTCGACGAGGGCGGACAGCGGCGGTGATTCGACCTTGGCGATGTCCTCGGCCTTGCCGGACGCCTTGCCCGCTTGCGGGTCGCCGCCCTTGGTCCTGATGCCGTGGTCGTGCAGGAGGTCCGCGAATTTCCGGGCCGCGGACGCCGCCGGGTCGGCGGCGCGCGGGGCCGGGCCGCTGTTGGAGTCGTCGGTGCGGCCTTCGTCGGCCATCAGGGCGGTGACCTGGGCGAGGTTCTCGTTGGGGCCGATGGGGTGGGTCTTCGGCCCGGAGTAGAGCGAGGTGTCGTAGGCGAGGGTGATCTCGGTGGTGCCGCTCTTCTTGAGGGAGGCGGCCGTTTCGTCGGCGAGAGTGCGCAGGCTGGCGGCGCCGTAAGGATTCTTCTGACGTGCCGTCAGGGTGGGGTCGCCGCCGCCGACGAGGACGAGCTTCCCTGCGTCCTTCTCCAGGCGCGTGCGGGTCGCGATGCGGTGGTCGGGGCCCGCCGCCGTCAGGGCAGCCACAGCCGTGGCCAGTTTGATCGTGGACGCCGGGGTGAGGGCGTCCCCCGCGGACTTCCCGTACAGCCGCTCTCCGGTGACCGCGTCGACGACCGCGGCCGTGCGGCGCGTCCCCAGCGAGGGGTCCTTCAGGAGCGGGTCCAGTACGTCGGCCAGGGCCTCGCGGGTGGGCGCGGGCACCGTCGCGCCGGGCGCGGCCAGGACTGCGGGGGCGCGCGGCGCGGCGGCGGGCGCCCCTGGTCGCGTACCGGGAGCGCCATCGTGATCTGCGCCACCTGCGGCCTCCTGGGAGGCCGCTCGGTGCGCCTCGGCCTTACGCTGACCCGAAGCGTCCCAGGGACCGGTCGTGGCCACCACGACGGCCGTGAGGACAAGACCCACCGCCGTCGCGCCCGCCGTGACGTGTTTGGTCCTGCTCCTCGCAACCCACGTGGCAGCGGTCTTCGCCGCACTCGTCAAGAGCTGCGAAGCCTTCAGCTCCGGCACCGCGGACCAGCCCCTTTCGCGATCACACACCTGCGTGAGGGACACTTAACCACCAGTCGTATGTGTTGATCATGGAGGAGCCACCGGTGGAGTTCGACGTCACGATCGAGATTCCGAAGGGATCGCGGAACAAGTACGAGGTCGACCACGAGTCCGGTCGGATCCGTCTGGACCGTCGTCTGTTCACCTCGACCGCCTACCCGACGGACTACGGCTTCGTCGAGAACACGCTGGGCGAGGACGGCGACCCGCTGGACGCCCTGGTCATCCTGGACGAGCCGACCTTCCCCGGTTGCCTCATCAAGTGCCGCGCCATCGGCATGTTCCGTATGACGGACGAGGCCGGCGGCGACGACAAGCTGCTGTGCGTCCCGGCGACGGACCCGCGGATGGAGCACCTGCGCGACATCCACCACGTCTCCGAGTTCGACCGCCTGGAGATCCAGCACTTCTTCGAGGTCTACAAGGACCTGGAGCCCGGCAAGTCCGTCGAGGGCGCCGACTGGGTGGGCCGCACGGAGGCCGAGGCCGAGATCGAGCGTTCGTACAAGCGCGCTCAGGACCAGGGTGGTCACTGACCCTCTCGTTCACGTACGGGCCGCACGACCCCTGCCGGGGTTGCGCGGCCCGTTCGCGTATTCGTGCGCATACTGAGGCGTACGGGAGGCAGACGCTTACGTAGACGTGCGTAGTGGACGTACGTAGACGTGCGAGGGCGAGGACCACAGAGGTGCCACACAGGTGACGGAGCGGGAGACCGAGGCCCCGGAGGAGCGCAAGCCGCAGTCCGACGAGGCCCGCAGTCAGTTCACGCAGCCCATCGGGGTGGTCGCGGCGGCTCCGGTGATGGAGGAGGAGTCCTCGGTCACCTCGGAGTTCTCGCTGCCCGACGGGCTGAACGTGCAGGCGCCCGAGGCGGCCGACGCCGAAGGGTCCGCGTTCACTCCGCCGAAGACCTACAGCTCGCGCCAGTCACCGGCCGCGTTCACCCCGGCGCACGGCATCCCCATGGTCAAGCTGACCAAGGAGGCGCCCTGGCAGGACCGGATGCGCACGATGCTGCGGATGCCGGTCGCCGAGCGGCCCGCGCCCGAACCGGCGCAGAAGCAGGACGACGCCGGGCCCGCCGTGCCGCGCGTGCTCGACCTGACGCTGCGTATCGGGGAGCTGCTGCTCGCCGGTGGAGAGGGCGCCGAGGACGTGGAGGCGGCGATGTTCGCCGTGTGCCGCTCCTACGGGCTCGACCGGTGCGAACCGACGGTGACGTTCACGCTGCTGTCGATCACCTTCCAGCCGTCGCTCGTCGACGACCCGGTGACGGCGTCGCGCACGGTGCGCCGGCGCGGCACCGACTACAACCGGCTCGCCGCGGTGTTCCGGCTCGTCGACGACATCAGTGACGAGGACGACGAGGTCGACGTCACGCTGGAGGAGGCGTACCGGCGGCTCGCGGAGATCCGCCGAAACCGGCACCCGTACCCCGGATGGGCGCTCACGGGGGCGAACGGGCTGCTCGCCGGTTCCGCCTCGATCCTCGTCGGCGGTGATCTGCTGGTGTTCGTCGCCGCGGCGGTCGGCGCGATGCTGGGCGACCGGCTCGCGTGGCTGTGCGCGGGGCGCGGATTCCCGGAGTTCTACCAGTTCACGGTGGCCGCGATGCCGCCCGCGGCGATCGGCCTGGTGCTCACGCTCGCCCATGTGGACGTGAAGGCGTCCGCGGTGATCACCGGTGGACTGTTCGCGCTGCTGCCGGGGCGGGCGCTCGTGGCGGGCGTACAGGACGGGCTGACCGGCTTCTACATCACGGCCTCGGCGCGACTCCTGGAGGTCATGTACTTCTTCGTCGGCATCGTCATCGGCGTGCTGATCATGCTGTACGTCGCCGTGCAGCTGCACGCGCCGCTGAACGCCGAGGCGGCGCTGAACCCCGTCTCGCGACCCTACTGGCAGATCGCCGCGTCGATGGCGCTGTCACTGGCGTTCGCCGTGCTGTTGCAGCAGGAGCGGTCGACGGTGCTCGCGGTGACCCTCAACGGGGGTGTGGCGTGGATCGTCTACGGGGCGATGCACTACGCGGGCGACATCTCACCGGTCGCCTCCACGGCGGCGGCGGCCGGCCTCGTCGGCCTGTTCGGGCAGTTGTTCTCCCGGTACCGGTTCGCCTCCGCGCTGCCCTACGTCACGGCCGCGATCGGGCCGCTGCTCCCCGGTTCGGCGACGTACTTCGGGCTGCTCGCGATCGCCCACAACGACGTCAACCAGGGGCTCGTCTCGCTGTCCAAGGCGGCGGCCCTCGCGATGGCCATCGCTATCGGGGTGAACCTGGGTGGCGAGATCTCCCGCCTGTTCATCCGCTCGCCCGGGGCGGAGAACCGCCGCGCGGCCAAGCGGACGCGCGGCTTCTAGAATCCGGCGATTCTCTACCGCTTGGCGTGCCGGCCGCGCTGGGCCGGGGCCCCCGCCGTGTCCGGGGCGGTGCCCGGCTCGGCCTGGGCCGCCGCCTTCTTGGACTTGCCGCGCGCCCGCAGGAACTCGATCGCGATCGGCACCACCGAGATCAGGACGATCAGGATCAGGATCGCCTCGATGTTCTTGTGGACGAACGCGATGTTGCCCAGCCAGGAGCCGAGCAGCGTCACGCCGGCGCCCCACAGCACACCGCCGATCACGTTGAACGTGATGAACGAGCGGTACTTCATGCCGGAGACGCCGGCGATGATCGGCGTGAACGTGCGGACGATCGGCACGAAGCGGGCCAGGACCAGCGACTTGGGGCCGTGCTTCTCGAAGAACTCGTGCGCCTTCTGCACGTTCTCCTGCTTGAAGAGCTTGGAGTCCGGGCGCCGGAACAGCGAGGGGCCGACCTTCTTGCCGAAGACGTAGCCCGCCTGGTCACCGAGGATCGCGGCGAGGCAGATCAGTCCGACCGCTCCCCAGAGCGGGAAGTCCAGGGTGCCGGCGGTGATCAGCAGGCCCGTGGTGAACAGCAGCGAGTCGCCGGGCAGGAAGAAGCCGATCAGCAGGCCCGACTCGGCGAACACGATGAGGAGCAGGCCCCAGATGCCGAACGTGTTCAGCAGGTAGTCCGGGTCCAGCCAGCTTGGTCCGAGAGCAAGCGTCATCACGGGTCCGGGCTCCTGAGGGCTTGAGAAGAGAAACAGAACAAGGTCAGCAAAGGCAATGGCGATGCAAAGTTATCAACGCCGATCGCCCCTGCCAGGTTCCAGTAGCCCTCTCAGGATGCACTGTGCGTCAACTGTGGCAAACCTGTCGGTATGCGCGAGGTCGCAAGGGCGCCCGCGTCAAGCCGAATGCCGGGCGGCGTTCGCGTGGATCGCGTCCCGCAGGTGCTGGGCGACGCCCTCGCCCATGGAGTCGTAGAACGCCTTGAAGCGCTCGTCGGCCACATACATGTCGCCCAGGCAGAGGTGCATCGCATACGGGCACTCGTAGAACCACTGCGAGATGTGCAGGCGGTGCTCCTCGGCCAGGTCCATGGCAGGCTCGCCCGTCGCCGGCTCGCCGGTCGCGACGAGGGCCGCGTACCGGGCGCTCCAGTCGTCGACCTCGGCCTGGAGCCGCTTCCAGTCGTCCTTCGTGTAGGCCGCGGCCCGCCGCTGCGACTCGGCGTACTCCTCGGTGCCGCCCCAGCGCTGTTCGGCCTCCTCGGCGTACTGCTCGGGGTCCTTCTCCCCGAAGACCTCGAACCGCTCTTCGGGGGTGAGCTGGATTCCCATCTTCTGTGCCTCCATGGCGTGTTCGACGGCCTCGGCCATCTTCTGGAGTCTCTCGATCCGGGCGAGCAGCACGTCGTGCTGACGCCGCAGGTGGACGCGCGGGTCCGTCGCCGGGTCGTCGAGCAGGGTCTGGACCTCGTCCAGCGGGAAGCCGAGCTCCCGGTAGAAGAGGATCTGCTGGAGCCGGTCCAGGTCGGTCCCGCTGTAGCGGCGGTGGCCCGCGTGGTTGCGCTCGCTCGGCACGAGCAGGCCGATCTCGTCGTAGTGGTGCAGCGTGCGCACCGTGACGCCGGCGAATCCGGCGACCTGCCCCACCGAGTGGCTCATGCGCCGCGCCTCCTGATCGTCGCGTTGCCTGCCGTACGTGGTTCAGCGTGGGCCCTCACGTGACGTGAGGTGCAAGGAGGAGGCCGGGCAACAGACTTCTCGGGGTGTTATGTCCTGTATGTCCGCCTAAAGTGACGCCGTGAGCAATGAAGCCGTCGCCGCGCCTCCCCCGGCCGCCCCGCCCGCCGTCTCCGCTCGCACCCTGCTGCCCCTCGTCGCGCCCGCGCTCGTGGTGGGTGTCGGAAGCAGTCTGCTGTTCCTCGTGGTGAGCGGGCTCGCCGAGAAGCTCCAGGACGTGCTCTGGACGGACCTGCCCGACGCGCTCGGCATCGGCCGGTACAGCTCGCTGTGGATGATCGTGCTGCTCACGGCCACGGGTGTGCTGGTCGGGCTCGTGGTGTGGAAGGCGCCCGGGCATGCCGGGCCCGATCCGGCGACGCTCGGCCTCGGCGGCGAGGAGCCGCTGCCGCCGTACGTACTGCCCGGCCTGGTCGTCGCGACGGCCCTGATGCTCGCGGGCGGACCCAGCCTCGGCCCGGAGAACCCGATCATCGCCACCAACGTCGCGCTGGCGTTCTGGCTCGGCCGCAAGGTGGTGCCGAAGGCGCCGGGCGCGCTGTGGGTGTCGCTCGCCTCGGCGGCGACGCTCGGCGCCCTGTTCGGCACCCCGGTCGCCGCGGCGCTCGTCGTCTCCGAGGCACTGGCCGGCAAGCCGATGCCGATCAGGGGGTCGCTCTGGGACAACCTCTTCGCGCCGCTGCTCGCCGCCGCGGCGGGCGCCCTGACGACGACACTGATCGCCTCGCCCTCCTTCGACCTCGGCCTGCCGCACTTCGGTCAGCCCGGCTGGGGCGATCTGCTGGCCGCGGTCGTCGTGTCCTGCACGGCCGCGGCGCTCGGCATGGCCGCCGTCCACGCCTTCCCGTACGTCCACGGCGCTTTCGCGCGGCTGCGGCACCCGATGCTGATGCTGCCGCTCGGCGGGCTCGTGCTCGGCCTGCTGGGGGCGCTCGGCGGGCATCTGACGCTCTTCAAGGGGCTGCACGAGGTGGGTGAGCTGGCCGCCGACCCGGAGGGCTGGTCGGCGGGGCAGTTCGCGGTGATGACCGTGGTGAAGCTGGCCGCGCTGCTGACCGCCGCCGCGTGCGGGTTCCGGGGCGGGCGGATCTTCCCCGCGGTGTTCATCGGCGCCGCGTTCGGGCTGTGCGCGCACGCCCTCGTACCAGGTGTGAACGTGTCGGTCGGCATCGCGGCGGGCGTCCTCGGCATGCTGCTCGCCATCACCCGGCAGGGCTGGGTCAGCCTCTTCACGGCCGCCGTGCTCGTCGCCTCGCCGTCGATCCTCGCCCTGATGTGCATCGCAAGTCTGCCCGCTTGGCTCCTGGTGACGGGACGGCCGCAGATGCAACTGTCGGAGGACGGAAAGCCGTTGCACTGAGCCACTCGTCAGGTCCCGACGTCCACTTCGTCCGCAAGGGAGTCACCGACATGTCGCCACTGCATCAGAGCCCCTCCGGCAAGCGCGATGAGCACCGCCTCGCCGTCAACCCCTTCTACGGGGAGGCCAACCCGACGGCCGGGATGGCGGACGCGCCGCCCAAGCACCACCTGCCGGAGAAGCCGCTCGCGCCCATGACCGCGTACCAGCTCGTCCACGACGAACTGATGCTGGACGGGAATTCGCGCCTGAATCTCGCCACCT
Organism: Streptomyces kunmingensis; assembly: GCF_039533535.1. NCBI lineage: Bacteria > Bacillati > Actinomycetota > Actinomycetes > Kitasatosporales > Streptomycetaceae > Streptomyces > Streptomyces kunmingensis. Next base: position 80,492 of record NZ_BAAATS010000057.1, read on the forward strand.
TCGTCACGACCTGGATGGAGCCGCAGGCCGGTGTCCTGATGGCGGAGTGCCGGGACAAGAACATGATCGACAAGGACGAGTACCCGCGCACCGCCGAGCTGGAGAAGCGCTGCGTGGCCATGCTCGCCGACCTGTGGAACGCGCCCGATCCGACCGCCACCGTGGGCTGTTCGACGACCGGGTCGAGCGAGGCGTGCATGCTCGCCGGGATGGCGCTCAAGCGCCGCTGGACGCAGAAGAACGCGGACCGCTACCCCTCCCGCGAGGCCCGGCCCAACCTGGTCATGGGCGTGAACGTGCAGGTCTGCTGGGAGAAGTTCTGCAATTTCTGGGAGGTGGAGGCCCGGCTCGTGCCCATGGAGGGCGAGCGGTTCCACCTCGATCCGGCGGCCGCGGCCGAGCTGTGCGACCAGAACACGATCGGTGTCGTCGGGGTCCTCGGCTCCACCTTCGACGGGTCCTACGAGCCGATCGCCGAGCTGTGCCAGGCCCTCGACGCCCTCCAGGAGCGGTCCGGGCTCGACATCCCGGTGCACGTCGACGGGGCGTCGGGCGCGATGGTGGCGCCGTTCCTCGATCCCGACCTCGTCTGGGACTTCCGGCTGCCGCGGGTCGCGTCCATCAACACCTCGGGCCACAAGTACGGCCTCGTCTATCCGGGCGTCGGCTGGGCCCTGTGGCGCACGGCGGACGCGCTCCCCGAGGAACTCGTCTTCCGGGTCAACTACCTGGGCGGCGACATGCCGACGTTCGCGCTCAACTTCTCGCGCCCCGGCGCGCAGGTGGTCGCCCAGTACTACTCGTTCCTGCGCCTGGGCCGCGAGGGCTACCGGGCGGTCCAGCAGGCCACCCGTGACGTGGCCCGCGGCCTCGCCGAACGCATCGAGGCACTCGGCGACTTCCGCCTCATCACGCGCGGCGACGAACTGCCGGTCTTCGCGTTCACGACCGCGCCGGACGTGACGGCGTACGACGTGTTCGACGTGTCGCGGCGGCTGCGGGAGAAGGGCTGGCTGGTCCCGGCCTACACCTTCCCCGCGCACCGGGAGGATCTGGCGGTGCTCCGGGTGGTGTGCCGCAACGGGTTCTCGGCGGACCTGGCGCAACTCCTGATCGAGGACCTGAACAGGCTGCTCCCGGAACTGCGCCGCCAGCCGCACCCGTTCACCCGGGACCGGGGCGCGGCGACCGGGTTCCACCACTAGAACTCCGAGACGTCGGCCCTGGCGCCCGTAGGGGTTGCCATCTGCTGGCAGCGAAAGCTTGTTGAGTGTGCGTAACCATGAGGGAGTGGTGGCGTTATCAGCATATGAACCTGACGGAGTGGGCGCGGGCGCAGGGGGTGAACCCTCATACGGCATATCGTTGGTTTCGTGAGGGCACCTTGCCGGTGCCCGCGCGCCGGGTGGGACCGCGCACGATCCTGGTGAATATCGACGCGCACACCTCACCCTCGGTGACCGGTGGTGTGGGCCTGTACGCCCGCGTCTCCTCCCGCGATCAGGAGGCCGATCTGGAGCGGCAGACGGCTCGCTTGTCGGTGTGGGCCGCGAAGGCCGGGCATGAGGTTGTGCGGATTGAATCCGAGGTTGCCTCGGGCATGAACGGCTGCCGTGCGAAGGCGAAGCGGCTTCTGGCCGACCCGAAGGTGACCACGGTCGTGGTCGAGCACAAGGACCGGCTCGGCCTGGGGGCCCCTCCCAGCGGTAGCTGGGGGAGAACGTCGAACTGGTCGAAGCTGCTCTGTCCGCGACCGGCCGTCGGCTCGTCGTGCTGGATGACGGTGAGGTCGAAGACGGCCTGGTGCGCGACATGGTCGAGGTCCTGACCTCGTTCTGTGCCCGTCTGTACGGGCGGCGCTCGGCGAAGAACCGTGCCGAGAGGGCTCTTGAAGCGGCGGCTGCCGATGGCTGAGCCGAAGAAGAAGCTCCGCACGATCGAGGAGCCGTTCGTCGCGCTCGGCCCGTCCGGGCTGGCGACACGCGACCGCCTCAAGCGCCTCACTACCGAGGACGACAAGGTGATGCGCCTGGTCGGCGAACATCTCGGACACCTCGCTTCCCTGGACCTCAAGGCCCGCTGCACGGACGGACTGGACCACAACAGCGACGCGTGGGCGGCCCGTAAGCAGGGCCTGACGGCCGCCTCGTCGTCCCGCTGGGCGGGGGCGATCACGAAGGCCAATCACGATCAGTGGGCGCTGTCCCGGCGCTGCCAGCTCGCGCATATCCAGTCCCTTGAGGCCGGTGTGCGGATGCTGATGCACCGACTGGCGCAGCCGATCGGGGAGAAGGGCACCAAGCGGGCGCCGGGCGGATACCGCTCGAAGGGCGAGTGGTTCCACAAATCCCGGCGTCTGGCGACCCTGGAACACCGCCTCGATGTCGCCCGCGTGGAGCGTGAGGCTGGTGTCGTGCACGTCGTGCACGTCGTGCGCGGCGGTCGACGTCTGCTGGGCAACCGCAACGACCTTCAGGATGCGCAGCTCAGCGCGGTCGAGTGGCGCCGGCGCTGGGAAGCCGAACGCTGGTTCCTCGCTGCTGACGGCGAGTCCGGCAAGCGGTACGGGAACGAGACGATCCGTGTCACTCCCGATGGCGAGGTCTCCATCAAGCTGCCCGCACCACTGGCCCATCTGGCCAACGGCACGTTCGGCCGGTACGTCCTCTCCTCCAAGGTCCAGTTCCAGCACCGGGGCGCGGAGTGGCGGAGCCGTGTCGAAGCAGGCCGTGCTGTCGCCTACCGCATCCACCTCGATGTGGAGCGCGGGCGCTGGTACATCACCGCCTCGTGGACGAAGCCCGTGGTGAAGACAATCCCGTTGGAGACAGCCCGCGCCCAGGGCATGGTCGGCGTCGATACGAACGCCGATCACTTCGCCGCCTACCGGCTCGACCGCAACGGCAACCCGGTCGGCGACCCGAAGCGGTTCCTCTACGACCTGTCCGGCACCGCCGACCATCGCGACGCGCAGATCCGGCATGCCATCAGCCAGCTTCTGCACTGGGCCAACCGGTGTGGCGTCAAGGCGATCGGTATCGAGAACCTGGACTTCACCGCCGAGAAGACCCGCGAGAAGCACGGCCAAAAGAAGCGGTTCCGGCAGCTCATCTCCGGCATCCCCACCGGCAAACTCAAGGCCCGTCTGGTGTCCATGGCCACCGAGCACGGCCTGTCGATCGTCGCGGTCGACCCGGCGTACACGTCGATGTGGGGCGACCAGCATTGGCGTAAGCCCCTGGCCGGCAAGACTCGCAAGATGTCCCGACACGACGCCGCGAGCGTCGCGATCGGGCGACGCGTCCTCGGGCACCCGATCCGGCGGCGGACGGCACCGCCCCACGACGACCAGAGCGATCGTCGTGGGCATCGGACCGCCCAGGCCGGACCGGGTGCCCGAGGGCGTGAGGGAACCCGCCCTCCCATCACGGAGCGTGCACACGATGCACGTCGCCGGACAGGGGAACAGAGAACGTGGGAACCCAGCGCATCCAACACCGTTCGGGATGCGCGCAGTTCCGGGAGCCGACATCAGATGTCACTCCTGGACACTGTTTAGGAACGGTTCTTCTGCCCCTCCGGAAGCACCCCTACGGAAGCACCCCTACGAACGGCTCGCCCTCGCCCGCGAAGGTGTAGGCGCCGGCCTCGATGCGGCCGATGAGGCCGCGGGTCCAGTCCGCGCCCGTGTCGGCCGAGTGCACCCAGTAGTTCATGATCTCGCCGATGTGGCCGAGCTGTCCGGGGCCGTCCTCGGGCGTGTAGTAGTCGGTGACCGAGCCGCGCCACTCCCCGATGCGGCGCACCCGCTCCTCGAGGAGGGCGACGGCCTCCGCGCGCGGCAGGTCGACCATGAAGCCGAGCGCGGCGGTGAGGAGGTCGGGCCGCTGGTCGTACGCGGTCAACGCCTCACGGAGCAGGGCGAGATACGTCTCGGTGCCCTGCTCCGTGATCTCGTACTCGGTGCGCGGCGGACCGCCGGCCGTGGACGGGGCGATCTCGTGCGCGACCAGCAGTCCCTGCTTCGCCATCTGTTTGAGGGCGTGGTAGATCGAGCCCGGTTTGGCGTTCGACCACTCGTGGGCGCCCCAGTACTCCAGGTCGCCGCGCACTTGGTAGCCGTGTGCGCGGCCGTGCTGGCGCACTGCCCCGAGGACCAGGAGGCGGATCGCTGACATACGGCCAGCGTAGGACCTCGATCGTGGGCGGGTGCAGGGCCTCAGTTCTGGGCGAGCGCGACCAGCTCGAAGGCCGTCTTCCCGTCCAGCGACTCGCGGATGATGTCGGCGTGCCCCGCGTGCCGGGCCGTCTCGCGGATCAGGTGCAGGCCGAGCCAGCGCACCGAGACGGCGGGGCAGCCGAAGAACCACGGGTCGGGCGGCAGCGGGAAGGTGTCGTCCAGGCTGGGGGCCGCGTGGAAGAACTCCTCGGTGCGGCGGGCGACGTCGTCGTAGTAGTCCAGGATCTGCTTGACCGACTCGTCGCCGACCAGGCGGAAGCTGTCGCCCCAGGTCTCGGCGGTGCGCTCGATGTCGGGGGCGATCTGCCGGGCCCGCGCGATCCAGCCCTGCTCGACCTCGGCCACGTGCTTGAGGAGCCCGGCGAGCGAGAGCTCGGAGGCGCTCGGCCGGGACGAGGCCTGCTCGTCGGTCAGGCCGAGCAGGGCCCGGCGCACGCCGCCCCGCTGTTCGGCGACGAAGGCGAGCAGCGCTCCGCGCTCGTCGCCACGGGCTTCGGGGTTCACATGCATGACCATGAGGGCCACCTCTCGTCTTCGGATGCGTCTTCTCGTCATCGCGTCTTCGCCGACTTGCTCCCGACACAGAGAAAGATATGAGCCATGTAGGTCAGATCCTGACCGCTATGGGGAGGCATGGTGGGCGTCTGTCGGGGCAGGCAGTCGGGTGGGCTGTAACCGCGGGACCACCCGGTGTGCACGTGCATCTGCTCATGCATTGGCATATGAACGCAGCTATGCTCCTGAACAGCCGGGAGTGTCGATTCCCCGCTTTCAGAACTGCTTCAGAGGTGCTTTCAGAACTGCTTGCACACCTGCCTCTGGGGCAGTCCACAGCCACAGCACCACCGGGGAGCGAACCGTGTCTCACGTGTACAACGGCATGGCGGCCACGGAACTGTACGGAGTGGTCTGGCAGAAGAGCCGGCACAGCAACTCGCAAGGATCCTGCGTGGAGTTCGCCAAGCTGCCCGGCGGCGAGGTGGCCATGCGCAACTCGAATTTCCCGGACGGGCCGGCTCTCGTCTACACACCCGCCGAGATCGAGGCGCTGCTGCTCGGCGTGAAGGACGGCGAGTTCGACCACCTGATAGCGGGCGCCTGACCGGCGGCGCCGCGACAAGTACCTTCGACGCGCGTAGACATGAAGACCGATTCGGCCTACTTGTCCGTACCGTGAGACGGCCCCGGATTCACTCTCCGAACCCCGGATTCACAATCTGAAGAGGGCCCAGACCACTTTCCCGCTCAGCGTGCCGGCCAGCGGGTGCCAGCCCCAGCTGTCGCTGAACGAGTCGACGAGGAACAGGCCGCGACCGGACTCCGCCACGGTGTCGTCACCGGCCTCACCGGCCACCGGGCTCTCGTTGCTGGGGTCGCGCACCGCGCACACCACGCGCGAGGCCCACCGCATCAGGTGCAGCCGCACGGGCGGGTCCTGGCCGTAGGGGGTGTCCGCGGGGAGCGCGTGCCGCAGGGCGTTCGTGACCAGCTCCGAGACGACCAGACAGATGCCGTCGAAGTGCTCGGGGACATCCCAGTCGGCGATCGTGCGGCGAGTGAACTGCCGTGCGCTGCGCACCGCTTCGTAGCGCGCGGGCAGGGCGCACGAGGCGGCGCCGGAGACGGCCGTGGGGTCGAGTGGCGGCAGGCCCTGCCGTAACGCGTCGAAGGGCTCGAGCATGGTCGATCCGTTCGTCCCCATGCGAGGCACTCCCCAGATTCGCAGTGCGTAGCGAGCGGTGGTGTGGACATCGTTCCGAATGCGTACAGCGGATGCAAGGGCAGATGCACGTGCACGCGCCGGACTTGGCCCGTCCCATACCACTTCTTGCTCATTTCTTCCTACGACTTCTTGCGCAGGTCTTTCGCGATCTTTCCGTTTCTGTAACCGAACGAGTACGGGGTGGTGCGTTTTAGTGGCAGACTTCGGCCCTTGAAGCGAAGGGGAGGCAGTGAAGTGACCGCTGGGGATCCGAGCGGCTCGGTGGTGCGGCGCATTCTGCTGGGCTCACAACTGAGACGTCTGAGGGAATCGCGCGGCATCACCCGGGAGGCCGCCGGCTACTCGATCCGCGCCTCCGAATCCAAGATCAGCCGCTTGGAGTTGGGACGGGTGAGCTTCAAGGCGAGGGACGTCGAGGATCTGCTGACCCTGTACGGGGTGACCGACGAGGCCGAGCGCGGGGCGCTGCTCTCCCTCGTGAAGGCGGCCAACATCGCGGGCTGGTGGCACAGTTACTCCGATGTGCTGCCCGGCTGGTTCCAGACGTACATCGGCCTCGAAGGCGCCGCGTCACTGATCCGCGGATACGAGGCGCAGTTCGTGCACGGCCTCTTCCAGACCGAGGCGTACGCACACGCGGTGGTCGAGCGCGGCATGCGGGACGCGTCGAAGGAGGATGTCGACCGCCGGGTCGCGCTGCGCCTGGAGCGGCAGAAGGTACTGGTCTCGGAGCGGGCCCCGGAGGTCCGCCTCGTCCTGGACGAGGCCGCGCTGCGGCGGGTGCACGGCGGTCCCGTGGTGATGCGCGGCCAGCTGGAGCACCTGGTCGAGATGGCCCAGCTCCCCCATGTGACGTTGCAGGTCATGCCGTTCAGCCACGGCTGGCACGCGGGTGAGTCCGGCACCTTCACCCTGCTGACCTTCCCCGAGTCCGACCTCTCGGACCTCGTCTTCCTCGAACAGCTCACCAGCGCCCTGTACTTGGACAAGCGCGAGGACGTGGCCCAGTACGAGCGGGCGATGGCGCAGCTGCAGCAGGAATGCCCCTCGCCGGACGCGAGCCTGGAGCTGCTGCGCGGCATTGCCGCCGAATTTGCTCGAACAGTGCGGTAGTTGACCGAAGAATCGCTGCGACCGACCGGTAACAACCGTACGATGACGTCACATCAGGTGTCCGGCGCCGCAGCAAGGGATCCCCCCATGACGTCACAGCCGTCCCAGCCGTCTCAGTCGTCCACGTCGTCGGGGCCGTCGCAGCCCTCGCCGGACTACTTCACGGAACTCGACCGTCAGTACATCGACGGCGTGTGGCGACAGGGGCGCGGCTCGTGGGACATCCTCGACTTCAACCCGTACAGCGGTGACAAGCTCGCCTCCATCACCGTCGCCTCCGTCGAGGAGATCGACGAGGCGTACCGGGCGGCCGAGCGGGCGCAGAAGGACTGGGCGAGGACGAACGCGTACACGCGCCGCCTCGTCTTCGAGCGGGCCCTGCGCCTCGTCGAGGAGCGCGAGGACGCGATAGCCGAGGCGATCATCGACGAGCTCGGCGGCACCCGCGTCAAGGCCGGGTTCGAGCTGCACCTCGCCAAGGAGTTCCTGCGGGAGTCGATCCAGCTGGCGCTGCGCCCGCAGGGCCGGGTCATCCCCTCCCCCGTGGACGGCAAGGAGAACCGCGTCTACCGGGTGCCGGTGGGGGTGGTGGGCGTGGTCTCGCCGTTCAACTTCCCGTTCCTGCTGTCGCTCAAGTCGGTCGCCCCGGCCCTGGCGCTCGGCAACGCGGTCGTGCTCAAGCCGCACCAGAACACGCCGGTCGTCGGCGGCTCGCTGGTCGCGAAGCTCTTCGAGGACGCGGGGCTGCCCGCCGGGCTGCTGAACGTCGTCATCACCGACATCGCCGAGATCGGCGACGCCCTGCTGACCCACCCGGTGCCGAAGGTCATCTCCTTCACCGGCTCGGACGCGGTCGGCCAGCACGTCGCGACGGTGTGCGCCTCCCAGTTCAAGCAGGCGGTGCTCGAACTCGGCGGCAACAGCGCGCTGACCGTGCTCGACGACGCCGACATCGACTACGCGGTCGACGCGGCGGTCTTCAGCCGCTACGTCCATCAGGGCCAGGTCTGCATGGCCGCGAACCGGATCCTCGTGGACCGCAAGGTCGAGCGGGAGTTCACGGAGAAGTTCGTGGCGAAGGTCGCGACGCTCAAGGTCGGCGACCCGCGCGACCCGGAGACCGTCATCGGCCCGCTCATCACCTCCGCGCAGGCGGACGCGGTCACCGGCACCGTCGAGCAGGCGGTGGCGGAGGGCGCGACGGTCCTGCTGCGCGGCGGCGTGGACGGCAATCTGGTGGAGCCGGTGGTACTGACGGGGCTGCCCGCCGACTCCCCCGTACTGCGGCAGGAGATCTTCGGGCCGGTCGCGCTCCTCATCCCGTTCGACGGGGACGAGGAGGCGGTACGGATCGCGAACGACACCCCGTACGGGCTGAGCGGGGCCGTGCACACCGGGGACGTCGAGCGGGGCGTGGCGTTCGCCCACCAGATCGACACGGGCATGATCCACGTCAACGACGGCACCGTGCACGACGAGCCCCTCGTCGCCTTCGGCGGGGAGAAGCGCTCGGGCCTCGGCCGCCTCAACGGGGAGGCGACCGTGGAGTCCTTCACGACGCAGAAGTGGATCTCGGTGCAGCACGGGCGGAGCCGGTTCCCGTTCTGACGTCGTGAGCGGTTGTTCTACGAAGTGGCTCCGTAGCGGCGCTCGAAGCGCTCGACGCGGCCCGCGGTGTCCAGGACGCGCTGGTTGCCGGTGTAGAAGGGGTGGCTGACGTTCGAGATCTCGACGTCGACCACGGGGTACGTGTTCCCGTCCTCCCACTCGATCGTCTTCTCGCTCGTCATGGTCGAGCGGGTGAGGAACGCGTGGTTCGCGGCGCGGTCGCGGAAGACGACCGGGGCATAGGCGGGGTGGATGGCGTTGTTCATGGTCAGCGCTCCTCTCGGAAATCGACGTGGCGGCCGGCGACGGGGTCGTACTTGCGCAGGGTCACGCGGTCGGGGTCGTTACGGCGGTTCTTGCGGGTCACGTACGTGTAGCCGGTCCCCGCGGTGGACCTGAGCTTGATCACTGGGCGGAGTTCGTTGCGTGCCATGTAGGCAGTATATGAAAATGGCTCCCATTTTCAATAAGGGGAGAGCCCTGCGGGCGGTGAGATGCGTCACCCCCGTCGGTGCGGGTAACGGCTGGTAACTTCTGCGGCGACAGCAGAGGCATAGGGGGATGGTGTGCGCATCAGGAATCGTGTGGTCGCGGGTGTCGCGGTGGTCGTGGCGGCGCTGGTCGTGACCGGCTGTGGCAGCGGTGACGGTGACAGTGATGGCGGCGGCAGTGGTGGCGGCGAGGGCAAGGCGTCGGCTTCGGCGACGCCTGGTGGCGAGGCTTCGTCCGGCTCGGACGGCTCCGGTTCGGCGGGCTCTGGTTCGGCGGGCTCCGCGAAGGACACCGAGGGCATCTGGAGCGCCACCACCAGCGGACAGGCCGTCGTCCTCGTGGTCGGCGGCGATCAGGCCTCGCTGAGCACGGGTGACGGGCATCTGTGCACCGGCACCGTGACCGGCTCGGGCAAGCCGGCGCTCGACCTCAAGTGCGCGGACGGGAACACCGACCGCACCGCCGGGGCGATCGAGTCCAACGACGGCACGACCATGAAGGTGTCCTGGGGCGCCGGGACGGCCGACACGTTCACGAAGTCGGCGGACGGCAAGCTGCCCTCGGGCCTGCCGACCGGTCTGCCCAGCGGGTTGCCGACGAACTGAGCCGGCTTCAGCCGATCGATGCTTCGACGGGCCGCGCGACTTCAGGGGTCGCGCGGCCCGTCCGTCGTTTCGGCCTTGCTCGGCTTCTCTGTGGTCTCTGTCTTTTGCGCGTTCTCTGTGTTCGCCGGCTTCTCCGGGGTCTCCGTCCTCTCCGGGGTCTCCGCCTTCTCCGTCTTTTCCGTTGGCTTGACGGTCATCGGTGGTACGTCGGTGTCCAGGGCGTCGGAGAGCGCCTCCAGCGTGTCTACGACCATGCCCGCGCCACGCCGTACGACGCGGTCGGGGACGCCCTCGCCGTCCCAGGCGTCGAGTGCCTCGCGGACCGGTTTCCAGTGCGGGACGCGGCGTTCGCGGATGGCGCGGGCCCCGTCGCGGGTCGCGGTGCGCAGGGCGTCGGCCAGGGCGGCCGCGGTGGGGACGGGCGTGGCGCCGCGCTCCGGGAGGTGGGCCTCCATCAGCATCGCGACGCGGCCCAGATGGTGCAGGGCGTGCGCGGCGTCGTCGGCGGCGGCGTTGGACAGGCCCCGGTGCCGCACGGGTTCCGTCCTGGCCCGGTCCGCCGCCTCCTGCCAGGCGATGTGCGCGTCCCGCGCCTTCAGCAGCGCCGAGCGCACGTCCGGGCAGGCCTTGCCCGCCGGGTGGGCGTAATGGTCGACGACCACGGCCGCGTACTCGCCGAGCGCGACGAGCCAGTCGGCCAGGCGGGTGCGCAGCCGCGGGGTCTCCCAGGCCGGGTAGAGCGCGTAGGACAGCATCGCCAGCAGGCCGCCGGCGAGGGTGAGCACGACGCGTTCGGGGACCGTCTGGTTCCAGGCCTGGCCGCCCATGCCGAGCAGGAAGACGACGTACGCGGCGACGCAGGCCTGGGCGGCGAGCTGGCCCGTGCGCATGAGCAGGTACATCAGGCCCGCGCACAGGACGGCGAGGGCGGCGGACACCTCCGTGCCGGGGTGGGCGAGCTGGACGACGGCGGTGGCGAGCGCGACCCCGACGAGGGTGCCGCCGAAGCGGGCGACGGCGCGGGAGTACGTCTGCGAGAAGTCCGGCCGCATGACCATGACGGCGGACATGGGGGCCCAGTAGCCGTGCCCGAGGGGCAGGAAGTCCCCGATGAGGTACCCGGCCAGCGCGACACCGGAGACCCGCGTCGCGTGCCGCAGGACCGGTGAACCGGGCCGGGCCTCCCGCCGGATCGCCCGTACCGCGACGGGGACGAGCTGGAAGAGGGTGGGGCGGCGCAGGGGGCGGCCGGGGTCCCTGACCGGGTCCTGGACTGTGTCTTGTGCCGTGCCTTGTGCCGTGCCTTGTGCCGTGCCTTGTGCCGTGCCTTGTGCTGTGCCTTGTGCTGTGCCTTGTGCCGTGCCTTGTGCTGGGTCCTCGGTCTGGGGTGGGGCCGTCGCCTGTGCGGCCGGGTCCGTCTCCGCGAGCGGGGCCGTCAGGGGGTTGGGTGGTGGTGGACCCGGGTGGATGCGACGGCGGCGGATCAGGTGGGAGCCGGACGTCGGCCGGTGCCGGGTCTTCAGGCGGGGCGGGGTCAGGCGGTGGCGCAGGCCCGGGACGGGGGCGCGCGCGGGCGGTTCCTCCGGCGGGGCCCCGCCCGCCGTCTCCACCACGTCCCGCAGCAGCGGCCCCAGGCGGTTGGCCGCGCGCTGCGCCGGGCCCGACAGGATCGTCCCCGTGTCAGGGGTGCGGAAGGCGGCGATCGCGTCCGGCGGGATGGAGACGGGGATGCCGTGGCGGATGGCGCGGGCCGCCGCGTCCAGGATCGACCCTGCGGCGGCCAGCAGCTCACGGGCCCGGTCGCGCTCCGGCCCCTCGGCGGGAACACCGACCGCCGGGTCCGCGAGGGAGGCGAGTACCGGGCGGATGCGCTCGGCCACACCCCGCGTGCCCTGCAGCTGCGCGGGGCGGGTGCGGGCCTGGCGCGGGGTGAGCGAGGCCGCGTTGCGGGCCAGCATCAGCGGGGCCGGGTCGAACTCGGCGACCGGGTCGTGCCGCAGGCGCCGCGCGTAGTCGGCCTCGGCGGCCAGCGCGTCGGCGAGAGCGTCGCGGTGCGGCCCCCAGCGGCGTACGGGGAGGAGGATCACCAGGGCCGCCTGGACCAGGCCGCCGAAGACCATCGTGGCCGCGTGGCCCGCCGCCTCGCCGACCGACGTCGGCAGGGTGATGGTGACCAGCATCATCGCCACGTTCGACGACGCGATGATGCCGATGGTCGGGCCCGCCGCCCAGGACAGGCCCGCCAGGAACGTCCAGAGGGCGAGCAGCGGCAGGAACAGGAACAGGTGGGAGCCGGTGAGATAGCCGAGGAAGGTGGAGACACCGAGGCTCGCGCCGGAGGCGAGCGCGAGTTCCGGCCGGGGCCGCCAGCTGCGCTGGAACGTGGCGATGGCCGCCTGGAACCCGCCGAACGCCGAGCCCGCCGCGACCACCGGGCCGAACAGGGCCAGGCTGACGGCGATCACGATCGCGAGGCCGACCGTGCCACGCAGGGCGATCAGGGGTTCCAGACGTTTCCGCTCGACGGTCAGGCCCGAGCGGGTGGTGTCCTTCAGCGCCCGGAACCAACTCACTCCGCCAGAATACGGTCATCTTTGGTCAAATTGGCCATCTGGGGGCACCCGGGTAGCGCCTTGCCGCCATGGCGGGCCGGGGTGCATGGGCGGGTGCACGCGCCTTGCCGTCGTGGCGGGCCGAGGTCCGTGGGCGGGTGCGCGCCGTCACACCTTGCTCGCGCAGTTCCCCGCGCCCCTTCAGGGCGCACCGCGTGCGCCCCCTCGGCCGGCTGCGGCGAAGCCGCATGCCTCAGGGCGCGGGGAACTGCGCGACCAGCCACGACGGCGCCGCACCCGCCGAACCGCCCGCAACCGCCCGCGCACCCGCACCCGCACCCGCCGAACCGCCCGCAACCGCCCGCGCACCCGCACCCGCACCCGCCGAACCGCCCGCAACCGCCCGCGCACCCGCACCCGCACCCGCACCCGCCGATCCGCCCGCAACCGCCGCGGCGCCCGGGGCCCGCCTAAGAACCCCGGGACACCCGCGCCCGCTCCGCCGCGGCAGCACCCTGCGTCCAGCCCGCCTCGTCCGTGACCCCCCTCATCCGGGTCGTCACCGTCTCCGGGAACATCTCCTCCGCACGGCCGGTGACAGCGACGTCCCGAGCCGCAAGGACGGGCAGCAACTCCCCCTTGTCCTCCACCACTTGCCCGGCGACCGACGCGAGCCGGTCGCCGATCCGGTGCGCGTACGCGGCCAGGAACGACTGCCGGAACGTCTTCGTCCGCTTACGGCCTGCGGCCCGCTGCTCCGCCTCGGCCCGCGTCATGGCGGCGGAGGCCTGCACCAGCAGCGACGTATAGAGCACCTCGACCGCCTCCAGGTCCGGCTCGAAGCCGACGACCGTGGAGAAACCGAACGCGCTGTTCCACACGGCGCGGCAGCGGTTCGCACCGGCCACCGCGTCGAGCAGCACCGCCTTCGCCGTCTCGTACGGGGCGTCGACGCCGATCCGGCACGCGCCGGGCGCGTCCTTCGCCTGCGTACGGGACGCGAGCAGCGCCTCGTCGACCGAGTGCCGGGCCATCAGCTCCTGTGCCTTGGCCGACAGCGCCTCGGCCTCCGGCGGGTACCCGGTCGCCTCCGCCTTCGCGAGCAGCGCGCGGATCCGGGCCAGAGCGCGCGGCTCGCCCGCGACGGGCACGGTGACGGACTCCCCCGGCACCGGCCCGACGGCCTCGATCGCGGGCAGCCGCAGCAGCAGCCGGTACAGCTCGAGCGTCGTCGTGGCGGCCGAGAAGCGGTCCTGGCGGGGTTCGTCGGCCGGCAGGGCGGCGAGCTGTTCGGGCCAGCGCGGCGGCAGCGTCCCGTACCGGCCGGTCTCCGCGCGGATCAGCCGGGCGGCGAGCCCCGCGTGCTCCGTGGACAGTTCCCGTACGACCATCCGGACCACGTCGGCCGGCTGCCAGCCGCGCTCCCAGGCCCGGCGTACGAACTCCCGCCCGCGCGAAGCGAGTTCGGGGTCGGCGGACGGGTCGGCGGCGAGCAGGGACGCGGCGGTGTCCAGGTCGCTGTCGGCGGTGAACAGCGCGGCGGCGAAGGCGCGCTCGACGGTGGAGTCGGCGCTCATGCCGGTCCGACGATTGGTCCGACGACCGGTCCGACGATTGGTCCGACGACCGGTTCGACGACCGCATCGGGGGCCGTGACCCCGGTGTGCCCCACTGACATCGACGTGCCTCCTCATGCGCCTGCGCCCACCGCCCGACGATGGTCTCAGCACCGCCGACGCCGCGCGCGAGGGGGCCCGGGGGCACAGCTAAGGCCGTGGCTTACATGGAGGCGATCAGCTCGGCGGTCCTGGCCACCAGTTCGTCGTCGGGCGTCGCGTCCTCGGCGGGCTTCGTGGTGAGTACGGACAGGACGACGGGGGCGCCGGAGGGGGTCCAGGCGATGCCGACGTCGTTCGCCGTGCCGTACGAACCCGTGCCGGTCTTGTCGGCGAGGACCCAGCCCCGGGGCAGTCCGGCGCGGAACCGCTTGGTGCTGGTGGTGTTGGCGAGCAGCCACCCCGCGAGGCGGGCCCGGTCGCCGGGGTCCAGGACCTTGCCGAGGACGAGCCGGGCGTACGTCGTCCCGATGGCGCGCGGGCTGGTGGTGTCCGTGACCCGCCCCGGCTCGGCCGAGTTCAGCTCGGGCTCGACGCGGTCGAGCCGGGTCACGCGGTCCCCGGCCGAGCGGGCGAAGCGGGTGACGGCGGTGGGGCCGCCGAGGTGCCCCAGGAGGAGGTTGGCGGCGGTGTTGTCGCTGTAGGAGATGGCGGCGCCGCACAGCCCGGCGACGGTCATGCCGTGCGCGAGGTTCTCGGCGCGGCCGGTGACGGGGGCGCCCCCGGCCCGGTCGATGTCGGCCTGCGTGTAGTGGATACGCCGGGCCAGGAACGTACCGTCGTGGTCGAGATCGCGCAGCACCGCGGCGACGGCGAGGGTCTTGAACGTGGAGCAGAGCGGGAAGCGCTCGTCGGCGCGGTGGGTGAGCACGGCTCCGGTGCGCAGGTTCCGCGCGAAGACGCCCAGGCGGGCGCCGTGCTCGCGCTCCAGGGCGGCCAGGCGGCGACCGAGGCCGCCGTCGGCGGCGTGAGCGGTGTCGGTTCCGCTTCCGGATCCGGTTACCGCGTGAGCGGTGCCGGTTCCGATGAGGGCGGTCGCGCCCAGGGCGGTGCCGGTGGTCAGCAGGGTGCGGCGGCTGATGCGCAAGACGATCCGTCCTCTTTCGATGCGGTACCTGTACTGCTGGCTGTGACTGATGACTGCTGGCTTCCGGCTGCTGGCTGCCGGCTGCTGTTGATCTCTGTCCCGCCGAGTGAAACAGCGTCGGTGCCGCGCCGGGAAGGGGCACCCCGACGTGGCTGAAATGTTGGCCGCAAGGAAATGTCAGTGGCGGGTGTGACACTCGGCCATGTGAACGATCGCTGGGCACTGGCCCCCACCGAGCACGGCGGTGCCGACGTCGTGCCGCTGGGCCCGGACGGGCTGCCCGCCGGCCCGGTCACCAGGGAGCCCGACCTGGTGCGGGCCGTGCGGAGCCGCCCCGATGTGGCCCGGTGGGTGTGGCGGGACACGCACGCGGTGTACCCGCGGCTGCTCGCCGCCGGGGTCGCGGTCGAGCGCTGCTTCGACATCGAGGCGGCCGAGAATCTGCTCCTCGCCCACGAGGGCAGACACGGTGAACCCCGGTCGGCCGCCGCGGCCCTGGCCAGGCTCCGCTCCACGCCCGTACCGCCGGATCCGCCGCCCCGCGTCGCCGAGCCCGGTTCCCAGTCGTCCCTGTTCGAGCCGCGCCCGCCCGTGGACGTACCGCTGGGCGATCTCGTCGAGGTCTACGCGGACCAGCAGCGCAGACATGCCGCGACGGGCCTGCCGGACCGGATGCGGCTGCTCACCGCGTCGGAGTCCGCGGGCATGCTGGTGGCCGCCGAGATGCACGCGGCCGGGCTGCCGTGGCGGGCCGACGTGCACCGGGACCTGCTGCACGAACTGCTCGGCGAGCGGTACGCGGGCGGTGGCGAGCCGCGCCGTCTGGCGGAGCTGGCGGACGAGGTGTCGGCGGCGTTCGGCCGGCGCGTGCGGCCCGAGCTGCCCGCGGACGTGGTGAAGGCGTTCGGCGGGGCCGGTATCACCGTCAAGTCGACCCGGCGCTGGGAGATCAGCTCCCTCGACCACCCGGCCGTGAAGCCGCTGCTCGAATACAAGAAGCTGTACCGGATCTACACGGCGCACGGCTGGTCGTGGCTCCAGGACTGGGTGCGGGACGGCCGGTTCAGACCCGAGTACCTGCCGGGCGGCACGGTCTCGGGCCGCTGGACGACGAACGGCGGCGGGGCGCTGCAGATCCCGAAGGTCATCCGCCGCGCGGTCGTCGCCGACCCGGGCTGGCGGCTCGTCGTCGCCGACGCCGCGCAGATGGAGCCGCGGGTGCTCGCCGCGATCTCCCGCGACCCGGCGTTCATGGAGGTAGCGGGGCAGAGCACGGACCTGTACCAGTCGGTCTCGGACCGCGCGTTCTCCGGCGACCGCGGCCAGGCCAAGCTCGCCGTGCTCGGCGCCATGTACGGCCAGACGTCCGGCGACGGCCTGAAGAACCTCGCCCTGCTGCGCCGCCGCTTCCCGAAGGCGGTCGCGTACGTCGACGAGGCCGCCCGGGCCGGCGAGGAGGGCCGGCTCGTACGGACCTGGCTGGGCCGCACCTGCCCGCCGGCGGTGGGCGCGGCCGAGGCGGAGGAGGCGGGCCTGCCGCAGGACGCACCGGGCGGGACGGGCACCGGCAGCGGCCCGGCCCAGGGGTACGGGTACGGATACGCGTCGTCGGACTCGCGCGCCCGGGGCCGGTTCACCCGTAACTTCGTGGTGCAGGGCAGCGCCGCCGACTGGGCCCTGCTGTTGCTGGCAGCGCTGCGGCAGACCCTCGCCGGGATGGCGGCCGAGCTGGTCTTCTTCCAGCACGACGAGGTGATCGTGCACTGCCCCGAGGACGAGGCGCCCCGGGTCGGCGAAGCGATCCGGGAGGCCTCGGAGCTGGCGGGGCGCCTGACGTTCGGCGAGACGCCGGTGCGGTTCCCGTTCACGGTGGCGGTGGTGGAGTGCTACGCCGACGCCAAGTAGGGACCTATGAGCTGCGGCCCACCAGTGACGGTCACTTCTTCGCCAGCCACTTCTCCGACAGGGCGATCTTCTTCAACTCGGCCATGGTCAGCGCCGGTTCGCCGCGGGTCGCGTCGGCCCTCTGCGATCCGGAGTTGACCGCGGACACCACGACCCGGAACCCGTCAGGACGCATCGTGTCGGCCGTCCACATCACGATGCCGGCGCCGCCCTTGTCGTCACCGGACCCCTTCTTCGTCGACACCAGCGTGCCGTCCGGCATCGTCTCGGCACCGGAGCCGAACAGGTCGTCCCGCACGTCGTTCATGCCGGGCTGCACATTGATCTGCACGAAGGACGCGCCCTTGCCGTCGTCGACGACCACGTACGCGTATCCGCCGTCCTCCCCGCCCTCACCGGTGACCCGCACCCGCGACGGCAGCAGCGACTTGAGCTTCTTCAGGGCCGAGGTCCTGTCGGTGCCCTGCGCGGGCGGCTGCGGAGTCACCTCCGGCGCGGCCTCGCCGATCGCCCGCATCACGGGCCGCCACTTCGCCGAGGTGACGAGCGCCTTCAACTGCCCTGTGCTGAGCGGAGGTTCGGGCCGGGAGACGGGCTTCCCCTTCTCCTCCTCGGAGTTCCACTCACTGGCGTCGACCGTGTAGCCCTCGCGCGTCATGAGGAAGGCGTGCCACCGCTTGGTGTCGACCCGCTTGTCCGGATACTCGTAGCCGCGGAGCAGCAGCAGCCGGGAGCCGTCGGACAGGGTCTCGCTCGTGCACGAGTCGTACGGCACGAACACCTTGTCGGGGCAGGTGAGCTGCTCCTCGGCCGTGGCCCCGCCCGGGTCGACCGCGCCGACGCTGACGCCGATGGCGCTCTTGCCGTGCCCGTCGTCGTGCACGAGGCGGGCGGACGGCATATCGGCGGTTCCCCGTCCCTCCCGCGCGCTCACCTTTCCCTCAGGAAGCAGCCCTTCGAGGATGCCGAGGACCTCGTCCCCGCTCAGCTGCGTCCCGTCGCCCCGCGTGCCCTTGGTCTTCCCCTGCTCCGGCGCGGCCGTCGCCGCGCCGCTCGGCCGCGCCGCTACACCGCCCCGCGCGTCGGCGGTCGCGGTGTCGAAGGCCCCGGCGGCGTACGACGAGCCGAGCCCGACGACGGCCAGCGCCGCCACACTTCCGGTCACCGCACCGGCCCGCCTGCGCCGCAGCCGGCGGCGGCCGCCCTGCACACCGCTGTCGACCAGCGTCCGCCCATCGGCGGTGAATCCCTCCCCGGTGCGCCGCAGCGCCACCGAGAGGTCGTCCTCGAAACCGTCCCTGCCGTCGTCCGCTCCGGACATCCCGACCACTCCCTTCGGCCTGTACGTATGGTCAGTAGGTTCGTCATCGGGCCCGTCGTAAGACGCGCCATCAGGCCCGTCTTACGACACGTCATCAGGCCCGTCGTAAGACACGTCATCAGGCCCGTCATCAGGCCCGTCACATCGAGGCGAACTCGGTGACGCTGCCGCCGAGTTGCGCGCGCAGCTTGGCCAGGGCCCGGGTGCTGCGGGTGCGCACGGCGGCCGAGCTGAGGTGCAGCGCGTCCGCGGTCTCCTCGATGGACCGGTCCTCCCAGTAGCGCAGGACGATCACGGCCCGGTCCCTGGGCGGCAGTTGGCGCAGCGCGTCGAGCAGCGTCAGCCGCAGGGACGGATCGCCGGCCCCGGCCGCCACCGCCTCCGGGAGGTCGTCCGAGGGGCGTTCGCCCGCCGAGCGGCGGCGCTGATGCGCCAGGAACGTCCGGACGAGCACGGTCTGCGCGTACGCCGCCGGGTTGCCGAGCCGCACCGCGGAGCGCCCCCAGACGACGTACATCCGGCCCAGCGTCTCCTGCACCAGATCCTCGGCGAGGTGTGTGTCGCCGCTGGTCAGCAGGCAACCGGACCGGAACAGCTGGCCCGTGCGGGCCTCGGCGAACTCGCGGAACGCCCGCTCAAGCGACCGTCTCATGCCCGGCGCCTCCCCCTTCGTCTCACCTACACCTGATAGATGCGGTGACCCCGGGGAAATGTTTCACGGGCCCGCACGGAATCTCGCCGGGCACGGGAACGGCCCCGCTCCTGTGTCAGGGAGCGGGGCCGTTCACGGCTCACATCGACGTCAGTGGTCGTTGAGGAACTTGTAGTCCTTGCACTCACCGGCGCCGGTACGGCAGAACTTGAACCCGATGTAGGTGTTCTCCGGCAGGTTGTACTTGCCGCCCAGCGAGGCCTTCTTGCTCGCGGTACGGCCCTCGCCCCCGACGCTGAACGAGTAGCGCGGGTTGCCCTCCGGGCTGCCGATGTACACGTTCATCGTGACAGCGACACCGTCGGCGTCGTTGTCCTTGATCGTGACGACGTCACCGTTCTCGTTGAAGAAACCGGTGCCGCTCCAGTCGTAACCCGGCACATCGCCCCAGGCGTCCCCCGTGTGCATGGTGTGGTCCGCGGCCATCGCGGAGTTGCTCACTCCCACGACGAGCACAGCACTCGCGGCGGCCACACCTGCCATACGTCCTAGTCGCAAATCTCTTCCCCTGTACGAACTTCGGCTCCGCAATTGCGGAACCAGCGTGATCGTAGGGTTCCGGATTCACGAAACGCAAGCCTTTTCGATCTTCTGCGAACCCGTCAGGAGACGCGGCGGAGGCGGTGTTCGACCGGACCTCACCACGCCCCACCACACCTCTCCGCTCCCCCGTACAACCCTCACCTGACGTTGCCGGTCTGACTCGGCGACTTGATCACGACGAGTCGCCGGACCTCTCAAGGAGCAGCAGCGTGCATCGACGTCTTTCCCGCAACGTTTTGCGGGCGGTCACCACCGCCGCGGCGGCGGGGCTACTGGCGCTCGCCGCGCCGGCCCCCGGTCAGGCCGCCGACGCCGCTCCCGCGCTGGAACTCACCAACGACCTGGACGGCGAATCCCTCGTGGTGGAGCCGTACGGAGACGAGTTGCTCGGGAAAGCCACCGTGCAGGCGAGCAACACCGGCTCCCAGGAGCTGAAGGACTTCACGGTGACGGTCGACGCCACGGCGCTCAGGAACCAGATGGAGGTGACGATGGCGGGGCCGGATCAGCTCGCCTGCGTCGAGAAGCAGCCGTTGCTCTTCACCTGTGACGGCAAAAAACTGAACGGCGGCAAACCCCTCGAAGCGAGCGGCGACATGTCCGCCC
Organism: Streptomyces kunmingensis; assembly: GCF_039533535.1. Lineage (NCBI taxonomy): Bacteria > Bacillati > Actinomycetota > Actinomycetes > Kitasatosporales > Streptomycetaceae > Streptomyces > Streptomyces kunmingensis. The sequence goes on from NZ_BAAATS010000057.1 coordinate 100,615, forward strand.
CCACGGTGTACTTCAGGGCGCTGGCGACGGCGCGGCCCGGCTTCACCGGCGAGGTCCGGGCCTTCGCCGAGGCGGGCGGCGCACAGCTCGGGGAGACGACGTTCAAGACCGCGGTGAAGGACATCGGTCTGGTCGTGGACCGTGGGGGTCGTGGGAGTCCCCCCGTCGAGACGAAGCCCGGCGCAACCTTGCGTCCCCCGGTCGGCTTCACGCACTACAGCCAGCGTCCTCTGAAGGGCGTGTACATCGGCATGACCTTGTCTCAAGGGCTGTCGTACACCGAGGAGTTCAGCAACTGCGAGTACGGCGTCTGGAGCGACTACGGTCCGGGCGCACGTTGCTACATCGAGACCCCCATCGAGCCCGGACACGCCTACGACCTCGATCAGTCCCCGCTGAAGGTCGGCGCCACCGCGCTGCACGAATCGTGGGACCTGGACGTGTACGAGACCGCAAAGGGCACCGAGTACCTGAACCTCACCGACGTCCACCGCGGCACCGGCCGCGAGCTGAAGCTGGTCCCGCGCGCCGCCGGCCCCGGCAAGCTCGTCGACGGGGGCGCGGGCGGCCGGTTCACCGTGGCGAACGACATGGACTACGCAGCGGTGGGAGCCACCGTCGACGGCAAGGCCGGACAGGTGGTCAAGGCAGAGCTGGGCATCCGCAACAACGGACCGGCCACCATCCAGAACTGGATGGGCAGTGAGCCCGGCGAGGCCGGGACCTCCTGGATCTCGGTGAAGATTCCGGCCGGTACGACGGCGGTGAAGGTCCCGAGCGCGTGCGCGACGCCGGAAGGACCCCACGGGGTGCCCGGCGCCAAGAGCTACGGCTGCATACAGGGCCTCGACGACTACTACTTCGACGCAGGGCAGCTCACGCCTTTCGTCTTCGAACTGCGCATCGACGACCCCGCCGCACTCGCCCCCGGCTCGATCACGGTGTCCCGCCCCTTGGAGGACGACAACACCAAGAACAACACCGCGCCGATCACGGTGACCGTCGACGGCAAGACGGGCGGGGGCTCCGGCTCACCCTCGGGCAACCCGGGCTCCGGCTCCGCTTCGGGCGGCGCGGCCGGCTCCACGACGACCGGCTCCGGCACCTCGGCCCCGACCGCCGGCTCCCCGCAGGGCTCCATCGCCGAGACCGGCGCGGGCGCCCTGCCCTGGTACGCGGCCGCCGCGGCGGTGACCCTGGCCGCGGGCGTCGCTCTGTTCACCATCGTCCACCGACGCAAGCGCCACGCCGAAACGATCTGACACACCCTGAACGCAGCCGGGGTGCCCCTCAACGACCGAGGGACACCCCGCCGTCGTCCAGACCGCGATGGAGCCGTTACAGCAGCCGCCACACGGCCGCACGATTCTCAACGATCTGGGCGTCGACATGCCCACGAGCAGGGACATCCTCCGGCACACCCGGATCGGCCAGCCCCGCCGCTACGTAAAAGGCAGATCACACCTGCCGCGGCCCGCGCACGACGTCGGCGCCGGGTCCGCCAAAGGCAAAAGCCCCAGATCACGGCGAGTGAGTTCTGGGGCTTCTACAGAGCCGCCTTCGGGATTCGAACCCGAGACCTACGCATTACGAGGTCTATGAGCGTCTCGCGACGACCTGCGCAAAGCACCTCACAGGCCGGTGACCTGCGGATTTGGCTTCCCGCCACATCCCAAGCAATCCCGGCTAATCCCGTTCTCATGTGTACGGAATGTGTACGAGGACGGAGCAGCCCCGGGCGGTGTTACGAGCACCGACCGCGGGGCCTAGAGCCGGACCCTTCGCAACAAGGAGTCCGACCATGCACGACAAGGTACAGCTCAGCACGCATGCCAGAGCAGAGGACGTTGAGCAGGAGGCCATCCGCCGCTCTGTCGCAGCTCAGTTTCCGATCGTAGACGCGTTCCTCTCGTCCGCTGGCGCGCGCCCTATGGCGCCTCAGGTGAGCCAGGCCGACGAGGCGCTCAGCCGAGTCCGCGCTGAGAACCGCACCCACCGCATCCGAGTACTGGACGCCCCGGGCGCGACGCTCACCGTGACGTGCCCTGCGTGGTGCGAGTCCGACCACGAGGACGAAGTCGAGCGCGGGACGTTCCTCGAGGACTTCACGCACTGCGGCGCCTTCCGTTCGGCGGAATTCGACGATGGCACGAACACGAGCGTTGAAATCATGGGCAGCGCGATCATGCAGAGACCGTTCGCGCGCAACGAGCACGTCCCCGTCGCATCGGTCCAGGTTGTGGTCGGCGGCACCGGCGACTTCGAGTGCGACCCCGCTCAGTTGGCCACACTCGCGCACGCCCTTGATGAGCACGCCGACCAACTGCGCAGCCTGGCCCGGAATCTGGCCGTGATTCGCGGCGGTGCGCGATGAGTGTGCGCTCCGTCGAGGTTCGCCGCGTGATCGTCGCGCACCTCACCGACCGCCACATGCCCGCGGCCGAGATTGCCGCTGAGCTTGGCGTATCCCGCGAAACCGTCCGCAGGGATCTCCTCAACCGGCCCGACCAGGCCGAGGCCGAGACACCCGCGCCTGAGGCGCCCGCTGTGGCGTACGGCCCGGAAGGACTCACGCTGCCCGCGAGCCAGGCCCTCGGCCAAGACCTGCGCCTCATCGCTGTCGCGCACAAGCGGCCGGCCGAAGCGGTCGCCGAGGAGCTGCTCCACTGGCACGCCGAGCGGATCCGCGCGAACTGGCAACGGCAGCCCGCCGCGTCGTGATCCTCGCCGCGTTCTTCGTGCTCGCCGCGCTCCTCGGTCTGCTCGGCCTGGTCGTGGTCGACATCCGCACCGTGCCGCCCGTCACCGGCACCTGTGCCCTCATCCTCACCCTCGCCGCGTTCTACGCGGCCATCCTCCGATAGAGGACCCCGTGAACATCCCTGCACACAACCTCGTCAGCCTCGGCGGGGTCACCATCGGCCTGTGCCTGTTCGCCTGGCAGTTCACCCGCTGGTGGGCCGGACACAAGAAGAAGAACCTCAAGGCCCTTCGGCACCTCGCCCCGTTCCTGCTGTGCCTCGCCTACGGCATGCTGCTCATCCTCTGCGCCGGCGGTCTGCTCGGCCTTGCCGCGGACTACTCGCTGTGGGGAGCCTCGGCCATCGGGGACGCCGTTCTCGTCTACGGCGTCGGCGGAACCTCGCCCGCTGTCACCCGCACGTCGAACATCGCGCTCACCCCGGGCGGTCACTCCGTCGTCGTCATCGGAACCGTGGTCCTGCTCGCCGTCTGGACCCGCACCCGTGGGTGGCGCTGGGACCTGTTCTCCGGCGTCGCCGCCGGGGTGACGCTCGGACTTGCCTCCGGTATCGCCGGGGTCGCCGGGTACGTCCTGTCGCCCGTCGTGTCCACGCTGGGGGACGCCGTGGGGGGCCTGCTGTGAAGGGTCAACTCACGGCCGGATTCGGCCGGTTGTGCCTCGGCACGTCGTTCAGTCTCGAAGCGTTCGGCTACTGGCTGTCGGCCGAGTCGCACGCGCCCGACCGTCACACTCTGCGCACGGATGCGCCCTGGCTCGGACGTGTCGCGCTCCGCCTCACCATGACCGCCGGGGCCGCTGTCTTCTGGGGGCAACTCGCCTTCCGGGCCCCGTATGTGATCTACGCGGTGCCGTTCGTGTGGGTCGCCACCGCGTGGCAGATGTCCGATTGGTCCGCCACTCCCCCACCCCCTCCTGCGGGCGACATTGTTGCAGCTCATAGCGAGGAAGTGGACCGCGTCCAGAAGGGGCCGGGGGAGGGGTTGGTTGTCGTCTACACGAAAGAGAACCGGCGGACCGAAGTGAGGGCGAACAAGCGATGATCCGCAGCCTGTTGAAGATCCTCGGCGCCACGTACGATTTCTGCCCTAAGTGCGGCTGGTGGGTGCAGGGCTGCCCTCACCAACAGTGACCGTGTCGCCCATGAGAGAGGCCCCCACCATCGCGGTGGGGGCCTCTCTCATTGCGGCGCGAACACGCCGCGCACGGCCCGGCCTCGGCCGCCCGGGGGAAGCAGAACCAAGACCGGGCCGCGTTCGGAAGGGCGACCGCGTCCTTGCCAAGACGCGGCCGCCCCCTTCCGACCCGGTGACTGCCCGAGGCACCGAGCCGGGCGCGGCCGCTCGGCAGACGGCCGCATCCCACCGCCCCTCTGGGATCGGCGGCGGGAGCTTCTCAACCCGGCAGGGTCACCGCTGCCGGCGGGTGGGGGACGTCTGCGACCGCGGCGGACGCGCCGGGCAGACTGCGTGCAACTCGACTTCGTGGCCGGGCCCCGAGCCAGCGTGGACGTGGTCCCGCACGGCCGTCTGCTCGTCGGTGATCGGAGCCTGACACCGCCAGCACAGGCGGCGGCCGGCCGTCACAGCCGCACCTCGCGAAGCGTCGTGGCCAGAGCCCTCCGAGTCGGGCACTCCTGCCAGTTGAACCGGCAGCGACGGCACTTCATCGCATGCGCCAGCAGCGCTCGATAGGCCAAAACCCGCGCTGCCTCTGCTGCTGACTCCAGGCTCCTGCGGTCTGTACTCTCGGCCACGTCGACTCCAACCAGTCGGCCATACCCCGGGACCGTTCGCGCGGTCGCCGGGGCTTTACGTCACAGATCACGTTCCACCCGTTTCACATCGGGTCGCGACGACACTTGCGACGTCATACCGGCGTCATAGGGGGCGTCATTTCGGTGTCATTCCCCAGCGTGGACGCGTACCGTCGGCCGCATGGCGACACCGAACGGAACACTCCAAGCGGTCCGCAAAGGCCTGCTCATGTCACAGGACGAATTCGCCCGCGCCGTCCGTGACGCCGGGCAGGAACTCGGCCAGCCCAACGACGCCTCCAAGCGGCTCGTACAGCGCTGGGAATCCGGAGACACCGCCGCACCCCGCCCGCTGTACGCGCGCGCCCTGGAGCGCGTCACCGGGATGCCGATAGAGGCCCTCGGCTTCGGGGCGCCCTCGGTCGCGGTGTCCGAGGACGGGCAAGGCGGTCACGACCTGGACGACGCCACGTTCACCGTGCCCGCCGGCGCGACCACGCCGCAGGCCGCGGCGCCGCGCGGGAACTACTCCGGGGTGTGGCTGTCGACGTACGAGTACGTCTCCAGCGGCCGGAACAACGAGGTGTTCACCGGGAAGCACTACGTCGTGCTGTTGCAGCACGGCAACCGGCTCACCGGCCGGAGCCTGCCCAACGCGACCTTGAACCCGGGCAGTCCGCTGAACCTCGATCTTCAGATCGACGGGGCGACGGTGACGGGAACGTGGACGGAGCAGACGGCCGCTGACGGCTACTACCGGGGGGCCCGGTACTTCGGGGCGCTCCAGATGCTTGCGGACCCCACAGGGCGGCGGATGGCTGGCAAGTGGGTGGGGTTCGGCAAGGAGTTCGACGTGAACACGGGTCCGTGGGAACTCCGTCTTATGGAGGCCGGCACCTCCAAGGCGGTGCTCGATCGGTACAACCGTGCACCGGAATAACGGAGAGTGGCCGGGGCCGACCCTTTGAACCTGACGGCCCCCCGAGAGCCCTCCCCGGCGTTCGGGCTCCCCTGCTCCGAGGGGGTCACCCCCCACCCCCGAGAGGGCACGTCGTCACGCAACGTGCCCTCTCGTGGTGTCACAGGGTCGTGGTGTTCTGCTGCTGGCCGGGGAGCCGCGTATGGGCCTGCGCGTCGGAGTGCAGGACCTTGAAGATTTCGGCGTCCACGCGGGTGATGGGGCCACGGGCCATGTTGATCTGATCTCCGTATCCAGCGTTGCCCACGCACTCTCCACGGCTGTGCAGGCACTCCCAGAAGTACATGAGGCCGACCCCTTCGAGGTAGGCCCGTCGCGTCTCGGCCAGAGCGCCGATAGCTGCTGTGTACGCCTGCCTGCCCTGCTCGATGAGCTGGGCGGCCTGCTCCTTGCCCTGGGGGATGACGTCCTGGAGTGCGGCGGCGGCCTTGAGATAGGCGGGGCCGATGACTCGCTTGAGTGCGTCGGCGTCGGCCTCGGCATCGACGATGGCCTTCTTGGCAGCAGCGGTGTTCTCGTAGGTGAAAGTGGAGGCCGAGCCGCCGTTGAGCACGTGCTCGTCGAGGGCGGCCCGATCCTTGGCGGTGGCCTCGGACAGCTTGCGCGTGGCGAGGCTGCGCTGTTCTTCGGCTTCCTCACCTCGGACGCGAAGGTTGATGAAGTCGGTGACGGCCTGGATGGCAGGGGCGGGGATGTGCTCGTCCGCCGGGAAGCTGGCCCATTCGTGGTCGCCTCGGCGGAGGCGTGCGGGCATGTCAGTCATGGTCAGATCTCCTTGCGAGCGTGGCAGTTGGCGCAGATGTAGGCGACGGGGTCACCGGCCCGGACGCTGCGGAGTCCCTCGTCGTCAAGGCCGACGTCCGGGCCCTTGCAGTACGGCTTGTGGTCGACGGTGGCGTCGGGGTCGCGGCCCTCCTGGAGGTCGACGAGGTTGCCGGCGGTGTGAGCCGCGGCGATCTCCTCGGGGGTCATGTGCCGGATGTCGGCCGTGCCGTACTGCTGCACGGCGGGCGTACGGCGAAAGCGGGGGGCGGTGCCCATGTGACTCTCCTTGCTCATGCCGCGGCGAGGCGGCGGGTGACGGTGTCGGGCCGGATGGCCCAGATGAGTTCGCATGCCTGATCTGCGCAGCGTGCGAGAGCGAGACGTGTGCCGCTGATCTCGATGTGTCCGACGATGCGGACGCCCCGGAGTCGACGGCATGAGGGGCAGTAGGAAATGACCGGCTTACGGCGAGGCATGAGCGTCTCCTAGGCGGCGTCGCGGCATGGGCCGCACAGGGGGGATCCGTCGGCGTTCCACTGCTCACGACGGCAGTTCGCGCACGGCGTCTTGAGCCGAAGCTGTGCCAACAATGGGGAATCGCCCGGCTCACCCGGCTCACCCCGGCTCACAGCTTCCTGACCTGTGGTTTCACTGAGCCGGACAGTTTCGCTATCCCGGCTCACGTCCGGCTCACCGTCGAATAGTGAGCCGGGGTGAGCCGGGGTGCCCGGCTCGTTTGCGTCGTCCTGACCTGCGGCGTTGCCGGGTGAGCCGGGTGAGCCGGGTGAATCGCCATTGTCGGCGTAGCTTCTGACTCCGATGCCCTCGTACACGGGTACCTGTCGGCCGCCGATCCGCGGCTTGGTCCGTCGGATGCGCGGCTCGACAGAGAGCAGGTCGCGGCCGAACACTGCCTTGGTCCCGGCTCGCACGCCTTGGCCTTCGGCCCAGTCCTTCCACATCTCCCACAGCACATCGACTGGGGTCGAGCAGGCCGGGCCTGTCTCGCACTGGTCGCGGACGAAGGCGGACATGGGCGACGCGGTGTCCTGCATGGTGGTGATGGAGTCGGCCGCGCTGGACGGCTGAGCGATCCGGCCGTTGCGCTCCAGCCGCGCGAGACCGAGCAGAGCCCAGTTGAGGATGCCGGGTAGCTCTGCGGCCAGCTTGTCCGTGAGTGCGGTGTCTTCCTTGCCGAGCCAGCTCACGGCCATGTTCAGGACGATGAAGCGGCGGGCGATCACTCCGGACGCGTCACCGAAGTTGGGCAGCTGGTTAGAGAGGATCATCAGCCGTGCGGGGATCTTGCCCGTCCACGGCTCGCGGTACTTCCGGTCCACGTCGATGGTGTCCTCCCCAGAAATGGTTAGCAGCCGCTCGACAACCTGGTGACCGTCCCGGCCGCCAAGCCGGGCATCGGAGATGACCGCGAGCGGTTTGCCCAGCAGCGGGGAGAGCCCGAAGTTGGTCGCGAGGCCGGCCAGCGTGGGCCCGGCGACGTTGCCCTTGCCGACGAGCATGCCGAGGACGCGCGCGATGGTGCCCTTGCCGGATCGGGTCGGTCCCACAATGAGCAGGATCTTCTGCTGATCGGTGCGGCCCGATAGGACGTACCCGAACCACTCCTGTACCGCCCTGATGGACTCGAGGTCATCGCCCCACACCTTGCTCAGGAACGTGAGCCAGTTCGGGCACGTCGCCTCGGGCACGTAGTCGAACGGCACGGAAACCAGGTTGAAGTACTCCGGGGTGAGCGGCCGCAGTTCCTGCGTGGTGACGTTCAGGAGTCCGTTCGTGCACGCGACGATGGGTGCGTGCTGCGGTGTGCCGTCCGTCCAGGTCGGGGCGTCCATGACGGGCGACAGAATCCGGATCGCCGACATGGCTTCCAAGAGATCGGCGATCTTCTTCTTGGTCGGTGCCCAGTCCTTGACCTCGGTGCCGCCCTTGGGCGTCTCGAACTCGAACGTGGCGTGCTCCAGCTCCTTGTACGCCACCGAACGCACCTCCGACGCATCCAGCTCTCGCCAGTGCATGCCCTCCCACTGCATCCACTGCCCGCGCCAGTGCAGGAGCGTGGGACGCTCCTCGTCGGTCCAGGCGGGGAGCAGAACGCGGGCCACGGCCATGGGGTTGCTGGGCGGCGGGAAGGTCATGCGGTGGCTCCCGTGCGGTTGTACGCGGATCGAATGGTGGCGGCGGCCTCGGACGCGGTGAGCCCTGCGTGAACGGCCGCTTCGAGCAGCGCGACCCGGGCGTCCTCATGTCCGTCCCGCGCGGCTTCGGCGGCCCGGCAAGCAGCCCAGAACAATCGGTTGTTGCGGTTTCCCGGTCGAGATTCGAGGACGAACGCGACCAGGCCGCGAGCGTCCCCGAGCGCCGGGTGGGAGACGTCCCGCCAGTGCGTCCTGCGCGCTGCGAACGTCGGCTTGGTGATGAGCGCGTCCAGCAGCCAGGCGGGGGCCACGGCGGGTGGCCGCTCGGGGTCCTCCAGCCGGTACCGAAAGCCGGAGGCGTGCCTGGCACCGGGGCCGATGACGTAGGCGTTCCCGGCGCGGACGTCGCCGTCGAACTGCCTCTGCAACTGGCCGAGCCCGTTGCCGAGACTGAGCGCGGCCGGAGCCCACAGGTAATCGTGGTGTCCCTTGGCCGTCCAGACGCGCATGGTGGCCGGCCACTGCTCACCGCGGGCGCTTGCTACGTCCTCGATGGCCCCGTGCCGGTCGCTGTCGACGACGAGCAGTCGTGAGCCCTCCGGTCCCGAGCAGGCGCCTACGGCCACGGCCGGGTTCCGGAATCCGCGGCTGAACGTCTCGTGGACCTTGCGCTCGTCGAGCGTCCAAGCTCGCGTGAATGCAACGGTTGGGTGCTTCCCTCGAGAGCCGTCGCATCTCTTGTGCAGGCCGGTGCAGCGCGGCGTGCGGGGGTGGTCGCAGGGGAAGACGGGGAACCCGTGCCGGACCAGCCACAGGGCGCCGTCGAGCGGCACCAGTTCGTCCGGCCGGCGCGCTAGTCTGTCGGTTGACTTGCCGTCCAGCTGGTCACCGAGCGCCCCGGTTGCCGCCGGGGCGTTCTTCTTTGCGCTCATGCGGCCTTGCCTCCGGCCTGCACTGTCTGCGCGTCGAGCCACGACTCAACCGCACTGCGCCGGTACTTGATGCGACCGCTCTTTCCGGGCGTGGTCTTCACGTAGGCAGGACCGAGCCCCTGCCAGCGGTAGTTGGCGAGGGTCTGCGGTGCGATGCCGTATTCGGCCTGCACCTGCCTCGGCGTCATCAATTGCTCTGCCACGGTCCGACTCCTGTCGAGATTTTCAGGACTAGAGCTTGCATCTTCCCGGGACAATCGGGAATGATGCGGAGAGTACCCGGGATGATCCCGCCCCGCAAGATCCGGTTTTCCGTCGTGATAATGACGACTGATAACGTCCGGATCATGACGACAGGACGCATTGAAGTGGGACCGACAGGACGCACTGTCGCCGCGAACGTGAAGCGGCTACGAGAGGGCCGAGGCCTCACGCTGCGGGCACTGTCTGCAGCGCTGAAGGACAACGGCCGGCCGCTGAGCGCGGACGCTCTGAACAAAATTGAGAACGGCGACGGCAACCAGGCACGCGGCGTCCGTCGTGTTGACGTTGACGACCTGGTGGCGCTCGCCGTGGCACTGGACGTGAGCCCGCTGGCACTGCTGCTGCCCCATGACGCTCGTGGCGTAGCCGAGATCACCGGCGCTGGGGAAGTCGACGGCCGGGACGCATGGTCGTGGGGCCGGAGCATGTCGCCCCTGCGACATTCGACGGTTCAGGACCAGGAGGAGAGGGAGCGGGGCCTTATGGCCTTCCACCTCGCCTCCAGTCCCGTCGGGATCACGAAGCAGAGTCGGCAGAGGTTGGAGGCAGGCGACGATGGCCCGAGTCTGGATTGAGGACCGCGCGGAGCACGCCGACTATCGGGTGGCCTTGGAGAACTGGCAGGCGGCAAAGCGTGAGGGCTCCAAGCGGCGCACCCCTGGCCGCTGGCGGGTCCGGTGGTATGGCCCGGACGGCAAGGGCAAGGCGAAGACCTTCGGGAAGCTCCCCCAGGCCGAGGCCGAGCGCGACGCCATTGCGGCCCGGCTCGACAAGGGTTCCTACCGAGACCCGAAGTCGGGTAAGGCAGCCGTGAAGGTCGTGGCCGAGGAGTGGTTCGCGTCCAAGCGAAAGATCGGCCGGACCACGAAGCGCGACTACCGAGACCTACTCGACAACTACGTCATCCCGTACTGGGGTGACTGGCAGGTCGCGGCCGTCCAGTGGGAGGACGTAGACGCGTGGGTGACGCGGCTGGAGAACGAGCCGGGGAAGTCTGGCCGGCCCCTCGGCGCGGCCCGCATCATCAAGGCGTACCGAGTGATGGCCATGGTCATGAAGCACGCGGTGTTCTCCAAGCGCGTGTCTGTGAGCCCCTGCCACGACCACGAACTACCGCGCCCGGACGACGAGGACGAACACGTCTACCTCACCTTCGAGCAGCTGGAGCAGCTGGCCGATGCCGCGGGCGAGTACCGGCTGCTGATCCTCACTCTCGGGTACTGCGGCATCCGCTGGGCCGAGGCGTCCGCGGTGAAGGTCGGCCGCCTGGCCGTCGTCCAGCGCCGCATCCGCATCGTGCAGAACTACACCGACGTGTCGGGCGTCCTCGCCCTGGGGCCGGTGAAGAACCACGAAAAGCGCTCGGTGCCGGTCCCCCGCTCGTTCGCCGAGGAGCTCGGCGGACTGGGCTCTGGCCGGAAGGCTGACGCGCTGCTCTTCACCGCTCCCGAGGGCGGCCCACTCCGCTACGCCAACTTCCGCTCGAGGACGTTCGACCCTGCGGTGAAGGCGGCGGGCCTCGAGGGCATGGGCATCACGCCGCACAAGCTGCGGCACACTGCAGCCTCGCTCGCCATCGCGGCCGGCGCCGACGTGAAGGTCGTACAGACGATGCTCGGGCACAAGGACGCGGCCATGACGCTCAACATCTACGGCCACCTGTTCCCCGACCGCCTGGACGAAGTGGCCGACCGGCTCGACGCCGGACGTGCCGTCGCACTGGACAAGCTCCGTGCGTCCCTCACGGAAGCGGCCTAGGAGAAATCATGCGTACAAAATGCGTACTGCCCGCTCGGGGACCTCCCCAGGCGGGCAGTGAGTGAACGGCCTGTGACCTGCCGTTTCATCGCTGAGCCGCCTTCGGGATTCGAACCCGAGACCTACGCATTACGAGTGCGTTGCTCTGGCCATCTGAGCTAAGGCGGCGCCGCCGCGCGCACCGGAGTGCGTCAGCAACGTCGCCAATCCTACACGCTCCCCCGGGGTGCTCCGCCCACCCTTTTATGGGCTGAGCTCACCCCGGCCCACCCGTCACGAGCAGCGCTTTCCGTCCTTCGGAGGGGTGCCGGTGAGCAGGTAGGTGTCGATCGCCGCGTCGATGCAGTCGCTGCCTCGGCCGTACGCGGTGTGGCCGTCGCCGTCGTAGGTGAGGAGGTGGCCAGAGGAGAGTTGGCCGGCGAGGGCCTTGGCCCAGGGGTAGGGGGTGGCCGGGTCGCGGAGGGTGCCGACCACCACGATGGGGGCGGCGCCGTCGGCGGTGATGCGGTGCGCCTCACCGGTGGGCTTCACCGGCCAGGAGGCGCAGTTCAGCGCGGCCCAGGCCAGGCCCGCGCCGAAGACCGGGGACGCCTTCTCGAAGGAGGGCAGCGCGTCCTCGACCTCCTTCGCGGAGGTGAAGGACGGCTGCTGGTCGAGGCAGTTCACGGCGGCGTTGGCGGCCATCAGGTTGGTGTACGTGCCGTCGGCGTCGCGCTCGTAGTAGCTGTCGGCGAGGGCGAGCAGGCCCGCGCCGTCCTTCTTGGTCATGGCCGCCGTGAGCGCCTCCCGCAGTTGCGGCCAGGCCCCCTCGTCGTACATGGCGGCGATCACGCCGGTCGTGGCGAGGGCTTCGCCGAGTTTGCGGCCGTCGGCGTCGCCGGCGCCGATGGGGGCGCGGTCCAGCTCGTTGAAGAAGGACTTCAGCCGCCGGCCCGCCTGCTTCGGGGTGCCGGTGCCCAGCGGGCATCCGGAGCGGGCCACGCAGTCCTTCGCGAACGACTGGAACGCGGTCTCGAAACCGGCGGTCTGCTGCCGGTTCAGTTCGCGGGACGGCAGGGAGGGGTCCATCGCCCCGTCGAGCACGAGCCGCCCGACCCGCTCCGGGTACAGGCCCGCGTACGTCGCGCCGAGGAACGTGCCGTAGGACGCCCCGACGTAGTTCAGCTTCTCGTCGCCGACGGCGGCGCGCACCAGGTCCATGTCGCGGGCCGCCTCCACGGTGGAGACATGCGGCAGGACCCGCCGGGAGACCCGGTCGGCCGTCTGGCAGCCGGACGCGAACCTGTCGAAGGCGGCGGAGAGCTGCTTCTGCTCGCGCTCGTCGTCGGGTGTCACGTCGGTCTGCGTGTACGTGTCCATCTGCTTGCCCTCGAGGCAGGTGACGGGCGCGCTGCGGGCGACGCCGCGCGGGTCGACGGCGACCATGTCGTAGCCGGCGCGGACCTTCTTCGGGTAGCCGATGCCCGCGTACGCCTGGAGGTAGCCGATCGCGGAGCCGCCGGGGCCGCCCGGGTTGACCAGGAGCGAGCCGAGGTGCTTGCCCGGGCCCGTGGCCTTCTTCCGGGAGACGGCGAGGTCGATGTCGCCGGCGGACGGCTTGTCGTAGTCGAGCGGCGCCTTGAGCGTGGCGCACTCGAACCCGGGCGCACCGCACTTGCGCCACTTCGGGGTCTGGTCGTAGTACGCGCTCAGCCGGGTTTCGTCGGAGCTGGGCAGCGCGGCGAGTGAGACGTCCGCGGTGTCCGAACGCGCCGGCGAGCAGGCCGCGATGCCGGTCAGCAGCAGCCCGGTGGCCGCGGCGAGCAGGGCGGTGCGGCGGCCGGCGGTCGAGGGGCGACGTGCGGTGGAGGAGCGACGTGCGGTGGAGGAGCGACGCGCGGTGGAGGGGTGGAGCCTGAAGTCCATCGGGCGAGAGTAACGCTCCGCGCGGACCAGGTCACTTTGAGTAGTTCCGGCGAAGCCTGGAACGGCGGCGCGGGCGTGCTCTATCCCGCCCGCAGCGCCATGGTCATCGCCTCGACCGCCAGCAGCGGGGCGACATTGCGGTCCAGGGCGACCCGGCACGCCCCGATCGCCTCGATCCGTCTGAGCGTCGACTCCGGCGACGAGCTCCGCGCCAGCCGCTCCAGCGTGTCCTGGATGTCGGTGTTGGCGAGCGCCACCCGGGATCCGAGCTGAAGCGCCAGCACGTCCCGGTAGACGCCCGTCAGCTCGGTGAGCGCCAGATCGAGGGAGTCGCGCTGCGAACGCGTCCGGCGCCGCTTCTGCTTGTCCTCCAAGTCCTTCATGACCCCGGCCGTGCCGCGCGGCATCCGCCCGCCGCTCTGCGCGCCGAGCGCGGCCTTCAGCTCGTCGGTCTCCTTGGTGTCGACCTCCTCGGCGAGCTGCTTGGAGTCCTCCGCCGCCGCGTCGACCAGCTCCTGCGCCGCCTTGAGGCAGCCGCCGACGTCCTCGACGCGCAGCGGCATCTTCAGCACCGCGGCTCTGCGCTCCCGCGCGCGGGGGTCGGTCGCCAGACGCCGGGCCCGGTCGATGTGGCCCTGGGTGGCGCGGGCGGCGGTCGCGGCGACGGCCGGCTCGATGCCGTCGCGCCGTACGAGCATGTCGGCGACGGCGTCCACGGCGGGCGTGCTCAGCGTCAGCAGCCGGCAGCGGGAGCGGATCGTGGGCAGCACGTCCTCGACCGAGGGCGCGCACAGCAGCCACACCGTGCGCGGGGCGGGCTCCTCCACGGCCTTCAGTACGGCGTTCGCCGATTTCTCGTTCAGCCGCTCGGCGTCCTCGACGAGGATCACCTGCCAGCGGCCGGTCGCCGGAGACGTGTACGACTTGCGGACGGTGTCACGCATGTCGTCGACGAGGATCTGGGCGCCGACCGCGGCGATGGTGGAGACGTCCGCGTGCGTGCCGAGCAGGGCGGTGTGGCAGCCGTCGCAGAACCCGCAACCCGGGGCTCCGCCGAGCGCTCTGTCCGGCGACACGCACTGGAGCGCCGCCGCGAACGCCCGCGCCGCGGTGACCCGGCCCGCGCCCGGCGGCCCGGTGAACAGCCAGGCGTGCGTCATCTTCGACGCGGCGGGCGGCGGTGTCCCGGCCCCGGCGGCGGTCACCAGGGCGTCCGCGTCCCGCGCCGCCGCGTCCAGCTCCGCGACCACGCGCTCCTGACCGACCAGGTCGTCCCATACGGCCATGGGGATACCGCCCTTTCTCCAGCTCCCGCCATTGTGCCGGGCGCCACTGACAACACGGCCCGCACCCGGTTGGCTACGCGGGTGACTGATCTCCGTATCGAGACCCTGACCCTGCGCAGAGGGACCCGGTCCGACGACGCCCTGATCGTCGACTGGCAGCACGTGCACAACACGATCGTGCCGGTCGACTCGGCGTACCTCTCCCTCGACGACGTACGCGAACGGGCCGGGCGCAACGTCCTGGAGGTCGCCTATGCCGGGGACGTCCTCGTCGGCTGCTCCACCGTGCGCGCCCCGCGGGACGGGGTGGCCACGGTCATCTCACGGGTGCTGCCGGAGCACCGGGGGCGCGGGTTCGGCAGGGCCCTGTACGAGCGGGGGCTCGGCAAGGCCCGCGCTCTGGGCGCCGAGTACATCGAGACCGTCGTACTGGCATCGAACACGGCGGGGCTGCGCTTCGCGGAGCGGGCCGGGTTCACCGTGGAGGTCGACCGGTACCGGCTCGACGGTGACACGGTCGACTGGGTGGAACTGAGGCTGGCCTGAACCGCACCCGGCCTCCGCCCACCCTTCGCCCGACCTCCACCCGACGACCTCGGGTCACCGGCGGCGACGCCGGTTCCGGCCTCCGCCCGCCGTGTCGTCGTCGTCCTCGTCCCGGCCGCCCAGCAGTTCGTCCGCCAGCGTCGGCAGGTCGTCCAGCGGGGTCTCCTCCGCCCAGTCGGGGCGGGGGCGACGGCGCGGCCGGCCCTCCTCGTCGACCTGCGGCAGCTCCGCCGTACGGTCGGCGCCGCTGTCCTGCGACTGCGCGGGCGACGACGCGGTCCGCTCGTCACGGAAGTAACCCGGCGGCACGCGGTCCTCCGCCCCGCCCCCGTCGGAGACCTGCGGAAGCACCGCGGTCTCGTCGGCGGCACCGGCCGGCGGCCTCGGCAGCTGAGCCGTCTCCTCCGCGTCCCGGACGGGCGGCAGCACCGCGGTCTCCTCGGCATCCCGAACCGCGCCCCGACCGGCCCGGCCTGAGTCCCGGCCGGAGTCCTGACCCTTGCCCGAGTCCCGGCCCACGCCCCAAGTCACGGCCTGACCGGAGTCCGGTCCCGCGTCCCGGCCCGCGTCCCGGACCGGCGGCAGCACCGCCGTCTCCTCGGCCGCGGACGGCGTCTGGGGCCGCACGATCGGCGTCGGCACCGTCGTCTCGTTGTCCGGCACGGGCTGCGCGGCACGCTTGGCAGGCTCAGCGGGCGTCGCAGGGGTGGCACGCTTCGCCGGCTCAGCAGGCGCGGCGGGCTTCGCAGGCGTCTCCGGCTTACGAAGGTTCGCCGTCCCGGTGGACGCGGACCTGGTCGCGGACGTGCTCGCCTGGGCGGCCTGCGCCGCCTGCGCGGCCTGGGCCGCGAGCCGTCGCGCCTCCTCCGCGCGCAGCAACGCCTCCTCGGCCTTGCGCTGCTTCTCCAGGCGCCGCTCCTCGGCCTCGGCACGGAGCCGCGCCTCCTCCTCGGCCTGCTTGCGGCGGCGCTCCTCCTCGACGGCGCGGGCCTGCTCCTCGGCGAGGAGACGGGCCTGCTCGGCCTCGGCCTTCTTGCGGGCCTCCTCGGCGCGCTGTCTGGCCTCCTCCGCCTGGCGCTCGGCCTCGATGCGCTGCGCCTCCTCCAGCTCGCGGCGCTTGCGCTCCTCCTCCTCGGCGCGGAGCTTGGCGAGCTGCTCCTGACGCTCGCGCTCGACCCGCTCCTCCTCGGCCTTGCGCGCGGCCTCTTCCTCCGCCTTGCGCCGCGCCTCTTCCTCGGCGGCCTTGCGGGCCTCCTCCTGCGCCTTGATCTCCGCCTCGGAGAGCGGCAGGAGCAGGTCGAGACGGTGGCGTACGACGGTCGTCACGGCCTCCGGCTCCTGGCCCGCGTCGACCACGAGGTAGCGGCCCGGGTCGCTGGCGGCCAGCGTCAGGAAACCGGAGCGCACGCGCGCGTGGAACTCCACCGGCTCCGACTCGAGGCGGTCCGGCGCCTCGGTGAACCGCTCGCGCGCGGCCTCCGGGTCGACGTCGAGCAGGACCGTCAGATGCGGGACGAGCCCACCGGTGGCCCACCGGTTGATGCGGGCGACCTCGGTCGGCGACAGATCGCGGCCCGCGCCCTGGTAGGCGACGGACGAGTCGATGTAGCGGTCGGAGATGACGATGGCGCCGCGCTCCAGGGCGGGCCGTACGACGGTGTCGACGTGCTCGGCGCGGTCGGCCGCGTACAGAAGGGCCTCGGCGCGGTGCGAGAGGCCGGCCGACGAGACGTCCAGCAGGATCGACCGGAGCCGCTTGCCGACGGGTGTGGCGCCGGGCTCGCGCGTGAGCACGACCTCGTGGCCCTTGCCGCGGATCCACTCGGCGAGGGCCTCGGCCTGCGTCGACTTGCCGGCGCCGTCGCCGCCCTCCAGGGCGATGAAGAAGCCGGTGGTGGCCGGGGCCTGGGCCGGGTCGTTCCCGCCGAGCAGCGCGTCCCTCAGGTCGTGCCGCAGGGGTACGCCGCTGCGGTCGTCGGCCTTGGCGAGGACCAGCGCGGCGACGGGCAGCAGCAACGCGCCGATGAGCATCAGCGTGAACGCGGCGCCGCCGTGCGCGAACACGAACTTGCCGTTCTCCAGGCGGTGCGGCCCGATGAGCGCGGCGAGGACCGGCGCGATCACGGCGCCGAGGGCGACGCTGACGCGCACGACGGCCTGAAGGTGCTCGGTGACGCGGGCCCGCCGGTACTCCTCGCTCTCCTGGTCGAGCAGCGTGTGCCCGGTGTTCGCGGCGATGCCCGCGGTGACACCGGCGAGGGTGGAGACGAGGATCACGGTCGTCACGTCGGGGACGAGCCCGGCGGCGAGCAGCGCGATACCGGTGAGCGCGATGACGAGCGCGAGAAGGCGGCGCCGGGAGAGCGCCGGCAGCACGGTCGGCGCGGTGCGGATGCCGACGACGGTGCCGCCGGTCAGACCGAGGACGAGCAGCCCGAACGTGACCGGGCCACCGCCCAGGTCCTTGGCGTGCAGCACGGACACGGCGACGGCGGCCGCGATCGCCGCGGCGACGGCGGCGCAGGCGACGACGAGCAGCGGGATCGCGCCCGTACGGCCCTTGTCGACACCGCTGCCGGTCTTCGGGCGGCGCAGTCCTTCGAGCGGCGACCGCGCGCGCGGGGTCTGCGCGCCGGGAAGTTCGAGGAAGAAGACGACGGACAGCGAGGCGGCGAACAGCCCGGCGCTCACGTACGACGACAGCGCGACCTGGTGCTGTGCGAACCAGTCGACGCCCGCGCCGATCAGGTTCTGGATCAGCGTGACGAGTACGAGTACGGCGGCGGCCAGCGGGATCGCCACGAAGCCGGTCCGCAGGGAGAGCCGGCGCAGTGCGTCCATGTGGTCCGGCAACGGTCGCACGGCCGCGCCCTCCAGGGGCGGCGCGGGCAGCAGGGCCGGCGCGGCGCTCTCCTTGGCGACGGTCCAGAACCGCTCGGCGACACCGACGACGAAGGCGGTGACGAGGAGCAGCGCCGGTGCGTTGTCCGGGGTCCAGTCGATCCACAGCGGCGCGACGATCAGCAGCGCGGCCCGCAGTCCGTCGGCGCCGACCATGGTCCAGCGCCGGTCGAGGGGGCCGCCCGGGGTCGTCAGCGAGGTCAGCGGTCCGAGCAGGACGGCGCCGAACAGCAGCGTCGAGAGGATGCGCGCCCCGAACACCGCGGCGACGGCGAAGGCCACGCCCCGGTACCCGCCGCCGAACGAGCCCTGTGCGATGGCCGCCTGTAGCGCGAGCACCACGAGCACAAGCAGCCCGAGTACATCACCGACCCCGCCTACGAGCTGTGCGGACCACAGTCGCTTCAACTGAGGTTCACGCAGGAGTGCGCGCACGGCGCGCTCCCTGGAGTCCGCTACCAGGGCGTCGTCTGGGGCCGTGTGGGGGGCCGTTGGCTGCTCGGCACGGGTCATTCGTCCAGCCTATCGGGACGGACCGACAGTCCGGGCGCCCACCCGAACAAACGGACGCCTCCGGGCACCGAACCCGGAGGCGTCTCCTCCACATAAGCCGCGTACTGCTCGCCGGGCCGAACCCGGCCGACTCGACCTACGCGGCCTGCTCCGCCTACTCGGCCGAAGTCGCCTTCTTCGCGGGCGCCTTCTTGGCGACGGCCTTCTTAGTAGTGGTCGTCTTGGCCGCGGTCTTCTTGGCAGCGGCCTTCTTGGCGGGTGCCTTCTTCGCCGGGGCCTTCTTGGCGGCAGCCTTCTTGGCAGGCCCCTTGGCCCGCTTCTCCGCGAGCAGCTCGAAGCCGCGCTCGGGTGTGAGCTCCTCCACGGAGTCGCCGGAGCGCAACGTGGCGTTCGTCTCGCCATCGGTGACGTACGCCCCGAAGCGGCCGTCCTTCACGACGACCGGCTTCTTGCTGACCGGGTCCTCGCCGAGCTCCTTCAGCGGCGGCTTGGCGGCCGCGCGCCCACGCTGCTTGGGCTGGGAGTAGATCTCCAGCGCCTCTTCGAGCGTGATGGAGAAGAGCTGGTCCTCGGTCTGCAGGGACCGCGAGTCCGTGCCCTTCTTCAGGTACGGCCCGTACCGCCCGTTCTGCGCGGTGATCTCGACGCCCTCGGCGTCGGCCCCCACCACGCGCGGCAGCGACATCAGCTTCAGGGCGTCTTCCAGCGTCACCGTGTCGAGCGACATGGTCTTGAAGAGCGAGGCGGTCCGCGGCTTCACCGCGTTCTTGCCGGTCTTCGGGGTGCCCTCGGGGAGCACCTCGGTGACATACGGACCGTAGCGCCCGTCCTTGGCGATGATCTGGTGGCCGCTGGCCGGGTCCGTGCCCAGCTCGAAGTCGCCGCTCGGCTTGGCGAGCAGTTCCTCCGCGTACTCCACCGACAGCTCGTCGGGGGCGATGTCCTCGGGGACGTCGGCGCGCTGGTGGTTCTCGGAGTCGCGCTCGCCGCGCTCGATGTAGGGGCCGTAACGCCCGACACGGAGCACGATGTCGTTGCCGACCGGGAAGGACGAGACCTCGCGGGCGTCGATCGCGCCCAGGTCCGTCACGAGCTCCTTGAGGCCGCCGAGGTGGTCGCCGTCCCCGTTGCCCGCGTCGGCCGCGCTGGCGTCGCCCGAGCCCTCACCGCCGAAGTAGAAGCGCCGCAGCCACGGCACGGACTGCGCCTCGCCCCGCGCGATGCGGTCGAGGTCGTCCTCCATCTTCGCGGTGAAGTCGTAGTCGACGAGCCGGCCGAAGTGCTTCTCCAGCAGGTTCACGACGGCGAACGACAAGAAGGAGGGGACCAGCGCGGTCCCCTTCTTGAAGACGTAGCCCCGGTCGAGGATCGTGCCGAGGATCGACGCGTACGTCGACGGACGGCCGATCTCGCGATCCTCCAGCTCCTTGACCAGCGAGGCCTCGGTGTACCGGGCCGGGGGCTTGGTCGCGTGGCCGTCGACCGAGAGCTCCTCGGCGGTCAGCGGGTCGCCCTCGGAGACCTGCGGAAGACGGCGCTCGCGGTCGTCCAGCTCCGCGTTCGGGTCGTCCGCGCCCTCGACGTAGGCCTTGAGGAAGCCGTGGAAGGTGATCGTCTTGCCGGACGCGCTGAACTCGGCGTCGCGGCCGTCGGAGGACCGGCCGGCGATCTTCACGGTGACCGAGTTGCCGACGGCGTCCTTCATCTGGGAGGCGACGGTGCGCTTCCAGATCAGCTCGTACAGCTTGAACTGGTCGCCGCTCAGACCGGTCTCGGCAGGCGTACGGAAGCGGTCGCCGGAGGGGCGGATCGCCTCGTGCGCCTCCTGCGCGTTCTTCACCTTGCCGGCGTACGTGCGCGGCTTGTCGGGGAGGTAGTCGGCGCCGTACAACTGCGTGACCTGCGCACGAGCCGCCGAGACGGCCGTGTCCGACAGGGTGGTGGAGTCCGTACGCATATAGGTGATGAAGCCGTTCTCGTACAGCTTCTGCGCCACCTGCATGGTCGCCTTCGCACCGAAGCCGAGCTTGCGCGAGGCCTCCTGCTGCATCGTCGTCGTACGGAAGGGGGCGTACGGCGAGCGGCGGTACGGCTTGGACTCGACGGAGCGCACGGCGAACCGCGTGTCCGCCAGGGCGGCGGCCAGCGCGCGGGCATTGGCCTCGTCCAGGTGCAGCGTGTTCGCCGAGTTCCCGCCCTTGATCTGGCCGAGCGAGTCGAAGTCGCGGCCCTGCGCGATGCGCTTGCCGTCGACCGCGCTGAGGCGCGCGACGAGCGACGACGGGTCGGAGAGGTCCCCGGCCCTGCCGGTCGCGAAGGTGCCGGTCAGGTCCCAGTACTCGGCGGAGCGGAAGGCGATGCGCTCGCGCTCCCGCTCGACGACGAGGCGGGTGGCCACGGACTGGACGCGGCCCGCCGACAGCTTCGGCATGACCTTCTTCCACAGGACCGGCGAGACCTCGTAGCCGTAGAGACGGTCGAGGATGCGGCGGGTCTCCTGGGCGTCGACCATGCGCTTGTTGAGCTCGCGCGGGTTGGCGACGGCGCTGCGGATCGCGTCCTTGGTGATCTCGTGGAAAACCATCCGGTGGACGGGAACCTTGGGCTTCAGGACCTCAAGGAGGTGCCACGCGATGGCCTCGCCCTCGCGGTCCTCATCGGTGGCGAGGAAGAGTTCGGTGGAATCCTTCAGCAGGTCCTTGAGCTTCTTGACCTGCGCCTTCTTGTCGGCGTTGACGACGTAGATCGGCTGGAAGTCGTGTTCGACGTCCACTCCGAGGCGGCGTACCTCACCGGTGTACTTCTCGGGAACTTCGGCCGCGCCGCTGGGGAGGTCGCGGATGTGCCCGACGCTCGCTTCGACGACGTACCCAGGGCCGAGATAGCCCTTGATCGTCTTCGCCTTGGCGGGCGACTCGACGATGACGAGTCGGCGGCCGCCCTGTGCGGTCTCGCTGGTCGGGGACAACTTCGCTCTTCTCTCCGGTCGGCGGTTGGGGCCGTTTTGTGACGGTGTCCCGTCGGTAGCAACAGCACTGCTGCGGAGTGTGACGGTACCTCCCGCCGGTGTGTCAAACGGGAAAAGCACGCAGCAGCCACTCGGAACGGTAACCCGACTCCTCGTGATCCTGCCCCCGGACCGGGGAGCGGACGCCTCACCTCCAGGGAGCGGACGCCTCACCTCCGACGAGCGGAGGCATCGCCTCCGGGTAGTCACGGGATCACTGTGCGTACCACGGACTGGCACGTTCCTGTCACGAGCGTTTCCATTGCGCTTCTATCCGTGCTCCCTCACTCCACTCCCTTATCTGGCCCTGACAAGATGACGGGAGGCTGGGGGAGCCCGAGGGAAGCCCCGGTCCGTCCCCACCGGCATCCCGACCCAGGAGCATCCCCATGTCCGACAGCAATCCCTACGGCCAGCAGCCCCCGCAGGAGCAGCCGGGCGCGAACCCGTACGGCTACCCGCAGCAGGGCGCGCAGCCCGGATACGGCGCCGCTCCGGGCCAGCCCGGCCAGCCGCCGCAGGGCGGTCAGCCCAACTACGGCTACCCCTACCCGGGCTCCGCGCCGGCCGGCGGCGGCTACCCGCCCCAGCCCCAGCCGGGCATGCCCGTCGCCTACGACCCGATGGCGCCGTACGGCTACGACCCCTACGGCCGCCCGTACTCGGACAAGTCCAAGATGACGGCCGGTCTGCTCGGCATCTTCCTGGGCACGTTCGGCGTCGGCCGCTTCTACACCGGCCACACGGGACTGGCCGTCGGCCAGCTCCTCGTCGGCGTGCTGACCTGCGGCATCGGCGGTATGTGGGGCTTCATCGACGGCATCGTCATGCTCGCCGGCAGCAACACGACCGACGCGCAGGGCCGCATCCTCCGTTCATAGTGGCGGCCTCTTCGCGTACCGCACCCCGCGCCCCGGCCGCGGCACCTCTCATGGTGCTCGCCGCCGGGGCCGCCGGGGCCGCGTACCTCTACGGCACCGACCCGCACGAGCCCGGACACTGGCTGCCGGGCTGCCCGTTCCGCGCGCTCACCGGGCTGCTCTGCCCCGGCTGCGGCGGCACCCGCATGGCGTACGACGTGCTGCACGGCGACCTCGTCACCGCCTGGCACGACAACGCGCTGCTGCTGGCCGCTACCCCGTTCGTCCTTTATCTGCTGGGGTGTTGGCTGTACGAAGGGCTGCGGGGGCGCCGGTGGCGGCCCGTCCCGAACACCCGCGTCCAACTCGGCCTGCTCGGCGTCGCCGTGGTGTGGTCCGTGCTGCGCAACGTGATCTGACGCGACGTCACCATCCTGCGCGCAAGGTCACGAACTTGCCACGATCGGTGCCCCAGGACCATGCCACCCGGGTATCCCCCTCTACGCTTCGTTGTCCCGAGGCCACGCCGTGTCCCCACCGGTGCGTCGCCCTCGGATTCTTCCGCTCACCGGCTCGCGTCGTCGCGCCGGTTTTTCCGTCCCTAGGAGCAACTCCCATGTCCCAGCCCTTCCCCGGCGCCACGCCCGAGGCCCCGTTCGGCGTCGACCCGCAGGGCCGCCCGTACTCCGACAAGCAGAAGATGGTCGCCGGTCTGCTCGGCATCTTCCTCGGCTCGTTCGGCATCGGGCGCTTCTACGTGGGCGACACCAAGATCGGCGTCTGGCAGCTCGTCGTCTCCGTCCTGACCTGTGGCGCCGGTGGCCTGTGGGGCTTCATCGACGGCATCCTGTTCCTCACGAGCAACGACCGTACGGACGCCCAGGGCCGCGTCCTGCGCTGACGCCCTGCGCCGAACGTTCACGTACGTTCCCGTACGGAGTCGTACGTTTCTGTACGTGCTCGTACGTTTCTGTACGCGCCGACGCCCGCCCCGGATCACTCCGGAGGCGGGCGTCGCCGTATGTCCTGCTGCGGGTGAGGCAGCGTCAAGCCCGGTGCACGTCAGGTCTGGCCGAAACACCACGCCGCGAGCGCCAGGCAGCCGAGGCCGACCGCTCCGGCGACCACCGCCGACGCCACGGGGCGCGCGCCGTACACCACCGGCTCCCGGTGCACCGTCCGCGCGCCCGTCCACACCACAAGTCCTACGCCGAACAACGCGAACACCGTGCCCGCGAAGACCGCAGGTGCACTCTCCATCGCCTTGCCTCCCCGACTCCGGGACGGCTCGCGCCGCCCAGGCCGGACGCTGACACGGGCGGGGGAACCCCGGGTGAACTCCCGGGCAGCACCAGGCGAAGGCCGGTACAAGGCGAGGGTCGGTACAAGGCGCGGATCGGTGTGACGCGAAGAGACCTATCCGGCGCGTCCGGCGGGCTTCAGGAAACCCTGCTCGATCAGCGTACGGATCTGGGCCGGAGTCCGGTCGCGGAGCAATACCTGCTCCTCGCCCACCAGTTGCGCGATGGCGTCCAGGATCCGCCCGGCGCTCAGCGTCCCGTCGCACACGCCCGCGAACCCGGCGCCGACCGTGTCCACCTTCGTCGCCCGGCGCATCCCGCGCCCCTGCCGCAGCACGACGTGCTCGGGGTCCTCGGCGCCCGGCAGCCCGACCTGCTCCTGCACGACCTCTCCGGCGAGCAGGAAGGAGGCCTCGAGCAGCGCCGCGTCGTCGTGCGTGCGGAGCCAGTCGACCCGCTCGAAGTGCGCCCGGACCGTGGAGCCGAGCGGCTGCTCGACGGGGTGCGGCCACTCCTCGACGACGATCGAGGGCTCCTCGGCCGCGGAGGCGCTCTTCCTGAGCGTGATCCACCCGAAGCCGACGGCCGTCACCTTACGAGCCTCGAACTCGTCGAGCCACGCGTCGTACCGGGCCGCGTACTCGGCCGGGTCCGTGCGGTGATCACCGGCGTCGCGCAGCCACAGCTCGGCGTACTGCGTGATGTCCTGCACCTCGCGCTGCACGATCCAGGCGTCGCAGCCGCGCGGCACCCACGAGCGCAGCCGCTCGGTCCACTCCTCCCCCTCCACGTGCTGCCAGTTGGCGAGGAACTGGGCGTATCCCCCCTCGTTCAGATGCTCCCCCGCCCCTTGAACGAGCGAGCGGCACAGATCGTCCCCGCCCATCCCGCCGTCGCGGTACGTGAGCCGCGCTCCGGGCGAGATGACGAAGGGCGGATTGGACACGATCAGGTCGTACGTCGCGTCGCCCACGGGTTCGTACAGCGAGCCCTCGCGCAGCTCGGCGGCGGGCACCCCGGACAGGGCGAGCGTGAGCGCGGTGATGTGCAGGGCGCGGGAGTTGAGGTCGGTCGCGGTGACCTGCGTGGCGTGCCGCGCCGCGTGCAGCGCCTGGATCCCGGAGCCGGTGCCGAGGTCGAGGGCGGCGGCGACGGGCGTGCGCACGGTGATGCCGGCGAGCGTGGTGGACGCCCCGCCGACGCCGAGCACGACGCCCTCGTCGTGGCTGCCGATGCCGCCGGCGCCGCCGACCGCACAGCCCAGGTCGGACACGATGAACCAGTCCTCGCCGTCGGGTCCGCCGTACGGGCGTACGTCGACGGTCGCGCTCACCTCGTCACCGATCTCGCGCAGCCAGCCGCTCTCCCGGCACGCGTCGAGGGGCAGTACCCCGGCGACGCGTTCGCGCGGCACGGGCTGTTGCAGCAGGAAGAGCCGCACGAGCGTCTCCAGGGGCGAGTCCCCCCGGGTGGCGCGCAGGGCGGGCACGGTCTCGCTGCGCGCGAGCGCCGCGTAGGCGGGCGCCCCGAGCAGTTCGAGCAGCCCGTCGGCGGTGAACTCGGCGGCGAGCAGGGCGGCGCGCAGCGAGGCGGCGACGTCGTGACGGTCAGCGGCGGGCAGCGTGGCGGAAACGGAAGAACTCACGCCTCCATTGTGACGCCGACCGGCCGCGCGCGGGCGTAGTGCACCCGCCCGAGGCACGGGAAACGACGACGCCCCCGGTGCTGCGGCAGAACCGCAACGCCGGGGGGCGTCGGAAAAGAGGCCTGCTCAGGCAGGACCGGACCGGTCCGGACTAGGAGCCCGACGGCGTGGCGGACGCGCTCTTGCAGCTCTCCTGCTTGGCCATCGCCTTGCCCACGTCGCCCTCCTCCAGGTTCTTCAGGGCGTCGCTCCCGGACTGGCTCAGCTTGGCGAGCTCGCCCGCGATGTTCTTGAGGCCCTCGGCGAACTTCGCCTGGTCACCGGTGTCCAGCTTGTCGACCTGCTTGCGCAGATCGGCGTAGGACGTCGAGATCTTGTCCAGCTCCTTGACGGCGTCCTGCTGCTTCTTCTCACCGCCGTCGACATTCGGAGCGCCCGCCTTGTCGACGGCGTCACCGATCGCCTTGTACGCGTCGGACATGTCCTGGAACGCCTTCGAGTCCGTCTTCTGGACGACGGCCGGCGCGCTGTTGTCGGACGTCTCCTTCTGGATCGCGGCGTTGGCAGACTCGATCTTCTTCGCCTGCGGCTGGACCTTGTCGCAGACCTGCTTGGCCCAGGAGTCCAGCTTCTCGTTGCCGTCGTCACCGCAGCCCGACAAGGCCAGTACCAGTACCGCACCGCCGGACAGTGCGGCGGCAAGCTTCTTGTTCACCGGATCGGTCCCTTCCATGGCTCTCGGCCCCGGAACTTACACGCCGGGCACACGACAATCGCACCTCGGGCGCCCCATAAGACCGCTTTGTTGACCTTTAGCAGCCATTTGCACCAAGGGAGAGAAGGCTCACGGAAGAAGTACGCACGGATCGCGGACGAGTTCAGAAGGCGCAGGTGGCGCGGGAGCGGACACAACAATGGGCGGACAGCCCGTCAAGCGCCGCTGCCCGCCCATCTGTTGAGACCAGCCGTTGAGACCAGCCGTTGAGACCAACTGTTGAGGCCAACTGCTGAAACGATCGCTCGATACGCCGCTACGTACGGGACGGTGCCACGGCCGGATCCGCCGGCTTCGGCACCCGCCCCGAACCGTTGTCGCCGTTCCCGTTGTCGTCGGCGACCGCGATGCCGCGCCGCTTGGAGACGTACACCGCGCCGATGATGACGCCGAGCGAGACGACGGCGACCGCGACCCGTACGGGCACGCTCGCGTCGTCCCCGTAGCTGAACTTGACGACCGCGGGCGCGATGAGCAGCGCGACGAGGTTCATCACCTTCAGCAGCGGGTTGATCGCGGGCCCCGCGGTGTCCTTGAACGGGTCCCCGATCGTGTCACCGATCACCGTGGCCTCATGGGCCTCGCTGCCCTTGCCGCCGTGGTGCCCGTCCTCGACGAGTTTCTTCGCGTTGTCCCAGGCACCGCCCGAGTTGGCGAGGAAGACGGCCATCAGCGTGCCGGTGCCGATGGCGCCGGCGAGGTAGGCGCCCAGCGCGCCGACGCCGAGCGTGAAGCCGATCGCGATCGGCGCCATGACGGCGAGCAGCCCGGGCGTGGCGAGCTCCCTGAGCGCGTCCTTGGTGCAGATGTCGACGACGCGCCCGTACTCCGGCTCCTCCGTGTAGTCCATGATCCCGGGGTGCTCGCGGAACTGCCGCCGCACCTCGTAGACCACCGAACCCGCCGACCTCGATACGGCGTTGATGGCGAGCCCGGAGAAGAGGAACACCACCGCGGCTCCGGCGATGAGGCCCACCAGGTTGTTCGGCTGGGAGATGTCCATCACGAGGTTCATCGGCCCGCCGTCGCCGACTTTCTCCCCCACGTCCCTGGCCGCGGTGAGGATCGCGTCACGGTACGAGCCGAACAGCGCTGCGGCCGCGAGCACAGCCGTGGCGATGGCGATGCCCTTGGTGATGGCCTTCGTCGTGTTGCCGACGGCGTCCAGGTCGGTGAGCACCTGCGCGCCCGCCCCCTGTACGTCGCCGGACATCTCGGCGATGCCCTGTGCGTTGTCGGAGACCGGCCCGAAGGTGTCCATCGCCACGATGACGCCGACGGTGGTGAGCAGCCCGGTGCCGGCCAGCGCGACCGCGAACAGCGCGAGCATGATCGACGTACCGCCGAGCAGGAACGCCCCGTACACGCCGAGCCCGATCAACACCGCCGTGTAGACCGCCGATTCGAGGCCGAGGGAGATTCCCGCGAGCACGACGGTCGCGGGTCCGGTCAGTGACGTCTTGCCGATGTCCTTGACCGGGCGCCGGGTCGTCTCGGTGAAGTAGCCGGTGAGCTGCTGGATCAGTGCGGCGAGCACGATGCCGATGGCCACGGCGACGACCGCGAGGATCCGCGGGTCGCCGTCCTTGACGCGGATCGCCGCGTCGGTGACGCCGTCCAGGTCGGCGTACTTCCCCGGGAGGTACACGAAGACGGCCACGGCCACCAGGGCGAGCGAGATCAGCGCGGAGATGAAGAATCCGCGGTTGATGGCGCTCATCCCGCTGCGGTCGGCGCGGCGGGGCGCGACGGCGAAGATGCCGATCATCGCCGTGATGACGCCGATCGCGGGCACGATCAGCGGGAACGCGAGTCCGGCGTCGCCGAAGGCCGCCTTGCCGAGGATCAGCGCGGCGACCAGCGTGACGGCGTAGGACTCGAAGAGGTCGGCGGCCATGCCCGCGCAGTCCCCGACGTTGTCGCCCACGTTGTCGGCGATCGTCGCGGCGTTGCGCGGGTCGTCCTCCGGAATGCCCTGTTCGACCTTGCCGACCAGGTCGGCTCCGACGTCGGCGGCCTTGGTGAAGATGCCGCCGCCGACCCTCATGAACATCGCGATCAGCGCGGCGCCGAGCCCGAATCCCTCGAGGACCTTGGGCGCGTCGGCCGCGTAGACGAGCACGACACACGAGGCGCCGAGCAGACCGAGCCCCACCGTGAACATGCCGACGACGCCGCCCGTGCGGAAAGCGATCTTCATGGCTTTGTGCGAGACGGCGGTGAGATCCTTTTCCGGCTCGCCTTCCGCCGGCGTTGCTTCCCGGGCCGCGGCGGCGACACGCACATTGCTGCGCACCGCGAGCCACATTCCGATATAGCCGGTGGTCGCCGAGAATCCGGCGCCGATCAAGAAGAAGATCGAACGCCCCGCGCGCTGATTCCAGTCGTCCGCCGGAAGCAGCATGAGCAGGAAGAACACCACGACGGCGAAAATGCCGAGGGTGCGCAACTGTCGGCCCAGATAGGCTTTTGCGCCTTGCTGGACCGCGGCCGCGATCTTCTTCATGGAATCCGTTCCCTCACCGGCCGCGAGCACCTGGCGCACCAGGACTCCGGCCACGGCGAGCGCCGCGAGCGCGACGACGGCGATGATGATCACGATCAGACGGTTGTCGTCCGTCAGGACTGCGGCTGCGAAGGTAGAGGGCTCCGCCATTCGTCCTCCTTGACGCTTGGGCTGAGCTCAAGATGTGGACGGATTGTAGGGAGCGGAACCTGATCAAAACAGTGCGCGGCAAACGTTGATGTTCTTCTTCTGCCACCCGGTCTGCTACCCGTCAAATGATCGACGGACACCGGTCAGGCCACGTCAGGGGGAAATTTGATAACGCCCTCAAGGCATTATCGAAGATCCCTGATCTAGGAATTAGCGAGGGGAAAATTCCGGAAAAACAGAAGAGGCCCGGTTCGCCACGGGGACGAACGGACCTCTACGAAGACGTGAAGGGGACCTCTGCGAGGGCGGGTACGGAACCTCTACGGCAACGTGACCGGCACCTCTACGAAGATCAGCGCGAAGCGCTGGGGGAAACTACGGGAGCGTCAACGGCGTGGTCGGCCAAGTCATCCGAATGAGACCTCCGGACTCGTCGGCGGTGACCTCTACGTCGTCCACGAGGCCACTGATGACGGCGAGACCCATCTCGTCCTCGCCCTCCGCCTCGAGCTCCTCGCCGCCACCGGAGCCGGGTGCACCGGGATCGGCCACCGTACGGGGAGCCTCGTCACCGACCTCGATGGAGAACTGCTTCTCCTCCTCGATCAGCGCCACCCGGACCGGCGCCGCGATGTCACTGCTCTGGTGCAGCCCCACGGCGCGGGTGCACGCCTCGCCGACGGCGAGCCTGACCTCGTCGAGGACCGCCTCGTCCACGCCCGCCCTGCGCGCCACCGCGGCCGCCACGAGGCGGGCCGTCCTGACGTGCTCGGGCAGAGGGCTGAAGCGGAGTTCGACGGTGGCCATGCATCCCCCTCGGACGTACGGGCGTGCTCTCGGGGACCGGGCCGGCCAAGGCCCGATCCCCGCCATCAAGCGATCTACCGGATCGGCCTGATCGAAGTCGATCAGTCGGTCGCCGCGACGGCTTCCTCGACCGAGGTGTGAATGGGGAACACCTTGGTCAGGCCCGTGATCCTGAAGATCTTGAGAATGCGCTCCTGGTTGCAGACCAGGCGCAGCGAGCCCTCATGGGCACGCACCCGCTTCAGGCCGCCGACCAGCACGCCGAGCCCGGTGGAGTCGAGGAAGTCCACGCCCTCCATGTCGACGACAAGGTGGAAACTGCCGTCGTTCACCAGCTCGACCAGCTGCTCGCGCAGCTTGGGCGCGGTATATACATCGATTTCGCCACCGACCTCGACGACCGTACGATCGCCGACGGTACGGGTCGACAGGGACAGGTCCACGGATCCTCCAGCACCTTGCTATCGAGCGGTCGCCCCTCGGGGATACCTCGGCTTGATCCCCCGGGACGGTTCGCCAGCCGCGATGGCATTCAATCACTTACCGGCAGGCGTGCACGACGCCTTGGAGGCATTGTCCGTCACGCCAGTGACACACTCGGTGCCGATGGCCAAGAAACACCGACCCGATCGACCCCTGTCGTCCGCTGCCTCCCGCCCCTCTCCCGGGGCGGTTCTGGAGCGGCTCGCCTCGGGTCCGAACAGGGCTGCGCGCATCACTCATACGGAGCACTTGCCCCCTCGCCCCGGTCGTCATGCAGTCTGGCCGGATCGGATTAGATCCGAGGTCATCGCGGCCGTACAGGAAGCGGGAATCGAACACCCGTGGGCACACCAGGCCCGTGCGGCGGAGCACGCCCTGGACGGCGAGTCGGTGATCGTCGCCACCGGCACGGCCTCCGGCAAGTCCCTCGCCTACCTGGTCCCGGTCCTCTCGAAGCTCCTCGAAGGATCCGAGGCGCCGAACGGGCGCGGCGCGACCGCCCTGTACCTCTCCCCGACCAAGGCGCTCGCCGCGGACCAGTGCCGATCGGTGAAGGAACTTTCACAACCGCTCGGCACGTCGATCCGTCCCGCGGTCTACGACGGCGACACCCCGTTCGAAGAACGCGAGTGGGTACGGCAGTACGCCAACTACGTCCTCACCAACCCCGACATGCTGCACCGCGGCATATTGCCCTCGCACCCGCGCTGGTCCTCCTTCCTGAAAGCCCTGAAGTACGTCGTCATCGACGAGTGCCACACATACCGCGGCGTCTTCGGATCGCACGTCGCCCAGGTGCTGCGCCGCCTGCGCCGCCTGTGTGCCCGCTACGGCTCCTCCCCGGTCTTCCTCCTCGCCTCGGCCACGGCGGCCGAGCCGGCGGTCGCAGCGGGCCGTCTGACGGGTCTGCCGGTCGTCGAGGTCGCCGACGACGCCTCGCCCCGCGGCGAGCTCGTCTTCGCCCTCTGGGAGCCTCCTCTCACCGAGATGCAGGGCGAGAAGGGCGCCCCGGTCCGCCGCACCGCCACCGCCGAGACCGCGGACCTGCTCACCGACCTGACCGTGCAGGGCGTCCGCTCGGTCGCGTTCGTACGGTCCCGCCGCGGCGCCGAACTGATCTCGGTCATCGCCCAGGAGCGCCTCGCCGAGATCGACCGCTCCCTGGTCCGCCGCGTGGCCGCCTACCGTGGCGGCTACCTGTCGGAGGAACGCCGCGCCCTCGAAGCCGCCCTGCACTCCGGCGAGCTCCTCGGCCTCGCCGCCACCACCGCCCTCGAACTCGGCATCGACGTCTCCGGCCTGGACGCCGTCGTCATCGCCGGCTACCCGGGCACCCGCGCCTCCCTGTGGCAGCAGGCGGGCCGCGCCGGGCGCTCGGGCCAGGGCGCTCTCGCCGTCCTCGTGGCCCGCGACGACCCCCTGGACACCTACCTGGTCCACCACCCCGAAGCCCTCTTCGACCAGCCGGTCGAGTCGACGGTCCTGGACCCCGACAACCCGTACGTCCTCGCCCCGCACCTGTGCGCCGCCGCGGCCGAACTCCCGCTGACCGAGCCCGACGTGGAGCTGTTCGGTCCGACGACGACGGAACTCCTCCCGCAGCTCGAAGCGGCGAAACTGCTCCGCCGCCGGGTGAAGGCCTGGCACTGGACGCGTCGCGAGTCCGCCGCCGACCTGGCCGACATCCGCGGCGAGGGCGGCAACCCCGTCCAGATCGTCGAGGCAGCCACGGGCCGGCTCCTCGGCACGGTCGACGCCGCCTCCGCCCACACGACCGTCCACGACGGCGCGGTCCACCTCCACCAGGGCCGCACGTACGTGGTGACCCACCTCGACCTCGACGACGACGTCGCCCTCGTCGAACCCGGCAACCCCACCTACTCCACCACCGCCCGCGACACCACGGCCATCTCCATCCTGGAGACGGACGTCGAAGTCCCCTGGGGCGAGGGCCGGTTGTGCTACGGCTCGGTCGAGGTCACCAACCAGGTCGTCGGCTACCTCCGCCGCCGCCTCATCACCGGCGAGGTCCTCGGCGAGACCAAGCTCGACCTCCCTCCTCGTACGCTGCGCACCCGCGCCGTGTGGTGGACGGTCACCGAGGACCAGCTCGACGCCGCCCGCATCAACCCCGAGATCCTCGGCGGCGCCCTGCACGCCGCCGAACACGCCTCCATCGGCATGCTCCCCCTCTTCGCCACGTGCGACCGCTGGGACATCGGCGGCGTCTCGATCCCCCTCCACCCGGACACGCTGCTCCCCACGGTCTTCGTCTACGACGGCCACCCCGGCGGGGCGGGCTTCGCCGAACGCGCCTTCCACACCGCCCAGGAGTGGCTGACCGCCACCCGCGCTGCCATCGCCTCCTGCGAATGCGAAGCCGGCTGCCCCTCCTGCATCCAGTCCCCCAAGTGCGGCAACGGCAACGACCCCCTGCACAAACGAGGTGCGGTCCGGCTGCTTTCGGTCCTGCTCAAGGGGGCGGAGGCGGCGGAGGCGGCGGGAGCGGGTCCCGACGCGGCGGAGGCCGCGGGAGCGG
>NZ_BAAATS010000058.1:0-48687 GCF_039533535.1 Streptomyces kunmingensis
CGGCGGTGACAGCGTGCCCGAGACCCGGCGCAACGTGACCTCGTACCTCGACAACCTACGCATCCACTGAATTCCCCTCCGCCTGTATTCACCTTCACTTTCCGATAAATAACAGGGGGTCATCATGTCCGAATCCGTGGACACCCGTCCATTCACCGACGACACCGAGAAACGGCGCCACAACCGCGCGGTCGTCGAGCAGTACATGCACACCCTGGGACAGGACCGGCTGCGCCGCCACGAACTGTTCACCGAGGACGGCATCGGCGGCCTGTGGACCACCGACACCGGCACACCCGTGGCCACGCACGGCCGGGACCGCCTCGGTGAGCACGCCGTCTGGTCCCTCACGTGCTTCCCGGACTGGGAGTGGTACAACATCCGGATCTTCGGGACGGACGACCCCGACTTCTTCTGGGTCGAGTGCGACGGCCGCGGAAAGATCGTCTTCGGGGACTATCCCGAGGGCCGGTACGAGAACCACTTCCTGCACTCGTTCGAGTTCGAGAACGGAAAGATCAAACGGCAGCGCGAATTCATGAACGGATTCCAGCAGTTGCGCGCCCTGGGAATTCCCGTCCCCGAGATCAAACGCACGGGAATCCCGACCTGACGGACGACGTACCTCACTCGAGCAACACCACCGTTGGATCGGAGTACGGAATGAAGGACGTCGTGAAGGACGTCATCCGCGAGATCAGCGTTCGCGGGGCACTGCAACAGCCCGACTGGAGCGACCTTCTCCAGCTGAACCGGGTGAGCGAGACACTTGCCGCGAGACCCACCCTCGTGAAGGCCGACGACGTCGCCACCATGCGGACCCTGCTCGGCACCGTGGCCGCCGGCGAGGCCCTGGTCGTGCAGTCCGGCGACTGCGCCGAGGACCCGCAGGAATGCGGGCCCGAGCACATCGCCCGCAAAGTGGCGGTGCTCGACCTGCTCGCCGGGGCGCTCGGCCTGATCACCGGCAAGCCCGTGCTGCGCGCGGGACGCATGGCCGGGCAGTTCGCCAAGCCCAGGTCCCGGCCGACCGAGATCATCGACGGCATCGAACTCCCCGTGTTCCGTGGGCACATGGTCAACGCCCCGGAGGCGGACAGCGAGAGCCGCCGCCCCGACCCCCTGCGCATCCTCACCGGCTACATGGCCGCCAGCGACGCGGTCGAGCACCTGGGCTGGCGCGAGCGCGGCGCCGGCCGCCAGGTCGTGCACCCGCAGGTGTGGACGAGCCACGAAGCGCTGCTGCTCGACTACGAGGTGCCCATGCTGCGCACCGACGGTCAGGGCCGGCTCTTCCTCGGCTCGACGCACTGGCCGTGGATCGGCGAACGCACCCGCCAGCTGGACGGCGCCCACGTCGCCATGCTCTCCCAGGTGAGCAACCCCGTGGCCTGCAAGGTCGGCCCCACCATGGAGCCCGACGAGCTGGTCGCACTGTGCGAACGGCTCGACGCGTGGCGCGACCCGGGCAAGCTCACCCTCATCGCGCGGATGGGCGTCGACAAGGTGGCCGACCGGCTGCCGCGCCTCGTCGAGGCGGTGCGCGACGCCGGACATCCCGCCATCTGGCTGACCGACCCGGTGCACGGCAACACCGTCACCGCGCCCAGCGGCCACAAGACACGGATGGTGGAGACCCTCGCGCTCGAGGTGTCCCGCTTCGTGACCGCCGTACGCGAGGCGGGCGGTGTCCCCGGCGGCGTCCACCTGGAGACGACGCCCGACGACGTCACCGAGTGCGCCAGCACCGAGGCCGGCCTCGCCACCGTGGGCGAGCGCTACACCTCGTTCTGCGACCCCCGGCTCACCCCGTGGCAGGCCGTGTCCGTGGCCTCCGCATGGGCCGCCTGAGCCGCACGCATCGAGCAGGAACAGGAACCCCAGCCATGACCGGCATACCTCCCATTCCCGCCTACCCGCTGCCCGCCGAGGGCGATCTGCCGCCGGCCGTCGTGTCCTGGGAGCCCGACGCCGCCCGGTCGGTGCTCCTCGTCCACGACATGCAGCGGTACTTCCTCGAGCCGTTCCCCGACCCGCTGCGCCACGACCTCGTGCGCAACGCGGCGGACCTGCGCGAACGCTGCGCAGGACTCGGCGTCCCCGTCGCCTACACCGCACAGCCCGGCGGCATGACCGACGAACAGCGCGGCCTGCTCAAGGACTTCTGGGGCCCGGGCATGCGGACCGCGCCCGAGGACCGCCAGGTGGTCGACGCCCTCGCACCCGCGCCGCACGACTGGCAGCTCACCAAGTGGCGTTACAGCGCCTTCTTCAGAACCGACCTGCTCGAGCGGATGCGGGCCGCGGGCCGCGACCAGCTGATCCTGTGCGGGGTCTACGCCCACGTCGGCGTCCTCGCGAGCGCCGTCGAGGCCTTCACCCACGACATCCAGCCGTTCCTGGTCGCGGACGCGACCGCCGACTTCTCGCAGGAGTACCACCGCGGCGCGCTCACCTACGCCGCCGAGCGCTGCGCCCGCGTCGTCACCGCCAAGGAGGTGTTCGCATGACGTCCGACCTGCTCGCGCACGTACTGGACGGGACGGGACGGCCGTACGCGCTGCTGCACCGCCCGCACACGACGGGCGAGACCGTGGAAGTGCTCACCGGCGAGGTCTCCCTGCCCGCCACCCTGGCCGACATCCCGCTGTCCGGGAAGGAAGCGGACGAGTCCGGAGCGCACCACGACGTCCTCGTCGTCGTGCCCTACCGCCAGCTGACCGAACGCGGCTTCGCCTGCGCCGACGACGGCACCCCCCTGATCGCGATGACCGTCACCGGCCAGCAGCGGCTGCCGCTCCAGGAGGCGCTGGACCGCATCCCCGAGACACCGACCCGGCTGGCCGGCGGCGACTTCGATGTCGACGACGACGCCTACGAAGACGTGGTGCGCCGCATCGTCAAGGAGATGATCGGCACCGGCGAGGGGGCGAACTTCGTCATCAAGCGCACCTTCGTCGCCGACATCACCGAGTACGGGCCGCGCAGCGCCCCCGCACTCTTCCGCCGCCTGCTCCAGCACGAGTCCGGCGCCCACTGGACGTTCCTCATCCACACCGGCGACCGCACCCTCGTGGGAGCCTCGCCCGAGCGGCACGTCAGCCTGCGCGGCGGCAACGCCGTGATGAACCCCATCAGCGGCACCTACCGCTACCCGTCCTCCGGCCCCACCCTCTCGGGCGTCCTGGAATTCCTCGACGACCGCAAGGAGACCGACGAGCTGTACATGGTCCTCGACGAGGAACTCAAGATGATGGCCCGGATCTGCCCCGGCGGCGGCCGGGTCGTGGGCCCCTACCTGAAGGAAATGGCCAAGGTCGCGCACACCGAGTACTTCATCGAGGGACGCACCGGCCGCGACGTGCGCGACATCCTGCACGAGACGATGTTCGCGCCGACCGTCACCGGCAGCCCGCTGGAGAGCGCCTGCCGCATCATCACGCAGTACGAGCCCGGCGGACGCGGCTACTACAGCGGCGTGGCGGCGCTGATCGGACGCGACGACGACGGTGAGCGGGTGATGGACTCCGCGATCCTGATCCGCACCGCCGACATCAGCGCGCAAGGGCGCCTCAACATCGGCGTGGGCGCCACCATCGTGCGCCACTCGGACCCGGCGTCCGAGGCCGCGGAGACCCGCGCCAAGGCCGCCGCCCTGGTCGCGGCGTTCGGCGCGGGACAGGAGGCGGAACGCTTCGGCGACCATCCCGTGGTGCGCCGGGCCCTCGGACTGCGCAACGCGTCCATCGCCGACTTCTGGCTCACCGGCGCCGAGGCGCACGAAGCGGGCCGGCCGGAGCTGGCCGGGCGCAGCGTCCTCGTCGTGGACGCGGAGGACACCTTCACGTCCATGCTGGACCAGCAACTGCGGGCCCTCGGACTGAGCGTGACGGTCCGGCGCTTCGACGAGCCGTACTCCTTCGACGGGCACGACCTGATCGTGATGGGGCCGGGGCCGGGCGACCCGCAGGAGACCGCGCACCCCAAGATGCGGCACCTGCACCGCGCCGTGGACACCCTGCTGCGCGAACGGCGTCCCTTCCTCGCCGTCTGCCTCAGCCACCAGGTCCTCGGCCTGCGCCTGGGCCTGCCGCTGCGCCGCAGGGCGACACCCAACCAGGGCGTGCAGCGGGAGGTCGACCTGTTCGGCGGCACCGAACAGGTCGGCTTCTACAACACCTTCGCGCTCGTCGCCGGGGACGAGGAGTTCAGCGCGGCCGGCGTGGGACGGGTCCGGGTCGCCAAGGACCCGGCCACCGGGGAGGTGCACGCCCTCAGCGGGCCCTCGTTCGCCTCTCTTCAGTTCCACCCGGAATCCGTCCTGACCCGGGAAGGACCAAGGATCGTGGGCACACGCCTGGCCGGACTCCTCGCACCCGCCGAGACCGCCGGCCGGGCCTGAACCACCGGGCCGGCGCTCACCGACGGGTGCCGGCCCGGCACCCGTCGACAGCACATGACTGGGAGAGATGATGCATACGTACGTCGTCGTCGACGCTTTCGGGCAGGAGCCTCTCACCGGGAACCCGGTGGCGGTGTACTTCGGTGCCGACGACCTGAGCGGTGAGCAGATGCAGCGCATCGCCCGCGAGATGAACCTGTCGGAGACGACCTTCGTGCTCCGCCCGCGCCGGCCCGGCAACGACGCCCGGGTACGGATCTTCACTCCGGTCAACGAACTGCCGTTCGCCGGGCACCCGTTGCTCGGTACCGCGCTCGCGCTCGGCGACCGGACCGAAGGCGACCGGCTGCTGATCGAGACCGGCATGGGGGTGATCCCCTTCGAGCTGGAACGCGCCGACGGCAGGACCGTGTGGGCGAGCATGCGACAGCCGGTGCCCGTGTGGGAACCCTTCGACCGCGCCGACGAACTTCTCGAGGCCCTCGGCATCAGCGGCTCCCTCCTGCCGGTGGAGATCTACCGCAACGGGCCGCGCCACGTCCTTGTCGGCCTCGAGAGCGTCGAGGCCCTGTCGAAGCTGGACCCCGACCACCGCGCCCTGGCCCGCTTCCCCGACATGGCCACCAACTGCTACGCCGGCGAGGGCCGTTCGTGGCGCAACCGGATGTTCTCGCCCGCGTACGGAGTCGTCGAGGACGCCGCCACCGGCTCCGCGGCGGGCCCCATCGCCATCCATCTCGCCCGGCACGGCCTGATCCCGTACGGGCAGCGCATCGAGATCCTTCAGGGCGTCGAGATCGGCCGCCCCTCGCCCATGGGCGCGCTCGTCCACGGGGACGGCGACCACGTCACCTCCGTCGAGGTCTCCGGATCCGGCTCCCTCACCATCGAAGGGGTACTCCATGTCTGACAACGGCACCGCCCTAGCCACCCGAGCCACCCGCTCCGAAACACTCACCGGTACCGTCGCCGTACCCTTCCCCGAGTTCATCGCGCCGCCCGCCGAACCGATGGGGCTGCTGTCCGCCTGGCTGGAGGACGCCGTCGCGAACGGGGTACGCGAACCCCGCGCGCTGGCCCTCGCCACGGCGGACGCGCGGGGCCGCGCCTCCTCGCGCACCGTGGCCATCAGCAAGGTGACCGACGGCGGCATCGTCTTCATCACCCACTCCGACAGCCGCAAGGGCCGCGAACTCGCGGAGAACCCCTGGGCGTCGGGGGTGCTGTACTGGCGGGAGACCACCCAGCAGATCACCTTCGCCGGCCCGGTCGGCCGGCTGTCCGACACCGAGGCGGAGTCCCTGTGGCACGCGCGGGCGGTCTTCACGCACGCGATGACCGCGGCCTCCCGGCAGAGCGCGCCGCTGGAGGACCTCGGACACTTCGCCCGGCTGCGGGCCCGGGCGCTGGAGCTGGGCGAGCCGCAGCGTCCGCTGCCATGCCCGGCCACCTTCGTGGGCTACCGCCTGGAGCCCGACACGATCGAGTTCTGGGGCAACGGCACCGACCGGCTGCACGAACGCCTCGTCTACGAGCGCTCCGGGGACGGCTGGGAGATCAGCCGGCTGCAGCCGTGACCGGTCCCGCCGAACCGCCCCACCAGCCCGCCGACCTCCGGGGAGACGTCATCACTTCGCCGTCCGCTTTCACCGACCACCACGACCTGCGGGCACGCAACCGGCGGGCCGTGGAGCAGTATCTGGCGACCTCCGTCGAGGAACGCCTGGAGCGGTACACGCTCTACACCGAGGACGGCACCGCGGCCCTCTTCTACACCGACATCGGCCGGCCCATCGTCGTCGCCGGCCGCGAGAAGCTGCGGCACCACGGCGAGCTGGCCCTGGAGGTGCTGCCCGACTGGCAGTGGTCCGACGTCCATCTCTACGAGACGCAAGATCCCACGGTGATCTGGGTCGAGTGCGAGGGCGAGGGGACGATCCGGTTCCCGGGCTATCCCGAGGGCCGATACCGCAACCACTTCATCCTCGGCTTCACCCTGAGCGACGGCAGGATCGCCGCGAGCCGCGAGTACACCAACCCGATCGAGCACATGAAGGCGCTCGGCATCGGGACGCCGCACATCCAGCGGGACTGGATCCCCTCCTCCTGATCCGGCCGGAGTCATGACACGGGCTCCCGGAACGCCGGCCGCCCCGGGCATCTTGCCCGGGGCGGCCGGCGTTCTCCGTGCACGTGACTCACCACTCCACGAGCGCCAGCCCCGCGGCCATGCCGCCACCGAACCCGGCCAGCAGAATCAGGTCGCCGGGACGGAACGCGCCCTCGCGTCGCGCCGCGTCCAGCGTGATCAGGACGGAGGCGCTGCCGGTGTTGGCGTACTCCCGCAGCGTCGTGTGCATGGTGGCGTTCGGCAGCGCCAGTTCGGCGTGGAGCGCGTCCAGCATGACACCGTTGGCCTGGTGCGGGACGAAGTGACGGATGTCGTCGGGCACGGCGCCGGCCTCGTGCAGGAACTGCTTGACCAGCCGCGGCAGATGGTCCGACACGAACCGGCGCACACCGCGCCCGTCCATGGTGAAGAACTGCGCCCCCGCGGCCAGCGCCTCCTCGTCCAGGGGCAGGCGGCTGCCGCCGCCGGGCACCTCGATGAGCTCCGCCACCTCGCCGAACGACTGCAGTTCCAGATGGCGGATGCGCGGGCCTCCGCCCTCCGCCGCGAGCACGATCGCGCCGGCACCGTCGCCGAACAGGACGACCGTCCTGCGGTCGGCCCGGTTCAGGATGCGCGAGTACAGGTCGGCGCCGATGACCAGTGCGTGGCCGCCGCGCCGCGCGAGCACGCCCTCGGCCGCGCAGAGCGCGAAGATTCCGCCGGAACACACGGCGTTGAGGTCGAACACGGCCGCGCCGTCGGCGCCCAGCGCACGCTGCACGTACGCCGCGGTGGGCGGCTGCGGCCGGTCCGGCGTGGACGTGGCGACGACGATCACGGACAGCTGGCCCGCGGTGAGGCCGGCCGACTCCAGCGCGGCCCGTCCCGCCGCCACGGCCAGGTCCGAGGTGGCCTGGCCGTCGGCGGCCCACCGGCGGCTGCGGATCCCGGTCTTGCCGACGACCCAGGCGTCGTCGACCCCGGCCGCCGCGCCCACTTCGTCGTTGGAGACAGCTCGCTCGGGCAGATAGGCGCCCGTACCGAGGATCCTGACGTCGGTCATGCGACTGCCCTCCCCTCGTGTGTCATCTAGCGTCTCGTGTAGAGCCGCTTGTGGCCGCTGATCCCGGCGAGCCGGAAGGGGCCCGTGGTCTGCTCCGCGGTGGCGTGGTCGCCGCCGTCGACAGGCAGGGACCGCTCGTGCAGCTCGCGGTACTCGGCGTAGGAGACCGTCCTGCGGCGGGCGATCGCCGCGTGGTTCTCCTCGGTGCGCACGTGGGCGCGGTACCCGGCGACCGGGACCCCGGCGAAGAACTCGGCGACGGACCCCGAGCCGTAACTGAGGAAGCCGATGGGGCGGCCGGTCAGGTCGTCGGCCCCGTCGAGCAGAGCGGCGAGCCCCAGGTAGACGGAGGCGGTGTAGCTGTTGCCGATGACCCGGTTGTAGGCCGTGGTCGGACCGGTGGCGGCGGCGACCGCCGCGTCGTCGGTGTCCAGTCCGCAGTAGTTCAGCATGTGGCGGTGCGCCTTGGTCGCCATCTTCGTGAACGGCTGGTGGTAGCAGAACGCGGCGAACTCCTGCGGCGCGCGTCCGCCGTGCTCCGAGTAGTCCTTCCAGGCACCCTCGAGGGCCTGCAGATAGGCGCTGATGGACTCGTGGCCGTCCACGATCGCGGCCTCACGGTAGTTGGGCCGCCAGAAGTCCATGACGTCCGCGGTGTACAGGCCCGAGGGGTCCTCGATCCGTACGAGGGCCGGGTCCGCGGCGACGAGCATGGCCACCGCCGCGGCGCCCTGCGTCGCCTCGCCGGGGCTGTCCAGTTCGTACTTGGAGACGTCGCTGGCGATGACCAGGACCTGCTGCGCGGGGTCGCGCCGCACCAGGCCGATGGCGAACTGCAGGGCCGCCGTCGCCCCGTAGCAGGCCTGTTTCAGTTCGACGACCCGCGTCGCCGACTGCAGCCCGAGCAGCGTATGGACGTAGACGCCTGCCGACTTGGACTGATCGATGGAGGACTCGGTGGCGAGGACGACGGTCCGTATGCGGTCCGTGCCGTGCCGGGCGACGATGGGCGCGGCGGCCGCGGCGGCCATCGTCACGATGTCCTCGTCGGCGGCGGGCACGCTCATCGACTCCTGGCCGATGCCCAGGTGGTACTTGCCGATCTCGGTCCCGTTGTGCGCGGCGAGCGCGGTGTGCTCGAGAACGAACTCGCCTGTCGCGAAGGACAGGTCGTGAATCCCGATGGGGGTGGTCATGCCCTAAACACCAACCTTTGCGGTCTTGTTGTCGCGTTCCAGCAGGACGTGGGCGCGCATCAGCTCACCCGGATTCGTCTGTGCCGCCAGCAGCGAGAGTTCGCCGCACAGCACCGTCGCCGCGACGATCACAGCGAGC
Organism: Streptomyces kunmingensis; assembly: GCF_039533535.1. Lineage (NCBI taxonomy): Bacteria > Bacillati > Actinomycetota > Actinomycetes > Kitasatosporales > Streptomycetaceae > Streptomyces > Streptomyces kunmingensis. The sequence continues at coordinate 8,914 of NZ_BAAATS010000058.1, forward strand.
CGGCGGGCGTTCTCGCCGGGGGCACGGTCGGCACGGCAGCCGAGCCGGGACAGGTTCGTCTCCACGAATCCGAGTCCCTTGCCGTTGCCCACCGTGCCGACGATCAGGTTCGGCAGCGTGCAGGAGAAGTAGAGGTCGCCGTCGCGGTCCTCGGCGGTCGTGACACCCTGCGAGCCCTCGACGATGTTGGCCGCGTCCTGGCCCGTGGCGAGATAGAGGCCGAGCAGCATGTTCGCGTAGTGGGCGTTGGCCGAGCGGATGCCGCCCGCGAGCAGGGTGCCGAGCAGGTTCTTGCGGAGGTTCAGTTCGGCGATCTTGGCGGCCGTGGTGTGCAGCACGCCCTCGACCACGTCACGCGGCACCAGCAGTTCAGTGACCACGTTCTTGCCGCGGCCGAGCAGGCCGTTGATGGCGGTGGCCTTCTTGTCCGTGCAGTAGTTGCCGGAGATCGATCCGTAGGCGATGCCGGGGATCGTCTGCAACAGGTGGCCGAGCAGCGCGTCGGAGGCGAGCGTGGCCATGTTGTGGCCGGAGGCGTCGCCGGTGCTGAACTCGAAGCGGATGAAGAGCAGATGACCGGTGATCTCGTGCCGGACGCCGATCAGCTCCGCGAACCGGCTGCAACCGCGCACCACCTCGCGCAGCTCGTCGATGCGTGCGTCGATGATGCGGGTGGCCTCGTACGCGGTCCCCGCGTCGGCCGCCTCGACGAGCACGGAGCGTGTCATCCGCTCGTCGACGAGGGTGGCGACGATGCCCTTCTCGGCGAGCATGGACACCTTCGCCCCGCGCCCGACGGACGGCCACAGGGGCGACTCGTAGGTGGCCAGCGGCACCTGGGTCTCGGTGGTGGCGACGTTGCCGGAGATACGCACCGGCCCGACCCACTTCATCGGGACTCCGGCGATCGCGTGCGTGTCGGTCATCGTGTGCTTCCCGTCAGGTCGTGGAGGTCGTGCAGGTCGTGGACGTCCTCGAACGGGCCGAGGGGCCCGGAGCGCCGGGCGAGCGGGCCGGTGTCGATGCCACGGTCGGCGCAGAACTCGCGCAGGGTGCCGTGGATCAGCACGTCGCAGCGGGCGAGGTCGGTGGGGGTGCGGGCGCCGAGCATGGTCTGCAGCGCGGCCAACTGGTCGAGCCACGTGCTCAGTTGGGTGACCAGCGCGCTGAGCCCGTCGTCCATGAGCGTGCGCAGGAAGCCGCCGGAGACGCCGACGGCACGGGCGCCCAGCGCGAGGCTGCGGGCGACGTCGAGCGGATGGCGCACGCCGCCGGAGGCGAGCACCGGCAGGCCGGTGCCCCGGGCGTCCAGGAGGCAGGCGGCGGTGGACTGGCCCCAGTCGTGCAGGAACGCGTAGTCGGCGGGCTCGCGGCGCCCGTTCTCGATACGTGCGAAGTCGGTGCCGCCGCGCCCGGCGAGATCGGCCACCCGCACACCCAGCTCCCGCAGGAGCAGCACGGTCTGCCGGCTCAGCCCGTTGCCGACCTCCTTGACGATGACCGGGACCTCCACGCCTGCCACGATCCGCTCGATCTGCGCGGCCCACGACGAGAACGACCGGTCACCCTCGGGCATGGGGGTTTCCTGGGCCGTGTTGATGTGGATCTGCAGAGCGTCCGCGCGCAGCAGGTCGATCGCGCGCCGGGCCCCGTCCACCGACGCCGTCGCGTTGATGTTGGCCATCACGAACCCGTCCGGGTTGTACGTGCGCAGCACCCGGAACGTGTCGGCGCAGGAAGGGTCCTTGAGGTAGGCGCTCATGGAGCCCGACGCGATGGCGACACCGGTCTCGGCGGCAGCCGTGGCCAGATCCCGGTTGATGTCCCCGGTCTTGGCGGAGCCGCCGGTCATGGCGTTGATGTAGAGCGGCGCCTGCCACTGGATGCCGCCGAAGGAGGTGGCCAGCGCGACGTCCGGCCGGTCGATGCCGGCCAGGGCGTGGTGGACGAACGACACCTCGTCGAACTGGTTGTGACCGCTGTGCGCGCGGTTCTGCTCCATGGCCAGGCGGACGTGATCGTCCTTGCGTTGAGCGCTGGTCATCCCTGATTCCTTTCCGGGGTGGGTCCGACGGACAGCGGGCGCACTCCGGCCGCGGTCCACCGTTCGTGTACCTGTGCGACGGCGCGGGTGTCCGTGGCGTCCAGCAGGGCGATGCCGCAGTCGCCGCCGCCCGCCCCTGACGGCTTCGCCGCGCCGCCGACGGCCTCGGCCGCCTCGCACAGCGCCGTCAGTTCGGGAGTGAAGATGCCGAGGCGCGCCTCGGTGTCCAGCCGGGCCAGCTCCGTGCGGGCCCGCCGGATCTGTCGCGTCAGGGCCCGGTCGTCACCGTTGTCGAGCGCATCGGTCGCGGCGCCCACGATTTCGGTGCTGGTTTCGATGAACGCGCGGTACGAGGCGCTCGCGCGCCACTCGCGCCGGTGCAGTCCGGCGACCAGCGAGGTGGTGGACGCGGGCCGGCCGGTCCAGCCGACCTCCAGGCGCAGGCCCCGCGGCGGCGGCACTTCCCGCACCTCCAGGCCGGGCCAGGGGGCGCGCAGCGCTCGACCGACACCGTGCCGCCGTGCGAGCGCGAGCACCTGGGCGCGGTCGGGGGCCCGGTAGGCGACCCAGCCGCCCCAGGTGGCCGCCGCCAGATCGCCACCGGAGCCGCTGGGGTCGAGCCGGGCGCTCGCGAGCAGCGCCAGGCGGAACCGGTCGGCGCGTGACAGTTCGAGGCCGCAGTGGGCCGCGACCGCCGCGACGCTCGCCACGGTCACCGCGCCGGAGGAGCCCAGCCCGAACTTGGTGCCCGAGTCGTGCAGCCTGCTGCTGACCGTGATGTCCAACCCCGGTACGGGCAGGCCGCGTTCGGTCAGCAGGGCGGCCACGGTCTCGACCGCCGACACCACATGGGCGGATGCGCCGCGCACCTGCTTCTCGTCCTGGCCGGGGCACACCTCCAGTGCGGCGTCCCGCCGACGCAGGCGCATCGGCCGGGTGACGAGATCGGAGGAGATCACGACACCGTCGTCGTCCCTCGCGTCGACGGTGACGGTGACCGAGCGGTCCACCGCGGCCACGATCGCCGGGACGCCGGGCTCCACCACCGCGTACTCGCCCGCCACGAACAGCTTGCCCGGGGCGTGCCGGACGGCTGTGGGCCCACCGGTCATCGCCACGCCTCGTCGAGCAGACGGGCGCCCGGGCCCGGCAGGGCGACATGCACGGTGCTGCCCGGGGCCGCGCCACGCAGGACCGAGGCCACCCGTTCCGCGTCCACGCGCCGGCACAGCACCTTGACGTTCGGTCCGGCGTCCATCGTGGCGTAGGCGCAGACCCCGTCGCGGCGCAGTCGGGCCACGGCGTCGAGCACCGTGAGGCTGGCCGGGGCCAGGTAGCGCACGGCGGGGCGCGCCGCCAGCATCGTGGCGTGCATACCGAGGGCGTTGCGTTCGGCGATCTCACCGACCGCGTCGAGGTCGGCGCGGAGCAGCGCGGTCCGCATGGCGGCGAGGTCGTCCCTGCTGGACGCGGCCCACGGGCCGTACAGCGGTGAGGTGTCGACGGTGCGGCGCATGGCCGCGCGGCTCGAGACGTCTTTGGGCCCGGCGTTGACGACGGCCACGACCAGGGCCGGGTCCAGGTCCCCCGCGGGCACCGGCTCGGCGTAGGAGGCGAGGTCGCCGTCCGGCCCGCCGGCCCCGTGGCCCGCGTGCCAGACGGCGAAGCCGCCGAAGACCGAGCGCGACGCCGAACCGGAGCCGCGGCGGGCCAGGCGGGAGAGCGCGACCGGGCCGAGGTCGAGCCCGTACGCGGTCGTGGCCGCCAGGGCGAGGGCCGCGAACCCGCTGGCCGACGAGGCGAGGCCCGCGCCGGTCGGCACCGTGTTCCTGGTGTCGACGACGGCCCGCTCCGGCCGGCCCGACCGTTCGCGGACCAGGTCGAGGAAGGCGACGATGCGGCGCAGCGCCTCGCCCGTCGCGCTCGCGCCGTTCAGAGCGACACGGTCGTGCAGGGCGGTGCGGTCGAGGTGCACCCGGGTGGTGGTCGGGAAGATGTCCAGGGTCATCGACAGGCTGTCGGTCCGCGGGAGGACGAGCTCCTCGTCGCGTTTGCCCCAGTACTTGATGAGCGCGATGTTGGGCTGCGCGACGGCCGTGGCCACGGCGCGGTCCGTAGCGGCCCCGGGCTCGAGGACACTCAAGGTCTGCTGCTCAGCCATGGTCGGTGCGCCTCCTCAGCGGTACGACCCAGGTCTGGGCGGCGCCGGTCTCGTGCAGTCGGACAGTGACGTTCCTGGCATGTTCGGGGCGGGCCAGCGCGATCATGCAGCCGCCCAGACCACCGCCGGTGATCTTGGCGCCGAGGCTGCCGGCGTCGAGCGCGGCCGCCACCATGGCGTCGATCGGCCCGGTGCTGAGGCGGGCCACACGCAGCAGTTCGTGGTACTCCGTCAACTGGGCGCCCAGCAGCTCCGGCCGGCCGCTCGCGAGGGCCGACGCGGCGGTGTCGACGAGCTCCGTGGCGCGGTCCAGGAAGCGGTCCTTGCGGCCCGCGCGCTCGAAGCCGGCGCGCAGCAGCCCGACCGCTTCCTTGGTGCTGCCCGCGGTGCCGCTGTCGGCGACGACGAGCATCGCGTCGCAGCCGATGGGCAGCGGATGTGCCCGGCCCGCCTGGAAGCGCAGCGGGGCGTCGGCGCCGACCGCCATGGCGTCCACGCCGCTGGCCCTGCCGTGCGCCACGTTCTCGGCCGTCTGCACCAGGTCGAACACGGCATCGTCGCTCAGCTCCCGCTCGAAGAGACCGGCCAGGGCGAGGACGATCGCCCGGGAGGTGGCGGCGCTGGAGCCGAGTCCACGGCCGGGCGGCACGGCCGCGTCGACGATCACGTCGAGGTGCGCCTCGTCCGTCACGCCCGTGTGGGCCTTGAAGGCGGCGGTCAGCCGCCGCAGCCCGTCGGAGACATGGGTGACCATCGTCCGCGAGAGCGAACCGGTCATGGTGAAGGACAGACCGCCCTGGGAGCCGGCCCCGTCCGGGGCCTCGGCGGAGCGGCCCGCGCTCGCGGTGGCCGTCAGCTGAGGGATCGGCACGGCGAGCGCGGGGGCTCCGTACACGACCGCGTGTTCCCCCAGCAAAATGGCCTTGGCATGGGCGCGACCGATGCCGACGGAACGGGCCCGGTGCTCCGGGCCCTCTTCCACAGAGGTCGGTGAAGTCAACGCTTTCAGCCCCCCTTCTCGTTTCAATGGCATGAGGGACGTTCAGGGCCGGGGCCGGGTATCACCGCCGGCCCGCCGACCGCCTAATGAAAGTAGCGAGGAGCGCTCAAGGCTCGATGCAGCGCCGTTCGCGCATCCGTACAGGCGCCGGACACAGCACGATGCCGCCGGGGCGGTGCGCTCCGGCGGCATCGTGGGGTGAGCTGTCAGGTCAGGGCGAGTCCGGCGCGTTCCGGGGCCTGGTCCGGCCCTCGTCCACCCACACCACCTGGTCGGCCCCGGTCAGTCCCTCGTGTTCGTGGGTGACCAGCAGGGTCGTACGGCCACGGGTGGCGTCCAGGATGTCGGCGAGCACGGCAACCGCCGTCTGCGGGTCGAGCCCTTCGGTGGGCTCGTCCAGGACGAGGACGGGCGGATCGGCGAGCAGCGCACGGGCCAGCAGCAGACGGCTGCGCTGGCCGCCCGACATCTCGGTGCCCCCCTGGCCCAGGAGCGTGTCGAAACCGCCGGGCAGCGAGTCGATCCAGTCCAGGATGCGGGCCCGGCGCGCGGCGTCCCGCAGTTCGGCGTCGGTGGCCTGTGGGCGGGCCGGCAGCAGATTGGCCCGGATCGAGGCGTGGAAGACGTGCGCGTCCTGCGTCATGCCGGTGATCGTGCGCCGCACTTCCTGGCCGTCGCAGTCGCGCAGTTCGCGTTCGGCGACGCGGATGCTGCCGCACTCGTAGTCGACGAACCGCATGAGCGCCGCGATCAGGGTCGACTTGCCCGACCCGCTGGCGCCCAGCAGTACGGTGCGCCGTCCGGCGGGCAGCCGGAGGCTCAGCCCGTCCAACGCCGGTACGGGCGCGCCCGGATGGCGGACCGTCAGGTTCTCGACGCGGACCTCGACCGGTGCGCCCGCGGGGAGCGCGACCGGGGCGGTCGGCTCGGTGACCGGGGGCGGGGTGTCGAACAGGTCGGCCAGCCTGCGGGCCCGGGCGCGGACCTCGGCGAGGCGGAACGCCGCCGCCGGCAGCGGTTCGAGAGCCTCGAACGCGACCAGCGCAAGGACCGCGACGACCGTCAGATGGACGGCGGGGAGCCGGCCCTCGGCATGGGCGCGCAGCGCGGTCCACACGACCGCGCTCAGGGCGGCCCCCTCGAACAGCAGCAGGACGGCACCGGCCAGCGAGGTGGTCCTGGCCCGCAGCCTTTCCAGGCGCGCGATCCGGCCGGCCGCCTGATGCACCCGGTCCGCGGCGCGGCCCTGGGCGCCGTACGCGGCGAGATCCGCCGCGCCCTCGGTCAGATCCACGACGTGCGCGGCGAGTTCGGCCCGCACCGCCGCCGTGGCCCGGCCCGCCCGCCGGGCCACGGCGAGCACCGTCGCGGGGACGAGCACCGCGGCCAGGGCGAGCAGCACCCCCAGCAGCAGCCCCGCCTCGGGCAGCAGCGTCGCGGCGGTCACCGAGGCCGCGACCCCGACCGTGACGGCGGCCGCGACGGGCAGCACCACCCGCAGCAGCAGGTCCTGGGCAGCGTCCACGTCGTCGACAAGGCGGGTCAGCAGATCGCCGCTGCGGAAGGCGGGCGTGCCCGCGGGCGCGAGCGGCACCAGAGCTTCGTAGACCCGTGTGCGGAACCCCGCGACGGCCCGCAGCACACCGTCGTGGCCGAGCAGCCGGTCGCCGTAGCGCAGCACTCCACGCCCCAGGGCCAGCGCGCGTACGGCGACGATCGCGAGGCTCACCGAGGTGAGCGGCGGCTGCTGCGCGGCCCGCGTGATCAGCCAGGCCGCGGTGGCCATGAGCGCGGCCGCGGCCAGCTCACTGCCGGCGGCGGCGAGCGCGGCAGGCAGCAACCTGCGCCAGTACGGCAGCAGTTGGCGTACGAGACGCAGGGTGGGCCGGGACCCGCCCGGCAGCCGGCCGGGGGTGGCGGCAGCCGGGCGGGAGTCTGTGGAGCGGGGGACCGTTGCGGACGGGGTCATGGGGTCGGCGGTCCTTTCCTCGACGGGGCCCGCGGAGCGGGTCATGCGGTCGGCCGTGGTGCCGTGGCGGCGAGCCGCGGTGCTTCTACGCGGCCCGTGCGCAGCGTGACGATGCGGTCGGCGTAGGGCAGCAGGCTCGTGCGGTGGGCGACGACGATCGCGGTGCGGCCGCGCATGAGGCGGACCGTCGCGCGGGTGACGGCGTCCTCACTGTCGGGGTCGAGGTGCGCGGTCGGCTCGTCGAGCAGCAGGACGGGGGAGTCCTTGAGGAAGGCGCGGGCGATCGCGACGCGCTGGCGCTGGCCCGCGGAGAGCCCGGCGCCCTTGTCGCCCAGGGGGGTGTCGTAGCCCTGCGGCAGCGCCTCGATGAAGTGATCGGCGAAGGCGTCGCGGGCCGCCTGCCGCACCTCGGCCTCGCTCGCGTCGGGCCGCCCGAGCCGGATGTTGTCCGCGACGCTCGCCGCGAACAGGTGCGGCCGCTGCGGCACCCACGCCAGGCGCGTGCGCCAGTGGTCGGGGTCCAGGTCCGCCAGGTCGGTGCCGCCGACCGTGATGCGGCCCTGCGCAGGCGCCACGAAACCCAGCAGCAGGGCGAGCAGCGTGGACTTGCCCGCCCCGCTCGGTCCCACCAGCGCGATGTGGTCGCCGGGGCGGACCTCCAGCGAGACGCGGTCCAGGGCGGGCTCGGTACGGCCCGGGTAGTGCACGGTGACGTCTTCGAAGCGCAACACGGCGGCGCGGGCCTCGGGCACCGGCGCGGGCCCGGCCGCCCGGGGAGCGTCCTGCGCCTCGTGCGCGTCGAGGGTCGCGAAGGCCTGCTCGGCGACGGTGACGCCCTCGGCGCTCTCGTGGAACGCGGCGCCCATCGCCCGCAGCGGAAGATACGCCTCCGGGGCGAGGAACAGCACGATCAGCGCCGTGTGCAGATCCACCGTGCCCTGCAGCAGCCGCAGGCCCACGGGCACCGCGACGAGCGCCACCGAGAGGGTGGCGACCGTCTCCAGGACGAGCGAGGACAGGAACGCGACGCGCAGGGTGCGCATGGTGGCCCGCCGGTGGGCGTGGGCCATCTCACCGACCCGCCGGGCCTGGTGGTGCTCGCGGCCGAACGCACGCAGCGTCGGCAGCCCTGCCACCACGTCCAGGAAGTGCCCGCCGAGCCTGGCCAGGAGCCGCCACTGCCGTGCGGTGCGCTGGGCGGTGTGCAGGCCCACCAGCGCACCGAACACGGGCAGCAGCGGCAAGGTCACGACGACGATCAGTGCGGAGGACCAGTCGGTCATGAACATCCAGCCGACGACCACGAGCGGCACGACACCGGCGGCCGCCTTCGCCGGCAGCGAGTTGACGATGTACGGGTCCAGCGCGTCGAGTCCGCGCAGCAGCAGGGTTGCCGTCTCACCGTGGCCGCCGGCCGGCTGCCGCGGGGCGCCTCGGCCCAGGCGGTCGGTGAGCCGTCCGCGCAGCGCCTGTTTGGCGTCGGCCGCGGCGCGGTGGGCGAGCACCCCGCGGGCCCAGGCCAGCAGGGCCCGCCCGGCCAGCACCGCGCCCAGCGCGGCCGGCCCCGCGACGGCGAGGGGCTGTCCGGCGAAACCGTCCGCGAGGAGGGTCGCCAGCACCGTCGCCTGGGCGACGACGAGACCCGCGGTGAGCAGCGCCAGAAGCATGGAGCGCGTCACGTGGCGTCGTAGCGGCGGCAGTTCCCGGAACAGTCGGCGTTCGACCGGTTTCATGCGACTTCCCTCCCGTCAGAAGTAGCTGAGGTGACGGCTTCCCGTACGCCCCCGGAAGGCCCACCAGCTCCATGCCTGGTAGGCCAGGAGCGTGGGGACGATGAAGACACCGAAGACGCTGAGGATCTTCAGGGTGGCCTCGTCCGTGACGGCATGGCCGATGTCGAGGCCCCGGCCCGGCGAGCTGATCAGCAGATACGGATAGTGCCCCGCGCCCACGAGGAGGACGGGCAGCGCCGCCGCCAGGGACGTCGCGGCGAACGCCCGCGCCTCGTGCCCGGTGGTGAAGGCCCACCGGGCGGCGCCGAACGCCGCGACGAGCGCGACGCCGATGGCCACGGAGGCCGGGCGGTTGGTCATGGCGGCCCCCGCTCCGAAAACCGTGAGCAGCAGGGCGAGCAGTGCCGCCATCGCACTCGCAGCGATCAGTCCGGCGCCCATGGCCCGTGCCCGGCGCGCCGGCTCGGGGGCCGACCGCAGCGCGACGAAGGCCGCACCGTGGGCCGCGAACAGCAGCAGCGTGGTGGCGCCGCAGGCCAGCACGAACGGGGTGAAGACATCGCCCGCCCCGATGTGGAAGCTCCCGTCGGAGCGGCGTGGTACCCCGTGCAGCAGCAGCCCGACGACGAGTCCCCAGCACACGGCGGGCACCACGCCGCCGGCCACGAGCAGGACGTCCCAGACCCTGCGGCCGCGCGGGCCACTGGCCCTGCGGCGCAACTGGACGGCCGCGTTGCCGAGCACCAGGCCCACCAGGATCACCACGATCAGCGGGTACAGGCCGGGCAGCAGCGTGCCCTCCAGGTGCGGGAAGGCACCGAACAGGACACCCGCGAAGGCGACGAGCCACACCTCGTTGCCGAGGAAGTACGGCGCCATGGCCTCGAGAGCGTCGTTCTTGCCGTCCCGACCGCGCACGCCCCCGCCCCCGCCGCCGTTCTCGTTCTCCTCCCGGTTGCCGAGGAAGGGGTGCAGCATCTGTACGCCGTAGTCGTATCCGCCGAGCACGAAGTACCCGGCGAGCAGCAGGCCGAGCAGGGCCAGCCAGGCCGTCTCCAGACTCATGTCGCTCAACTTCCTTATGTGTAGGGCGGTTCGCGGGAGGGGGCCTGTTCAGAAGGCGTGGACCGGCTGTCCGACCGGATCCGCGCCGTCCGGGGTCTGCTCCGGCAGGTCGTCGTCGGGAAGCGGTTCGGGCGCGCCGAGCTGGGTGGCGTCCGGGCCGCGCAGCGCGTAGCGCGTGATCAGGGTCCAGTTGGTCACCGCAAGCCCGACGAAGACCGCGATGAACACGGTGCAGGAGATGATCAGCGAGGTCCGGCCGACGGGGGACAGCGCGTCCTCGACCGACAGCTCGCCGTAGACGAGCCAGGGCTGACGGCCCACCTCGCGCACGACCCAGCCGCCGATGGAGGCGATGAAGGCGAACGGGATCATCGCGGTCATCAGATAGGCCACCGGGCGCCAGCGCACCAGCCAGTCCTTCCACAGCAGGATGACCGCGATCAGCGCGATGGTGGAGATGGTGTTGCCGATGATCGTCATCGAGTCCATCGACAGATGGATCCAGCCCTCCGGCGGTACGTAGTCACCCGGGCCGTGCTGCTCGACGAGCCGGCGCTGCGCTTCGGCGACACCGGAGTCCTCCATGACGGCGTACTTCATGGGCTGGGTGCGTTCGATGATCGGTTTCTGCAGCTCACCGACGATGATGACGAAGAAGGAGGCCACCATGGCGACCCAGGCGCCCAGCCGCATCGAACCGCGGAACAGCTCGGTCTCCTTGGTCCCGCGGGCGAGGTGCCAGGCGCTGATGCCGAGCAGGAAGACGCCGCCGGTGGTGAACGCGGCGAGCGCGATGTGGCCGAGGGCGACCAGCGCGCTGGAGTTGGTCAGCAGGGCCCCGAAGTCGGTCAGGTAGGCGGCGCCGTCGCGGACTTCGTAGCCGACGGGGTGCTGCATGAAGCCGTTGGCGACGAGGATCCAGTACCCGGAGGCGTACGCGGTCAGGGCGACCAGCCAGATCAGCGTCGTGTGCACGCCCCGGCTCAGCCGTCCCCAGCCGAAGATCCACATGCCGAGGAAGGTGGACTCGGCGAAGAAGGCGATCAGCGTCTCGAGAGCCAGCGGGGCGCCGAAGACGTTGCCGGCGAACTTGCTCAGACCGCTCCAGCTGAGCCCGAACTGGAACTCCATGACGAGACCGGTGACGATGCCGACCGCGTAGTTGATGACGTACAGCTGGCCCCAGAACCGCGTCATGCGCTCCCGCACGGCTCGCTTGACGGGGTCACGGGTGTACGCGGCCCGGGTGTGCATGACGGCCACGAGCGGCACGAGTCCCATGGTGAGGATCACGAACAGCCAGTGGATTCCGGTGGTGGCCGCGAACTGCAGCCGGGCCAGATCCGCAGCGCTCACGGCAGTGCCTTTCTCGTCGAAGTGGGAGTGGGAGTGCGAGGGGAAGGGGGAGGTGGGAGGTGGAGCAGGCGGGCCCTCGCGTCGCGTGTACAGGAGCCGGACCCAGCGGCCCGTCGCCTGTGCGGTGACCCTGGATGAGAACGTAGAGCCATCCGGCTATGCACTTCCAAGACCGGTTTTGCCATGGGACGATGCCTCAGTAGGCATGAATAAGGGTTGATCATGGATCTGCTGCAGCTGCGCTACTTCCAGACCGTCGCGCGTTTCGAGCACATCAGCCGCGCCGCCGAGGAACTGGGCGTCGCCCAGCCCTCGGTCAGCCGCACCATCGCGCGCCTGGAGGCCGAGCTCGGCTCCCCGCTGTTCGAGCGGCACGGCCGTGGCATCAGACTCAACGCGTACGGAGCGATGTTCCTGCGCCACGTCGACCGCAGCCTCAGCGGGCTCGACGACGGCATCAAGGCCGTACGCGCCGCCGGTGAGCTGGGGCTCGGCCGGGTCGGCATCGCCTGCGAGACCCTGCTGACCATCACCACGGTGCTCGGCAGCTTCCGCGCCGCCCACCCCCGCGCCGACGTCCGGCTCTTCCAGTCGAACGCGGAGGAGATGCAGCGCCAATTACGGGTGGGCGAGGTCGACTTCTGCGTCGCCTCACAGCCGCTCACCGGCTCTGACCTGGAGTCGGCCGAGCTCACCCGTGAAGAGGTGCTGCTCGCCGTACCGCGCGGGCACCGCTTCGACGGGCGGGAGAGCGTGACGGTCCGGGAGATGGCCGACGAGCCGTTCGTCACCACGCGCAAGGGCCACTGGCAACGCACCCTCCTGGACCGCCTGTTCGCCGCCGAAGGACTCTCTCCGACGCTCTCCTGCGAGGGCGACGAGCCGGGCGCCAGCCAGGTCCTGATCAGCGCCGGCCTCGGTATCGGGCTCATCCCGGCGATGTCCCGGCAGGCCGGCACCGAGACCCGGGTGCCGGTGACGTGGGTCCACGTGGACGCCCCCGCCTGTTCCCGCGTGCTCACCCTGGTCTGGCGCCGCGACGCCTACCTGTCCGAAGCCGCCCTCAAATTCAGGGAGTTCCTCGGCTCCCGCCCCTTCATGACACACCGCCTGCCCCGGCCGTAGTCGACTCGGACTCCAGTGGTCCTCGAGCGGTCCTGGACGCTGCCCCGAGAACATGCTTGGGTACAGTCCCGTCTCCCCGGCCCCGGGCGTCGTCGTCCGGACGGCCGGCCCGTGACGGCGAGCGTGGTGAGGGTGTCGCGTCCCCCACCCGCTCCCGACCCGTTCTCGAGCGGTACTCCACCCTTTCGGAGTTCTCCCATGCCCAAGATCACTTATGTCTCCGTGACCGGCGCCGAGCGGACCGTCGACGTCCCCGTCGGGACGAGCGTCATGCGCGGCGCCGTCATCAACGACGTCGACGGCATCGTCGCCCAGTGCGGCGGCAACATGCAGTGCGCGACCTGCCATGTCTATGTGGACGAGACGAGCCTCGACCGGCTGGCGGACCGGCTGCCGGGCGAGGACGAGATGCTCGACTTCACCGTCTGCGCCCGCCGGCCCACCAGCCGCCTCAGCTGCCGGCTGGAGGTGACCGAGGCGATGGACGGCCTGATCGTGCACACCCCCGAGTACCAGAACTGACGCCACCGCGCCCGCACACGCGGGCCGCTCAGCCGGCATTGCCGCGGGTCCTGCGCACACGGAAGTTGGCCATCATGCCCATCGCCGCGTGGTCGAACATGTGGCAGTGGTACACGTACGTCCCCTCGTACCCGGTGAACGTGGCCTGGATCTTGACCGTCTCCCCGGGCTGCAGAGGCACGGTGTCCTTCAGCCCGCTCTCGAGCCCGGAGGTGACGGGCCGTCCACCGCGCTCCAGCACACGGAACTGCACCAGGTGGATATGGAAGTTGTGCGGCATGCGGGTGCTGGCGTTGTGCACGGTCCAGATCTCGGTGGCCCCGTACTCGACCTCGGTGTCGACGCGGTCCATGTCGTACGGTCTGCCGTTGATGTAGGCGTCCTGCGTCGCGCCGGTCTCGTCCATGCTCAGCTCGATGCTGCGGTCGACCGTGGCGGCCGGCAGGGCGGGCAGAGTGCGCAGGGTGGCGGGCACGGTGCTGGTGTCAGCGGCCGGGCCGCCGACCCGGAACTGCAGGACCTTGCCGAGCTGCTCCACGGGATCGTCGGGCCGCAGCGGCCGGGTGTTGTCGAGGACGAGCGTGGTGCCCGCGGCGTACCGCGAGAAGTCGACGACGATGTCGGCGCGCTCGCCGGGGGAGAGCGCCACGGAGTCCACCTCGAGCGGCTTCTCCAGCAGCCCGCCGTCCGAGCCGATCAGCTGGAAGGGCGAGCTGTCGGACAGCTTCAGCACGAAGAACCGCATGTTGGACGTGTTGAACAGCCGGAAGCGGTACTTACGGGCGGCGACCTCGAAGTACGGCCACGCCTTGCCGTTGGCCAGCAGCACGGTGCGCTTCACGTCGCCCATGGAGTACGCGAGCTGGCCATCGGCGTCGAAGCGGGCGTCCCGCAGCGAGATCGGCACGTCGTAGGAGCCCGAGGGCAGGTTCAGCCTCTGCTCGGTGGCGTCGGTGAGCAGGTACAGGCCGGTGAGGCCGCGGTAGACGGTCTCCGACTCCTGGTGGTGGGTGTGGTCGTGGAACCACAGGTTCGCGTGCGGCTGGCTGTTGGGATACGTGTACGTCTTCGTCCCGCCACCGGTGGCGACGAGGTCCATGGGGGAGCCGTCGCTGCTCTGGGGGACGTGGGCGCCGTGCAGATGGACCGAGGCGGGTACGGTCAGCCGGTTGGTCTGCCTGACCACGACGCGCCGGCCGGAGACCGCCTTGATGACGGGTCCGGGGAAACTGCCGTCGAAAGTGCGGACGAGGGTCTTGCGTCCCGGCAGGATCTCCGCGTCCACCTCCTTCATGGTCATCGCGTAGTAGTCGGTGGTACCGGAGACGGCCGTCGGTCTCAGCGTCCCGGGCACCGGCATCGCCTGCTGGAACTGCGGGACGGAGGCCGGGTCCAGGTCGCCGGCCGCGGGCGGATCGGTGGCCTCGGCGGGGCTGGAGAGGGCGGGCACCAACAGGCCCGCCCCGCCTATGGCGCCGGTGAGAGCCGCCCCGGACAAGAGGACGGTTCTGCGCTGCATCATGTCTGTTCCCCCAAGAGGTGCTGCCGGTGCGGAGGATGAGAAGAACTCCTCCCGCACAGCATTGCTTTGCACCGCTTTGAGAACTCTGGAGCCGCAGTGGAGGAAGTGAGGGAGACGTCGGGGTGCGGCCCGGCGCAGCGTCAGCCGCCGACGACGGCGCCCCGGTCGACGGCCGCCTCGAGGACCGACGCGTGCGGCGACGGCTCCAGCAGGCCGGTGACCTCGAACCCGGCGGCGGCGAGCAGCGCCTCGTACTCGGCGCGGGTCCGGCTCCGCCCGTTCAGCACGGTCATCATCAGCATGTCGACCGTCTTGCCGGGGTGGGGCTCGTTGCCGTCGGGGATCATCGCGTTGACGACCAGCAGCCGTCCATGTTCCGGCATGGCGGCGCGGCACGTGCGCAGGATGCGCAGACACTGCTCGTCCGGCCAACTGGCCAGGACGTGCTTGAGGAGGTAGACGTCGGCGCCGGACGGCAGGGAGACGAAGAAGTCCCCGGCCTCGGCCCGCCAGCGCCCCTTCAGCTCCGAGGTGTCGAGGACATGCCCTGCCACCACGTTCTCCAGGTCGACGAGGACTCCAGTGAGCTGCGGGTTGTGCCGCAGGACCGAGCGCAACAGCCCGCCGCGCCCACCGCCCACGTCGACGACGCTCCTGGCCCCCGAGAAGTCGCAGGCTTCCGCGATGTCGTTGCTCAGGGCCTCGGAGAACGCCGCCATGCTGGAGTTGAAGGCTGTGCCGAACTCCCGGTCGGCGGCGACGTGGTCGTAGAAGGGGATGCCGTGCAGCGCTTCGAAGGCGGTGGTCCCGGTGCGCACTCCCTCGTGGAGGTGGCCCGCCGATTCCCAGAACGGGGCCTCGCCCCGCACCTTGATGTAGTCGCGTAGCGACCGCTCGGCGTCCGTGCGCAGCGGCTCGGCGAGGGGGGTGAGGTGGAAGCGTCCCGTCTCGTCCTCGCGGAACACCCCCTTCGTGGCGAGGAACCGCAGCATCCGGTACAGGTGGGGCGCGTGGGCGCCCACGGCCTCGGCGAGTTCCCCGGCCGTGCGGGGGCGGTCCGTCAGATGGTCGGCGATGCCGAACCGCGCGGCGCTGTGCAGCGCCGCCGAATACACGTAGCCCAGGGCGAGTTCGAGCAGGTCGCCGGTGACCTGGGAGGGGTCGGACGCCGTGCGTGCCACGTCCGTGCCGGGGTGAGCGCCTGTCATCGGCCAGCTTCCTTCTCTCGTCCGTCCGAGATGCACCCACCAACTTCGGTCCGGCCGGTCGCATCCCGCTCGAGCACCGCGTGAACAGCCGCTGCCGGGGCTCCCGCGGCCGTGCAGCGCTTCTCGACCGGGTCCCTAGGCGCCGGGGCCAGGATCGGGCCCGGCGGCAGGCTGCCAGGCCCACACCGTTCCGCCGCTCCGTATCGACGTTGGGGGACTGCGATGTCCGAGAAAGCTGATCTTGAAGGTCTGTACGCGGCCACGGCGGAGGCAGCCGGGCTGCTCGGCATAGCCTGCTCGCGCGAGAAGATGTCGCCGGTCCTGACCGCCTTCCAGGACCTGATCACCGACCCCGTCGTCTTCAACATCGTGACCAGCAAGGGCCGCGTGGGGGACCTCTCCTTCGACTTCATGACGCCGCCCGGTGCCGGGGACCCCCGGGCGAGGGCTCTGGCACACGGGCTCGTGGACGAGACGGACCACCCGATCCGCTCCCTGTTCACCGAGATCCAGGAGCGCTTCCCCCTTCAGTCCTTCGGCGTCGACTACGGCGTCACCCGCGGCTTCAACAAGGCGTACGCCTTCTTCCCGCTCGGCGAACTGCAGTCCCTGGCCGACCTCGCCGCCGTCCCGTCCATGCCACGCGCACTGTCCGACCAGATGGGGGCGTTCGCCGACCACGGCCTGGGCGACAAGGTCTCCGCCGTCGCCGTCGACTACGCCCGCAGGTCCTGGAACGTGTACTTCAACGGGCTGTCCCCGCAGCACGTCGGACCTGCCGCCGTCACGTCGATGCTCCGGGAGTTCGGACTGCCGGAGCCCAGTGAACAGTTCCTGGAGTTCGCCGGCACCTCGGCAGCGCTGTATCCCACTTTCGGTTGGGACTCCTCCAAGGTCGAGCGGCTCTGCTTCTCGACGAGGACCACGGACCCCGCGGCGCTTCCGGCCCGTATCGAGCCCAAGCTCGGCATGTTCGCCGCGCATGCGCCGTACGCGTACGACGGTGACCGCGTCCTCGTCTATGCCGGGGCCGTGTCGCCCGCCGAGGAGTACTACAAGCTCGCGTCCTACCACCGGATGGCCGCGGTGACCCACGACAGGGTCCGCACCGCTGCCTGACGGGGACCCATGAAAGAGCCCTGGCTGGACGGGGGAGACCAGCCAGGGCCGTAGAGGTGTGGCACGCGGAGGGCGGTCGCCTCTCGGCGAAAGGCTCCATGGGGCTTCAGCCGAACGATCTTCCCCATGGGCTATAGGTGAGGCCCGGGGACACTGTCCCCTCCGCAGCCACACTCATCAGAACGACGCGCGGTACGCCGTTGTTCCGCACCCGCGGCCCCGGCAGGGTGAACTGCGGCACAGTGCGCCGCACCGGGGGAGGCGTGCTCCGGGTCTGGCGGCGGGCGGCGAAGACGTAGAGCCGCAGGGCGAGGAAGCGGCCCGCACCGGCCAGGCCGGAGGCGCTGAGGTAGACGATCTGCTCGGTCAGCGCGCCGGGGGAGGACTGCAGCAGGTGCAGGACGTACACGGCGACGCCGGTCACCAGATAGGCGGCGCTCGCCGACCCCGCGGACTGCCAGTGCTCCCGCCATCCGGCACTGCGCCCTTTGCCGAAGGTGAAACGGGCGTGGAGTTCGGTGCACAGCAGGGTGGAGACGAGGGTGATGAGCGCGTTCGCGACCGCCCAGGGCACGGTCGTGGCCACCACTGCCACGGCGAGGCTGGAAAGGACGCCGACGCCGCCACCGAGGACCACGAACCGCAGGAACGAGGCGAGCGGGCCGGGCCCCTCGGACGCCGCCGGGGCGGTGGTCTGTGCGAGCGGCGACTTCATGGCGGCGTCCTTTCGGGGAGTCGGATCTATGGGCGGGGCTGAGTCGGTGGTGGCCTCGGCCCTCAAAGACAGGACCTCAAAGACAGGACCTCAGAGGCTGCGTGCGGTGATGTCGCCGTAGGACGTGCTGGCGTGGATGTTCAGGCCAGGGGTTCCGTCGGCGTTCTTCAGCGCGTTGTGGACCCGGCCGTACGAGGTAGCGGCGTCCAGGGCGGCGGAGACACCGGAGGCGGCGCCGACGGAGATCGCGCCGGACTCGGTGCGCAGGGTGACCGTGCCCTGTACGGCCTCGGCGAGGGTGATGTCGCCCTTCTGGGTGCTGATCTCGGCCGAGCCGGCCAGGCGCCGGACCGATACGTCGCCCGCCATGACCTTCAGCCGCGCGCCGTCCACCTCGTCGAACTCGACCCTGGCCTGCGCACCCTCGAAGGTGACGTCGCCGAGGCGTCCCGAGCTACGGAGTTCGGCGTCGGCCGCCTTCGCCTCGACGCGGGAGCCTGCGGGCAGCCGCACGGTGACCGTGACGGATCCGGAGTGCCCGAGGAGCCGGTTCTTCGCCTCCGGGGCCCCGATGCGCAGGACCCCGTCGCCGTACCCGACCACGATCTCCTCGGCGGCCTGCACATCGCGGCTCTTCGAGGAGTCCGCGGGCAGGACCTCGACGGTGGTGTCGGCCCGGTCGGCGGCGACGAACTGGATGCGACCTGCGGGGATGTCGAGAACGGTGAGGACCGGGGCGGGGGTGTCGAACTTCTGCATGGTGTGCTCCTCGGTTGTTCGTTGCTGCCGCTTGTTTCTGACAACCGAAACGCTACGTTGCGTTCGACATATTGGCAACGTCTTTATTGCACTACAGCACAGTTAACGCAGGTCAGAGCAGCTAAAGTGTTGCAATGACGCTGCGCATAACGCAACGTACGACCCGTGCTCCATTGCAATGACATGCAGTGAACGTCATTCAGGCCGGCCGCCGCGCTCTCCGCGCCCAGGGGTCGGCGCATCCTCGGCCCCGGGGGGCCTGCGGTGAACCGACGGGGCCACCAGGTGCGTACGCGACCGCGGGTGCGCAGGGGCCGTGATGGATCAGCGTGGCTGGGCCCGGCGGTGGCGGGCCGAGGCATACATGGCGGGTGAGCCGTCGGCCGCGGCCGCGTCCTGGCTTGCTTTCGCGGGCCGGGGTCGGGGGTAGTGATCAAGAGTCGAGTCGATCGGCAGGCGGTGGTCCCGGACGGCGACGCGCCCTGTGCGCCGGGCACGGAGAAGCGCGCGAACCGCCTGTGCGGGCCGAGGCCAGGCGGGTTGGGGCAGTCGGGCACAGCGTGTCCTACTGCTAAAGAGGGCGCCGCCCTCAATCGCCGCCTGACCTGCGCAAACAGTCATCGCCACCAAGATCTGCCGAACTGGCACCCAGTTCCCAGCAACTGCCACCACGTTCACAGGAACGTGGCACCCAGTTCTCAGGACCGTTGTGCCCATGTCTCAGGAACCGGCAGCACTGCCACAGGAACTGAGTAGATGAACGTGACGTTCATGAGGAACCCCCTGTCCAGCGGGGCGAAAGGCCCTGGGAACGGTCGACGCGGAGTTGAGCGACACGCCCCCCAGGCGCACTTGATGGACTCAGTGCTCATGTACGTTAAGTACATCTGGTCGGCCTCAGAGCCGGAGTTCATGTACACAGAGGCAACGCCCAGCGATGGAGGGCCTGTTGGGAGCGGCACGCAGACTGGTCGACGCCGACACCGGCGAGGCGGTCCCCTATGCGCCCTATGCCTTCACCGGCGGCCACACCCAGGTCGACAAGGCCCGGGTGGAAGCGATCACCGAGAGCAAGGACTTCACCCCGAGCCAGAAGTTCCTGGTCCTGTGGTGGATCGGAGTCTCTCCCGAGGGCATGGCACCGCTCCGGGCGACCGGCGCGGACATCGCCAAACGGGTCGGCATGACCGCGGACGCCGTCGGAAAGATCAACCGGAAGCTGCTCAAGCGGCGGATCCTGATCGAGCGCGGACGCATCGGCAACTACAGGCTGTACCGGATCAGCCCGTACATTGCCTTTCACGGCACCGGGATCGAGCAGCGGGAAGCGATCAAGTCGTGCAACCCGCCGGAGATCCCCGGATTCCAGAACCTGACCCCGGCGCGGTGGGAGGCCCAGTGAACAACGACGAGAAGCAGAAGCTCCTTGACGTCCTGCATCGCACTTCGGGCATGACCGCGAACCAGCGCCTGGTCGTCATGCTCTACGCGATGCACCCCACCGACCGGGCCGGTGCCGTCATCGAGACGGGCGCCAACCTGGCCAAGCTCGTCGGCATGTCCCCGACGGTGTTCTCACGCACCCGGCGCCAGGTCGTCGAAGCCGGCTGGCTCGAGGAGTCCGAGCGGCTCGCGCACATCAGCTACTACCGGCTCAGCCAGAAGAGCACCGGCGCGCACGTCGTCGTGCCCCTGCGCCGGGCAACCTGAACGGTTCCGCCGAGCGCGGCTCATGTACGTGAGGTCAATGAGGACCGCTCCTCGGGGCGGCTTTCATTGACCTCACGTACATGAGGGGGCGGGGCGCCGGGCGGGGTCCGGGCCCGGCCCCCCTTCCGCGACGCCGAATGGGGGCGGCGCGGCAAGCGCGACAGCATGGCCTGTACTGCGCAGGTCATGTCTAGCAGCGGTACGCAGCCGAAGATCACCGGGACTGACGCGAGAACGCAGCGTTTTCCGGCTTGACGCTCATTGCCCCGACGCCGGACACCCGTCACCGGACACCCGACTCGGTATGCCTGACCGTCGCTCGGTCGCTGCATCTTCGGTCGCTGTACCCCGTGACAGCAAAACACCAGTTCAGAGCGGTGTGGCACCCCGAAAAGCGACTGAAGCGACTGAAGCCTCCTATCTATGACACGCACGCGCACATCAGTGTGTCGTTATAATTCCGGCCTTCAGTCGCTACGGTCGCTATCACTGCGGCTATACCTGCTCTGACCTGGGGTTTCTATAAGCGACTGGGGTCAGCTACCGAACGGCGAACGTCGCTGTTCCTTCGGTAGCTGACCCCAGTCGCCCGCATTCCGCGCGCGGAACGGTGCGTTCGTTCGGTCGCTGCGCGGTCGCGGTCAGCTCTTCGGTAGCTCTATGCCGAGTTCACGCATCGCGTCCGAGGGCGGGCCGCCTTCGGAACGCTCGGTCTTGTAGCCCTTGGTGCCGGCTCCGAGCGTGCGGGGGTCGACCGCCTCCGAGGGCGCGGCCGAGGCGTAGAGCCCCTCGGGCTGTTGGTCCCTGTCGTGGGGCAGGAGCCAGAACACCCTGCGCAGGAAGGTTCCCGAGGCCCGTGACGCCCGGGCATCGCGGGACAGGATCGCGTAGCCGACCATGCGTCCGTCGCGGTGGTAGGCCGGTTTGCCGCGCCGCGTGGGGAGCCGGTCCAGGCTCTGACGGACGTAGTCGAGGGGAGCGATGTCCTCCAGCCAGACCAGGTCCGTCTCATGGGCGATCTGGCTGGTCTCGATCAGGGAGCTCATGTTCTTGTTCCCTCCGCCTCGGCGTTCAGCCCGATGCCCGGATAGTACTTCCGCTGGTTAGACAAGATCATTTCTTTGGGGGAGGAGAGGCCGACCGTCTCCCGTACCCGGGCCGCGAAAGCGCGGGAAGAGACCGGGTTGGCTCCCTCGAGCGAGCACCAGTGCTTGTAGGACGCGTACAGCTGGGCCTGTTCCGCCCGCCTCGCGGGTTCCATGGTGCAGCACTCGGTGAGGAAGCGTCCGGTGTGGTCCTCGGTCTCGGCGTAGGCGGTGGTGGCGGTGCGGACCTGCTGCGGTCCGGTCAGGTCCTTCTCGCCGTTGAGGTAGCGGTGGGCGCCGGTGATGAGCCAGTGCAGGATCCCCGGGCCCTCCTCCGTGACCAGGACATCGGCGAGGTTGTCGACCTTCCGGTGGTCGGCGACGATCCGCTCGAAGGGGATCAGCTTCATGCGGCGCCAGAACGCGTAACCGCCGGTGTTCACCTCGGGGCGGTGGTTGCCCAGCAGCCACAGTTTGTGCGTGGGGGTGAAGGAGAAGAAGTCCTGCCGCATCCGGCGGGCCTTGATCCGGTCCCCGCCGGTGAGGAGCTTGACGCGTGCCTCGTCGAAGCGGTCGCCCGGCTTGAGCTCGGAGCAGACGATGATGCGCCTGCCGTGCAGTTCGGCCAGGTCGGTGGGGTGGCCCTCGAACGGCTTGGCCATCAGGAATCCGGGCGGCGCGGCGTCGGCGTAGTCGCCGAGCAGCTTGACCATCACGTCGAGCAGCACGCTCTTGCCGTTCTTTCCCTGCCCGTACAGGAACGGCATGATCTGCCCGCCGACATCGCCGGTGATGGAGTAACCCAGCAGCAGATGCAGGAAGTTGATCATTTCCTGGCCGTCGGCGTCCTCGCCGAAGGTGTCGCGCAGGAAGTGCTGCCAGCGGGGGGCCTTCATCGCCCGGGGCGCGAGTGCGGTGGAGCGCGAGTGCAGGTGCTTCTCCGGGTCGGGGCTCTGCAGCATGCCGGTGCGCAGGTCGACGACTCCGTCGGGGGTGCACAGCGCGTACGGGTCGGCATCCAGCAGGGACGCGTTGAGCACCATGCCCGGCGCCGACTTCGCCTGCATCAGCATGGCCTTCATCCCGGACGTCGACAGTGCGCGGCGACGGTGGCGGCGCAGCACCGTCGACGAGTGGCGCCCGCTCGGGTCCTCCTCGGTGAGCGACTCGGCCATCTCACCGGCCGCCCACAGAACCGCGTCGTCCTCGTCGACCTCCCACCGGAAGCCCGACCAGCGGTACCAGCCCAGGCCGGGCACGTGCCGGAAGTCGCGGCCGTAGAGGTGGACGAAGAGCTTCGCGTTGCCCCGGTCGCTCAGGGAATCGGGCAGCAGCCCGTGGGAGGTCGCCGCCGCGGACGTCGGCGTGGGGGAGGACTGCGTCTGGGCGGGCACGGCGGGCGGGTTGAGGATCTGCTGGGCGATGGCCGCCGGGTCGAACAGCCCGTCGCCATGGTCGTTGTGGTTCACGGGCGGTCGTCTTTCAGGACGAGTGGGCGTCGCATGCCTGCCGCGAGGCCTGCACGGATGACGGAGGCACAACGGCTCTGCTGTCCGGGACGGGCATGTTCGGCGACCTGCAGGAGTACGGTCTCGGCCGCATGGTGAGGCAGGTGCCCGGCGGCGACCAGGCCGCCGGTGGTGAAGGCGGCCCGGTTGAGTTTCTCCGTGAAGGACGCCCCTTCAGGAGTGGCCCGGCAGTCGGCGACCGTGGCGAGCGCGGCCGCCAGGACACGGCCGGCGCTGTCCCGGCCGGCCCCCGCGGCGATGACCGCCTGACGTGCCCTGAACGGAGTGGGATGCCCGGTGCTCTGGCGGGGCAGTGGCGCGGGCCGGTGGCCGGTACGGGTCAGTTCGGTCTCGAGCCAGCCGGGCAGGGGAGCGGGGGAGGGGCTGCCGGCGAGGACCTGGTAGCGGCCGCCGGGGGTGACGGTGCCGGGCGCCACGATGTAGCCGCCCTGCGCGCGGACGTCCACCTGCCAGGCCAGGGCTCTGCGGGGGCTGGACCCGGTCGAGCACAGCCAGGTCTGACCCGGGCGCGTCCGGTACCACACGTGCAGACCGCCGCTGGGGGTCCGCACCCGCAGCGTGCCGGCGTCGTCGACGGGGTCCTTCTCCTGCCGCAGCGCGGCGAGCAGGGCCAGGCTGTGGAAGCCGTGCCGCAGGCCGTCCAGGCGCACGTGCTCCCCGATCGCGATGCCGGGCAGGAGTCGCTCACGCTGGGGCAGGGGCGTCTCGTGGGCGTCGATGTCGAGGACGAGCAGGCCGGCCGCTCCACACGCCACCCCCACCCCGAAACGGGGCTGCGAGCGCCACCAGCGACGGATGCGGTCCGCGTCGTCGGTCGCCGCGTGAAAACCGTGGCACCAGCGACCGGCGGTGATGCATTCGCACGAGGCGGGGGAGTGACCGGAGCCCTGGCAGCGCGCGCAGTTGGCCGCCGGGGTCTTGCGGCCGGGAGCCAGCGGAAGGACGGGCCAGCCGCGCGCCGCGCAGGCCAGAGCCGACTCGAGCGCGGAGCCGGGCGGTGGGGCCGCTGCGTCAGCTACTGAGCAACTGGGGGGAAATCCCAGCTCATCCAGCATGTAGCGACCTTTCCAGCGACCGAAGCGACCCAACATCGGAACATGTTGTGCGCACAGGCTAACGCCTGGCGGAAGCTGGTCGCGGCGACTCGGCCGCAACGGGAGTGTTGTGGGGCCGCAGGTGTGATCGTGCGTCGCTTGGGTCGCTGTTCGTCACTTCTGTGGCAACGCGCCTGACGCGCGAGCGACTCAAGCGACTCTTTCCCCGAAGCGGCGCATTGGGCGAGGCAGCGGGCCCGTGCGCGGTCGGCCGCAACGCTGCGGCCATGGCGGGATTCGACCCCGTCGAACGGCATCAGCTAATCATACCTACGCGAAGGTTTCAATAATTCTGACGCCTGTTCAGTCCCGCACCGGGCGCGGAGCCGTGGGCAGCACGGTGGCGAGGATCTCCTCGACGCGGTCGGCGATGTCCTGCCGGTTGTTCAGGATGCCGGAGATGTGCTGGGCGCCGAAGAAGGCGGAGACGATGACACGGGCCAGTACCTCGGGGTCGGTGGCCGCGGGCATCTCCCCGGCCTCCACCGCCTCGCGCAGTGCCGTGGTGACCATGCTCTGGTAGCCCACGTAGGGGACCGGCATGTCGATGCCGATGTACGCCCGCTCGATCTGCAGCCTGGCGCCCGCCTGGATGGTCATGTTGTCGCGAAAGGCGCGCGCGGTGCGCAGCAGGAGCTGCCGGACGGTGTGCAGCGGGGACAGCGCCTCCGCCTGGACCGCGGTGGCGATGGAGTCGAGGTACGTGTAGAAGTCGTTGGCGACCGCCTGGGCGAGGGCTTCCTTGTTCGCGAAGTGGAAGTAGACCGCCCCCTTGGTCATGCCGGCCAGCTCGGCGACGTCCTGCACGGTCACCGGCGGGAAACCCCGCTCGGCGAAGGCCCGTGCCGCCGCGGCCAGCACCACCCCCCGGGTACGCACGGCGCGCTCCTGCTTGAGCTCCTTGACGGGGCGTCCGCGGGTGCCGGTCGATGCCTTGGCTGACATCTTCGTCGGCTGGGCAGAGTCCATCGGGCTTCCTCGCTCTTGGTGGCCTGACGCAGAGTGCCGAAGTGGACACCCTCTTGAAATATACCTGCGTGAAGGTATTGTAACGCGTCCTGTAGCTGATTGGAGTCAGTAATGCAGTTGGATGTGCTGGGGGACGCCTCCGAGATGCCCCTTGAACCACAGGTACGGCCCTTGTCCTACGCCCAGCCGGTGCCCCGGCACCTGGTCCACCGGGCGGCCATCGCGGAAGTCTTCATCACCGACGCCGTCCGCACGGGGGAGGACACCTTCCGCGTCGCCGCGCAGTGGCCGCGCGACCACGCGCTCTACGGCCCCGGGGCCGGCGCCGTCAGCGACCCGCTGCTCTTCGCCGAGACCCTCCGCCAGGCCATGGTCTATCTGGCCCACGCGCACCACGGCATACCGCTCTCCCATCAGTTCCTCGGCAACACCAGCGCGTTCGAGATAACCGACCTCGAGGCCCTGCGCACGAACGGCACACCCCATGACGTGGAGCTGGAGGTGACCTGGCGCTGGACCTCCGAGTGCCGCGCACCGCACCGCTTCGGTCTGCACGTGGAAGCGACGCTGCTCATCAACGGCCTGGCCTGCGGACGCGGTTCGCTCCAGGTCGCCACGATGGACAAGCGCCTGTACGCACGTCTGCGCGGGCGGGACAGACCGGCGGCGGGCGTGCTCCCGCCCGAGGCGGCCCCTCGGACACTGCCCGCGGTCTCGGTGGGCCGTCAGCGGCCGAAGGACAGCGTCGTGGGTCTCGGCGGCAACGGTCTGTGGCAGATCCTCGTGGACCAGCAGCACGCTATCTACTTCGACCACCCCAGCGACCACCTGCCCATGATGGTGATGCTGGAGTCGATCCGGCAGGTCGGCCACGCCGAGCAGCGTGCCACCGACGACAGCGAGCGGTGCCGCTACCAGATGGTCGGCGCCACCGGCACCTTCCACGCCTTCGCGGAGCTCGACATTCCTCTGTACGTCGTCCCCCGCCGGCCGCTGGTCGCCACAGGCGCGCAGCGACGGTTCGACGCCCGCGTCGACCTGGTCCAGAACGACGCCGTCGTCGCCGAGTTCACCGCCACCTGGCAGTCCACCGCTCCCGCGGTGCGGCGCCGGGCCACCGTCCCCGCTCAGGCCTCCGCCGCCCAGGTCGAGAGCCTGCTGGACGCCGGGGCCAAGAGGATGTCCCACAGGCTGCGCACACTCTCCGACAAGCCCTCGCGGGCCGTCGGCGCGATGAAGTAGGCGCCCACCAGCAGGATCAGTACGAACTCGGCCAGCAGTGATGTCGGCAGCCGCTGCCCGCTGTCGTGCTCGGCGCGCTGCAGAGCACTCTCGATGAACGCACGCAGGGCCGCGAAGGCCGGCGGTTCCTGCGTGCGCGACAGTGCCTGTTCCACCGTCAGGCGCAGTGCCGCACCGCTGCGTACGTCGGAGGTCAGCTCGTCGGCGAGCAGCAGAGCGGCCTCGCGTACCGCGGGCAGCCCGGCCGCCGGGCTCTGATCCTTCTGCACCTGCGCGACCAGCCGCTCGACGCTCGCCTCCAGATGCGCGATGAGGGCCTGGGCCAGCGCGTCCTTGGAGCCGAAGTGCCCGTACACCGCCCCCTTGGTCAGGCCCGTGTGCTCGGCCACCCGCTGAACATTGGCTCCGAGGTAGCCGTGCGCGGCGAACTCCACCGCCGCGGCATCGAGCACCAACTCATGGGTGCGCTTCGACCGTTCCTGCTTCACCAGCGGCTCCTCGCGGCCCGATGCGATCCTGACATCTCTTTTATACGTTCTCAAATGAATTTTTTGAACAGAATTTTAGGAGAAGAGCTGTGTCCTCCACCGTTTCTGTACCCGTCGACGACCTCACCGCTGTCACCACGCCCCTGACGGACGCCGCCGCTCTGGCCCGCGCGGACGCGGCCCGGGCCGACGCCGAACAGCGGCTGGATCCCGCGACGGTCGAGGCCCTCTGCCGAGCCGGCCTGCCCGCGCACTTCGTGCCCGCACGCTGGGGCGGCGCCGAGTCGACCTTCGCGCAACTGCTGAGCGACGTGGCCCTGCTGGCCGAGCACTGCCCGTCGGCCGCATGGTGCGCGGCCCTGTGGGCCGCCCACGGCAGATTCTGCGCCTACCTGCCCGAGGCGGGACAGCAGGAGATCTGGCGGCATTCGCCCCGTACCCGCATCGCCGCGGCGATCGCCCCGCCCTCCGGCACGGCACGCAGAACCGCCTCCGGCTGGACCCTCGACGGGACCTGGCAACCCGTCAGCGCCGTCACCCACGCAGAGTGGGTTCTGCTGGCGGCCGCCGAAGCGGACACTGCCGGCCCCGCCCTGCGGGTCTTCGCCGTCCCCGCCGACCGGCTCGTCATCGAGGAGACCTGGGACGCCGTCGGCCTGCGCGCCACCGCCGGACACACGGTCCTCGCCCGTGACGTGCATGTCCCCGACCACCTGACCTTGGACCTGGCCGAGATGCTCGCCGGACGGAGCGCGCCCGGACGCTCCCGCAGCCATGCCGCGCCCGCCCAGCTGGCCGGCGGCCTCATGTTCTGCGCCACCGCGTACGGGGCGGCCCGCCGGGCGCTGCAGCTGTGGACGCACTGGGCCGTGACGCCGTCGGGCAGCACCGGCCGTGTCCGCGCGGCGGCCCCCGCCCTCGCCACCACCCTGGCGACCGCGTCGGCGCGGATCGAGGCGGCCGGTCTGCTGCTGGAGCGTGCGGCCCGGCGCGCCGACGCCGGGACGGTCACCGGCGTGCTGGTCGCGTCGAACCAGCGGGACGCCGCGGTCGCGGCGCAGATGCTGGCCGACGCGGTGGGGGAGCTGATGCGCGGCGGGTCCCACATGCTCGACGCGCGCGGGGAACTGCACCGGATGTGGAGGGACGTGCACACGGTGGCCGCGCATGCGGTGCTGCGCGTCGAGGGGGCGGCCACGGCCTTCGCCGCGGCCGCGACGGACGGAGAGCGGTGAGGACGGCCGGGAGACGGCCGGCGGCGGCGGTGCGTGGAGGTGCGGCACGGCCGGCTACCTCCGCGCCGGCGCCGCACGGCGCGTGGCCGTCCGGGCCGCCGGGGCAGGACCGGCGCTCATCGCCCGCTCCCGCTCGCGGTAGAAGCTGATCTTCCAGTCCAGTTGGCGCAGGGTCGCCGTCATGCCCTCCACCTGGGCGCCCGCTCGCGCGCGATGCACCTCCAGCAGATGCCGCCGCTCGGCGACCGTGGCGTCACCGCCCCGGGTCAGTTCCATGTACTGGGTCATCTCCGCCAGCGGCATGCCTGTGCTGCGCAGGTGGTTGAGGAACTCCAGCCAGCGAAGGTGGGCCGGATGGTAGACCCGGTCGCCTCCGGCCGGCGCGGCGTCGGAGCCGAGGTCGATCAGGCCCTCGTCCTCGAACCAGCGCAGCACGTCCGGGGTGAGCCCTGCGATGCGGGCCAGGTCGTCCCGCGTGTAGGTGGTGGGCCGCGATGTGGAGGGCATACGGGCGTCCTTTGCTCGGAAGATGCGTGCTCTGGGCGTGCTGGATGCGCTGCTGCCGGGTGGCCGGTCCGGCGGAGCGAGGCGTGGGGCACGCGGTGCGCACCGCTGCCGGCGGGCGCGCGTGCGCGAGCCGTGGGAGTCCGGGCCGACAGGTCCGGGCAGTTTTGATTCCTTCGTAAAGGTATTTTATGAGGGCCCGCAGCGCAACCGCAACCACAACCGTCGCCTTCGCCGCGACCTGGCGTGGGGGCGGGTGAGTGGGTGAGCGGCGGGCCATGGAGCGTAGATCCAACCATCTAGTTGGTTGTAATGGTCGGCGCTCCGGACGTGGCGCGTAACGCGTAGCGCGTAGGCGCGGGAGTGGGCGCGCGACCCTCCAGTCGCGGCCCACCCCGAGGGCGCTCGTTCAGACGGCGCTGCGCTCGCCGATGACGCTGTCGATGATGGCCTCGCCGTGCCGGATGATGCTGGCGCGCAGCAGGCTCCAGCTCGCCTCGGTGTCGTGCCCCGGACCGAGCATCAGGCGCCGCTGCTGCGGCACGATGAAGGGCCAGGAGGACAG
This sequence comes from Streptomyces kunmingensis, assembly GCF_039533535.1. Lineage (NCBI taxonomy): Bacteria > Bacillati > Actinomycetota > Actinomycetes > Kitasatosporales > Streptomycetaceae > Streptomyces > Streptomyces kunmingensis. The sequence goes on from NZ_BAAATS010000058.1 coordinate 37,633, forward strand.
CCCGACGAGTTCGAGCAGGATGCGCGCCGCCTCGGTGGGATCGTCGATGCCCAGCGCCATGCTCAGGGCGACGGTCTTGCGGACGTAGTAGGTCTCGCGTTCCTTCTCGTCGGGGATCGGCTGATCGCGGTAGTGCAGGCCCTCCCAGGCCAGCAGGGAGACCAGGTCGCCGTGCGTGCGGTGGTAGTCGAAGACGTCGCCCACGTAGGAGCGCAGGCCCTCCTCGGTCGTGGGGATGGGCACCATGGACCCCATGTGCTGGTACACCTTCGCCATCACGGCGGAGAAGAGCATCTCCTTGTTGCCGAAGTAGGCGTAGATGCGCTGCTTGTTGACGCCGGAGCGTTCGGCGATGCGGTCCACGCGGGCGCCCGCCAGGCCGAACTCGGAGAACTCCGCCTGCGCGGCCTCCAGAAGCTTCTCGCGGGTCTGCTGACTCTTGGCCGTGGGTGTCATGGAGAGAGGGTATCGCAGAACCAACCAACTGGATAGTTGGCTCCGGGGCGGCCAACCGGGGTGGCGACGGGTCCAGAGAAAAACCAACTAGATGGTTGCATCGGCGTGCGGTCCCGTTCTACGGTTTGGCCATCGGAACCGCCGCCGAGCACCGGGCGGGGCCGGAGCACTACGACATTTCGTCATCACTGCAGGCCGTTCCCCTCGGGGGGCGCCCCACCTAGGAGATCCAAATGCCGAGCGCAACCCAGCCTCTTCTGCTCGTGGGCGACCGATTCGCCGGATTCACCGTCCAGGACACCGTGCGGACCGTCACCCAGCTGATCGAGGACCTGCACCAGGGGGTGTACAGCGACGGCGGCGAACCGATCCGCATACGAGCGGGCCAGGGCGTCACGCTGGAGGACTACGAGGCGATCTGGGACGAGTTCGTCCTGCGCGGCCTGTCCGGCCGCCTCGACTTCCCCTACGCCGAACCCGCCCTCGCCGGCCGGGGCGAGGCCCACAAGCACTGCGAGACCAACACCCTCATCGCCAATCTGCGCCGGGACGACGACACGACCTTCGCCGCCGATCTGCGCCTGCACAACGACAACGAGATCCTGCTGGACCACCAGACCGGAGAACACGTCCAGGGCATGGTCGCCGTCGAGGCCGCCCGGCAGATGTTCCTCGCCGTCAGCGAACGCTTCTTCGCCTCGCACCACCCGCAGCGGCGCTACTACTACGTCATCGAGTCGATGCACACCGACTTCGAGAACTTCCTCTTCCCCCTCGACGCGTCCATCGAGTACCGGATCACGCGTGCCGACACCGCGGACCCGGCCCGGCTCGCCTTCACCGCCGATGTCAGCATCCTGCAAGCGGGCCGCCGTTCCTCCGTCACCGCGGTGGCCTTCACCGCCTTCGAGGCGCACGTCCTGCAGGCCAAGGAGCACCGCCGCGCGGAGAAGGCCGTCGCCCACCAGTCCCGCGAAGCCGTCACCGCTGTCCCGGCCCCCGCCTTCGCGGCGGCTCCGCAGCCGGCCCTCGCCGCCGCCTGAGGACCTGTCCTCGTGCCCTTGCCCGGCACCCGGACAGGACCCGAGCGGCAGACCCCACAGCCGCACCACCCCCAGAACGCCGGCCGGCGGTGAGCGCGAAAACCACGTCCCCCGCGGCGCGCCACCGCCGGCCGGCTCATCACCCACGTCCCGCACCGGAGTGATCATGACCATCACCGAAGCGACCCCCGTCACCGCTCTCACCCGCACCTACGACCTGAGCGTCACGACGCAGGGCCCCCTGTACCCGCCCAGCGAGATCGTCGACGAGAACGGCGACTTCGTCGTCATCGGCATGATCAACCGCGAGGGCCCGGACGGCACGACCGTCCCCGAGTGGGGCAGCGCGGTGGTCTCACCCGACAGCCCCCTGCCCCCGCTGGGCGAGAAGGCGCCGTACACCATCGTCCGCGAACTGGACGTCGAACCGACCGCCCCGGACGGCCAGGCCGCGCTGTACACGCTGCCGCTCCCGCTGCCGTGCAACAACTACCCGATGCTGTTCGCCCCCGACCAGCGGCCCGATGCCCACCAGGTCGAGCGCCCCAGCTACCCCTTGCACAAGGCCCCCATCCCCGACATGCGCTACGAGGACGGCATCAAGGTCCGCGAACCGATCCGGCTCGCCCAATGGGTGAAAGCCCGCGGCCAGTTGACCGTCCACGTGCCCGAGCACCGCGGGTCGGCCGACTTCTCCTTCGCCTTCACCGGCCTCATCCCGAACAGCCTCTACACCGTCATGTCGCTGCGCGAACACGACCTCGACCCCGCGGGCCCCACCCGTCCCGGCCCGCTCGGCATCCCCAACGCCTTCATCAGCGACGAGAACGGCATGGCCCACTACCGGGCCACCCTGCCCAACCCGTTCCCCGAGGAGGCCGCCGGCTCCAACCGCGTCATCAACGTCGTCGTGCTGTGGATGAGCTACCAGCAGAACTACGGCGGTGCCATCGGCCACTTCGGCCTGGGCGGCGACATCCACGCCCAGCTCAAACTCCGGGGTCCCAGCTTCCAGGAGTTCACCACCGTCCCCGAGGCGTGAGCCCCGGCCCCACCACCCCGACCACCTTTCCAGGGAGAATTCATGACTACGCACACCACCCCCATCGGCATCCTCTCCACCGGCTCCTACCTGCCCGAGCGCATCGTGCCCAACGAGGAGATCGCGCCTGCGGCCGGAGTCGACGCCGACTGGATCGTCCGCAAGACCGGCATCACCCAGCGCCATCGAGCGGCCCCGCACCAGGCCACCTCCGACCTCGCCGCCGCCGCGGCCCTGCGCGCCCTGGACGACGCGGGCCTCAGACCCGACCAGATCTCGTACGTCGTCGTCGCCACGTCCACCCCGGACCATCCGCAGCCCGCCACCGCCGCAATCGTCCAGGGAATGATCGGCGCCACCCGCGCCGCCGCCTTCGACGTCAACTCCGTCTGCAGCGGCTTCGTGTTCGCCCTGACCGCGGCCGAGCGCATGCTGCGCGCCGAGACCGACGGCGATCACCCGCCCTACGCGCTCGTCATCGGCGCCGACATCTACTCGCGGATCCTCGACTACAGCGACCGCAAGACCGCCATCCTCTTCGGTGACGGCGCGGGTGCCGTCGTGCTGGGGCCCGTTCCCGCACACAGCGGCTCCCTCACCACCAGCCTCACCACCCGCGGAGACCTCTACCGGACCATCACCGTCCCGGCCGGCGGCAGCCGCCGGCCCGCCAGCGCGGCCACCGTCCAGGACGGCGCCCACTACTTCACCATGGACGGCCGCGGAGTCCGCGGCTTCGTCAGCGAGCAACTGCCGGGTGCCATAACGGAGTTGCTGAGCAAGGCAGGCGTCTCACCGCGCGAGGTCGGCCACTTCGTCCCCCACCAGGCCAACGCCGTCATGCTCGGTGAGGTCTGGCCCGACCTGCGCCTCGACAACGCCAGCATGCATCTGACCGTCGCGCACCACGGCAACACCGGAGCCGCCTCCGTCCCCATAGCACTGGACACCGTCCACCGCCGGGAACTCCTGGCCGAGGACGACCTCGTCGTCCTCTCCGCGTTCGGCGGCGGCATGTCCGTGGGATCCACCCTCCTGCGCTGGGCCCCCACCCGCCATGCCCGCCGCCCGCGCATCATGGTCGCCTCCATGAACCAGGCGGACCCCCGGGCCGCGCTCCGCGCCGCCCGCCCCCTGGCGGCCGCGGCCGTCTGACCCCTCCGGCCTGACCTGCTACGACCCGATCCGATCCTGTTCATCCCCGGCACGGCCGTCGATGACGGTCCCGAACGGAAGAGGCCCACCATGCACCCGTACCCCTCCACCCCCGCAGGTTCCGCCACCTCGTCAGGTGCTGCGCACCACAGGCGCCGGCCCGAGCCGGTCTGCCCGAGGACACCGCCCCTGCGGTTCCCCGGCGAGAGCGAGGACGACCTGCGCTCGGATCACATCTGCCGGGGCATCGACTGACCGCCGCCGGACAGTGCGACAGCGGGCTGCCGCCGACGGCTCTCCGGATCGCTCCTGTTCAGCCCCCGCACCGCCTGGTCGGCGTCCGCGACGGCCTGGAAGATCCGGTCGGTGCGCACGAGCAACGCGGCCCCGGCCGAGGTCAGTTCGACCGGCAGACGGCCGCGCCGATGGAACAACTCCGTTCCCAGCGACCGCTCAAGGCCCCGGATCTGACCCGTGATCGTGGACTGGGCGCAGAACATGTTGCTGGCCGCCCTCGTGAAGCTGCGGGCCCGGGCCACCTCGCGAAATGCCCGAAGCTGGTGCAGTTCCATCATCGTTCCCCTTCCAGGTCGCGCTCGACGGTCCGCGGCGATGCCACACGAACACTGCTTAAGATACCTCCGCGAACGTATTTTAACCTCCGGCTCGCCCATGCCGCGCCCCGACCGGGACCGGACCCGGCCTCTGACGCCGACCCCTGGGTCCCCGCGCCGACAAGTGAAATCACGGATTCGCATAGCTGTTGAAACCTTCGAGAAGGTTTGTTTCTCTCCTGATGCGGAGCGCCGCCCGGTGCCCCGTCAAGGTCAGGCAGGCCTCACGGAGGAACCCATGCGCAGTGTCTCCACCGCCAGGAGCGCGACCGCCCATCCCGCGCCAGACGCCGCATCACTCGTCGTGGACGCCCTGGGGGCCATCAACTGGATGCCCGGGAGCGGTTCCCTCGACGGGGAGACCTCCGGAGGCGGGGCCCGCGCCGCAGAGGTGGACGGCGCCGCACTGTGGGGGCTGCCCACGGACGGCCTGTTCGGTCAGCTGTGGGTCACCGCGCACGACTCCTTGCGAGGCGCGGAGCTGGGAATCCATGGCGCCTCCGCCTGACCATAAGATACCTTCGCGAAGGAATACCTGAGGGGTGGGGACCAGCATGAGCAGCACGACCACGGCAATGACCACGGCAACGGCAACGGCAACGGCAACGGCAACCAGACCGGCATACCTCGTCTTCAGCGACGTAGACGAAACGCTCATCGACTGCAAGAGCATGTTCGACTTCCTGCACTTCGCCCTCGTGCACCTGCACGGCGCCGAAGGCGAAGCGCTCTACCGCGCCACCCGCACCCGCCTCGACGCGATGTCCGCGTCCGGCGCGGCCCGCGCGGACGTCAACCGCGCGTACTACAAGTCGGCCTGGGCCGGCCACGACGCGCAGCAGCTCACCGACCTCGGCCGGGCCTGGTACGGCCGACGCACCTCGCAGCCAGGGTTCTTCATCGAGGAGACCCTCCACGCGCTGCGCCGCCACCAGCGACAGGGCGCCGACGTCATCCTCGTCAGCGGCTCCTTCAGCCCTTGCCTGACCCCGATCGCCGAGGCGGTGGACGCCGCCCGCGTCCTGAGCACCGAACCCGTCGTCCATCAGGGCGTCCTCACCGGCGACGTCGGCCGGCCCATGATCGGAGAGGGCAAGCGTGCGGCTGTGCTCCGCGTCCTTGCCGAGCACCCTCACCTCAGCCCCCGGTCCTGCTACGCCTACGGGGACCATGTCTCCGACGCGCCGATGATGGACTGCGTCGGCAATCCGCGCGCCGTCGGGAACGACCCCCGCCTGCGCGCCTACCTCGCTGAGCGCACCCAGGCGTCGACGCGCGACCCGGCCCACGAGGGAGCGGCGCTCGCCTGCTGGTCCATGGGGTGCGCCGGGCACGAGGCGACCGACCCCCGCCTGTGCGCCCAGGCCTGCTGACGCGCCATCACGCAATCTCTCTCGTACGGACCACCGGTCTCCGGGCCGGCCGAGGCCGGTCACGGGGCCGGCCGGGAGCCGGTCACGAGGCCGGCCAAAGGAGCTTCCACCGCAATGCACCGCAGGGAACTCGGCCGCCAGGGACTGACGACGTCAGCACTGGGCTACGGCGCGATGGGCATCTCGATGTTCTACGGCCCCAGCGACCGGCAGCAGGCCGTCGCGGCCATCCACCAGGCCCATGACCTCGGCGTCACCCTTTTCGACACTGCCGAGCTCTACGGCTGGGGCGAGAACGAGAGGTTCCTGGGGCGTGCCGTCGCCGGCTTCCGCGACGACATCGTCCTCACCACCAAATTCGGCTTCACCCGGGATCTCGGCCGGGACAGCCGCCCCAGCCATATTCGCGAGGTCGTCGATGCCGGCCTGAGCCGACTCGGCGTCGACCACATCGACCTCCTCTACCAACACCGCGTCGACCCCGACGTCCCCATCGAGGACGTGGCCGGCGCCGTCAAGGAACTGATCGACGCGGGCAAGGTCGGCCACTTCGGTCTGAGCGAAGCCGGCCCCAGGACGATCCGTCGCGCCCACGCGGTGCAGCCGGTGTCCGTCCTGCAGACCGAGTACTCCCTGTTCGAGCGCGACTGTGAACAGCTCTTCCCCACGCTCGAGGAGCTCGGCATCGGCTTCGTCGCCTACTCCCCGCTCGGCCGCGGTTTCATCACCGGAACCGCCAGGCCCGCCGGACAGTACGCCCAGGGCGACATGCGCAACCACGACCAGCGCTGGCAGCCCGGCAACTACGAGAAGAACGTCGAAGCCGTGCGCCGGCTCGGTGAACTCGCCGCCGGCCGCGGCATCACCGTCTCCCAGCTGGCCCTCGCCTGGCTTCTCGGACGCGGTGACCACATCGTGCCCATCCCCGGCACCCGCGCCCCCCACCGCGTCATCGAGAACGTCCGGGCCGCGCGGATCACTCTCACCGACGACGAACTGACCGCCATCGACCGCATCCTCCCCGCGGGAGGCTTCGGCGCCCGCTACACCACCCACATGCCGCGCTGGGAGTAACCGGTAGTCCCCTCGGCAGAGCAGAAGGCCACCGGCTACCCAGCCGGTGGCCTTCTGCTCGTACTGCTCGAAGGGTCTACTTGAGGGTCTTCTTGGTCAGCCGGGGCAGCAGCAGGCCTGTGCCCGCGGCCGTCACGAGCAGCATCACCACGCAGATGACGAAGCTGGTGTTCATGCCGCGCTGGAAGTGGGCGGTGTCGGCGATGAGGGCACCGAACACCGCGACGGCGATGCAACTGCCGACCTGGCGGAAGGTGTTGAGCATGGCCGCCGCGGTGCCCGCACGCTCGCCGTCGATGTTCTCCATGATGGCCGCGGTCAGGGACGGGACCGCGAAGCCGCCGCCCAGGCCGATCGGGACCAGCAGCAGTACCGGGATGAGGTAGGCCGTGGAGGAGGACACCGTCAGCATGAGCAGGCTGCCGGCCGTCATGACCAGTTGGCCGATGGTCATCGGCAGCCAGGCTCCCTTGCGTCCGGCCAGCTTCACGCTGGCCATGTTCACCACCGAGATCAGTGCACACATGGGGATGAACATGGCACCGGTGCTGATCGGGGAAGCGCCGCGCACCTGCTGGAAGTACATGCCGAGCAGGAAGATGGCGCCGTAGAAGACGGCGTTGATGGAGAAGCCGGCCGTCAGGCAGACGACCACGGTGCGGGACTTGAAGATGCTCAGCGGCACCATCGGCTGCTCGAGGCGCTTCTGCCGCGTCGCGAAGACCACCGCTGCCACCACGGTCAGGGCCAGGGAGCCCAGGACGGCCGGGCTGCCCCAGCTCTCGCGACCGCCCTCGATGACGGCGTAGGTGAGGCTGGACAGGGACGTGACGATGGACAGCTGGCTGAGCATGTCGATGGGCGCCCGGCGGCGTGGCGAGGCCGCGATGCGGGTCAGCAGGGCGAGGCCGAGCACTCCGACAGGAAGGTTGAGGTAGAACACGGCACGCCAGCTCAGGCCGCTGGTGAGCATGCCGCCGATGACCGGGCCGAGGGCGACGGCCACGGAGCCTGCCGCGGTCCAGATGGCGATGGCACGCGCCCGCTTGCCGGGGTCGGAGTACGTCTGCCGGATCAGGGCCAGAGAGGCGGGCACCATGAGGGCGGCCGCGCCGCCCTGCACCATCCGGGCGCCGATGAGGGTGGCGAGGTTCGGGGCGATGCCGCAGGCGAGGGAGGCGACGGTGAACAGGCCAAGTCCCCAGGCGTAGGCGCGACTTGCGCCGATGCGGTCCGAGAACGTGCCGGCCGTCAACATGAACGCGGCGAACATCAGGGTGTATCCGTCGATGATCCACTGCAGGTCCGCCATCGAGCCGCTGAGGCTGTCGGAGATGGCTGGAAGGGCCACGTTGACGACGGATCCGTCGAGGCTGATGACGAAGAAGGCGAGCAGGGACGCGGCGAGGACGACGCCTTGGGGCGAGCGCCGCGGCAAAGTGGGTGCGGGAGCCGGTTCGGCCGGCGGCAGGTCGGTTCGGGGGGACCGGGTCAGGATGGCCATGGGGATTCTCCTCAGTGACAGCCGGGGGGAGGGGCGGTGGGGGTCAGACCTTCGCGGGAACGGTGCGACGGCTGAGGGCGGCGAATTCCGGGTCGGTCCCCATCACCCCGCCCTCGCCCCAGCGGTTCTGCGGGATCTCCTGGATGTAGACGGTGATCTTGTCCATCGGGGCGCCGATGACGCGGTGGACCGTGGCGGTCAGTTCCTCGATGAGCTCCTGGCACTTCTCGTCGGTCTGGTTGGGCCAGGTGGTCATGGACAGGATGGGCATGGCGGGACTCCAGGTCTGGGGCTGTGGCTGAGGACGTGTGAAGGGGTGCTGCCTGCTCGGCTCAGAGGCCGGCCGAGGCGCCGCCGTCGAGCGTGATCGAGGCACCGGTCAGGTGCTTGGCGGCGGGGGAGAGCAAGTAGTTGACGGTCTGTGCGACGTCGGCCGGTTCGGCGAGGGTGCCCAGGGGTGACTGCGCCGCGACGTGCGCGCTGATCTCCTGCGCCGTGGCACCGGAGCGGTCGCCGATCGCCGCGGCGATCTCGTCCCACAGGGGGGTGCGTACGGCACCGGGATCGAGGACGTTGACACGGATTCCGGAGCGTCCGAGGTCCTTGGAGATGGACTTGGCGAAGACCGCGAGAGCCGCGTTGATCGCGCCGTTCACCGGGAAGAGCGGATCGGGGTCCTTGCGGAAGACACCGCTGATCATGACCATGGAGCCGCCGCCGGCCGCGGCCATCGGGCCTGCCAGCGCCCGGGCGAGCCGGACGGCTCCCATGAGCTTGCCGTTGAAGGTGGCGTGCCACATCGCGTCGGTGGTTTCCGCGAGCGGAGCCAGGGGGCCGTCTCCGGCGGAGTGCACCAGGCCGGTCACCCGGCCGAGCTCGGCCACCAGTGCGGCGACGCACGAGTCGACCGACGCGGTGGAGTTGATGTCCGTCTCGTAGGTGAAGAGACGGCCGGCGGCGCCGATGCGGTCTTCGATGGTGCGGCGCGTCTGCTCGAGCCGGTTCTTGTTCCGGCCGAGCAGCGCGACGGTCGCGCCGGAGCGGGCGAGCTCGTCGACGATGGCCGATCCCATTCCACCGGTGGCACCGCTGACGACGATGACGGGGGCGGGGGTGTCCACGGAGACCACGGGGATTCCTCTCTCTGCCGGGGACGTCCCCCGGTGCGGGCGGAGCAGGTGGGGAGGGTGAACCTCGTGCCGGGCTCCGTGGTGACGAAGGTAGCTCTCCACACGCCCTGACGCAACCATCTAGTTGGTTTTCTGGGCGGGGCCGGTCTGTACAGAGGGGATCGTGGGGGAGGCCGCCGCCGGCTCCCGGAAGTATGGCGAGACGGGTAACCAGCATCTCGATCCGCCTTCAACTGCTGCTCAGAGACGGTCTCTACGGGCGTGGTGGCTCATGGAGCTGGGAAGTGCCCGGAGCGGCGCGGCGCCTTCGGTCCGCGTGAGCCGCTGCGATCGAGAAGCCCGATCGCAGACTCGTAAAACCAACCGGATGGTTGCAACAGAGGGGCCGCGCCCTCTACGTTCTTCTCAGCGCGGACCACCGCCGCAAGGCGACCGCGCAGGGCTGGACCCGCCCGTCGTCCGCGCCGCACCGCGGCCCTTCCCGCACCGGCGGCGCACTCCGCACTCCGGCCCCAACCCACAACTTTTCTAGGAGACCCCGCCCATGTCCGCCAACGCCGCGCTCATCACCGCCACCGAACTGTTCGCCAAGCCCGAGCAGATCGACGCCATCACCGAGGCCTGGCAGCACCACAACGACGCCTCCGCGTTCGCCGGCCGCATCCTCTACCGCGGACTGGAGACCAACTCCGTACTCGAGCTGGCCCCCCTCGGCGGCTTCGACCGGATGGAAGAACTGCGCGCCGACTGGTGGAAGCTCTGGGAGGCCGTCGGCCCGCTGGGGGAGGGCGACTTCCGCCGCCAGCTCCTGCAGTTCGTGGAGGCACCCAAGCCCGCCGCGGGCCCGCTCCCCGACACCCGCTACGTGCAGATGCGCCACGTCGAGGTCGTGCCGCGCGTCTACCGCCAGTACCGCGCCTGGCGCGAGGAGACCATCTTCGACGTGGTGCGCACCTCCGAGGAGGTCGTCAGCTTCCAGGCCTTCCACTCGCTGGCCAGCACCGAGCCGGGCGTGATGTTCGTGTCGGGCTTCGACGCCGACCCCGCCAAGTACCTGGAGGCCTTCACCTCGCCCCGCTACCAGCAGATCGTCCGCGAGGCCGGCGACACCTACATCACCGGCGGGGACAACGGCCTGTACACGCGCATCTACGAGCGCGTCACGAACTGAGAGCCTGCGTCATGACCCCGGCCGGGCCCGGCGCACCCACAGAACGATCGCGCGGGCGGGGGGTCCGGCCCAGGGAGTGCGATGACACAGGGCCGCGGCCGGGTTCCTCCCGCCCACGCGATCCCCGCCGGCCCCGGACCACAGCGGCGACCGACCGCTCCGGGGCCGGCGATCCCGTGCCGACCGACACCCGTGCACAAGGCCGGTTGCAGCAAGCGATGCGCCGTACGCCGCGCCACTCCCTCCCGCGTCAGCCTGTTGCAGGGCACAGAACCCCTCCGGGCGGCCGTCATCGGCATCACCCTCGGCGGCGACCGCCTCGGTCGGCCCGGGGTCCTCGGAGCGGCGCTCATCCTGGGTGGCACCTTCTGGGGCGGCGCGCCCCACGAAGCCCCGCCCCCGACGCGCGCCCGAACCGCCCAGCCGGCCTAGGGCCAATGCCGTGACTCTGTTGGTGATCTTGTCGGGGTGCTGACGGCGGTCGCTGGCGGTG
>NZ_BAAATS010000059.1:0-1157 GCF_039533535.1 Streptomyces kunmingensis
GCCTCACCGTCGACAACGCCTGGACCGAGGGCGACCCCACCGTCCTCGCCGGCATCTAGAATTTTCCGGCCGGACGCCGGCCCGACCCGCATTCGGCGCGGAATCTCGATGCGGCCACATGCAGGCCGTGCCGAAGCACGCAACCTCACCAACTCGCGGCCGGCGATCGGCGATCACACGTGCCGGCCTCTGCTCTCTGCCGCAGCACACGGCGCATGTGCACGGCTCGCTCGCTGTGCCGGTCTGGTCCCCGTGTGTTCCGCGCCCTGGAGCGTCTTCCGCTCAGGACGGTTCGATGCCTAGGTGTGGCACACCCTCCCTCACACGGCCTTCCTCAGACACGTCCCGTCCATCACTGTGGTGTTCACACCCCACTGCACCCTCGCGATCCCCGGCCCGGCATACCGGTGAGGGGACGCGAACTGAATCCTTCTACCTGTTCAGAGGAGTACGTCATGCAGTACAGGACGCTTGGCAGTCAGGGCCTTGAGGTCTCGGCGATCGGTTACGGGACGATGGGTCTGACGATGTCCTACGGGCCTGGTGACACGGCTCAGGGTATTGCTGCCATTCAGCGTGCCCACGATCTGGGTGTGACCTTCTTCGACACGGCTGAGTTCTATGGCTGGGGCACTGGTTCCAACGAGAAGCTGCTGGGCGAGGCCGTCAAGGGTTTTCGTGACGAGGTGGTTCTGGGCACCAAGTTCGGCATCGACATGTCGTTGCCGCCCGAGCAGATCGGCGGCGCGCTGGACAGCCGCCCGGAGACCATTCGCAAGGTCGCCGACAACAGTCTGCGTTACCTGGGCGTCGACCACATCGACGTCTTCTACCAGCATCGCGTGGACCCGGATGTGCCCATCGAGGAGGTCGCGGGCACGGTCAAGGAGCTCATCGACGCGGGCAAGGTGAAGTACTTCGGTCTGAGCGAGGCCGGACCCGAGACGATCCGCAGGGCGCACGCCGTGCAGCCGGTCTCCGTCCTGCAGACCGAGTACTCGCTGTTCGAGCGGGACGTCGAGCGGGTCTTCCCCACCCTCGATGAGCTGGGCATCGGGTTTGTCGCCTACGCACCGCTGGGGCGCGGCTTCATCACGGGTGGGGCGAAGCCGGCCGGCCAGTACGACGCCACTGACATCCGTAACGTCGATGCCCGC
>NZ_BAAATS010000060.1:0-1039 GCF_039533535.1 Streptomyces kunmingensis
GCCTCACCGTCGACAACGCCTGGACCGAGGGCGACCCCACCGTCCTCGCCGGCATCTGAAAAAGACAGAGGCGGCGCGCAGGCCCCCGCCGCAGCGCACGGCCTGCGGGCCGGGACCGTCCAGACATCCCGCGGCAGCGGGTGCGCCCGGCAACACCCCCACGGCGTACACGACCGTCGCCGCTCTCGGCCGACGGCCGATGCCGGCCGAGAACTGTGAAGGGGCCGGGCCCGCCTGCCGCGCCCTGGCTCGCACACCGTTGATCCACTTCGAGCAGTGCCGCACGACACCATGAAACGGGCGCTCACGCTTCCCAGCGTGGCGGCCATTTCATCGGCACAGGCCCCGTTCGTGACGCGAAGCATTCGCTCGAAGACGACCCGGACCAGGCGGCCACGGGCCTGCCCCCGCAAGCCGCCCTCGGCTTCTCCCCAACACGCCCAGCACGATTGGAACCTCATGAGCGACACCTCCGCTCCCGACGACTCGGACCGCACTGAAATCTATGACCTGCTCACGGCCTACGCCTTCGGCCTGGACCGTCGCGACTTCGCTCGCGTCGCGTCCGTCTTCACCGAGGATGCCGAGGTACACAATGTCTTCGACGCCTACCTGTCGGAGGGCGAGAAGTTCAGCGGTCTGACAACGGGTGGCAGCGCTGTCGCGGACGGCGCCCGTCAGTTGTTCAGCAACCTCGACGCGACACAGCACCTGCTGGGCGCCCAGAGCGTCGACATCACGGACACGGGCGCGAAGGCGTCCACACAGATCGTCGCCCACCACCACCGGGGCACCGACTACTACCACACCGGCGGCACCTACGAGGACGACCTCGTGCGCACCCCCGACGGCTGGCGCATCTCCCGTCGCACGCTGCGCATCTCCTGGACAACCGGCAGCCCGCAGGTGTTCCTGGCTCCGTGAACCGTGAAGCGGGCCGGACCCGCTGAAACGACCGGTGCATCCGGTTTCATCGCCGGCGGGGGCGAAGCCGGCCGGCCAGTACGACGCCACTGACATCCGTAACGTCGATGCCCGC
>NZ_BAAATS010000061.1:0-7289 GCF_039533535.1 Streptomyces kunmingensis
CGTCGTTCACATTGATCGCGGGGAACAGGAGCGAGCCCTCACGCTGCATCTCGTACAGACGGTGGACACCGGTCGTGGTCTCCTCCGTCACGCCGCGGATCTCGGAGGCGAGCTGGGTCCACTTCTGCGAACCGTTCGAGATCGTGCGGTTCAGGAGCTGGAGGATGACGCGGTGCTCGTCGGACTCGGCGGTGTCGACCGAGGGGACCTTGCCGTCCTTCTCGTACTCGACGCCCTTGTGGACGAGGAGGGTGGCGTCACCACCGTCGTCGAGGATCATGTTCGGGCCGCCGGTGGCGGTGTTCGGCCAGGTCAGCGCCTGCTCCGTGCACCACCAGTACTCCTCGAGCGTCTCGCCCTTCCAGGCGAAGACGGGGACGCCCTGGGGGTTGTCCGGGGTGCCGTTCGGGCCGACGGCGATCGCGGCGGCGGCGTGGTCCTGCGTGGAGAAGATGTTGCAGGACGCCCAGCGGACCTCGGCGCCGAGCGCGACGAGGGTCTCGATGAGGACGGCCGTCTGGACCGTCATGTGGAGGGAGCCGGTGACGCGGGCGCCGGCGAGCGGCTGCGTGGCGGCGTACTCCTTGCGGATGGACATCAGGCCGGGCATCTCGTGCTCGGCGAGGGTGATCTCCTTGCGGCCGAACTCGGCGAGGGAGAGATCGGCGACCTTGAAGTCCTGGTCCTGTCGGTTGGCGACAGAAGTCATAAGTGAGCTGCTCCTCGGTGCGGTTGCAGATGTTCGAGGTGGGCTTGGTGCGCATGCCCGCGTTCGGGTACGCGCATGGCTGATCTGCGGCGCCCTGGAACACAGGTGTCCCCTGACGCGCACAGCGCAGTCCGTCGGAGGCCCTCTCTCCCTCGGACGACCCGTCGCGCGGGCCGCCCGACCGCCATCAGCAGCGACGTCTGGCTCGTTACGAATCTACACCGATCGGCTCAGTCGGCCCCACCCCGTCTCCGTCGCGGCGGCGACGGGATGTGGCGGATTTCTGTCGCCGAGGCCCGGCGAACCAAGGGTCTCGAAGCGGACAAGGAGGGATTTTCGGACTTTTGATCCCGCGCTCGCGTGTTGCAGGATGCGGGGCAGGCCGCGAACATTTGCGCGGCCTCGTGAAGCGAAGGCGCAAAGGAGAGCCACGTGACCAGTCCGGCCGACCCCCACACGGGCGGAGGGGCCGTCGAGCAGCAGAAGAAGTTGAGGCTGCTCGCGGTGACCGCCTGTCCGACCGGCATCGCGCACACCTACATGGCCGCGGAGAAGCTCCAGCAGGCGGCGGACGACCTCGGCATCGACATGAAGGTGGAGACGCAAGGGTCCATCGGCGCCGAGAACGTTCTGACTGACAACGATGTCAAGAACGCGGACGGCATCATCATCGCCGCCGACAAGGATGTCGACCGCGCCCGCTTCATCGGGAAGCGGGTCCTGTCCGTCGGAGTGTCCGAGGGAATCAGCCACCCCGAACAGCTGATCGAGCAGGTGCGGAGTGCGCCTGTCCACGGCTCCGGGAGTGGTGGCGGCTCAGAGCCCGGGGCCGGCGCCCCCTCCGGCGGCGGCAAGGAGCGCAGCGCGGCGTACAAGGCGCTGATGAACGGCGTCAGCTTCATGATCCCGTTCGTCGTCGTCGGCGGGCTGCTCATCGCGGTGTCGCTGGCGATCGGCGGGCACACCACGCCGGACGGCATCGAGATCCCGAAGGACTCCTTCTGGTTCGACATCAATGCCCTCGGCGGGCTCGGCTTCAAGCTGATGCTGCCGATCTTCTCCGGCTACATCGCGTTCGCCCTGGGCGACCGGCCCGCGCTCGTGCCCGGCATGATCGGCGGGTTCCTCGCGTACGACGGCGTCGGGATCTACGGTGCCGACGCGAACGCCGGTTTCCTCGGCGCCATCGCGACCGGCTTCCTCGCCGGGTACGTGGTGCTGTGGATACGTAAGGTCAAGGTTCCGAAGTTCGTCCAGCCGATCATGCCGATCATCGTGGTGCCCATCGTGTCCACGCTGGTCGTCGGGTTGTTCTTCGTCTACGTGATCGGTACGCCGATCTCCTGGGTGTTCACGCATCTCACCAGCTGGCTGAACGGGATGACCGGGTCGAGCGCGGTCGTGCTCGGCGCCATCATCGGCCTGATGATCGCCTTCGACATGGGCGGCCCGGTCAACAAGACGGCGTTCCTGGTGGGCACCGGTCTGATCGGGACGAACAACGCTGTCATGGGGATGGCCGCCCCGGCGATCCCGGTGATGCCTCTCGGGCAGGGGCTCGCGACCCTGCTGCGCCGCAAGCTGTACACGAAGCAGGAACAGGACACCGGCATCGCGGCGATGTTCATGGGCTTCTTCGGGATCTCGGAGGGCGCCATTCCCTTTGCGGCGGCCCGGCCCGCTCAGGTCATCCCCGCCAACATGCTGGGCGGTGCGGTGGCCGGTGCCATCGCGGGGCTCACCGGGGTGGAGGACTCGGTGCCGCACGGCGGGCCGATCGTCGCGGTGTTCACCGCGATCAGCGGGGTCCCGATGTTCTTCGTGGCCATCGTCGCCGGTGTGGCCGTCACCGCGCTGGCGACGAACGCGCTGATCGAGCTGACGCAGCGGCGTGAGGAGGCGCGGTCACGTCGTGGAGTGGCGGGTGAAGCGGCGGCTGAGCAAGTGCGGGAGGACCGCGCCGTCGACGCCGGTGCCGGTACCGATGTCGATGCCGGTGCCAGTGCCGACGCCGGTGCCGATGTCGGTGCCGACGCCGGTGCCATTGCCGACGCCGACGCCGGTGCGACCGGCGGTGAGGTGCTTTCCGGTTATCTCACCGCGCAGACCGTCAAGGTGGAGCTGGAGGCGCGCGACAAGGAAGCGGCCATTCGTGAGATGGCCGGGCTGCTCGCGGCCACCGGAAAGGTCACTGATGTCGAGGGGCTCGTGCGGACCGCTCTGCGGCGCGAGGAGCAGGGGACGACCGGGCTCGGCGAGGAGATCGCCATCCCGCATGCCAAGACGGACGCCGTGACGTCCCCGGTCGTCGGGTTCGCCCGGTCCGCCGAGGGCATCGAGTGGGGGTCGCTGGACGGGACGAAGGCGAGGCTCGTCTTCATGATCTCCGTGCCTGAGGCTGCCGCCGGCGATGAGCATCTGCGGATTTTGGCTCTGCTGTCGCGGAAGTTGATGGATGCGGGGTTCCGGGAGCGGTTGCTGGCCGCGGCTGATGCGGGGGCGGTTCTCGGGGTTCTGGCCGAGGTCGAGGTCGAGTAGTCACGTAGGGGTGTGGGTGCCGGTGCGTGGGGGCTTGGCGCGCAGTTCCCCGCGCCCCTGAAAAGAGTTGGGGCCCCGCCGTGATGTATCGGCGGGGCCCCGACTTCGTACGAGAAGTGATCAGTGTTCGGGTGCTGGCGTCGGGCCGCCCGGAGTTGCTTCGCGGTCCGGGCCCTTTGCGGCTTCGGCCTCGCTGTAGATGTCGGGCTCGAGGTAGATGACGCGGGCGATCGGGACGGCGGCGCGGATGCGGGCCTCGGCTTCGTTGATGGCGCGGGCGACCTCGGCGGCGGTGTCGTCGTGCTGGACGGCGATCTTCGCGGCGACGAGGAGTTCCTCGGGGCCGAGGTGGAGCGTGCGCATGTGGATCAGGCCGGTGACCGTGGCGCCGTCGACGACGGCCTCCTCGATCTTGTGCACCTCGTCCGTGCCGGCGGCCTCGCCCAGCAGGAGCGACTTGGTCTCCAGGGCGAGGACGATCGCGATGGCGATGAGCAGGATGCCGATGCAGAGGGTGCCGATGCCGTCCCAGACGGCGTCCCCCGTGGCGAGGGTGAGGCCGACGCCCAGCAGCGCGAGGACCAGACCGATGAGCGCGCCGAAGTCCTCCAGGAGGACGACGGGCAGCTCGGGGGCCTTCGCCCGCTTGATGAACTGGCCCCACGAGAGCTTCCCGCGCAGCGCGTTCGACTCCTTTATGGCCGTACGGAAGGAGAAGCCCTCCGCGATGATCGCGAAGACGAGTACGCCGACCGGCCAGTACCAGTGCTCCAGGTCGTGCGGGTGCTTGATCTTCTCGTAGCCCTCGTAGACGGCGAACATGCCGCCGACGGAGAAGAGGACGATCGATACGAGGAAGGCGTAGATGTAGCGCTCGCGGCCGTACCCGAAGGGGTGTTGCGGGGTCGCTTCGCGCTTGGCCTTCTTGCCGCCGACCAGAAGCAGGAACTGGTTCCCGGAGTCGGCGAGCGAGTGGACCGACTCAGCGAGCATCGATGACGAGCCGCTGAAGAGGAACGCCACGAACTTCGCCACCGCGATCGCGAGATTGGCGGCGAGCGCCGCCACGATCGCCTTTGCTCCGCCTGAAGCACTCATGTTGTTCCTGGTGTCCCTTCGTACGTCCCGTATGCCGTGCTGCCGCGAGAAAGCGTGCCTGGTGCGTCTGCCGCTTTGCCCGTCCTTTGCGGTGGGTCATTGTTGCAGCACGGGACGCGCGGGGCGGGAGTCAGGCCACGACGGTCGCCCGGAAAAACGTGCCGTCTCCGGACACTTGCACCTTTTCGTCCGCAGGGATGAAGGCGGACTGGCCGGGGGCGAGGTCGAGTTCACCGGCGCGGACCGAGCCGGCCGTGCAGAGCAGGATCTGCGGGGTGGCGGCCGTCAGGTCGTGGGCGGGGGCGCCCTCGGGGCGGACGTAGCGGGAGAGGCGGAACTCGTCGATGGGGGTGTCGTAGACCTCTTCGCCGCCGGGGGAAGCCTCGGGGCGCAGCACGCCGGGTTCGGTGGCTTCGAAGCGGACGATGCGCAGCAGTTCGGGGACGTCCACGTGTTTGGGGGTGAGGCCGCAGCGCAGGACGTTGTCGGAGTTGGCCATGATCTCGACGCCCAGGCCGTTCAGGTACGCGTGCGGGACGCCGGCGCCCAGGAACAGGGCCTCGCCGGGCTGTAGCCGGACGTGGTTGAGCAGCATCGCGGCGATGACGCCCGGGTCGCCGGGGTAGTGGTGCGCGATGCCCGCGTACGGCTCGTACGCGCCGCCGATGCGCTGGGCGGCGGCCGTGGCGTCGGCGACCGTCCGCGCCATTTCGTCGCGGTCCGCGCTCAGTACGGCGGTCAGGACCTCGCGCAGCGCGGCCTCGTCGGGGTGCGCGCGCAGCAGGTCGACGTACGGCTTGAGGCTGTCGACGCCGAGGTCCTCGAGGAGCCGGGCCGCTTCTTCGGGCGCGCGGAAGCCGCACAGGCCGTCGAAGTCCGTGAGCGCGCAGATCAGCTCGGGCTTGTGGTTGGCGTCCTTGTAGTTGCGGTGGGCGGCGGTGATGGGGACGCCCGCGGCCTCTTCCCGTGCGAACCCGTCCTTCGCCTGCTGGAGGTCGGGGTGCACCTGGAGGGAGAGGGGCGCGCCCGCGGCGAGCAGCTTGAGGAGGAACGGCAGGCGCGGGCCGAACTTCCGGACGGCCGCCTCGCCGAGCTGTCCCGCCGGGTCCGCGGCGATGACCTCGTCGAGCGGGCCGCGCTCGGTCCGCGAGGGGGCGCCGGGGTGGGCGCCCATCCACATCTCGGCCTGGGGTTCGCCTGTCGCCTCGGTGCCGAGGAGGTGCGGGATGGCGGTGGTGGAGCCCCAGGCGTAGGGGCGGACGGTGTTGGTGAGGCGGTACATCAGGGGTTCTTCTCCGTACGTACGCGGGGCGCGGCGCTGGCGTGTGGTGCGGGGGTGTCGCTGGGGTGCGGGGCCTGCCGCGGGGTTGTCGTGAGGTGCGGGCCGTCGCTGAGGTGCGGGGCCGGCACCGGGGTGTGGGCGCTGTCGGGTCGGGGCCCGGAGGTGGTGCGGGTGTCCGGGGCCCGGCTACAGGGTCGGGGCCGGGTCATGTCCCGGAGGCGAGGCCCAGGTAGACGGCGGCGAAATCCGTGACGGCGATCAGCTCCGCGAGGGTTTCCAGGTCGGCGCCCTCCTCCGGTTCCAGCTCGCTGATCGCGGCGTCGTGCGACGAGGCGAGCTCGCGGGCGGCGAGCGCGGCGGACAGCCCGTCGACCGGCCGGTCGCGGAGCAGGACGACGCGGGCGCGCAGGCCCTGGCCCTCCTCGACGCGGTCGCGGAAGAAGTCGTCGGGCGCGGCGCCCGCGGCGAGGTCGCTGGTGAGGAGCGCGCCGTGCGCGGGCATCGCCTCGGGCAGATCCGCGGCGAGCGCGGGGCGCCCGGCCAGTTCGGCGAGGGCGGCGGCGAAGCGGCGGCCCACCGCGCCCGCGGCCGCGCCCTCGGTCCAGATCAGCGGGAGCGCCTCGGCGAGTTCGGAGGCGAGGGTCTTCGCAGGGTTGCTGTACGTCGCGATGGCCGGTCCGCAGCGCTCGGCCGTGCGGTCGAGGCGGTCGGCGACCTTCTCCAGGGTCTCGGCCGGCGCGGACAGCAGGCCGGTGCGGTCCAGGAGCGCGAGGAGCGGGGTGAGCAGGGCCCAGAGCACGCCCGGCGCGGAGGCCGCGGTCGAGTCGTCCTGGTCGTACGGGGAGGTCGCCATCGGCACGAACAGTCCGTGCGCACCGGCCACGGACTCGGTCAGCGGGGCTCCGCTGGGGCAGACGGCGACGACGGTGACGCCGCGCCGGTACGCCTGCTCGACCAGGAGCGAGAGGCTGGGTTCGGTGCCGCCCGGGGAAGCGATCAGGAGCAGGTCGACCGGGCCGGCCCAGCCGGGCAGGTCCCAGCGCAGGGCGCCCGCTGCGGGGGCCACGCCGGTGGGGCGCAGCCGGATCACCGGGCAGGCCGCGCCTGCCAGGCGGCCGACCAGGTCGGCGACGCCGGCGGCCGCGGTGCCGGGGCCCGCGATCAGTACCGCGCGCGGGCGGCCGTCCGGCTTGAGCTCGGTGATGCCTGCCTCGGCCGCGTGCCGGGCCGCCGTGCGGACGCGGGCGCCTGCCTCGGCGGCGCCGCGCAGCAGGCCGCGGCGGTCGGCCCTGGCCAGCGCCTCCGTGTCGTCCAGGAGCGTTTCGTCGAACATCGCGTCAGGCCTCCTGCTCGCAAGGACGGTTACGCGGGGCGGCGGGCCTCGTCGACCAGCAGGACGGGGATGCCGTCGCGGACCGGGTAGGCCAGTCCGCAGTCGGCGCCGGTGCAGATCAGCTCGGCGTCGGCCTCCTTGAGGGGGGCGTGGCAGGCCGGGCAGGCGAGGATCTCCAGGAGGCCGGCTTCGAGCGGCATGAGGGTTCCCTTCGGGGTACGGGTGCGGGCGCCTGACGTGTGTCTTGCGGCCTGGTCAGCCTAAGCCCTGCGGTGGGCCTGGCCGGCCTGTGGATTGGGCGGGGTTCGGGGGGGTTGGGTCCTGGGGGG
>NZ_BAAATS010000062.1:0-9854 GCF_039533535.1 Streptomyces kunmingensis
ACTTGTCGATGGGTAAATTCCCAGCTCAGCGTCTTCCCTCAGAAGGAACTGCACCCAAGTCAATTCGGCGCTGCCCCTCGACATGCGCGGAAAGGGACTGGACGCGAGGGGCATTGGCATCGTTTTAGCCGCCAATGCAGTTCTTGCGATCATTCTGCTGCCCATGGTCCCCAAGGTCGTCAAGTCGATGCGGGACGAGACGCCGCTGGTCATGGCGGGAGTTTTGTTCGCCGTCGGTTTCGGCGCCAACGCGTTCGCCGGTGACATGGCCGGATTTCTCGCGGCGATGGTGGTCTGGACGCTCGGCGAGGTCTTGTGGGCGCCCATGTCGATGACTTACATCACCCAGCGGGCCCCGCGCGGCCGCGTCAGCACCTACCAGGGCTCGTACTACTTCGCCTGGAACGCCGCGTTCGTCATCGGCGGCCCGGTCGGCGTCGCCGTGGGGCACGAGGCAGGCTTCGCGACCCTCTGGATGTCCGTACTGGTCCTGGGGGGCGCTGCCGCCCTCGGCTTCAAGGTTTCTACTGTGGGGCTCGGAAAGTCGTCGCTGCAGGTCAGGCTGCGTATCGGTACTCATTTATGACACCGCCGAGGATGCGGGTGCGTAGGAGCCTGCGGCCTTCGAGCTCGTGCACGGTGATGGGCCGCTGGTCGGCGCCCGGAGGGCGTTGGTTGCGGGCCAGGTGCGGGCGGTGGTCGTTGTAGTGCCGCTCGTAGGCAGTCAAGACGTGCTGGGCGTGGGCTCCGTTCAGGATAAGGACGTGGTCGAGGGCTTCGAGCCGGATGCTGCCGATCACTCGCTCGCAGTGGGCGTTCATCCGAGGCGTTCGCGGCGCGCTCTTGACGATTTCTATTCCTCGGTCTTGAAGACGGCGTCGAAGGACTGGCCTGTGGGTTGTGGGTGCCCGAAACTCGACCGCCCTATGCGACCTGCGAGTATTCGTGGATCACCCCACCGAGTAGATCACGACGGATGACCTTGCCGTCCGGGTCTACTGGGTCGGGGAGCGGTCGCAGCGGTGCTGCTTGGTGGAGGGCACGGCGCGGGCGATGGGTATTGAAGTGCTTCTCGTACGCGGCCAGAACGTGTCGCAGGTGGCGTTCGTTGATGATCAGCGTGCGGTCCCGCCGGCATCCGCCGATCCAGCGCTCGATGACTGCATTCGCCCGCGGCGCCCGGACCGGTGTGAGCAGCACTTGGATGGCCTCGGACGTGAAGACGGCGTCGAAGGCGTCGGTGAACTTCGCGTCTCTGTCCCGGATCAGGAACTTCATCTGGCCAACGCGGTCGTCCAACGCCATGAGGAGGTCGCGGGCCTGTTGGATTGTCCAGCTGCCGGTCGGGTGGGCGGTGAAGCCAAGGAGGTGTACTCGGCGGGTGGAAATCTCGATCGTGACCATGCAGTACAGGCGTTTCAACAGCACGGTATCGACGTGGAAGAGGTCCACAGCGAGGATTCCGGAAGCTTGACTGCGGAGGAACTCCGCCCAGGTCGGGCCCGAGCGGCGTGGGGCCGGGTCGATCCCGGCTTTCTTCAGGATCGCCCATACCGTGGAGGCGCCGAGCGGGCGGCCCAGGCTGGTCAGTTCACCGGCGATTCTGCGGTACCCCCAGTGCGGGTTCTCCGCGGCCATGTGCAGAACCAGCTTCCGTAGGCTGGGCCGGGTCGGCGGACGGCCTGGCCTTCGTTGCTTGTAGGTCCAGCGGCGCTTGTTCAGGTCGGAGTGCCAACGCAGCAGCGTGCCTGGGGTGACGAACACGTGCTCTCGCAGGGCTTTGGGCAGCAGTCGTGCCAGTCCCGCGATCACCGCCCAGTCCGCCCACGAGGGCTTCGGCCGGGCGACCTGGCGGCGCAGCACTGCGAGTTGGTGTCGCAGCACGAGAATCTCCGCGTTCTTTAAGCCTCCGATCGTGTCAGCAGAGCTATCCATCCCAGGGCCTTCAGGAAGGTCAGGTACAGCAGTCGCAGAGCCATGCGACAGGATCTCGCCCTGCCTTGCCTCGACCGCTAGGCCGAGGTCAGTAGCGGTGGCCGGATTTCCGGCACCCACAGGAGCGACCGAGCCTCGGTGGCTGCCTGCGGTCGTTGCCGCGGCTGGACGCGGAGGTGGCAGGCCGCAACGCCGAGGGCGAGGACGTGCAGGTGGTCTACAGCGCACACGGCGACAAGGTCATGATCGTTTCCCGGTTGAAGACAGCGGGGTGACCGTGACCAGGAGCAGTCAGTTGTGAGAACGCACTGGAAGGACGCGGCCGACCGCGGCCTTCCAATTGTTGCGCGACCCGTGCCGATCAGTCGGACAGAGCGCGGCACACGTGGTCGGCGACCTTGTATCCCAGGGCGAGGGCTGCCTCGTTGTCCCATTCGAAGTGGACGCCGATGAATTTGCGACTGTCGGCCTTTTCCCGTGCGGCAGCGCTCAGACTGCTGAAGCTCCGTACGACGCCCTTGGCGAAGGGGTCGTCCGTGCCGCCGCTGAAGTCCAGCTCGTCCCGTCCGAAGTGTTCCCGCAGGCTTCCCGCCCAGGCGGCGGCGATGCCGGAGTGCCCGGAGACGTAGGTCGGGAAGTTGGGGGTGAAGCTCTTGCCGGCGGGATCGCTCTCCAGAGGATGCCAGCCGGGATCGGCCTCGATGTACGGGTTCTTGACGAGGTCAGCGAGGTGGATGGCGTGCACGGGGCGCCACACGTCCCAGTCGGTGTCGTACTTCGAGTCCCAGATGGCGATTGCCGCGTCCGCGAGGGCCACCGACATCAGCGTGAACAGCCTGGCACTGTCGAAAGGCGTTCCCTCGGCACTGTGCCGCGCGTACACCGCGAGCGTGTGATCGTACTGCTGTCCTACCGGCTTGTACGTGCCCTCGAGGTCGTTCGCCCAGTAGTGGGCCAACTGTGTCTGGTCCGCGGTACGCACGGTGGAGTGCATGGCGCCGATGCGCTTCACTTCGTTCACCTGCGCTGCGTACTCCGCGCTCGTCAGCAACCTCTCCGGGGACGTGAACCCGAGCGGTTTGTCGGGGCGGAACTGGCTGCCCGAAGAGAGTGTGAACGGTTTGACCCGGCCCCAGTTGGGTGCACCGGCGGGTTTGTCGGGTGCGGGGCGCCAGTGGCCCGGCAGCCGGGTCTCGCGGTACGGCGTGGTGTCGGCGGACCCGTCGTCCACCCTGTCGGCGACGACGGCGTTCGCTGTCTCGGTGCCGAGCCGTTGCCCGACCCTCTGGTCCTCGTGAGATCCGCAGTTCGGCAGCGCGAGTGCGCCCTTGAACGCCTCCTCCATGTCGACGGAGGGGAAAGCGGCGGTCAGGGCCGTGTAGGCGGCATGGTCGACGGCACTGTCGACGATCCCCGTCCGGCCGCGCACGGTGGCGTCCTGGGTGAGGTACGGCTTACCGATGGGCTGTACCGAGTTCAGGGCGTCGTAGATGGCCAGGTTCAGCATGGCTCCGCCCCGGGTCAACGGACCGGGGGTGCCGCCGACACGCCGGAATACGTCAAGAGTGACGTGATTCCAGTAGAGCACATGGTCGTGTGCGTTCGCCTTTTCTGATGCACTTGCGGACATACTGAATCACCTTGCCTCGGATAAAGCTGCGGCGCATTGTCCTCAACCAGGACTGTATACCTGTGCTGTTCACCGGTGGACGGCATAGCAGATGGCGGAAATCGGTGAATCCGATAGGGGAATTCAGCCGGTGATCAGCCGGGGCCGACGGCCGAAAAGCCGTCGGGCGCCGCAGTCAGCGCGGAGCGCCGGACCTTGCCGGATGCTGTGAGCGGCAGGGCGGCGGCGAAGGAGACACTGCGCGGGCACAGCTCGGGGCCGATCCGGTCGGCGCTGTACCGGAGCAGGACATCGGCTGTGGTGTCGACGGCGGCGTGGCCGGGTCGAAGGACGACCACCGCGTGAGGGGTATGACCACCCACGGGGTGGGGACGCGGTATCACGGCCGCCTCCGCGACGGCCTCGTGCGACTTGATGACCGCTTCGAGCTCGTACGGGGAGATGCGGTGGTCGAAGCATTTGAAGACGTCGTCGACGCGACCGAGTATGCGAAGACGCCCGTCCGCGCCGCGTTCCGCGATGTCTCCGGTGGAGTGAAGACCGTCCTCGGCTGAAAAACGGGCGATGCTGTCGTCCTCCGCCAGATATCCGACCATGAGCCCCACGGGCCGGGTGGCCAGGTCGAGACAGATTTCGCCGTGGTCGCCCGGGGTGCCGTCCGGGCCGCGCAGAACGATGCGGTAGCCGGGCAGGGGCTTGCCCAGCCGGCCCGGAGCCCGGCGCATGCCGGGAGTCGTTCCGATGAGCGCTGTGGTCTCGGTCTGTCCGTACCCGTCCCTGATGTCGATGCCCCAGGCAGCAGAGAATCGCTCGATGACGCTCTCGGTCAGCGGTTCACCGGCGCTGACCGCCTCGCGCAGGGCCGGTCGGGCGGTGTGCAGATGGGGCAGCAGAGCATGCCAGGTACTGGGAGGTGCGCAGAAGGTGTCGATCTTCCGGTCGCGCAGAGTGGCCGGCAGCGCTTCCGGATCGGTGGGGCCCGCCGGGGCCACCACGACGGTGGCCTCGGCGGTGAAGGGCACGAAGAAACTGCTCCAGGAATGCTTGGCCCAGCCAGGTGCCGAGATGTTCATATGGCGGTCGCCGGGCAGCAGACCGTTGAAGTACAGGCTGGACAGATGCCCGATGGGATAACTCGCGTGCGTGTGCGCGACAAGCCTGGGTGCGGAGGTCGTACCGGAGGTGAAGTAGCAGAAGGCGAGGTCGCTCGCTGGGGTGGGCGCCTCGGGCTCGAACTCGGGCGGTGCGTCCGAGCGGTGGTGGTACGGGGTCCAGCCCGTCGCATTGCCGGGCAGGGCAATGCGACGGCCTGGGCCTGTGCGGGGAAAGAGCGGAGTCAGCTCGTCCTCGGTGATGACATGGGTGATGTGTCCTCGGTGGAACCTGTCACTGGCCTCTGCTTGCGTCAGAGTGGTGTAGGTCGGCACGACCACGGCGCCGATCTTGAGACAGGCCAGCAGGCATTCCCACAGCTCGCGGCGGGAATCCAGGGCGAGCAGGACCCGGTGGCCCCGTAGGATGCCTTGCTCCCGCAGCCATCGAGCCGTGCGGTCCGACTCCCTGGAAAGTTCGGCGTAGCTCATGTCGTCGCTGGTGCCGTCCGGTTGGAGGATCTCCAGGGCGTGGCGGGTACTGCCGTGAGCGATGACGTCGAACCAGTCAAGCGCCCAGTTAAAGTGGCTCGGCCTGGGCCAGCGGAACCGTGCGTGAGCCGTCTCGTGGTCGGCGCGGTGGGTCAGCAGCAGGTCGCGCGCCGATCGGAAGGCGTCGTACGCCGAGGTGCGTTGCCGGTGGGTGTGCTGGGCTGTGTCCGTCATGAGATGGCCTTCGTGCCGCGGTTGGCGTTCGAGGTGGAGTGCAGGGCGACGAGCGTGTCGGCGGCGACGGCGTCCGCGTCGCTCATGAAATCGCCCCAAGGGCCCGGGCGGCTGCTGCCGACCTGGGTGAACCATCGGGCGTACTCGGTGGGGATGCCCAAGACACATAGGTCGGATACGCGCTGTCCGTGCGAGTCGAGAGGGTGGAAGGGCTCGTCGGTAACAGCCATGCCCCCGGTGGCGAAGACGGTGTCGTCGTCGACGTTGGCGTAGCTGGTGATGATGCCGCTGCTGTACAGCTGTGCGGTGAGGGAGGAGGTGTCGGTCCTGATGTCCGGCGCGGGGATGCGGGCGTCGACGATGGCGTCCAGACGGACCGGACCGTCACCGACGTGGGGCGAGGAGGCGGTGAAGCAGTCGCGGGCCGCGTCGGTGCCGAACATGGCGTCCGGCCCGATGAAGCGCAGGATTCCCGCGTTCACCAGGGCGAGTACCTGCTCCAGGCGCACCGCCGGCGGCCCGGCGGACAGATGGGATGCGACGGGCACGAAACGGCTGAGGAAGTCCTCCTCGTGGGAGCGCGCCGCGAGTCCGGAGGAATTCACTGCGACGCGGATGATGCCACGCACATCGCGGATCGTGTCCAGCGCAGCCTTGACCGGTCCATGGAAGTTGCCCTCGGCGGCATCGTGCAGGTCCCGGCGGACCAGGTCGGCGACGGCGGCCTCGTAGGACGCTCGGTCCGCGAAGGTGGCACCGGCCAGGGGGCGGGCCCAGGCGGCCAGGTCGAGAGGGGGCAGATCGCCGCATCCGAAGCGAGTGGCTCGCTCGACCACTTGCTGCTGCGGTGCCTCCGGGGCAGCCTCGGCCGCTGCGACGGCTTCGTCCAGGAAGAGCTGCTCGAGACGCGTACTCCCGTGCAGACGCCGGACCTCGGTTCCGTAGTAGACGAGACAGATCTCGGCCAGGAGCCAGGGAAGGACATGCTCATCGAAGTCGATCTTCCCTCGCGCGCGAGCGCCAAGCATGCGTTCGCGGGTGAACAACCGGGGTGTGAAACAGTGGTCTGCTGCCTTCTGGTTCCTGCCTCGGGCCGGAAGGGGGACCCCGCTGCGCGAACCAGCGAAGATCCGGGGTTCACGGCCGCTGGGGTGATAGCGCACGTCCGCACCCTGGCGGGTGTAGCGGCCACCGCGCCCTTCGGTGAGCAGGCTCATCACATCGTAGAAGGACAGCCCCATGCCCAGCACACCGACGGTTGCCCCTGCCGGAATGCTGTCCAAAGGCATGTCCCCGGCTGCATCGCCGCGGATGTAGTGCAAGGACTCCCGAGATGCGGAGAAATCCGCGAGGCCCTGCTGTGACGGGGCGAGGCGGGTAACCGGATGGCCGGTGGTGAGGACCGCCCGGTGTGCGTCCAGTGTGGAGTCGTCGTCCAAACGGAGCTGCCAGCCACCGTCCTGACGGCGTTCCATGTTTTCGACGCGAGCACATATCGGGTGGAGCGTGCTGCCCTCCGGCAGCGTCCGTCCCACGCTCCTCAGGACGAACCGCAGGTAGTGGCCGTAAAGGCCACGTGGTGCGTAGCCGTGGGCATGGTCGCCCACGGCGTCGGGGTACTCCGTACTCCACCACTGGGCAAGGGAGGGGCCGGCTCCGGAACGGGTGGGCCCGCCGTCCGGGGGGCCGGAGAACATGGTGACCTCTCCGGCGGGCGTGTTCATCAGCAGCGAAGCGGGCTGATCGGTGCGCCAGATCCGACCCGCCCCTGGTTCGACGGAGTCGATCGCATATATCTCGACGGGCCCTGCCGGCGGCTCGTCGCGCAATCGTGCGCCGAGTCGCTCGATGACCGCCAGGCCACGTGGGCCGGTGCCGATCACCGCGATGCGGTGGGGAGTCGGCTGCTCGCTGATCTCACGGCCGGCCTTCCGACCGGTCGCTGCCAGCCGATCGTGCCGCTCGGCGGTGAAGTTCAGCATGTGCCGCAGCTCGTGGGAGGTGATCCGGCCCTGCATACGAGCACGGGAGGAACGGATGGGGAGATGTCCGGTGTGAGCCCACTTCAGGCGGCCGTCGCTGTCGATCGCGCCTTGCGTGAGCCCTCGGTTGTCGTCATGCAGGCAGAAGGGAACATCTAGTGTCCCCTTGCGGAACGCGGTGAGCAGACTGGCTCCGACTTCCCCGTGTTGCAGCACGGCTGTGATCAGTTCGCGTGCCTCTGTCGCGATGGCGCTCATGTCCACCTGCCGGGCCGTGGGCAACGGGCTGTGGGACCTCGCCCACTGAGCGCGCGCGTCGGCCTCGATCAGGGCCTGCAGGTTCTCGTCCACCGTCGGGATGCGGTGGGCCTCCACGGCGGTCTTCACGATCATTCGCTCCGCTCCGCCGCGCACCGCGATCTCGGTGCTGCTGTCCAGCAGGTGCTGGGCGCCCGGCAGAGTACGGGGGAATACGCCCATGTACGTGTACAGGACGATGTGCCACTTGACGTGCGCGGGCAGGAACTCCTCGGCGAGGAGGCGCAGCGCGGCCAGAGCCTCGACGTCCTGTACGGGGTGTGTCTGCTGGGCGTAGCTCAGCGACACACTGTCGATCCCGTGCTCCACGAAGAACATCCCTTCCAACAGGCTGATGGCGACGAGAAGCGACGGAGGACACAGTTGGCCCAGCATGCAACCCCCGAACGTCTCCAGGTGAGCCCGTTGTCCGGCGATCGCGCTCCCGTGGCCGAACGCTTGCGTGGCGTCCTTCCACGCGGCGACGGATTCGACCAGGGGCGTGCGTCCGTACGGCAGGCAGTAGGAGACCGGGCCTCCCTCGCTGACGGTGAGGCCTGCCTCGACCATGGTGCTGAAGATGTCCCCGGGGATCGCGGAGCCGTGGCGTATCTGAACGGGACACGTCGAGGCTGCGGCGGCGACCTCGGCGGCCGTCCGAGCCCCGTGGGCTACGAGCGGGTAGCCGTTGAGGTCCTGACCGGCGGCCAGGGCACGCCGGGCGCCGTCGTGGTCGGCCACACGTGTGTAACTGTCGAGGGTGATCGTGCCCACTGTCCGAGCGGGTACTTGGGCGACCGCGCGAAGACCTTCGGCCATCTGCCGAGGGTCGGCCATGCCCATGCGCGGCTGCACGACGAGTCGTCCGGCCTGTGCGGACCGGGCGACGAAGGAGTCCATCGCCTGCAGGTCGTTGCTGGCCATCAGGCAGCCACCTCCGCGTTCCGGCGCGACCGGTGCAAGGATGCGGCTGCGGGAACTGGCGAGAGATCCCGCAGATAGGAGATGAGTGGCTCCAGGGCCCCGTCAGAGAACACGGCATCGAAGCCTGCCTTCACCAGCATCGCGGAGTGTGCTTCGTGCTGTGCTGTTCCGAGGATGCCGAGCTTTCCTCCGATCACGGCCGGGGTGAATGCACCGTCCGGCTCGGAGCGCAGGGTGCGGATCGCGCGCTCACCGTCCAGAAACCCGTGACCGTTGACCGAACTGAACACCACGGCGTCAGGGGCGTGTTCCCTGACACTGTGGAGCAGTAGGTCGTCGGGCACACACGGTCCGAGGTTGATCACTTCGTGGCCGTGCTCCTCCAGCAGGAGCTGGAGGTAGACCAGGTTCCAGGTGTGGGAGTCCGAAGAAGTCGCAGTGAGGACTATGCGAAGTTTGTACCGTGCTTCCATTGCGCCGAACATCGTGATTCTCCCTGGCTAATGTGTAGTGGTGTGGTGTGGTGTGTCGTCGTGTGGTGCGTGGTGGTTACGGAGTGCCTGCGGTGCACTGCCGACGCGCGCTCCACGCGTCGGCAGTAGCGGTCAACTCCGGGCTGCTGTCGTTTGGTTGATTTCGCCGCTGTGCGGCTCACGAGCCGAGACGGGGTGAGTGCGGACCGCGAGCACGGTGCACCCCTCGGCACTGGACATCTGATGACGAGTGCCGGGCGCCTCCACGATCAGGTCGCCCTTTTCGAACGACCGGCCGTCACTGTGATTGAGCGTGCCCTGCAGCACGAGCATCAGCTCGTACCCGAGGTGCTCGTGGAAGTCTCCGTGTGCGCCGGGGGGGAAGCGCAGGAGCAGACCGGCCGATGCCTCCTGTGCGTCGGGGGCCCACAAGGCGTAATGGTCGACCCCGACGCGTCCGGGTTCCACCCATGGCACCCACGCCAGGCCGTCCAGTTCGTACCCACTGCGGAATACGTTTTCGATGACTTCGATCGCGGGCATGACGCCTCCTGAGGATGTGTGTGGTTTCGGTGTGCAATCCGGCGGGGCTCGGGCGATGTGACGCGCACGACCGCTGCGCCGTCGGATCGGAACGATCGTCCTTCGCAGCCGCCCGGACCTCGCGGTTCACGCGGTCGGGCAGCGGATCGGTTTCCTGTGCGCCTACGAGAAATCGTCAGGTCGCCCGTCCGCCGGAGCGAACGGCTTCAGCATGCATATCGGCGTTGCAGCACTGATTGCACCAATCGCTGCA
>NZ_BAAATS010000062.1:9860-15273 GCF_039533535.1 Streptomyces kunmingensis
TGCCGAGTTGGTCGGCGTGATGCCGTGAGGGTGAGGTCGGTTGTGACAACGGCTGCCGGCCCGAGGCTGGTCGCTCAGCGCGATCCGGGGCAGGGGGAACCGGGGCTGGACCGGCATACGGGAGTACGCTCTGCGCACTGCGAGAACCTCGACGGCCTCATCGCCGGTTCCCTTCACACCACGCGCCTGCACGCCTACAAGCCGCTGAGTTGCTGCCAGTCCGAGGTCACGTGGCCGCATTCGCACGCATGGTCCGCGACCTGCGCGGCGACAAACTCACTCCACGGACCGATGCCGTTCGGTACCAAGGCATGCTGGCCCATCATGTCTTCGCCTATGGGCTTCAGCGCGACCACGACGCTCTCGTCGCAGGACCGACGCCGCCCACCGCCCGCACCTGGGCCAAGCGCGGCCGCAGCTCGGCGTCCGCGCGAGGTCGCCCTCAGCGGCGCTTCTTCATCGCCGCCCCGACCTGCTACAGGAGTGGCGGGCGGGCTCACTTGGGGACCCGCCCGCCGAACTCCGGCCCTTGATCGGCAAGTTCACCGCACACTGCGCCTGCTCTCATGCCGCTGCGTGAACCTCGCAAGGTGGTGGCGTGAGGCTCCCGTCCGGGCGGGTCGCGCCGAATGCGCCTGTCTGGTCACCTGGCGATGTGACACCTGTCGTCGCCCTCGTCGTCAGAGCCCGGGGCGGTCGGCGCGGCGTCGACGAGGCGTTGCCGCAGTTCATCGTTCTCTTGTTCCAGCAGGGCTATCCGCTGCTCAAGTGACTCCACGGCGGACCGGACTTCCTCCGGGGTGTAGCGGGGAGCGATGTGCTGCGGGCAGTTCCAGTCGTAGGCCTCCACGGTGATGAGCGCGAACCGTTCGACGATGGCGCGGTAGTCGCGGGGGCGCAGTTTCTCGGCGATGTCCGGGCATTGCTCGGCGGTGACATACCGGGCCCGTCCGGCGATCTTGAATCGTGCCTGCGAGGAATAGTGGATGAGCAGAAGTGACACTCGGCTGTCCACGTCCAGGTTGCCGGTGGTGATGTACTGCCGGTTTCCGCGGAAGTCGGCGAAGCCCAGGGTGGAATCGTCCAAAGCCTGGAGGAAGCCCGCGGGACCACCGCGGTGCTGGACGTAGGGCCACCCCGTGGAACTGGTGCTGGCGATGAAGAACGAGTCCACCATGGAGACGAACGCCGTCTCCCGTGCCCCGAGGCGGTCCGCGTGCTGCGGCCCGGCGGCCATGCGTGCGTACGCGGTGCGGCTGCCGTGTTGTCGCTGCTGGCGCCGCACCTCCTCGGTGAAGAGCAGTTGCGCGTAACGACTGGTCATGGTGCCGATCACCACCAGTAAACGGGATAGCGGCCGGCAGAACACTTCATGCGGCCGGCAGCGACACCGACCGTCACCAGGACAACTGTGGCCAGGGCCAGTAGGGCGATGAACTGCGGGGCAGGCGGTTCGGTCATGACCGCGATGACCGCGGTGGCCGCTGCGGGGGAGTGCGAGGTACGGGACAGCGCCATGGCCCCGATGGCGAGCCCTCCGGCCGCCCCGGCCGTCCACAGGGAGTTCCCGGCGACCGACAGACAGATCAGGCCGACCGTTCCGGAGACCAACTGCCCGCCGATCACGCAACGTGGTTGTGCCAGGGGCAGCGTGGGGGCGGCGAAGACGAGAGCCGCGCTGGCCGCGAGGGGAGGGATCAGCACGGGCCGGTGCAGCAGTACCCCGATCGCGACCAGGAGCGTCAGGCCTGTGACGCCGGCCGCTGTGGCCAATCCTGTGACTGCCGCCGGATTTCTGACAGGCGCCCTCCCCCGCAGCCGTGCACGGATGCGCTGGGACGTCGTCGGAGGGGCGAGCTGGGTGTCGGCCATGTCGGCTCCTCGAAGAGAGCGCCAATAAAATGAACTAATGCCTATGAGTGAATCTATCCATTAGTTTGGGTAGTATGGCAGCATGCTGAAGGCATGGGCAAGACGGTCCGTGGCTCCTCTCGGTACCGGCCGCCGTCGCAGGCGGCGCGGGGAACCGGCAAATCGCCAGCAGGATGGAACGATGAACCGAGCCGCTGAGCCGCACGAAACCCACGAAGCGACAAACGCTCCTCCCCTGGTCGATGAGCCGCTGCCCCTCGAACTGGTCAACACCACCTACGTGAAGGGCGGCTCGCGAGGCTCGGCGGTCGACGCGCTCCGCGTTCCCCGCGACCTCGACAAGTGGCTGGAGCTGCGCTCGGACGACTTCGACCCCGCGCTGGCCGCCGCGCTGCGGGACGCGTACCCCGCCGACGACGAACACGTCAACAAGTTCCGCGATCTGCGTCAGGCGCTGCGTGCCCTCTTCTCCGCGCGGACGGGCGGTACCGCGCCGGGCGCAGCAGCGGTGGAACTGGTCGCCAGGGCGGCCCGGCTCTCGGCGAGCTGGGACGAATTCCATCCCGCCGACCCGTCCGCGGTCCTGCGCAGGTGGCTCGAAGCGGATCCGCACCTCGCCGCGCTTGGCGTCGTCGCGCAGGAAGGCGTTCACCTGCTCACGTCGGCCACAGCAGCCAAGCTCCGGGCCTGCTCGGCGCCGGGGTGCATGCTGTACTTCATCAAGAGTCACCCGCGGCGCGAGTGGTGCACCGTGAGTTGCGGCAACCGCGTGCGCGTCGCCAGGCACAGCCGCCGGGCCGCCCGGTGACGGGCCGCAGGTGATACGTGTGACGTGGCCGCCGGACGGATGACGCTCACAGGTGGGGGAACGCAGAGGCTTCCATGCGGCACACCGCCGGTCGCGAACTCATGCCACCTGACATGCCGTCAGCTACGGTACCCGGCGGCTCGCAACGGAGGGGCCAGGACGTGAGGGCCGGCGGATGCCCCGGCGTCGCAGTGAGCAGGGCGCTGCATGACGGAGGACGGTCGCAGTTCGCTGCTCTGCGCCGAAGAAGGATGGGAACCCGGTCCCCCATGGTCGGCCTCGGTGATCGCCGGACCGCCGCCCGCTGAGCGTTCGAGCTCTTTCCGACCATGACGGTCGACGAGGTCGGCGAAGGCGGCGGCAGCCGAGGACAACCATCCCATCGACGGCAGCACGAGGCCTGCGTGCATCCGTGCCACGGGTAGTCCCCGCAGAACGGTCAGACCGTCGGGCGTCCCCTGCTCGAAGGCCGGTTCATAGGGCAGCATCGCGATGCCGAGTCCGGTGGCAACGTACTGCCGTGCAGACGCCACGGAGGTCACCTCCCACAGGGGTGGCGCGACCCCGTCACGGCTGTGAAGCACACGCGGAAGGCGCTGCTGGGAGGGACAGTCGGCGCCCACCACGACGATGCGCGTACCGCGGGGCAGCCGCTCCCGCGCGGAGGTGGCGCCTGCGAACCGCTGTCCTCCCACGGGCACCAGGTCGACCCGACACAGTCGAGTGATTACGGCTCCAGAGGTGTCCCCCGCCCGGCCCGCTGGGACCAACCCGCGTCCCTTCGTAGTGGACTCCGCCGCGGTGTCGCCCGGCCGGTCCAACAACAACAGCCCGAGGTCCAGCCCGCCCGCGACCACTACCGCCCGGATCTCGGCGGCACCCACCACTCGAGGAGATACGTGCACGCGCGGATAACGGTACTGGCATTCGTTCATCAGCCCGTTCTCCAGACTGCCGATCAGCAGCGGCACCGCTCCCACCCTGATCTGCCCGCTGGCTTCGCCCCGCAGTCGTATCTCCCCGGCGAGCTCGTCGACCGTGCCGACGATCCGGTGCGCGTACCCGCGGAAGATCTCGCCCGCCGGCGTCAGCCGGACACCGTGGGCGTGACGGCGGAAGAGCGGAGTGCCGAGTTCGGATTCCAACGACTTGATGTGGCCTGTGACACTCGACTGGGAATAGCCGAGAGCGGCGGCAGCCCTGGTCAAGTTGCCGGTCCTGCAGACCTCCAGGAACGACCGTATGTGGCGCAGGGAAAAATCCATCGAGTCCTCCCCGGGGTGTCCCAGTTGCGATGGACCGGGCGCTGGTTCTTAGCAGCACGCTAACGCAGGAACCGTGGGGGTCTTCCGGAACCGAACGCCTTGTTTCCGCTGACTTATGGCGCGCCGCGGGCGCGGCCCCGTGCGGTGACGGGTGAGAACGGAAGCGATTTGCTCCCGGCCGGCAACACGTCCGCGTGATCGTCTCCCTGTACAACGGCCCCCGTACGGGAGCAGATCCTGAGGATGGCCGCAGAGAACCCGCACTGGGGATACCGCATCCTCGCGGTGGGACCTCCTCCACATCGACACTAGGACAGCGTCCAGCGGATCACCCAAGCTTCGTTGTGAACCGAGACCACGGTCTCGCACTCGGAGACGAAAGCGCTGACGGTCTCTGGGCTCCAGCCGTCGGCGGTCCTGCGCCTGCCGAAAATTCTATCCGCGCAGTTCAAGCTGCATGTTGATACTCGTGAAGGACTCCGCCGAGACGGTCCGTCCGGCGTACCTTCAGGCGGGCGGTACGTGCGGGGGTGAATGCTTCGGGGACGGCGCGCAGGGGCGCTGCCTGGTCCATCGCTTGGTAGGCCGATGGTTGTTGTAGTGCAGTTCGAACTGTCGGGGCGCGCGATGCAGATGGTGTTCGTTCCAGATGAGGGTGCGGTCCAGTAGTTCGTGGCGGCAGGTCTGGACCCAGCGTTCCATGAGGGCGTTCATGCGCGGTATTCGGACGCCGGTGCGTACGACTTGGATGTCGGCGTCGGCCAGGATCTGATCGAAGAGGGCGGGGCGCTTCGCGTCCCAGTCTCGGATCAGGTAGGCGACGGTGGCTTGCGCGTCCGTCAGGTCGATGGCCAGGTTGCGGGCGGCCCGGGTGACCCAGGCCGCGGTGGGATGGTCGGTGGTGCCAAGGATCCGAATGCGGCGGGTGGCGTGTTCGATGACTGCGGGGATGTACTGGCGTCGGCCGGTCAGGGGGAGGGTCTCGATGAAGTCGCAGGCCAGGAGGGCGTGTGCCTGGGAGCGCAGGAAGTCGGCCCAGGTGGTGGCGGCCCGCTCGGGCGCTGGGTCGATGCCCTCACGCGTGAGGACTTCCCAGATTGTGGAGGCGGTGATCTGGATGCCGAGGGTGGCGAGCTCGCCGTGCGCCCGGCGGTAATCCCACGAGGGGTTTTCACGGACCAGGCGCTGGGTCGGCATGCGGATCGAGCGGATTGTGGGCGGGTGGCCGGGTCTCTTCGGTCGGCAGGTACGGGCATGATGCCGTTTCATCAGGTCGCGCTGCGGGCGCAGCACATTGAGCGTTTTCATTGTGGCCACTGATCGAGTGACGGGGCGGTGTGCGGGCGGGGCGCAACGGACAGGGCTCCCGTGCCGTTGAGAGAGGTGTTCGACGTCTCAACTCTGCAGCACAGGAGCCCTGTTGGTTCCGTATCCTGCCGCACTCGACCTGCCCCACGCGTTGGTCGAG
>NZ_BAAATS010000063.1:0-2658 GCF_039533535.1 Streptomyces kunmingensis
CGATCCTGCTCCCCCGGCTCCAGAGCGTCACGGATTGCCGGTTCTGACACAGCTTCTTAGGCTCCGGTGGCGCCGAGCAGAGCCCGGCAGTTGTCCCACAGCGGGGTCAGCCGCCCGGTGCTGTTGTAGAGCTTGGCGAACATGACCTGGCCCTCCAGTTGTGCCAGCACCGCCCGCGCCGACTCCCGGGCGTCGGTCACGGTGACGTCGCCGCGCACCCGGGCCTCGTCGACGACCGCCTCGACCATGCCGGCCTGGGCGTCGAAGATCTCCTGGAGGCGTCCGCGAACCGCCTCGGTCCGGTTGCTCAGCTCCAGGCTGAGATTCCCGAACAGACAGCCGGCCACGGTGCCGCAACCCTGCTGACCGGCGCGCTGGCCGGCCTCCGTCTCCTCGAAAAGCCGCCGCAGCCGTTGCAGAGGCGGCGCGTCGCCGCTCAAGACCTGTGCCCAGTCCCGCTGTTGGACGGCCCAGTGCTCGTCGACGACGGTGAGCGCGAGGGCCTCCTTCGACTCGAAGAAGTAGTAGAAGCTGCCCTTCGGCACCCCGGCCGCCTTGCAGATCTCGGCGACACCCAGAGCCGCGTAGCCGCGCTCCTCGATGAGCGTGTGTGCGGCATCGAGGATCTTCTGTCTGGCGTCACTGGTTCGTCCCACGAGACGAGAGTACGCCGGTACTAGACCGGTCGGCTAGCGCGGCGGTGTGCCGGGCGGTTCACTCCGACGGCGCCGGGGCCCGCGATGCGCTCGGCACCGGCCCACACACCGATCCCCGTCGGCCGGGTGCGGGGGACTCCGGCGAAACACGTATCCTGAGTTCACACTTACGCCGCCCCGCCGCAGCCCGAGCAGAAGGCGCCCGGCGAGGGCGGCACGGGACGTGTCCGGCGACGGCGACGCGTACCACGGCACCAGCACACGTGTGTGAGCGCACGGTGGATGTCGCGGCCGGTGACCATCCCAGGTATGGAGGGAAAGAGAAACATGACGAGGTACGACGCGACGCGCCGGCCGTGGCCCGACCGTTCCCCTGTTGTACCGGCACCGTCCGTGCGGCGGCCCCGGAGCGGCGACAAGGCGGGCCGGCCCGTTCTCACTCTGGTGCCGGGCTCCGCGGCCGACCGGACCCCCGTCGCGCTGTCCGCCCTGACGCGGGCGCCGATGCCGGCCGATGTCCGCGGTGCGATCGTGACGCCCGCGCGTGGCAGGCTCATGGCGGTCTGGATGCCGCTGGGCGGACCGGGCCCGTTCCGCATACCGCCGGGCCGTGTCCTGCTGTCCTGGACGCCCACGGGCGAGGGGTGCACGGACGTCACGGCCCAGCTGGGCCGCGCGGAGGGCCGGACGCTGCTGGCGGTCTGGCCCGGTCTGCGCGGCGAGTGGTCCGGTGTCGTCCACCCCACCGTCGCGCAGGTGACCGAGTTGCACGCCGCGCTCCGTCTCGCCACTGAGGCCCAGGACCGGCCGGCCGAATGAGCTGACGGCCCGCCGACATGCGGACACCCGAACGGACCGGCCCCGGGGGAGGGGCCGGTCCGTTCGGATGTCGCGGGGTGTGAGGGGCTGCCGGTCAGGCTCTCAGCCCCGTCAGGCGCTGTGCGGGGGTCAGCGGGCGGTGGCGTGGGCGGCTCGCTCGATCACGTCGGTCACCAGGCGGGGGTGGGAGACGGCGACGGAGTGGGAGGCGGCGACCTCGGTGGTGTGGGCGTGGGCGCGCTTGGCCATGAAACGCTGCACGGCGGGCGGGATGTTCAGGTCCTCGGTGGTGATGATGTCCCAGCTGGGCTTGGTCTTCCAGGCCGCCGTGGTGGCCTTCTCCTCCAAAGCGGCCTGGGCGACGGGGCGTTGTGCGACGGCCATCAGGGCGGCCTGTTTCGCGGGCACGTCGGCGGCGAACTGGTGGCGGAACTTGTCCTGCTGGATGTAGAGGTCGGTGGCGGTGGTGCCGTCGGCCTGCGGGTAGGTGACCGGGTCGAGGGCGTCGGGGAGGGTGGAGCCCGGGTACTTGTTGGTCAGCTCGAGTGCGCTTTCGCCGGGGGCGGGCAGGAAGGCCGCGACGTAGACCAGGGCCTTGACGTCGGGGTCGTCGGTGGCGGCCTGGCTGATGACGTTGCCGCCGTAGGAGTGGCCGACGAGGATCTTCGGTCCCTCGATGTGGTCGAGGACCGTGCGCAGGGCGGCCGCGTCGGTGGCAGGGCCGCGCAGCGGGTTGGCGGCGGCGACGACCGGGTAGCCGTCGGCGTGCAACTTGGCGATGACCCCGTTCCAGCTGGAGCCGTCGGCGAACGCGCCGTGCTCCAGGACGACGGTCGGCTTGGCGTGCCGGCCGGCGTGGGCGGCCTCGGCGGGCCCGTCCGCGCCGTTGGCGGTGCCGCTGAGGGCGAACGCGCCGAGCGCGAGCCCTGCCGTGGCCACCGCGACAGCGACCGTGGTCGACCGCTTGCGGCCACCCTTGATGCTCACCATGAAAAATCCCTCTCAGACATATGGGTACAGGGGGCGGGCCGGACCGACCTGTCGGCTCGTCACCGCCCTGTCCGGTGATTAAGGTGTCACACTGCTCGTCACCCGTCAAGACGGTGACTGGTGGAAGTGGCCGATTCTCAGAGGTGGTCGGCGTCGATGACGGCTTGGGCGAAGGCGGTGGGTGCTTCCTGGG
>NZ_BAAATS010000064.1:0-17746 GCF_039533535.1 Streptomyces kunmingensis
CACATCCAACATGCTCTTGATCAGCACAAACGGGAAGACCTAACGGAGTCCTACTAGAAGTCCTGCTGGCCAAGCCCGGCGCCATGGCCGGCTCCGAAGCCCTGGACCAGGCCCGCAGCGAGGGCACCTTCACCACCTCCCACGAAGCATTCTGGGCTGCGGCGAAGAAGGCCGAAGGTGACACCGAAGGCACCAAGCAGCTGGTCCACGTGCTCCTGCTGCACCGCCACCTCGAACACCGCGACGTGATCGCCGGAATCCGATCCGCCCTCGCGGCCGGCGCCCACACCGCTGACATCGTCGCCCTCGAAGCCCGCAAGGCCGCTCAGACCGATGGCCGTTCCCCCACCGTGACGGTCACCGGGCCGACGCCAGCTCTGCCCGAACCGGAACCCAGCGAGGTGGTCAGCTTGAACGCCCGCCGGGCCGTCCGCCTCCCCACCGACGAGCGTCCCCTGCCCTGTCTCAACCACTGGGACCAGCTGCTGAACCGCTCCAGGAAGGACGCCCCATGACCGGCCTGCACCACAACCTGACCGAGACCGCCTCCGACGCGGCGATCGACACCGCCTGCCGGGTCCTGCGGCTGCCCACCATGCGAGCCCAGTTCCCCGACCTCGTCGCCCGCGCTGAACGCGAACGGCTCTCCTACCGAGGGTTCCTGGCCGAGCTGCTGATGTCCGAGTGCGAGGACCGCGACCGGCGGCGCTCGGAGCGACGAATCCGGGCGGCTGGCTTCCCCCGCCAGAAATGGCTCTCCGACTTCGACTACAGCGCCAACTCCAACGTTGAGCCCGCCGTGGTCAACAACCTCGCCACCTGCGACTGGGTCAAGAAGGGCGAGCCGCTCTGCCTGATCGGGGACTCCGGCACCGGCAAGTCCCACCTGCTGATCGGCCTCGGGACGGCCGCGGCCATGGCCGGGTGCCGCGTCCGCTATGCCCTGGCCGCCAAGCTCGTCAACGAACTCGTTGAGGCCGCCGACGAAAAGCAACTGTCGAAGACGATCGCCCGCTACGGGCGCGTCGATCTTCTCTGCATTGATGAGCTGGGCTATCTCGAGCTTGACCGGCGGGGCGGCGAAATGCTGTTTCAGGTTCTGACCGAGAGGGAGGAAAAGAACAGCGTGGCCATCGCTTCGAACGAGTCGTTCGGAGGCTGGACCAAGACCTTCACCGACCCGCGGCTCTGCGCTGCCATCGTCGACCGCCTCACCTTCAACGGCACCATCATCGAGACCGGCACCGAGTCCTATCGCCTCGCCCAGACCAGGGCAAAGCAGCAGCGAACCTAGCGATCACCTGGAAATCACTGCGGCCCTGGCAGGCGGAGGAGCGCGCACCTGGAGGCACCTGACGGGCTACTGGTCGGCCATTGACATGATGGGCTGCGACAAGCTTTCAGCTGCCTCCAGGGGGCGACGATGACGTTCAAGGCCGAAGCCGATTCCGGAGTCGCCGATCGGGATGAGTGGTCCTATGCGCCAGCGGTCGGCGTCGGACCGCTCAGGTTCGGTATGACCATCGACGAAGTGGTCGAGACGTCTCAGGTTCTCGGCCAGACAGAGGTCAGCGACTGCCCGCACGTCCACGCGATCTTCTCGCCCACGTGGAAAATCGAGGTCCATCGCCGCGGGGTGGCCTCTTCACTGCCTGCCGTCACGGCCTACGTGAGCCAAGCAGCGGGGCTGTTCTGCATCGCATCCGACGCCATCCACGGTCCCCAGGTCGGGCACGATGGAATCCCGCTGGTCGGAAGGGACCTGTCGGAACTGGAGAGCGACGAAATCGCGCATGCCGAGGCAGTGGATGGTCACTTTCGCTACACGCCCGAGGGCTATGCAGGACCGGATGATCCCGGGGTCGTCATACGCGGGCAATGCGTCGGGCAGGTCCTGCGTTCGCGCCCATTGTTCATGGTGACGCGCGACGGCGCGAATACCGAATGGGACTCGATGCCTTCCGAGGAGTACCACCACGGTCAGTCATGACCTGACCTGGTCTGAGTTGTGACGAGCGGTGAAGGAGGTCGCCGACCCATCGTCGGCTGGGGCCACGCAAGACCGGAAGCCGGGGCCGCGGCGAGCCGGAAGGCGGACCCCCAGCCACGACGACATGGAGCCACCTGAGGCCGGAAAAGTGGGGCCAGATCAGACCGTCAACGCCACCCTCTGGCCGCCACGGCCAACAGGGCCCGGCCCAGACACTCACCGCGTGCTCAAAGCTGGGAAGCCCCGAAGAGGACTGGATCCTCGGCCAGTCAGAGCGGCAGGCGGCTTCCCTTCTGCAGCGCGTTGACGGCCATCCCCGCGGGACGGGAAGTTTCTGTCACGGGGCTTTCGCCAGCCCTCACGCCCCCGCCTTCGCACGGAACACCACCCCCTCAGTCCGCGTCTCGGCCCCCCGAGCCGACAGCCCGGAGCGCGCCGGCCGCGGTGCGGGCCTGCTCGCCGCAGTGACGATGCGCGGCAGCCCGGCTGACCCACTCCTGCTGCTCACACTGGCGGACCAGAGCGTCCTCGACCGCGGCCAACTCCTCGAGCGCCCCTACGGTCTGCGACCGCAGCCCGTCGGCCTTGGCCTCCAAGAGCCTGACGGACAACAGCTGATGCTCGGCGTGCGGAGCGACGGAGGCGGCCGACTCCCGGTCCACGGCGCCCTGTTCCCGAAGGTCAGCCTCCTCCGAGCGGCGTAGCGACGTCCTCCTGCGCTGCAGACGCGCCTGACTGGACCGCAGGAGCATTTCCGCCCGCTCGATCTCCTCATACGAGCGCTGCGTGAGACCGGGCGGCGCATCCCCCGCTGTGCGGGCCCGTTCATCCAGATTGCGCTCCCGGCCGGCGATTTCCTCCTGCCACGTATCGGCAGCACTCTCCCGCGCATCCGCAGCGGCCTCGCGCACATCCGCAACGCGCTCCCGTTCATCGGCCTCGGCCTCACGTGCGTCGGCCGTGTGCTCCCGTTCATCAGCTTCGGCCTCGCGGGTGCGGGCGGCGCGATCACGCCGGTCGACCACCTGCTGCTGCTCGTTGCCCGTATACCCGCGCGTGTCCTGCGCGGCGTTGCCTGCAGAGAGACCGTCTATCGGGTCAGCGTCCATCTTGGCAGTATGCCCGCCTGTCCACGCCACACAGAGAGGTGTCACAGCCCCGCTCCCTCACCGCACCGGAGCATGCCGAGAGTACTCAGATTCGCCCGTCGATGCGCGGTGAGCTTCTCCGCCCACGGCCCGGGTGTCGGCAAGGAACTTGCACAACGCCACCGACACACCCTCCCCGTCCTGAGCATGAAAACCGCCCCTCACTTCCGCCACAAACCCACGAGTGGATGCAGCGAATCGAAAAACAGCACAGTGCCGGGTGTGAAACCCGCGCACAGGGGGACTCTGCGGGCGGGCGGACGTGCGCCACGGTGCGCATGGCACCTCGCCCAGGTCCCTCTGGTTCGGAGAAGCAGCTGGAGGGACCGCCTCATGGCGATGCATCCCGGCCCGACTGTCCCGGCCGCGGCTACCACCCGTATGCATGCGATGGCATCTACCAGCGCATGCCCAACTGGTCGAGTTCGTCTCGTCGTTGATCAGTGAGTTTCTCGGCGCGGCGGCGGGTGTTGGCGGTCCACATGCCGAGGTCGACCAGGACAGTGTCCTCGGGGGTGATGTCGCGTCCGGTGGTGGCGGGCCCGGCCAGGTCAACGGGAAGGGCTTCGACGTGTTTGCGGGGGACGTTGATGAGCCTGAGTGTGCTCTCCGGCCCGTGCTGGGGAGCACGCTCGGCCAAGCCGACAGCCGGTGGGGCGGGGACAGGGGCGCTCCCCGGCGCCGGTACACTCCCTCGCCCCGGCCCGCGCCAACTGTGCTGTGAAGTGAGGTAGTTGTAGAGCCTGTCTTTGCACCCCCCGCCTGCGCAGGGCCGCCGCTGCGCCCGCGCTTCGCGCGGACGACGGGGGTTCAAAGACAGGCTCTAGCGGCCCGTCCTCTGGTCCGCGTGGATGCAGCGGTGTGCACACACAGCCCGGGGGCCGGAGGTTCAGCGGGGCAGCTCCTGCGTACCCGGCGGCTGGCCGGCGCGGCAACGTGCCCGGTGGCCAGGGTGAGAGGGCCGCCGCACGGGGCGCTATGGCGATCGGGTCTGTTACGCAGGTACCCGGAGCATCCCGCCCTGCGCATACCGCGCTTCACGTCCGTGTGAGACCCCTGCCACGGTTGCCACTGCTGAACCAGGAACGATCG
Organism: Streptomyces kunmingensis; assembly: GCF_039533535.1. NCBI lineage: Bacteria > Bacillati > Actinomycetota > Actinomycetes > Kitasatosporales > Streptomycetaceae > Streptomyces > Streptomyces kunmingensis. The sequence goes on from NZ_BAAATS010000064.1 coordinate 4,231, forward strand.
TGTAGCCGTCATTGGCCGGTCTGCGTGTGGGTAGCGCAGAGAAACGGGGTTACTCGGCGTCGGCCTCGGTGGTGTGGGGCTGGGCAGCGGCGGGGGCGGGGGTGAGCCGGTTGTCGATGACGTCCCGGGCCACGTCGCTGAGCAGGAGGCGGTGGTGGCGGGCGTGCTGGCGTATGGCGTCGAAGGCCTCATTGAGGGTGATGTTCTGACGGGCGGCCAGGACGCCCTTGGCCTGTTCGATGAGGATGCGGGACTGCAGGGCGGTGTGGAGCTGTTCGTGGACGGTGTGCTGCTGGCGGATGGTGCGGGCCTGCAGCAGTCCGATGGTGGCGGCGTCGGCGAGGGCCTGGGCGAGGCTGAGGTCGTCGGCGCCCAGAGGCTTGTGGCCGGTGCGGAGCAGCAGGAGGCTGCCGATGTTGTTGCGTCGCAGGCGCATCGGCAGGGCGGTGGCCAGGGTGTAGCCGGCGGCCTGGCGGTGCTGGGCGAACTCGGGCCAGCGTGCGGCGGTTTCGGCCTCGTCGAGGGCAGTGACCGACCGGTGGGTGCGGTGGGCCTCGAGGGCCGGGCCCTGCAGGCAGGCGGTGTCCAGGACCCGCTGGAGCCCGGGGCCGGGATCACACGGGGCGGGGGAGTGCAGGTGGGGGCCGGGGTGGGCGAGGAAGACCGCGGCGTCGGTGACGTCCAGGAGTTCCTGGCAGCGCACGGTCATCTGGTGCAGGAAGTCGATGATGTCGAAGTCCTCCACCAGGGTGTCGGCCAGCTCCAGAAAGGTGCGGACAATGTGCTGTTCCCTGCTCATGGGCGAACTCCTTGGCTCCCGCGCCCTGCGCGGCCGGCCGCGGGGGCCGGTTTATGGGGTGGCATCGGGCAGCTCCCGTTCGATGACGGCGTGGGCGGTGTCCGGCAGGGACAGGCCGGAGGAGAAGGCCTGGGCGCGCAGCCGGTCCAGGGCCTCGGCCAGCGAGACCCCGAGTCGCTCGCTGAGGACCCCGGTGGCCTGGTGCACCTCGGCCCGGTGCAGCCCCACCGATCCCGCCCCCACCGGGCCGGGGCCTGTCTCACCGGTGGTGCCGTTGCCGGGCCACCGGTTGAGCACCTGCTGGGCCAGCGCGTCCGCAACCAGCCAGCCCTGCGCCAACTGCTCGGCGCTCAGCGGGCCCGGGGTGCGTCGGTAGCCGGTCATCGTGCCGACCTGCACGGCGCCGATATGCACCGGCCAGACGAACAGCGCCGCGACCCCCAGCTCTTCCGCCTCGGCGGCAAACTGCGGCCACCGCCGGGCCAGCAGCCGTGTCAGGTCGGGTAGTTGCTGGGTGCCGGTCTTTTTTCCGAGGAGCTGGCTGGGGCCTTGGCCGAGCACGAACTGCAAGTCCTCCAGGCGGGCACTGGTGTCGTCGCTGAACCACACCAGCTCATGCCCGTAGGAGATGGCGATGCCGCCCAGCCCCAGCGCGTGGGCGGAGGCGACCGCCCACGCCTGACGCTCTTCGTCGCTTGTTGCTGCCTGCAGGCTGTTCAGGAGCTCCTGCACGCTGGAACGCATACCGCACCCGCCTTCGTCCTCGCCTTCTAAAGTGGCCCGGCGAGCGCCGGCCGCAGCACGGGGATTGTAGTAGCGGTCGCATCACCGAGTGTGCCGAAGCGGCACTTCCTTCCCATCGCCGCGCCGGAGAGGCAGTGCGGTGCGCTGCTGCGTCCCGCGTGACCAGAACTGGAGAGCGAGGCCCGACGGCTGGTCAGATACCACGAACGTACCTACGCCCATGCGGAGGCGATGCTCAACGCCGCCGTCATCACGTTGATGAGCCGCCGCCTGACCCGGTCCCGCTGCTACCCCACCGCGGCGCCGCCTCTGCCCGCCGCTCTCGTCACGGCGGCATGACAGCAGCTCAGGCACGCCCCGCTTAAGGAGGTTTTCTCCGTCGGACGCAGATGCCGTCCGACGGCCCGTGGGGCGGCATACCGTCGGACGGCACCTGGCACATGCCCAGCACACATCGACGTCAGTCAGCCGTTCCGTCGTAGCACTCCGGCGAGTTCAGGCAGGGTCCCGAGTTGACGCCCCGGCCTGCACAACACGCCGCACGGAGCGCTGCCAGCGGCGCGGGAGCAGTGCCATCGTGCGGGTCATGTGAATTGTGCGGAGACATTCCTGCATGCTTCAGGCCCGGTTCGTTCTCTCGGCATGAACCATGAACATAGTGATCCGGCACCGGCCGAACTGGCCTCCGCCTATTGGATCGACTCACCCGTCATGCAGCAGCACGGTCTATGCAACTGCCCCTTCGAGGAACAGGTGCCGCGGGCACGACCGAGCATCTGGCGGACTGTAATGATCGGCACAGCATGCGCTCTCATCGTGACTGCTCTTGGCATGGTCGTCATCTGACCCTCAGCCGCTTCGTCACGCTCCAGCGGGAAGAGAATGCAGCGCAACGGTGGGGTGCCCAAATAGTGTGGCATGTCCGGCATCAGAAGCAGGCCCTACCGTGTGCTCCCGGCAACGGTGCCTGCTTCAACGTCAGCCAGGGGCTTGCGGTGGACTACGGAGTGCGTTGCTGAGATGGGTCGCGTCCCACCCGGTGGGGCGTGCGCAGATCTGCAGCTTCCCCCAAGGCGGGCTGGGTCAGTGCTCGTTGTGGACGTCGGCCGTGGCTGTGGTGGATCGCGCGGCGTCGTGCAGGGCCAGGAGGGCCAGCAGGTCCGCGACCGTGGCCGGGGTGTCGGCGGGATGGCGCAGGAGGGTGTCGGGGCGGACGCGGTAGAGGTTCGAGCGGCCTTCGCGGGTGTGGGTGAGGTACCCGCCGTCTTCCAGGTCGGTGATGATCTTCTGCACGGCTCGTTCGGTGAGCTGGCAGCGTGCGGCGATGTCCCGCACGCGCGTGGAGTGATCTGCCGCGATGGCGGCCAGCACCCGGGCGTGGTTGGTCACGAACGTCCAGCCTGCGTGCGGTTCTGGGGCACGGTCCATGCTCCTACGGTAACGGCCTTTTTCACGAACCGAGTTGGGCGAATTGCCGTTCGTGTATCGCATGACGTGAATACTGGGTGGGGTGAAGGGTAGCGACGGCATCTGGTGGAGGACCTCATGTCCCCTGACGCACTTTCTTCCCCGGCTGCGGGGGCCGGCCCGGCGGGCGGCCGTCCGTTCCGGTCGGCTCGGCAACGGAGAAAAGCATCCCCGCGCGACGGCGCCGGCCGTGGCGCGCTGGCAACAATCCTGTCCGGCGAGCTCGCGCCGGTGCACCAGCGCCCCCGGCGGACGGCCGGCAGCCGCATTCGGGCATGCCCGGCCCCTCGAGGGCCGGTTCCGGGAGGCCGGGTTTCGGTCTGCCGGTGTTTCCACCCGGCTGCCGCACGACCGGCCCGGCACGCTGATGACCTCGGCGGGAGGGCGCGATGACCTTGCGAAACTCCAGCGAGTTGGTGGACCTCCTGCACAGGGCCGCCCGTTCCGGACGCGGTTTGTCCGCCATCCCGGCCGCTGCCTCTGCCCGTCTGCTGGGCCTGGACGCGGTGACGCTGAGCCTTCTTCCTGCCGGTGGGAACTTGGAGCTGGTCTGGGCCGATCCCGCCGACCGGCTCGGCCGCGAACTGCAGGACCTGCAGTGCATCGCTGGTGAGGGTCCCAGCTGGGAGGCCGGCCGCACCGGGTGCACCGTCATCGTCTGCGACCTCGCTGCCGCCGCCGCGGTCAGGCGTTGGCCGGTGTTCGCTGCGGCCGCCGCGAACACCGGGGTCCGCGCCGTCATCGCCGTGCCCCTGTGCGAGGGCGTCACCGTGGTCGGCGTCCTGACCGGCTACCGCACCCGCCCCGCCCTGTTCTCCGGCGACCAGCGGCGCGACTGCGTCTGGTTCGCCCGCGCTGCTGTGGATCTGCTCCGGCAGACTCCGGGGCTCGGCGCCGGCGGCGTGCATCTGTACCGGGCGGAGATCCAACCGGGGGCCGGCATGTTCGACGTCCAGCACCGTGTCTTCGTCGAGGAGGCGCTGCTGCGGTTGCGGATGTACCCCTGGCGGCACAACCACCCGCTGGACGGCGCCGCCCGCGACGTCGCCGGCGGACGCCTGCGCCCGGGGCGGGATGTCGGGGATATGGGATCCGATGCGTGCTCCGGCCTGGGCGCGGTGGCCGTCGCGGAGCGCAGGAGCCATGTCGTCGTCCGTCTCGAGCACGAACTGGACCTGCCCGCAGATCTCGACCTGCTGGAGACGGCGCTCCACCAGGGAGCGATGACGGGCAAGCGCGTGGTGGCCGACCTGTCACAGGTCGAGTACCTGAGCGCCGAAACCCTGGGCTGCCTGCTGGGCCCTGCACGCCGGGGCCAGGCGCTTCCGTGGCTCGCCGGGCCGGTGAGTATGCCCGCACTCGGGCGGTTGAGGGTCACGGGAACCCTGCGCGCGTTTCGCGTATTTCCCTCGCTCTGCGAGGCGACCCGTGCAGCCCGGTAGCGACCGGACCGGATCAGAGTCCCTCGGCCTGCGGCAGGTGCGCGGCTCGCCTCGCCTGCAGTGCGACGTCTCACTCCAGCGTGCTGGACACTCTCAGCAGATGTCACTCTGAGGTCTCACTTCATGTTCCGCCCCTATCACCATTATCAGCGGCATCATGTGACGCCCAAATGAGAAGTCCGGTTGACGTCGAGGGTAGATGCCGCATCCTGGACGACGACCTCCCCTGCTGGCGTGCGCAGGCTCCCGCCGTCGGCCAGGTGCGCCTGCACCAGTCGCAGGCAGCGCCGCCAGCCCGCGTCCCAGGCCGGGCAACCAGCCAAGAACACCCCGCCACTATAAGACCGGACCCGGCAGCCTCACCCACAAGCGACCGCACCTACTCGAAGCCTTCGAAAGCAACTCCCCCGTCAGCTTTCACCCGGTCCAAGGCTGCTACAGCGTCGGTGTGTCCGGTGTCGGTTGCACGGGTGTACCAGGTGCGGGCGCCGTCAGTGTCGCCTTGCTCGTTCAGGAGGCCGCCAAGGTCGTACATGGCGTCGGTGTGTCCGGCTTCGGCTGCACGGGTGTACCAGGCGCGGGCGCCGTCAGTGTCGCCCTGGTTGTTCAGGAGGACGCCGAGGTTGTTCATGGCGTATGCGTTGCCGGTGTCGGCTGCGCGTTGCCACCAGGTGCGGGCGCCGTCGGTGTCGCCCTGGTTGTTCAGGAGGACGCCGAGGTTGTTCATGGCGTCGGTGTGTCCGGTGTCGGTTGCACGGGTGTACCAGGTGCGGGCGCCGTCGGTGTCGCCTTGCTCGTTCAGGAGGCCGCCAAGGTTGAACATGGCGCTGGTGTGTCCGGCTTCGGCTGCACGGGTGTACCAGGCGCGGGCGCTGCCGGTGTCCTTCTGCTCGTACAGGAGGACGCCGAGGTTGTTCATGGCGTCGGTGTTCCCGGCGTCCGCTGCGCGCCGCCACGCGGAAGCGGCCACGGTCAGCCTGCCGACCATGCGGGCGGCGAGACCGACTCCGAAGCATGCTGCGGGTGTGGCCAACCGCACAAGGTCTTCCCAGTTACCGGACGTGAGGTCATGTGAGGCTGGCGCGGAAGAAGCCTCATAGCCGACAAGGAGGTCGGAGACCTCGTAGCCGTCGACCTGGCCCATGACCTCTCCCACGGCCTGCAGAGGGGCGATGCCGCCGCTGTTGTGGACGGGTCGGCAAGCCCAGGCCAGAGCCTCAGACAGCCAGTTGTCGGCGGCGGATGCGCGGTCGTTACCGGTCAGGCACGACGTGGCCAGCGCCTCGATGATGGGAACAGGAACGATGGCCGGGTGGCCGCAGCGCCGAGCGATGACGGCAGCGGTGATGACAGCTTGCCCGAACGCAGTGTCAGCCTGCTCCCATCTTTGAATGAGTTCGGGAGCAGCCGACAGGGTTTGAGCCAGTCCTGTCCGCTCACGGTGACGCATGACCTGACCGATGCGGGGGTCAACCAAGGCGAATTCCCCTGCACGCTCCCACTCTTGAGCGGTCCATCGGCTCAGTGAGAAGCGACGGGCCAGGTCCAGAATCTCACGTGCATCCGCGTTGAGATCCTGCCCAGCCATGGCTCCGTCTCCCTCTCCGTTTCCGTCCTCAGCCTTGTGCTCTGAGGTGGCAGGGGTGCGTAGCTGGTCGTAGGTAGAGGGCCAGATGGTGCCGATCAAGATCACGGGGTGGGCGATGTCGGCCAGCATCTGGCGTACCGTCGCCGCTTTGAGGGGCTCCGTCCCAGTGAGAAAGTTCTGCAGCTCGTTCAGCCACACCACACTGTGCTTGAGGTCCGTGCCCCCGGAAACCAGGTGGGACAAGGTGGCACCATCAGGAGGCAGGAGCAGCCGCCATTTCGGCAGCACCGCCCTAATGGCCTCGTAAGCGCAGCGCGTCTTACCGGCGGCAGCCGGACCGATCAACAGCACGAACCCGCCGGTCGTCCGGCTGGCTTCCAGCTTGGTGCGCAAATCCGCGTCGATGTCCCGCAGGACATACGTGGGCAGCTCAGTGGACAGACCCTGCCGCGCGGGCCCGTCAGGTGGCAGAGGGATGGCTTCATGGATGCCTAACAGCGCGCGGTCGGTGACCTCCTCAACGAGCGCGACGCGCCCGTTGACTGCTGGCATACGAAGGAGTGCCTCCTGGGCCTGCGCCTTGAGCCCCGCGGCGCGTGTGGTCCGTGCGGCCATGGCATCTGTGCCAGCCTTGACCATGGGAGTCCACGCGGCAACCAGCACGCCGCCGATCGCCACAACGCCTGCCACCAGCCATGTGGGCCATGACAGTTCACCCGCCTTTACGCCCGCCGTCGCCGCAGTAACCACCACCACCGCCAACAACGGACCAAGAAGCCCGAACCACGAACGTAAGCTCCCCCGCCTCATGCCGTCATCTTCGACCAAGCGGGGGCTGGCGTCACCAGCGCATCCCCAACCGATCGAGTTCACCTCGTCGTTGATCAGTGAGCTTGTCAGCCCGCCTGCGTACGTTGGCGGTCCACATGCCGAGGTCAACCAGCACGGTGTCCTCGGGGGTGCTGTCGCGTCCGGTGACGGCTGGTCCGGCCAGCTCAACGGGTACAGCCTCCACATGCTTGCGAGGAATGTTGAGATGCCCCTCACGGGCGTGGAACTGGCGGGCCGCCGTGAGGTTGAGGGCCCACTTGTGGTCCTGAGTCCGCTTCACCGGCCGTTCCTCGGACGGTGCGCTCGCATCGATGTCGAGTACACCCAGCAGCCACTGTTGCGCAAGTTGCAGCTGGTCGAAGTCGTGCCGCTGCGCCTGCACCCAGCGTCCGAGGTCTTCGCCCTGGACAACCACGTCTCAGGCCTTCGTGGGCAGGCTCCCGCCGTCGGCCAGGTGTGCGTGGACGAGCCGGAGGCAGCGTTGACAGTTCGCCTCCCAGGCCGGGCACCATCCGGGATCGATGTCGTCCAGTTGACGGCGGGGAGCGGGGCCAACGGCACCGCATCCAGGCAGTCGCGCTCTGCTACAAGGTAGCCGGGAACCGCGCGGGACGGTCAATAAACATCCGGTGGTGTCTGCATATATGTTTCCAACGTGCGCAGCACTGCTGCAATGCGGTCTTGATCAAGCCTCAAAGCTTGCTGCAGATCCTGTACGTCGGCCAGGGCTTCTCCGGCCAGGCGTGCAGACGGCTTCCCAGCCAAAATTTCTCGTAAGTGGCGGGTAGCCTTTTCCCATTCCGAACGGGCACACCACGAAACGAAGAGATTGAAGCGAGCTTGCTCCGTGGCTACCGTATTTCCGGCGATGACCGCAGTGAACAACTCTTCCGCCTTCCTCCAGGCTTCAGCCTTTTCTGAGTCTTTCCCTATCAGCTGATACAGCACCGCCAATTCGAGCCAACTCCATCCGTCATCCGGGTCGATTTCGATGGCGTGGTTGAAGTCGGTGAGGGCGTTGTCGTAGCGGCCCATGCTGCGGTAGGTCTGTCCGCGGTTGGTGATGGCCCAGACGTAGTTGGGGTTGAGTTCGATGGCGTGGTTGAAGTCGGTGAGGGCGTTGTCGTAGCGGCCCATGCTGCGGTAGGTCTGTCCGCGGTTGGTGATGGACCAGGCCTCGTCGGGGTTGAGTTCGATGGCGCGGTCGAATTCGGTGAGGGCGTCCTCGTAGCGGCCCATTCCGCGATAGGTGTACCCGCGATTGGCTATGATCCAGGCCTTGTCGGGGTTGAGTTCGATGGCGTGGTTGTAGTCGGTGAGGGCGTCACTGTGGCGTCTCATGACGCTATACACATTTCCGCGCCCAGCAATATTCTCGGCGGATTGCGGCTCGATTTCGATGGCGCGAGTCAGATCGGTGAGTGCTTGTTCGTAGTGCTCCATCCGCAGGTGGGTCAGGCCACGCCCGTAGTAGGCGCGTGCAACCTGCGGATTGAGTTCGAGGGAGCGATCGTAGTCAGTGAGAGCCGCAGGATACTGGGCGGCATTGCGGTGCTCCCGCCCGCGTAATAGGTAGGCGAATGACCGGCTCTCGGCTGACAGTGCATCACCGGCCAGGAGCACGGTCAAAAACGCCGTCCCGGGGTCCTGTTCGCCTAGCGCCGTGTGCAGGCGCTGGACCCACACGGTGATGTCGGGGGCGTCGGCATCCCGGCCGGCCTGGGTGAGTGCCTGGACCCAGCGGCGCAGCACAGGCAGGCCCTGGTCATAGGCGTCGAGCAGTTCGCGCAGCGCGCCGGGCAGCGCGGCCTGGGGGCTGGCGCAGAGGTGGTGGCAGGTCTCCTGCAGCCGGTAGTCGCGCCAGGAAGCATCGTCCCACCAGCCGTCCGCCGGCGGCGTGCCGTCCTCCAGAGCTGTCCGGCGGTCGCGGTGAAAGGCGGCGAGACGGGCGTGCTGCGCGCTCCAGCGAGCGGGCGACTGCTGGCGCTGCAGGCGCAGCATCGCATCGCGTACGACGTCGTGGTAGCGGCAGCGTCCGGCCCGTTCGCTGACGAAGGGCAGCGAACGCAGCCAGTCGAACATGTCGGCGGTATCCGCTTGGGCAGCTGCCCGGTACAGATCCTCGTCGAGCTCCGCGGGCAGCGCGCACGCCAGCGCCGTAGAGCGGCGGGCCGGATCAGTCTCCCACTTCAAGAACCGTTCCACGGCCGTGCCGCTGGGGTCTCCCACATCCTCGGCCGTGGCCGGGCGGGCCTCGGCCAGCAACGACAAAAGCACAGGTAACCGTCCGGATAGCCGCAAGATCACCTCGACGACCTGCTCATCACTAATGTGCCGGGCCGCGAGATATCGCCGGGCCTCGGCCTCGGTGAACACCTCCAACGGCAGGTCCACCGTCAGATCCAGCCAGTCCGCCCAGACCCGTACATCCAACCGCGTCTGCCCGGCCAGCACCACGAGTACGTTCGCCGGCACATCCCCGTACCGCGCCAGCATCAACGTGTCCCGCAGCCACACATCCAGCAGCGGACCGATCCGCTCATAGGTATCGAAAAACAACACCACCCACGGCCGACGCCTGGCGACCTCCGCCAAATCCTTCAAGAAGACCGGGGTGAGCGCCCTCAACGGAGCCAGCACCATCTCCAGGTCATCAGCGCTACGAAAACGCCCACCCAACCTCTTGAGCTGACCCGCGCCAGCCGCCACCTGATGCGGATCCAACGGCCCAGTGAACGCCCCGACTCCCGGGATCATCCCCAGCGCCACCAGCCCCACCTGCGCGGCCACCACACTTCCCGGCGACGGAGGCTCACCCCCGCCGCCCGCCTCGCTCTCTCCTCGCCCGTCTGCCGCTTCTGCACCAACGCTCCCGGCAGCGATGGCTGCCTCGTGCCGCCGCTGCCGATACGCCCCCACAGCCTTGTCAAAGTCTTTGAGCGCCAGCCCCTGTTGGGCGAACTGTCCGCTCAACGCCTCCAACGCCTCCACCACATCGGCCACCGACTCATCGACATACCCCGTGCCTGCTTGCCGATCCCGGGCTTCCGTCTCCATCTGGCGAACCAGGGTCGACTTGCCCACACCAGCGGGCCCGTGAATGTGAAACAGGAACTGCGTGACCTCCCTTGGCGCTTGTCCAAAGGCTTCAGTGAATGAGGCCAGCTCCCCCTGACGCCCCACAAAGCCACTCCGGCGCCGCTGCTGTATCAGCTCCCGCCGCGTAGGAACCCGATCCCCCATCAGCCCTCCCCAAGCCGAGCAGTTCCCAGATCCCTACCATGCTGCGACGAAGTACCCGCGGACAAGCCGGTCAGCAGAAGACCGGCCGCGCTCAAACGCCCTGCTTCTATGGCGTTCTGCTCAACGACGTCTCTGCTGGTTTTCGCACGAGCGGGTGGGAGCGCTGACTGCTCACGTACACACAGGAAAACCCAAGACCACCCCGGGTGCCCCTGAGACGGGCCAACTGGCTGTTCACCAGCGCATCCCGAGCTTGTCCAGTGCGGTGCGCCGTTCGGTGGTGAGTTTGTTGGCGCGGCGGCGGGTGTTGGCGGTCCACATGCCGAGGTCGACCAGGACGTCACCCTCGGGCGTGGTCTCGCGGCCTGTCGCAGCCGGCCCGGCGAGGTCGACCGGCAGGGCTTCGATGTGTTTGCGGGGGACGTTGAGGTGGCCTTCGCGGGCGTGGAACTGCCGGGCGGCAGCAAGGTTGAGGGCCCACTTGTGGTTTTGCGTCCGCTTCACCGGCTGCTCGGGCAGCGAGTCCGCCTCGAGCCCGAGGGCGTTTTCCAGCAGCCATTGCTGCACGCTCGACAGTGCCTCGAATCCGGTCCGCTGCGCCGTGACCCAGCGTCCGAGGTCTTCGCCCTGGACGACGACGTCCCCCGCCTTCGTCGGCAGGCTTCCGCCGTCGGCGAGGTGGGCTCGTACGAGTCGCAGGCAGCGCTGCCAGCCCGTATCCCAGGCCGGGGACCACCCGGGGTCGATGTCGTCGAGCTGCCTGCGCCGTTCGTCGGTGAGTGCGCCGGCCGCCGACCCGACCGGTTCCCCGGCCTCCCGGCGGGCGGCGAACCGATCGGCGAGCTTGGCCGCGTCCCGCATGTTCTTGGCCCACTTCCCCACCGGGTACTCGTTCCACACAGCGGTGGCCGGTGGCAGGAAGTGCCCGTGCGCCTCGGCCCACGCTTTCGCGGCGGCGAGGCCGTCGGCGAACGCGTCGTCGCGCGGCGTCCAGACCATGCCCAGGCCGTCCAGCTCCGCGACGCGTTCAGGATCCAGCCTCCCGGCCTTGTAGGAGCGCCGCTGGTGGGTCAGCCACACCCCCAGGGGAAACCCGGCCGGTGACCAGTCCTCGGGCGTGACGAAGGCGTACGGGGCATACAACTGCCCGTCCCCGAGCTCCTTCGCGTACCGGGCCGCGGCCTCGATCCCGCGCAGCCAGTACGCGCCCTCCGGCTCCAGCACCCGCAGCCGCAGGAACCGCGCGAGTTCGACGGGGTCGCGCGGCGAGGAGAACTTCAGCAGCTCCCGGGCCCTCGCGCTCACCGTCTCGACCGGCTCGCCGTCCTCCGCCGCGTCGATGTCGTCCGGGAAGTCACCGTCGCCAGCGTCCTCGGGGCTGTCCTCATCCCAACTGCCGCTTCGTGCACGGGAGTCGGCGAGGGCCTCGATGCTCTCGGTGTCGTGGGCCCGCAGCGCTTCAAGGACCTTCGCCAGGCCCCCGTAAGCCGGTGAAGTCAATAGATTGTCGATGTCTTCATCCGGTCCGAGAAATACAGGAACGACCAGAGAGGCGATTTTTCCCTCTCCCGGTTTCATGCGCAGAGCCCGACCAACCATTTGCACAATGTCGACCATCGACCCGCGCACATCGCAGAATGCGATCGAATCCGCGATCGTGTCGACACCTTCTCCGAGAACCTTCACCGAGGAAAGGACCCGCAAAGCCGCGGGCAGCACCTCGACTTCAGCACCTTCGCCACGCCCATCCCGCGCTCGGCCCTCGTGCTCCTGGCCCTCCTGCTCCTGGTGCTCGATGACGTCGGAGGCGAACTCGGTGAGCACGGCCCGCCGGTGGGCCGGCGCGTGCTCGCCGTGCAGCCAGGAAGCCCACACCCGCTTCGGATCCGGGTAGGCGTGCTGGTCTTCCTCCCACAGCCGCTGCGCGGCCTCCCCGATCCCTCCGGCCATGGCTTCGGCCTCGGCGACGCGGGAGTGGAAGGTCAGCAGTTTGCGCAGGTTCTCCCGCGCCGCCGCGGTGAGCACCCCGGCCTGCAAGGCGGCCAGCCGCGCCCCCCGCACCTGTTCCGTGCCTGAGCCCAGCTGCGCACGGTGCCCGTACTCGGGATCGCGGATGTCCACACACACGACCTGGTACGGAGCGATCAGGCCCCGCTCGATCGCCTCCGACAGCGTCAGCTTGTAGGCGACGGGACCGAAGATCGGCGACTCCTCGCTCATGCTCGCCACCAGCCGCGAGCCCTCCCCGCCGCTCCCGTCCGAGGTGGCCTGCCACACCCGCGGCGTCGCCGTCATATACAGCCGCCGCACCGCACGAAGCCTGTCCTGGTCATGCACCGCCGCCCACGGCTTCAGCCCATCCCCACTCGTCCGGTGCGCTTCGTCGACCACCACCAGGTCGAACGCCTCCAAACCCAGCGCATGGGCCTTGCGCAGCACGTCCACGGACGCATACGTCCCGAACAGCGTCACCTGCTCCAGGTCCCGCACCCACGCGACCAGCTCGCCCTCATCCGTCGTGCACGGCACACCCGCGGAGTCCTTGGCCGGCAGGGAGCACACGCCGACCATCGCGCCCCGTTGCCCACCGTCGCGCCGCCAGGCCGTCGCCGTCTGCACCAGCAGATCCAGCGTCGGCACCAGCACCAACACCCGCCGCGCGCCGAGCTTCTGCGCGGCCGCGGCGGCGATGAGGGTCTTGCCCGAGCCGGTCGCGGCGATGCACTGGCACCGCAGCCCCTCCTCCGGCAGATGCCCGTCTGCGGGCGCCTGAAGGGCCCGCAGAACCTCGTCGACCGCTTCCACCTGATGGGGCCGCAGAGCCTGTCCAGAGGGCCGTTGTGTGGCGTTCAGGGCCCCTTCGACCTGGAGGGCCGGTACACCTCCTGTTACGGCGCCGCCATTCTTGTGGTGGGCGTCGACTGCCATTTATCCTCCCGAACTCAACGGCATTGCCGGTACGTTGATGGAGCGTCCCCTGCTGAATTATCCGGGCGCGTAATTCACTTTCTGCGTCCCAGTTTTCCGGCCTTTCTGGTGAGACGACCGGGTGGTTTCTTGTGTCCGTGGGCCGCTCCGGGGAGCCGGTCTAAGTACAGAAGGTAGCGTACTCAGCAGTTTGACACACGAGGTGTTGTGGGGTTGTCTCGAAGTCTACGGTGCTGGTAGCTTCGAGGTGTGAGGATGAGGTTTTCCGATCGGCTCTGGTCGTGGTCCAGTCCGAGGGGCCGGCCGAAGTGGAGTGTCCCGGACCCGGCTTCCAGGGGAGCAGCCGCACAGCATCAAGCGCCACCCCTCCCCGTAGCTGCTGCTTTTGTCGAATGCGCGGAGCGGATTCGACCCAGGCCGGATCGCGGAGCGATCCGAACGGCCGGGGCCGCGGAGCGGATCCCGGCAGGACGT
>NZ_BAAATS010000065.1:0-82485 GCF_039533535.1 Streptomyces kunmingensis
GGCGTCGCCCTTCTTCTGGAGGGCGGACTCCAGCTCGTAGTTGCGGTCGAAATGGTCTTCCAGCGGGCGCTTGTTCCGCCCCGTGATCATGAGAACGTCGTCGAGACCCGCCGAGGCCGCTTCTTCGACCACGTACTGGATCGCCGGCTTGTCGACCACCGGCAGCATCTCTTTGGGAGTCGCCTTCGTGGCCGGCAGGAACCGGGTGCCGAGGCCTGCGGCGGGGATGACAGCCTTGGTGATCCTGGTGTGCGAGTCAGTCATGCCCGTCACCATATCCGCCGCGAATGGGCGGAATCTGTGGATCCGCTTTGTTGGTACATATATGCGTGCATTAGGAGAAACCTATGAGCCGGCCATGAGTCCACACCCGGGTAACGCTCGCGGCGCCCACCCTGACAAGCGCACATTGCGCAGAAAGTTCCTCGCGGTGAGGAACACGTTGCCGATGAATGACGTGCGGAAGACGGAACTGGTTCTCGCCGAGCGGGCCTTCGAGGTCCCCGAGGTGGCCGAGGCCCGCACCGTCGCGGCGTACGTCTCCGTGGGCGGCGAGCCGGGGACCGCGCCGCTCCTCGACGCACTCCGCGCGCGCGGGACACGCGTACTGCTGCCGGTACTGCTGCCCGACAACGACCTGGACTGGGGGACGTACGAAGGCCCCTCCTCGCTCGTCGACGTACAACACCCGGGCAGGATGGCTCTGTTGGAGCCGGGCGGCGAGCGGCTCGGGCCGGACGCCGTGACGGCGGCGGACGTCGTGCTGCTGCCCGGACTGGCCGTGGACGCGCGCGGGATGCGGCTGGGCCGGGGCGGGGGCTCGTACGACCGGGTCCTCGCGCGCCTCGAAGCGGCCGGCGCGCATCCGGCCCTCGTCGTGCTGCTCTACGACGCCGAAGTCGTGGAGCACCTCCCGATGGAGGCGCACGACAAGGCCGTGCACGCCGTGGTGACGCCTTCGGGGGCGCGCCGCTTCACGTAGCCGCCGCATGCGAAAGGGGGCTTCCACGCGCGCGTGGAAGCCCCCTTTCAGTACCGCCGCCTTACGGCTTCAGGACCAGCGTGTCCGACGTGTTGGCGCCGACGGCCTTCTCCGTGAAGTGCCACGGCAGCAGCTCGCCCTTGACCCACTTGTCGGTCTGATCCGTGTAGTGGGCGCTGTAGGTGTGGCCCGAGGCGCCCGTGAGGTTGATCCACTTGGACTTGTCGAGGTCGGCCAGGTTGACCACCATGCGCATCGACGGCACCCAGTCGACGCCGTAGCCGCCCGCCGCGTTCCAGCCGGTCGCGTTCACGGCCGCCTCGCCGCCGCCGAGCTTCCAGGGACCGCGGTTGAGCACGTACTGCAGCCAGCCCGGGCCCTCGGTGCCGAGGGTCTGGTTCTTCAGCTCCAGCTTGTGCAGGCGGCCCCAGCTCCAGGTGTCGATGTCCTTGCCGAGCTTGGCCGTCAGGTCCCAGCGGGCGTCCTTCATGGCGCGCTTGAGGAGCTGGTCACGGGTGGTCGTCGGGTCGTTGTTGCGGTTGCCCGGCGTCTTCCACCAGTCGTTCTTCTCATCGTTGATGATCTTGCGCACGACCTCGAACCAGCGGTCGCCACCGTCCGGCTGCGCCGAGTGCGCGTCCCGCTCACCGCACTCGCGGACCTTGCGGTCCTCGTCGGCCGGGCCCGTGTTGTCGACCGGCGTGACGCTCAGGCACTGGCCCTCGACCCGCAGCTCCTTGGGCAGCTTGTTGCCGAAGGAGAGCTTCAGGATGTTGCGCCACACGGAGTTGAAGTACGCCGCCGCGGCCGAGTCCGGGTTCTGCGTGTAGTCCCAGTTCTCCAGCAGCTGCTGCGCCTCACGGACGTAACTGTCCTTGACGTCGATCTTGAGCAGCTTGGGCACCAGCAGCTTGGCGATCTCGCTGCTGTTGTCCATCTGCATCAGGCGCATGTCGTCGGTGGAGATCTTGCCGCCGCCGTCGATCTTCGACTTGACGAGGTCGGTGATCCGCTGGCTGCGGGTGCCGTAGCCCCAGTCCGTGGTGAGCGTGTACGGGTAGTCCTCGCCGACCACGGCCTGGTTGGCGGTCACGATGTAGCCGCGCTTCGGGTCGTACTCGTAGGGAAGCTCGGCCTGCTCGATGTAGCCGGTCCACTTGTAGTCGGACGTCCAGCCGGGCGAGGGCAGCGAGCCGTCGTCGCCCTCGGCGCGGACCGGGATCCGGCCGGGCATCTGGTAGCCGATGTGGCCCTCGACGTCGGCGTACGTGAGGTTCTGCGAGGGCACCTGGAAGTCGGCGGCCGCCTTGCGGAACTCGGACCAGTTCTTCGCCTTGTCGATCCCGAAGACGGCGTCCATGGTGTTGCCGGGGTCGAGCGCGGTCCAGCGCAGCGCGATGCCGTAGCCGTCGCCGCGGTCCGGCGCCGTGGAGCCCACCGGGGCCTTCTTGCCGACCTTGACGAGTTCGTCGTTGCGGTCGGACAGCAGCGGGCCGTTGTTGGTCTCGCGGACGGTGATCGTCTTGGACGCGCCGCCGGCGACCTTGATGACTTCCTTGCGGGTCTTGAAGGCCACCGTCTTGTCGTCGTACAGGTAGCCGCCGCCGTTGAACCGCTCCAGGTAGAGGTCGGTCACATCGGCGCCCGAGTTGGTCAGGCCCCAGGAGATGTCCTGGTTGTGGCCGATGACCACGCCCGGCATCCCCGCGAAGGTGTAACCCGTCACGTCGTACTGGCACTTCGCCGAGACGCTCGTGCAGTGCAGGCCCATCTGATACCAGACGGACGGCAGTTGCGGCGCCAGGTGCGGGTCGTTGGCGAGCAGCGGCTTGCCGGTGATGGTGTGTTCGCCGGAGACCACCCACGAGTTGGAGCCGATGCCGTTCCCGTTGGGCCCCAGGCCCGCGGAATCGGGGATCTGGTCCAGGACGTCGGCCAGGCCGCCCAACTGGCTCTGGAGGCCGCTGGGGGCCTCTGTGCCGCCCGTCAGGCCGGTACCCGCGGTCCCGGCGGTGCCGGTCTGCGACTGCGTGCCACTGGCCGAGCTGTCGTACTCCTGCGTGACGCTGTTGTAAGCACCCTCCTGCACGATCGGCTTGTGCCGGTCGTACGGGTACTCGGGGTAGAGGTCCTTGATCTGCTTCGCGCTGAGGCGGCTCGTCATCAGGGACCGGTCGATCTCGTCCTGCATGTTGCCGCGCAGGTCCCAGGCCATCGCCTTGAGCCAGGCCACGGAGTCGACCGGGGTCCACTTCTGCGGCTTGTAGTCGTTCTCGAAGCCGAGCGCCACGTACTCCGCGGAGATCGCCTTGGCGCTCTTGCCGGCCAAGTAGGAGTTGACTCCCTCGGAGTACGCCTGGAGGTACTTCTTGGTCTCCGGCGAGAGCTTGGAGTCGTACTCCTGCTGCGCCACCCGGTGCCAGCCCAGGGTGCGCAGGAACTCATCGGTCTTGACCTGACCCTTGCCGAACATCTCGGAGAGCCGCCCGGAGGTCGTATGACGGCGCACGTCCATCTCGTAGAACCGGTCCTGCGCCTGGACGAATCCCTGCGCCATGAACAGGTCCTCGTCCGTGGACGCGTAGATCTGCGGGATCCCGTAACTGTCCCGTTTGACCTGCACAGGTCCGTCGAGGCCGTCGAGTTCGACCGAGCCCGTCGTCTGCGGCAAGGAGGCGCGCACGCTGTCGACGCCCCAGTAGGCGCCGTATCCGATGCCCGCGACGACGGCCAACACGAGGACGATCACGAGCAGTCGGGCTCGGCGCCCCTTCTTCTTGCCGGACTGGCGACCGGCAGAGGCGTTCGTAGAGGAGGGCATCGCGATCCTTGCTGTCCTTCGCTAGCGGCTGGCTGGAGCAACCATACGAGCAGTGCGGTGCGCGCCTGGACGCGGAGTCAGGAAGCGGGGGCCCGGCACGTGGGCCGAGCACGAACCCCGGCACCGACCCGAGCACAGGCCTGAGCATCAAGAAAGCGTTAACGATTAGGTAAGGTAACGAAGTACCTCGCTCCCGGAAGGACCCGGCCCCTGACTGTCCACCACCTCAACCAGCTCCTGCTCGTGAGCGCGCTCGTGCTGCTCATCGCGGTCGCCGCGGTGCGCATCTCCTCGCGCAGCGGGCTGCCCAGCCTGCTCCTCTACCTCGGCATCGGCATCGCCATGGGCCAGGACGGGATCGGCGACGTCTCCTTCAGTGACGCCGAGTTGACCCAGGTCATCGGCTACGCGGCCCTCGTCGTGATCCTGGCCGAAGGCGGCCTGGGCACGAAGTGGAAGGAGATCAAACCGGCGCTTCCCGCTGCCGTCGTCCTGTCGCTCGTGGGCGTCGCGGTGAGTGTGGGCGTGACGGCGGCGGGCGCGCACTACCTGGTCGGCCTGGACTGGCATCAGGCCCTCATCATCGGCGCCGTGGTGTCCTCCACGGACGCGGCCGCCGTTTTCTCCGTCCTACGTAAGGTGCCGCTTCCGACGCGCATCACAGGCGTCCTGGAAGCGGAGTCCGGCTTCAACGACGCACCTGTCGTCATCCTTGTCGTCGCGTTCTCGGCCGCGGGCCCTGTAGAGCACTGGTACGTCCTCATCGGCGAGATCGCCCTGGAACTCGCGATCGGCGCCGCGATAGGCCTCGCGGTCGGGTGGCTCGGCTCCTACGGGCTGCGGCACGTCGCGCTGCCCGCCTCCGGCCTCTACCCGATCGCCGTGATGGCCATCGCCACCGTCGCGTACGCCGCGGGCGCCATGGCCCACGGCAGCGGCTTCCTCGCCGTCTACCTGGCCGCCATGGTCATGGGCAACGCCAAGCTGCCGCACTGGCCCGCCACCCGGGGCTTCGCCGAAGGGCTCGGCTGGATCGCGCAGATCGGCATGTTCGTGCTGCTCGGGCTGCTCGTCACCCCGCACGAACTGGCCGACGACATAGTGCCCGCACTCCTCATCGGACTCGTGCTCACGGTGATCGCCCGCCCGCTGGGGGTGATCGTCAGCGCGGCGCCCTTCCGGATCCCCTGGCGGGAGCAGGCCCTCATGTCCTGGGCCGGCCTGCGCGGCGCGGTGCCCATCATCCTGGCGACCATCCCGATGGTGACCGGCGTCGCGGGCAGCCGCCGCATCTTCAACATCGTCTTCGTGCTGGTCGTCGTCTACACCCTCATCCAGGGGCCCACCCTGCCCTGGCTCGCCAGGAAGCTGCGGCTGGGCTCCTCCGAGGCCGCCGACCTCGGCATCGAGTCCGCGCCCCTGGAGCGGCTGCGCGGGCACCTGCTGTCCGTGTCCGTCCCGGAGGGCTCCCGTATGCACGGCGTCGAGGTCGGCGAGCTCAGGCTGCCCAAGGGCGCCGCCGTCACCCTCGTCGTACGCGACGGGACGTCCTTCGTGCCCGCGCCCACCACCGTGCTGCGCCGCGGCGACGAACTCCTGGTCGTCGCCACCGACCCGGTGCGCGACGCGGCGGAGGCACGCCTGCGGGCCGTCGCGCACGGCGGCAAGCTCGCCGGCTGGCTGGGCACAGGGGGCGAAACCGACCGTTAACATGGTCGGGTAGACCTAGATTCACGAACCACCGACTCTGCCTGACGTAGAGCCGGCGCGACCGCAAAGCGGCCGCGGTCCCCTTGCGGCACGCCCCCTCGAAAGGGCGGAACCGCTTGGCCCAGGGCCTCTCCTGGCGCGGACCGCAGGTATCACTCGGTTCCCGGCGCACATGAGGACGGCTCTCGGCCCGGTGCCCCTCGACCAGGGGTCCACCGGGCTACCAGGCGGCAGAAAGGCGAGGGCCGTGCCACAGAAGGCCACGGTTCCCGGCACCCCCGACGCACGACCGGACGACGCCCCCGGCACCCGCCCGGACGGCACCTCCGACGCGCGCCCGGGTTACGGACAGCTGCTGCGCACCCGCGGGGCCTGGACGTTCCTGCTCCCCGGCTTCGCGGCACGCCAGCCGTTCGCGATGCTGACCATCTCCATCGTGCTGCTCGTCCAGCACACCTCCGGCTCCTACGGGACCGCCGGTGCCGTCTCCGCGACGACCGGCGTCTCCATGGCGCTGTTCGCGCCCTACGGCGGCAAGCTGGCCGACCGCTTCGGCCAGCGGGCCGTCCTGCTGCCCGGCGTCCTCGTGCACAGCGCCGCAGGGCTGGCGCTGACCGCGCTGGCCCTGTCCGGGGCGCCCACCTGGACCCTGTTCCTCGCGGCGGTCCCCACAGGCGCCTCCACGCCCCAGGTCGGGCCCATGGTGCGCGCCCGCTGGGGCGTCAGGCTCCAGGGATCGCCCCTGATGCAGACCGCGGCGGCCTTCGAGTCGGTCACGGACGAGTTCACGTTCGTGCTCGGCCCACTGTTCGCGACCGCGCTGTGCACCGGCGTGAACCCGGCTGCCGGGCTCATCACGGAGGCCGCGCTGACCCTGGTCGGCGGCCTGCTGTTCGCCGCCCAGAAGGGCACACAGCCCACCCCGACGGCCGGCTCCGGCGCCGGGCACGCGCGCGTGGAGCACGTCTCCGCGCTCCGCGTCCCCGGCGTACGGGTGCTGATCGTGACGTTCCTCGGCATCGGCTCCGTCTTCGGCGGCATGCAGGTCTCGCTCGCCGCCTACACCGAGGCGATCGGCGAACCCGGCCTCAACGGCGTCCTGTACGGGACCTTCGCCGCGGGCAACATGCTCTCGGGCATCGTCTGCGGCGCCATCGCCTGGAAGATCGCTCCGCAGCGCCGCCTGCTCGTCGGTTACACGGCGCTCGCACTGACCGCGTCCGGCCTGTGGGCGGCACAGTCAGTACTGCTGCTCGCCGGGCTCGGCCTGCTGGTCGGTGTCTGCATCGCACCCGCCCTGATCACCGGCTACACCCTCGTCGAGACGATCGTCCCCGCGAGCTCCCGCACCGAGGCCTTCACCTGGCTGACCGGCGCGGTCGCGCTCGGCCAGGCGGTCGCCGTGACGGTGGCCGGACAGCTGGAGGACCGCTTCTGGGACGGCGCCGGATTCCTGGTCCCGATGGGCGGCACCGTGCTCGCCCTCGCGGTCATGTACCTGCTGCGCTCGCGGCTCGTGCCGCCGTCCTCCGGACGCACCGTGGCACGTGGCGTGGATCACCGAGTGCCGGTGGCAGTGGACTGATCTCGCGGAATACGTCACTATGGATCGTCGTTAGCACTCATCGAGTGAGAGTGCCAGGAGGAAGACACAGTGCCGACTTACCAGTACCAGTGCACCGAGTGCGGCGAAGGCCTCGAGGCGGTGCAGAAGTTCACCGACGACGCCCTCACCGAGTGCCCCAACTGCGGTGGCCGCCTGAAGAAGGTTTTCTCGGCTGTCGGCATCGTCTTCAAGGGCTCGGGCTTCTACCGCAACGACAGCCGTGGCTCCTCGTCGAGCAGCAGCCCGGCGCCGTCGTCCACGAAGTCGGCCTCCGAGTCGAAGTCGTCGGACACGAAGTCGTCCTCGGACTCGAAGTCGAGCTCGGCCGGCTCCTCCGCGTCGTCCGGCTCGACCGGTTCGAGCAGCGCCTCCAGCTCTTCCAGCTCGTCGTCCGCCGCCTAGGCGCGACCTCCACGAGACGCCTCACCAGACCCTGCCGTTTCCGACGGCGGGGTCTTCGGCGTTCCCGCCCTTGGTTACTGTGCTGACCATGGCGACCAATGCGAACACACGTCCCGACGCCGAGATCGGTGTGATCGGCGGCTCCGGCTTCTACTCGTTCCTCGACGACGTGACCGAGGTCCAGGTGGACACCCCCTACGGCCCGCCGAGCGACTCGCTCTTCCTGGGCGAGGTCGCCGGGCGCCGGGTCGCCTTCCTGCCGCGGCACGGGCGCGGCCACCATCTGCCGCCGCACCGCATCAACTACCGCGCCAATCTGTGGGCGCTGCGCTCGGTGGGCGTTCGCCAGGTCCTCGGGCCGTGCGCGGTCGGCGGGCTCCGGCCGGAGTTCGGGCCGGGGACGCTGCTGGTGCCGGACCAGTTCGTGGACCGTACGAAGTCCCGGGCGCAGACCTACTTCGACGGGCTGCCGCTGCCGGACGGCACCGTGCCGAACGTCGTGCACGTCTCGCCCGCTGACCCGTACTGCCCCGTGGGACGCAAGGCCGCCGTGAAGGCGGCGCGCGGCAAGGACTGGGAGCCGGTGGACGGCGGCACCCTCGTGGTGGTCGAGGGCCCGCGGTTCTCGACCCGCGCCGAATCGCGCTGGCACGCCGCGATGGGCTGGTCCGTGGTGGGCATGACCGGGCACCCGGAGGCGATGCTCGCCCGTGAGCTGGAGCTCTGCTACACGTCGATGACCCTCGTCACGGATCTCGACGCGGGCGCCGAGAGCGGCGAGGGCGTCTCCCACGACGAGGTGCTCGAGGTGTTCGCGGCCAATGTGGGCCGGCTGCGGACGGTGCTGTTCGACGCGGTCGCGGGGCTGCCGAGCGGCGAGGAGCGGGACTGTCTGTGTGCGGGGGCGCTGGGTGGGATGGATCCGGGGTTCCGGATGCCGTGACGGGGTGATCCGGGGTTGCGGAGCGCGATGCGGTGATCCGGGGTTGCGGAGCGTGACGCGGTGATCCGGGGTTCCGAAGCGTGACGCGGCGCCTTCGGGTGAGGGGGTTGTCCACAACCCCCGGGTAGTGCACGGGGTTCAGCGGGATCCGAGGGAACGGCGGATCGTGGTCGGCGAGACGGGTGCGATGCCCGTCCGCTCCGGCTCGATCCACTCGACCGGTTCGACCCTCTCGACCCACGCGACCCGCAGGCGGTGACGGCTTTGTCCTCCACGACTCCCCCGGCCCAGCTCAGTACTCCCCCGACGTCCGAGGTGCCCTCTTTCCCTCCCGTACGTGTACGCGGTCCGCGATGGCGGCCCGGGCGTGCGGGGCGCCGTCGGCGCGCGCCGGCCGTGGCCGCGGGCCTGGCCCTGACCGCGGTGGCGCTGGCGGCCGCGGTGCCGTCGTCCGACGCGGGCGAAAGCCACGAGAGGGCGCAGGCGCCGCCCGGGGAGCGGGCGCGCGGCCCCGCCGTGTCGGTGTCGGCGCCGGTGCGGATCGCGGACGCGGGGGCGGTGCGGCTGCTGCGGCCGGGCGACCGGGTGGACGTGGTGGCGGCGCGTGCGGACGGCGGGCCGGGGGTGCGGGTCCTCGCGTCGGGAGCGCGGGTGGCGTCCGTACCCGAGGAGAGTTCCGTACCTGAGGAGAATGCGGCGGCGGGCCGGCCAGGTGAACCGATGGCGGGCGGCGGGTCGTTGGTGGTGCTGTCGGTGGGGCGTGCCACGGCCGTGCGGCTCGCGGGCGCCGGTGCCACCTCTCGGCTGGCGGTGACCCTGTGGTGAACGCGGCGGTGAAGGCCGTGGTGACGGCCGCGATGACGGCCATCGCGTCAAGTCCCTCGATCGAGTTACCGAATTGGACAGGTCTGACCCGCGCTGTCGTAGGTTGCGAAGTCGTTTGCTCCGCATCCTGTGCACGTGAAGAAAGGCCTCCTGGTGAGCGAGAAGAAGGATCTGAGTCTGTGGGAGGGCTTCAAAGCCTTCCTGATGCGCGGCAATGTGATCGACCTGGCGGTCGCCGTCGTCATCGGCGCCGCGTTCACCAACGTCGTGAACGCGGTGGTGAAGGGGGTCATCAACCCGATCGTGGGCGCCTTCGGCACCAAGGATCTGGAGGGCTACAAGTCCTGCCTGAAGGGCCCGTGCACCGCCGACGAGGGCATCGAGATCCTGTGGGGTTCGGTCCTCAGCGCGGTGCTCGGCTTCGTCATCACGGCCGCGGTCGTCTACTTCCTGATGGTGCTGCCGATGGCCAAGTACCTGGCCGCGCAGGCCGCGCGCAAGGCGGCGAGGGAAGGCGCCCAGGAGATCACCGAGGTCTCCGAGCTGGAGGTCCTGAAGGAGATCCGCGACGCGCTCGTGCCGCAGCGCGGCGGATCGGGTTCCACCGAGGCCTAGGGCCTGTCGTCGGTCACGTCGCGGCTCGGGCCGGACATGTCGCGGCGGCGCTTCACAGGTGGTGGGGAGGCTTTTCGTCGAGGAAGCGGGCCAGGTCGGCGGCGCTGTTGTCGCCGGCCGCGGGGCGCTCGCCCCAGCCGCGGTCCGTGTCGTCGGCGGACTGTGCCGTCAGCGGATCGTCGAAGATCAGCGCGGCTTTCGGATCGCGCGGCTCAGGGCGCTCGGGACGCTCGGGGGCGGTACTCATGAATCCAGGGTACGTCGCGGAGGCGGACCCGCTTCTCGTGGTGGGGGCGGACCCGCTCCACCGGTCCGGCCGGGGTGGTTCGCGCACCGCACCACCTGATCTGCTGTCCTTTGCTCATGACGTCCTCTCCAGTCCCTCATGCCGCGCCCGGCCCGGACCCCGCGCAGCACGCCTCGCCCCACCTCTCCCCTGTACGCCGGCTGAAAGAGAGAGGGCGGGACGAGAAGCATCGCGTCGCGTCGTCGCTCGAGCTGTTCTTCGACCTCTGCTTCGTCGTGGCGGTGGCGCAGGGTGGCGTGGAGCTGGTGCACGCGGTCGCCGAGGGACACACCGGCACCGGCGTGATCGACTACGCCCGGGTCTTCTTCGCCATCTGGTGGGCGTGGATGAACTTCACCTGGTTCGCCTCGGCGTACGACAACGACGATGTGATCTACCGGGTCGTCACGCTCATCCAGATCGCGGGTGTGCTGGTGCTCGCGGCCGGAGTTTCCCGTGCCTTCTCCGGCGATTTCACGGTGGTCGTGCTCGGCTACCTGATCATCCGGCTCGGCATGGTGGCGCACTGGCTGCGTGTGGCGAGGTCGACGAGCGGCGCCGAGCGGACCGTCGCGCTCCGGTACGCGGGCGGGGTGCTGCTGTGCCAGGTCGGCTGGCTCGGGCTGATGTTCGCCCCGGCCGGCGCGGTGAACTGGGTGTTCCTGGCCATGGCACTCCTCGAGCTGTGCGTGCCGGTGTACGCGGAGAGGAACCGGCAGACGGCGTGGCACCCGCACCACATCTCCGAGCGGTACGGCCTGTTCACGATCATCGTGCTCGGCGAGACGATCGCGGCGGCGACGGTCGCGGTGAAGTCCGGTGTGGAGGAGAACGACGCGCTCGGCGAGCTGCTGCCGATCGCGGCCGGCGGTGTCCTCATCGTGTTCGCGGCGTGGTGGATCTACTTCGCGGTGCCGATCCACGAGCGGCTGCGGACCAGCCGGCAGGCGTTCCTGTGGGGCTACGGCCACTACCTGGTCTTCGCGTCGGCGGCGGCGATCGGCGCCGGCCTCGAGGTCGCCGTGGAGCAGGCGGTCGGCAAGGCGCACCTCTCGACGACGGCGGCGTCCGCGGCCGTGACGATCCCCTCGGCGTTGTTCCTGCTGACGGTGTGGGCGCTGCACGCGCGGTACTTCAAGGTGGGGACGGCGCAGCAACTGACGCTGCCGGTGGGCGCGGTGCTGGTGCTGGCCTGTACGTTCGCCGGGCACTGGGCGGTGTTCGCGGCGGGGATCGTGGCGGCGCTCACGGTGGCGGCAGGGGTGACGTTGTCGGCCAGGAGCGCGCGAGAGACCCGGCCCGAGCAGGCGTAACCGGCCCGCAACTGGCGTGGTACGCATGGCACATGACGACGACGCACCACGATGCCCTGACCGATGTCGCGGGAGTGCGGGTGGGGCACGCGACCCGCACCGATGACGGCCACCTGACCGGCACCACCGTCGTACTCGCCCCCGAGGGCGGTGCCGTCACCGCCGTGGACGTGCGCGGCGGCGGCCCCGGCACCCGGGAGACCGACGCGCTCGACCCGCGCAATCTGGTGCAGCGCATCGAGGCGATCGTGCTGACCGGCGGGAGCGCGTACGGGCTCGACTCGGCGTCCGGGGTGATGGCCTGGCTGGAGGAGCACGGCCGCGGGGTCCCGGTGGGCGGGCCCGGGCACGTCGTGCCCGTGGTGCCGGCGGCCTGCGTCTTCGACCTAGGCCGCGGCGGTGACTGGCGGGCCCGTCCCGACGCCGCCACGGGCCGCGCCGCGGTGGCGGCCGCCGCGGCGACGCAGCCGTGCTCTCCCGTGCGGGAGGGCAACGTGGGCGCGGGCACCGGGGCGCTCGTGGGGCGGCTGCGCGGCGGCATCGGCACCGCGTCCGCCGTGCTCGGCTCGGGGATCACGGTGAGCGTGCTGGTGGTCGCCAACGCGGCGGGGTCGGCGCTGGACCCGGCGACCGGGGCGCTGTACGGGGAGTTCTTCGAGGGGCGCGGCCCGGTGACGTACCCCTCCCCCGCGTCCCACGAAGCGGCCGCCAAGCGCATCGCAGACGCCGAGGCCACGAACGGCCCGGCGCCGCTGTCGGAGCCCGCCAGACCCTCGCCCGCGCCTCCGCAGCCGCCGCTCAACACCACCCTCGCCGTCGTCGCCACCGATGCCGATCTCAGTCGGGCGCAGGCGCAGAAGGTCGCGGGTACCGCGCACGACGGCATCGCGCGCGCCGTGCGCCCCGTGCATCTGCTGAACGACGGCGACACGGTCTTCGCCCTCGCCACCGGGGCCCGTCCGCTCGATGCCACCGATCCGCTCGCCCTCAACGAGATCCTGGCCGCCGGCGCCGACTTGGTGACGCGCGCGATCGTGCGGGCCGTGCGTGCGGCGGAGTCGGTGCACGGACCCGGCGGCACGTACCTCTCCTACAGCGACCTCTACGGCCCCCGGCAGACCACGCCCCGTCGCATGACAGCTACTCGTGACGGCCACTCGTGAAAGCTACTCGTGACAGCCACTCGTGAAAGCCACTGCGTAACAACGTCTTCACCTGCGTAACAGAACGGTCCCTGTGTCCCCGTTCACAGCAAGCGGAAGGAACCCCTCCAGCCCTCTCGGACTCTCTTCCTGTACCGGATGAACCCACCACAACATCCCAGAAGGAGCAGACCGTGAGAAGGCAGAACATAGCTGTCGCGTGCGCCACTCTTGTCATCGGTGCCCTCACCCTCACGGCCTGCGGCGGCAACGCCACCGCTGACGACGACAAGGACGGCGCGCAGGACGCGCCGCAGATCACGATCTCCGCCAAGGACGGTTCCACCGGCGCGTCCATCAACGCGACGGGGGTCAAGGTCAGCGACGGCAAGCTCACCGACGTCAAGATGACGGAGTCCGCGACCGGCAAGCAGGTCGCGGGCACGATCGCCGCGGGCGGTGCGACCTGGAAGCCGAAGGAGCAGTTGGAGCGCGGCACCAAGTACCGGCTCTCCGCGACCGCCAAGGACGCGGACGGGCACACGGCCGCCGCCAACTCGATCTTCACGACGGTGTCGAACGCGAACAGCTTCATCGGCACGTACACGCCGGACAACGGTTCGACGGTCGGGGTCGGAATGCCGGTGTCGTTCACGTTCGACAAGGCGATCACCGACAAGAAGGCCGTGCAGTCGCACATCACGGTCTCGTCCAGCAGCGGTCAGCAGGTCGTCGGCCACTGGTTCGGCGCCCAGCGCCTGGACTTCCGGCCCGAGGACTACTGGAAGGCCGGTTCCAAGGTCACGATGAAGATCGCCCTCGACGGTGTCGAAGGGGCGAAAGGCATCCACGGCGTGCAGGACAGGACGGTCACGTTCACCGTCGGCCGCAAGCAGATCTCCACGGTCGACGCGAACACCCAGCAGATGACGGTCGTGCGCGACGGGCAGACCATCAAGACCGTCCCGGTCTCCACGGGCAGCCCCTCACACCCCACGTACAACGGCCAGATGGTGATCTCCGAGAAGTTCGTGCAGACGCGGATGAACGGCTCGACGGTCGGCTTCGGCGGCGAGTACGACATCCCGGACGTGCCGCACGCGATGCGTCTGTCGCAGTCCGGGACGTTCATCCACGGCAACTACTGGAGCTCGCCGGGCATCTTCGGCGCCCAGGGCACCAGCCACGGCTGCGTCGGCATGCGCGACGTCCAGGGCGCGGGCGGCGACACGACCGCCAAGTGGTTCTACGACAACTCGCTCATCGGTGACGTCGTGACCATGAAGAACTCCCCGGACAAGACGATCGCCCCCGACAACGGCCTCAACGGCTGGAACCTCAGCTGGAGTCAGTGGACGGCGGACAGCGCTGCCTGACCCCTTCCACCAGGCCCCTCACCAGGGCAGAACAGCACGGGCCGCGCGGGAACCTCCCGCGCGGCTCAGGCGTTGTCAGGACAGGTTTCCCAAATCCCGTTCCCCGTTTGCGATTTCACGGACATGATGTCGGGCACAGGGGCTACGGTATGCACCCACAAGGTGACATGCAGCAATGCCGGGAGGTGCCTTGAGCGTTCCACACGACTACGAATTCGACGCCGCCTCGTCCGCGTCGTCCACCCCGTCCACGTCGTCAACGTCGTCCGCTCCGACCCCATCGGCCGCGTCACCCACGGCCCCCGCATCACCCGACGAGCACCTCGCCCACCTCCTGGGCCGCGCGCTCAACTCCTTCGAACTGCCCGACGAGACGTTGCACCGGCTCGAGAGCGCGCTCGCGTACTCCGGCTCCCTGCACTCGGCGCACCACAGCGCGGGGCGGCACCGCGAGACGTACCGGCACACCTGGCTGCTCGCCGACGGCAGCGCGCTCACCCTGTGGGAGCTGGTCCACAACACCGGCCGGGACCGAAGCGAGCAGCACGAGGTCTACGTCACCGAGGAAGAGCTGCACCTCGCGACGGGCCGGCTGCCGCTGCCTCCGGAAGCCACACCGGACTTCGATCTCCAGGCGCCCCTCGCCTCGGTGCTGCTGCCGGCGGTCCCTGCGGAGCGACGCCGGTTCGGCCCCGCCGACCCGGACAGCTCCGTGGACCACGCGCGCCGGCTGTTACGCCGCGCGGAGAACCCGGACGCGGCGACGCGCCCCGGTCCGGGCACGGCGAGGCTGCTGCGGGAGGCGTGCGCGCACCAGATCACGCAGGCGTTCGGCCGCCGCGTCAGCCAGGGGTTCGCTCTGTACGAGCACGCGTTCCTGCTGCGCGACGGGGGCGAGATCAGCCTGTGGGAGGTCGAGCACACGGTGACACCGGACGGCCGGCACATGTGCGAGGTGTACGCGACGCAGGACGCCGCGCGCGAGGCGATCGAACACCGGGCGGCATCGCGCCGCACCAGCGCCTGAGTTCTCAGCGGGAGAGCTGCGCGGGAGCCCCACCGTCGCCACGCCTCGGCTACGGCGGAAACGACCGCCTCCGCAACGGCTGAAACAACCGCCTCAGCAACGGCTTGAGCGACCGCCTCAGCGGCGGCTGAACTGACGTACCAGACCGGCGAACGCGTCCTGTTCGTCGGCCGTCAGCGGGACCGACTCCAGGGCCGGGGCCCGCGACTGGCCCGGCAGCGCGCCCAGCGGCAGCGACCGCGTCGGCTGCCGGGGCGGCGGGAAAGCGACGACGCGCACCAGCCGGATCAGACCGACCACCCATGCCACGGTGGCGACCGCGAGAATCGCCAGGCCTATCTGCTGCAGGAACGACACGTGCTCAGGCATGCGGTCCAGTGAACACCACGGTCCGGGCTTTTGGTCCCGGACCGTGACGTATCTCGCAGGACCGGACAGTTCCGGTCACAGGGCCCTCACACGGCGGCCGGAACCTTCGACCCGGTGGCCGCGCCCGACTGCGCCCCGTCGGCGCCGGCCGCCGACTCCGACGGAACCTTGCGCATGCCCTTCAGTACGACGACCAGGGCGGCCGATACGCAGACTCCGGCGGCGATCGCGAGCAGGTAGAGGAACGCGTTGCCGATCAGCGGGACCACGAAGATGCCACCGTGCGGGGCGCGCAGCGTGCAGCCGAAGGCCATCGACAGGGCGCCGGTGACCGCGCCGCCCGCCATGGAGGCGGGGATGACGCGCAGCGGGTCGGCCGCGGCGAACGGGATCGCGCCTTCGGTGATGAAGGACGCCCCGAGCACCCACGCGGCCTTGCCGTTCTCCCGCTCGGTCTTCGTGAAGAGCCGGCCGCGCACGGTGGTGGCGAGCGCCATGGCCAGCGGCGGCACCATGCCCGCGGCCATCACGGCGGCCATGACCTTCAGCGAACCGTCGGTGGGGTTGGCGAGGCCGCCGACCGCGAAGGCGTAGGCACATTTGTTGAGCGGGCCGCCCAGGTCGAAGCACATCATCAGGCCGAGGATCACGCCGAGGAAGATCGCGTTGGCGCCGGAGAGGCTGTTGAGCCAGTCCGTCAGGGCGCTCTGGAGGTTGGCGATCGGCTTGCCGATCACCACGAACATCAGGAAGCCGACGGCGATCGAGGAGAGCAGCGGGATCACGACGACCGGCATGATGCCGCGCAGCACGGCCGGCACGTTCACCTTCTGGATCGCCATGACGACGCCGCCCGCGATGAGTCCGGCGGCGAGACCGCCGAGGAAACCCGCGTTGACGGTGAGCGCGATCGAGCCGCCGACGAAGCCCGGTACGAGACCCGGCCGGTCCGCCATGCCGTACGCGATATAGCCGGCGAGGACCGGGACGAGGAAGGCGAACGCCGCCTGGCCGGTGTAGAAGAGCAGCGCGGCCCAGCTGGTCGTGGAGGACCAGTCGAAGCTGTTGAGGAGGGTCTCGACCTTGACGTCCGCGACCTCGTAGCCGCCGATGGCGAAGCCGAGCGCGATGAGCAGACCACCGGCGGCCACGAACGGCACCATGTAACTGACGCCCGACATCAGCCACTTGCGCAGCTTTGTGCCGTAACCCTCCGCTGATTCACCGGAGTTGTCCACAGGTGTGGATGACGCGTCCGCGCCGGGGGCGGCGGTCGTCTCGCCGCGGGCCGCCTTGTCGCGGACCTCCGTGATGAGTGCGGCGGGGCGGTTGATGCCGGCCTTCACGCCGACGTCGACCGTGGGCTTCCCGGCGAAACGGTCCTTCTCGCGGACCGGCACGTCGTGGGCGAAGATCACGCCGTCCGCGGCGGCGATCACCTCCGGCGCGAGGCGGGTGAAGCCCGCGGAGCCCTGTGTCTCCACCACCAGCTCGACGCCGTCGGTGGCGCGGGCGGTGTTCTCCAGGGACTCGGCCGCCATGTAGGTGTGGGCGATGCCCGTGGGGCAGGAGGTGACTGCGACGATCTTGAAGACCCTGCTCGCCGCGGGCGCGACCGCCTCCCCCGACTCCACGGGCTCCGGCCCCACGAGTTCCGGCTCCACGGGTTCCGGCCCCACGAGTTCCGGCTCCACGGGTTCCGGCTCCACAGGTTCCGGCTCCACGGGCTCCGCCTCTACGGGTTCCGGGGCCGGGGCGTCGCCGCGGATCAGGGCCGCTGTGTGTTGGGCGTCGGTCGCCGCGCGCAGGGCCGCCTTGAAGTCCTCGTCCATCAACTGGCGGGCGAGGGAGGAGAGGATCGAGAGGTGGGCGTCGTCCGCGCCCGCCGGGGCCGCGATCAGGAAGATCAGGTCGGCGGGGCCGTCCGGGGCGCCGAAGTCGATGCCGTGCGCCGCGCGGCCGAACGCGAGGGTGGGCTCGGTGACGTGCGCGCTGCGGCAGTGCGGGATGCCGATGCCGCCGTCGAGGCCGGTCGGCATCTGGGCCTCCCGGGCGGCGACGTCGGCGAGGAAGCCGTCGAGGTCGGTGACCCGGCCCCGGGCCACCATGCGCTCCGCCAGGGAGCGGGCGGCCTCGTCCTTGGTCTGGGCGGACAGGTCGAGGTCGACCAGTTCCGCGGTGATCATCTCCGTCATCGCGGGCTCCTTTGCGTGGTGTGCCGGCTGTTCCTGCTGCGCCTGCGCGGTTGCTGGGCGCTTCCCGTCGGGGCGGGGCTGTTCATCACGTCACCGGTTCCTCGAGAGGGCGGTCGAGCGGCACCTGCGCGGCGAGCGTCACCGCGTCCGGGTCCAGGTCCGCCGGGGTCGGCATCGCACTGCCCGGCAGCTGCACCGCGGCCGCGCCGTGGGCGACCGCCGACGCCAGCGCCCCCGGTCCCTCACCGCCCGCGATCAGGAAGCCGGCCAGGGAGGAGTCGCCCGCGCCCACGTTGCTCCGTACGACAGTCACCGGGGCGCTCGCGTACCAGGCGCCCGTGGCGTCGACGAGGAGCTGCCCGTCCGCGCCGAGCGAGGCGAGGACCGCGGCCGCCCCCAACTCCCGTAGCTCCTCGGCCGCCTTGACCGCGTCGCCGACGGTGGCGAGCGGGCGGCCGACGGCTTCGGCGAGCTCCTCGGCGTTCGGCTTCACCACGTCGGGGCGCTCGCGCAGGGCCGCAAGGAGTGCGGGACCGGAGGTGTCGAGGGCGATCCGGGCGCCCGCGTCGTGCGCCCGGGCCACCAACTCGGCGTACCAGGACGGCGCGAGGCCGCGCGGGAGGCTGCCGCAGCAGGCGATCCAGTCGGCGCCCGCCGACCGTTCGCCGACGACGGAGAGCAGCGACTCGGCCTCGTCGGCGCTGAGTTCGGGGCCCGGGGCGTTGATCTTCGTGAGGGTGCCGTCGGGTTCGGCGAGCGCGATGTTCGACCGGGTCTTGCCCGCGACGGGGACCGGGGCGACCGTGATGCCCTGGCCGGCCAGGAGTTCGGCGACCAGGGCGCCGGGGGCGCCGCCCAGCGGCAGCACGGCCAGGGTGGGGGCGCCGGCGGCGGCGACGGCCCGCGAGACGTTGACGCCCTTGCCGCCCGGGTCCATGCGTTCGCCGGACGCGCGCACGATCTCGCCTCGGTCGAGGCCGGGGACCTCGTAGGTGCGGTCGAGGGAGGGGTTGGGGGTGACGGTGAGGATCATGCCGCGGGTCGCCGCTTTCGTGGGGTCCGTACAGGTGGTGCCGGTGGTGCCGGTGGTGTCGGCGGTGTCAGAGGTGTCGGAGGGGCCAGCAGAGCTGGTTGGGCCGGGGGTCATGCGCGGATCACCTCCGTGCCGCCCGCCTCGATCGCGGCGGCGTGCTCGGGGGCGAGGCCGGTGTCCGTGATGAGCAGGTCGACGTCGGTGAGGGCGCCGAACCGGGCGAAGTGCTCCTGGCCGTACTTGCCGGAGTCGGCTAGCAGGACGACCCTGCGGGCCGCGGCGACGGCCGCGCGCTTCACGGAGGCCTCGGCGAGGTCGGGGGTGGTCAGTCCGGCTTCGGCGGAGAACCCGTTGGCCGCGACGAAGGCGACGTCCGCGCGGATCTCGCCGTAGGCGCGCAGCGCCCAGGCGTCGACGGCGGCGCGGGTGCGGTGGCGGACCCGGCCGCCGATGAGGTGGAGCTGGAGGCCGGGGTGGTCGGCGAGGCGGGCCGCGGTGGGCAGCGAGTGGGTCACCGCGGTGAGCTCGCACTCCAGCGGCAGGGCCGCGGCAAGGCGGGCCACCGTCGAACCGGCGTCCAGGATCACGCTGCCCTCGGCCGGCAGCTCGGCGAGCGCGGCGCGGGCGATGCGGTCCTTCTCGTCGGCGGCGGTGCCTTCGCGCTCGGCGAGGTCGGGCTCGAAGTCGAGCCGCCCCGCCGGGATGGCGCCGCCGTGCACCCGGCGTACGAGACCGGCCCGGTCCAGGGCCTTCAGGTCACGCCGGATGGTCTCGGCGGTCACCTGGAACACCTCGGCGAGCGACAGCACGTCGACCCGGCCGCCGTCGCGGGCGAGGCGGAGGATCTCCTGCTGGCGCTCCGGTGCGTACATGCCCGTTTACCTGTGCCTTCGTCTCTGCGTATGCCCGAATCTGTGACTTCACCCTGAGACTACGACCGGATTTCCGGAAAGTAAACAGGTTCGGGCATCGCGCAGACACAAACAGACATCCGGGGAAGGCCTCCCGAGGGCGCCTCGCGCCTCGGGCGCGGCTAGCCGACCAGTTCGGGCCTGCGCTCGTCATCCGGGGCGCTCTCCGCGGAGGCCTCCGTCGTGTCGCCGGCCGCCTTGCGGGGCAGCGCGAACATCAGCAGGAAGATGCCGACCAGGATGCCCGCGGCCCACAGCAGCGAACTGTGGAAGCCGTCTATGAAGGCGGCGTTCCCCGCGCCCTGCTTCATGTGGTCCTCGACGACGTTGAAGAAGATCACCGAGACCAGGCTGAGGCCGAGCGCGTTGCCCATCTGCATCACTGTGTTGATGAGCCCGGACGCCGAACCGGCGTGCTCGCGCGGCACCTCGGAGAGGATCGCGTCGGTCAGCGGGGCGACGATCAGGCCCATGCCGAGACCCATCACGACCAGCGGCAGCGCCATCTGCCAGGCGGCGATGGACAGGCCGTAGTGCCCGGACTCGTACACGTAGACGAGCACGCCCGCGGCCATCGTCAGCGCGCCCGCCTGGAGGACCTTGCGACCGAAGCGGGGCACCAGCTTCTGTACGGAGATGCCGGCCGCGACGGAGACGGCGATGGAGAACGGCACCCCGGTGACGCCCGCCTTCAGCGCGCTCCAGCCGAGGCCGAGCTGCATGTAGAGCGTCCAGGTCAGGAAGAAGATGCCCATGGTCAGGCCGAAGACGGTCTGTACGGCGATGCCCGCCGCGAAGCTCTTGACCTTGAACAGGGACAGCTCGATGAGCGGGGAGCCGTCGCGCCGCGTCTTCGCCTTCTCGTACGCGATCAGGGCGACGCCGATCGCGACGGACGACGCCATCATCACGAAGCCCCACAGCGGCCAGCCGTTCTCGCGGCCCTGGGTCAGCGGGTAGACGAGGGCCAGCATGGCGAGGGTGACGAGCACGACGCCCACGAGGTCCAGCTTCAGGGCCTTGGGGGCCTTCGACTCGCTGATGACGCGCGCGCCGAGGATCAGGGCCGCGATGCCGACGGGCAGGTTGATGAGGAAGATCGGGCGCCATTCGAGACCCGCGATGTTCCACTCGGTGAGCAGCGCGCCGAGCAGCGGTCCGGTCACCGCGCCGAGACCGACGATCGCGCCGAACAGACCGAAGACCTTGCCGCGCTCGTGCGCCGGGAACGTCGCGTGCACGATCGACAGGACCTGCGGCACCATCATCGCCGCCATGCCGCCCTGGAGGATGCGGGAGGCGACCAGCATCTCGGGGTTCGCGGCGAAGCCGCACAGCGCGGAGGCCACGGTGAATCCGGCGATGCCGAGCAGGAAGAGGCGCTTGCGGCCGAAGATGTCGCCGAGCCGGCCGCCGGTGATGAGCAGCGCCGCGAAGGCCAGCGCGTAGCCGGCGGTGATCCACTGGATCTGGCCGGTGGTGGCGCCCTCGTCGTGCTGGATCGTCGGCAGCGCCACGTTGACGATCGTGACGTCGACGAGGTCCATGAACGCGGCCGTCATCACGATGGCGAGCGCGAACCAGCGCCGCCGGTCGTTGGTGGCGGGTATGTCCGGGGCGGCGGCGGGTGTGGCAGGGGCCTTTGGTGCCTTTGGTTCAGCTGACGCGGTCGGTTCGGTCGGTGAGGTCATGGCAGAAGCCTAGGGACCATCTAGGCCAGTTCGTGTCCTAGACGGGCGGCATCCTTGGGGCATGACGACGACCAGTACGGACACCCCGGCCCGGTTGCTCCAACTCCTCTCCCTCCTCCAGACCCCGCGCGAATGGCCCGGCGGCGAGCTCGCCGAACGGCTCAGGGTCTCCCGGCGCACCGTGCGCAGGGACATCGACCGGCTGCGTGATCTCGGCTATCCGGTCCAGGCCTCGATGGGCGCCGACGGCGGCTACCGGCTGATCGCGGGCAAGGCGCTGCCGCCGCTCGTCCTCGACGACGAGGAGGCGGTGGCGATAGCGGTGGGGCTGCGCGCCGGGGCGGGCCACGCGGTGGACGGCATCGAGGAGGCCTCGGTGCGGGCGCTGGCCAAGCTGGAACAGGTGCTGCCGTCGCGGCTGCGGCACCGGGTCGCCACGCTCCAGGCCGCGACGATCCCGCTGACGTCGGGGGACGGTGCCACCATCGCGCCCGAGACGCTGACCGTGATCGCGTCGGCCACGGCCGGCACGGAGCGGCTCCGGTTCCACTACCGCGCGGCCGACGGGACGGAGACGCGGCGCCTGGTGGAACCGTTCCGGCTGGTCTCCACGGGGCGGCGCTGGTATCTCGTGGCGTACGACATCGATCGCGACGCCTGGCGTACGTTCCGGGTCGACCGGCTGTCGGAGCCGTTCGCCACCGGGGCGCGGTTCGCTCCGCGGGAGGTGCCGGAAGGGGACGCGGCGGAGTACCTGCGGCGGTCGATGGAGGCGCGGGGTGGTGGGGCGTACGAGGCGGATGTCGAGTTCGCGGCGACGGTCGAGGAGGTGGCCGCGCGGGTGCCTCCGGCGGTGGGGCGGGCCGAGCCTCTGCCCGGGGGTGGCTGCCGGCTCCGGGCGACCGCGTCCGGGCCGGTGGAGTGGCTGGCCGTCCGCCTCGCCATGACCGGACTCGACTTCCGGGTCCTAGGTCCGGAGAAGCTGGTACTGGCCGTAGGCGAGATGGGGGCCAGGATGGCGCGGGGTGCGGGTGCGGGTGCGGGTGCTTCGAGCGAGCGGGGCTGATTCATCGCCGGGTTCGGAGTACGGGGCCCTGCCGGGTGCGGGGTCCTGCCGGGTGCGGGGCCTTGTCTGGTGCGGGGCGGGGCCCTGCCGGGTGCGGGAGTTTGCCGGGTGCGGGTCTCGTCGTGGCTGGTCGCGCAGTTCCCCGCGCCCCTGGAGCATGCGGCTTCGCCGCAGCCCCATGGGGCGCGGGGACACGCGCCCGTTGAGATGGCGCACGCAGTGCGCATCTCAGGGGCGCGGGGAACTGCGCGAGAAGCCCCACCGCCCCGCAGACGACGAACAACCCCCTCAGGGCGGCGAAGCCGCATGCCTATAGGGGCGCGGGGAACTGCGCGGCCAACCCCCGCCGGACCCGCAAACGACAAACCAGCCCACGGGGCGGCGAAGCCGCATGCCTTTAGGGGCGCGGGGAACTGCGCGGCCAACCCCCGCCGGACCCGCAGACGACGAACTACCCCACCGGGTGGCGAAGCCGCATGCCGTTAGGGGCGCGGGGAACTGCGCGAACGGGGCGGCTGGCCGGGCCCGGGGTGCCTGGAAGGGCAGGAAACGGGTCGGGCGGCTCGCACAGTCAAGTGCGGGCCGCCCGATGACCTGGTCCCCAGAAGGGCTACGCCGCCGCGTCGAACCCCGTGTCCCGCGCCAGCTTCTTCAGCTCGAGAAGCGCGTGCTTCTCGATCTGCCGGATGCGCTCACGGGTCAGCCCGTGCTCCTTGCCGACCTCGGTCAGCGTCCGCTCGCGCCCGTCCTCGATCCCGTACCGCATCTTGATGATGGACGCGGTGCGCTGGTCGAGGCGGCCGATCAGATCGTCCAGCTCCTCGGAGCGGAGCAGCGTGAGGACGGACTGCTCGGGGGAGACCGCCGACGTGTCCTCGAGGAGGTCGCCGAACTGCGTGTCACCGTCGTCGTCCACCGACATGTTCAGCGAGACCGGGTCGCGCGCCCAGTCCAGGACGTCGACGACACGCTCGGGCTTGGTGTCGAGCTCGGCGGCGATCTCGGTGGGCTCGGGGTCCCGCCCGTTCTTCCGGTTGAACTCGCGCTGGACGCGGCGGATGCGGCCCAGCTCCTCGACGAGGTGGACGGGGAGCCGGATCGTGCGGGACTGGTCGGCTATCGAGCGGGTGATGGCCTGGCGGATCCACCACGTGGCGTACGTGGAGAACTTGAAGCCCTTGCGGTAGTCGAACTTCTCGACCGCGCGCACCAGGCCCGCGTTCCCCTCCTGGATGAGGTCGAGCAGCGGGAGGCCGCTGCGCGGGTAACGGCGGGCGACCGCCACGACCAGGCGCAGGTTCGACCGGATGAAGATGTCCTTGGCCTTCTCCGCGTCGGCGATCAGCGCCTCCAGCTCCTCGCGGGACGCCTTGCCCGCGGCCTCGCTGTCGGAGACCTCCCCGTCGAGGATCTGCTGGGCGTACACGCCCGCCTCGATGGTCTGGGAGAGGTCGACTTCCTTTGCGGCATCGAGCAGCGGTGTACGCGCTATCTCGTCGAGGTACATGCCGACCAGGTCGCGGTCGGCGATCTCCCCGCCTACGGCGCGAACACTGCGTGCCGCATCAGTCTCGCCGGAGGCGGCGGACTTACGACGGGCTACGGCACGGGTTGCCATGCGTGCTCCCTTGCGATGGTAGGTCGGCTGGGCCGGACGGCTCGCACACCCTCCCGGGTGCCCTGCTTCTGATGGAAACAACGACTGGAATCCGGACAGAATTCCCAACCGGCCCCATCATTTTTGTGATCATGCAGTACCCTGTGCCGCCACGCGGCCGCCGATGAGGAGGCGAGTTGATGCCGGAGCCCACAGAGGTGCAGGTCAGGCCAGGAGTCGAAGGTGACCTCGAGGGTCTCACCAGCCTCTACAACCACTACGTACGCGAGACGCCGATCACCTTCGACACGGACGCCTTCGCTCCGGAAGAGCGACGTCCTTGGCTGCTCTCCCACCCTGAAGACGGCCCGTACCGCCTCTTGGTTGCGCAGGAGCGGCGAGAGGGGGCCTTCGGCCCGCTGCTCGGATACGCGACGTCGAGCCCGTTCCGTCCGAAGGCCGCGTACGACACCTCGGTCGAGGTCACGGTGTACTGCGCCCCGGACGCGGGCGGGCGCGGCATCGGCACCCTTCTCTACAAGTCCCTCTTCGAGGCCCTCGCGGACGAGGACGTGCACCGCGCGTACGCGGGCATCACCCAGCCCAACGAGGCCTCGGTCCGCCTCCATACCCGCTTCGGCTTCACCTATGTGGGCACGTACCGGGAGGTCGGCCGGAAGTTCGGCGCCTACTGGGACGTCGCCTGGTACGAGAAGCCGCTCGGCCTGAAGGCCTAGGGCCCGACCAGCCACGACGCTGGCCGCACCCGTCTAGCCGAACTGGACCGACCTCTTCGCCAGTCCCATCCAGAACCCGTCGATCACGGACCGCTGCACCCCGACCCCGCCGGAGGCGCCCGCCTCGGCCACCCCCATCGTCACGAACAGCGGAGCGAAGTGCTCGGTGCGGGGGTGGGCCAGCGCCCCGGCCGGGGACTTGTGGGCGAAGTCGAGCAGCCCGTCGACGTCGCCCGCGTCCAGCGCCCGCTGCCCCCAGTCGTCGAACTCCACCGACCACGACGGGATGCCGCCCTGCCGCAGCGCGGCGAGGTTGTGCGTGAAGAACCCGGAGCCGATGATCAGCACGCCCTCGTCCCGCAGCGGAGCGAGCCGCCGCCCGATGTCCATCAGCTTCTGCGGGTCGAGCGTCGGCATGGAGACCTGGAGGACGGGGATGTCGGCCTCCGGGTACATCTCCACCAGCGGGACGTACGCGCCGTGGTCGAGCCCGCGGTCCGGCACGTCCTGCACCGGGATGCCCGGGGCACGCAGCAGTTTGCGTACGGAATCGGCGAGCTCGGGAGCGCCCGGGGCGGCGTACCGCACCTGGTAGTAGTGCTCGGGGAAGCCCCAGAAGTCGTAGACGAGCGGCACCGTCTCGGTGGCGCCGAGGGCGAGCGGGGCTTCCTCCCAGTGCGCGGAGACCATCAGGATGGCCTTGGGGCGCGGCAGGCCGGCCGACCAGGCGGCGAGCTGTCCCGGCCACAGGGCGTCGTCGGCGAGCGGCGGGGCGCCGTGGCTGAGGTAGAGCGCGGGCATGCGCTCGGGTGCGGGTGCGGTGGACACGGCAACCTCCTTGAACTTTCAAGCTCTGGGTACTGACAAAAGTAGCCGCTGTTTGTTTAATATTCAAGGAGGAGGTCTTTACGATGGAGCCGATGGACAAGAACGAGAACGACAAGACCGAGAGCGGCCGCACCGAGAACGGCCGGACCGTGGACGACAGGCGCGGGTCCGCCGAACCCCAGTGGCTCAGCGCCGACGAGCAGCACGTCTGGCGTGCCTACCTCCATGCCACCACTCTTCTGGAAGACCACCTCGACCGGCAGTTGCAGCGCGACGCGAAGATGCCGCACATCTACTTCGGTCTGCTGGTCCAGCTCAGCGAGGCGCCCCGGCGGCGGCTGCGGATGACGGAGCTGGCGATGAGCGCGAAGATCACCCGCTCCCGGCTCTCGCACGCGATCGCGCGCCTGGAGAAGAACGGGTGGGTGCGGCGCGAGGACTGCCCGTCGGACAAGCGCGGTCAGTTCGCGGTGCTGACGGACGCGGGCCTCGAGGTGTTGAAGGAGACCGCCCCCGGCCATGTCGCGGCGGTCCGCCAGGCCTTCTTCGACCGGCTCAGCCCGGAACAGCAGAAGTCCCTCGGCGAGATCATGAAGATCGTCGCCGAGGGACTCCAGCCGAAGGAGGCCGGAGCGGACCTCCCCTGGCTCAGGTGAGGCCCGGCTCAGGTGAGGCCCGGCTCAGGTGAGGCCCGGCTCAGGTGAGGCCCGGCTCAGGTGAGGCCGCCGGGCCCCGGCCCGGAGGTCAGTGCGCGACCACCGGGATCCTGAACTCGTCCTCGATGCCCTCCGTGTCACCGGACGCCGTGGCCGCACCGGAGCCCGGGGCACGGGTGTTGATGAGGGCGAAGGCGATCGCGGCGGAGACGACCAGGATGCCGACCGCCCACCAGATGGCGTGGGTGTAGCCGCTGACCTGGGCCTGCGCCTGGAGCAGCTGGGCGTTCCGCGCACCGGCCGCGTGGTCCGCGATGTACGCGGTGGTGGCCGAGGCCGCGATCGTGTTCAGCAGGGCGGTGCCGATGGCGCCGCCAACCTGCTGCGAGGTGTTGACCATCGCGGAGGCGACACCGGCGTCCCGCGCCTCGACGCCGATCGTGGCGAGCGACATGGCGGGCATGAACGCCGTACCCATACCGAGGCCGAGCAGCAGCTGACCGGGCAGGATCACGCCGGCGTACGACGTGTCGACCTCGAGCTGGGTCAGGAACAGCATGCCGACCGCCGCGAGCAGGAAGCCCGGGCCCATCAGCAGGCGGGGGCTGACGCGGGTCATCAGGCGGGCGCCGATCTGCGTGGAGCCCGTGATCATGCCCGCGATCATCGGCAGGAACGCGAAGCCGGTCTTGACCGGCGAGAAGCCCTTCACGATCTGCAGGTAGTACGTGAGGAAGAGGAACAGGCCGAACATCGCGATCACGGCGAGGCCGAGGGAGGCGTAGACACCGCCGCGGTTGCGGTCGGCGACGACGCGCAGCGGCAGCAGCGGGTGCTTCACCCGGGCCTCGACGGCGACGAAGGCGAGCAGCAGCACGACGGCGGCGACGAACAGGCCGATGGTGGTCGCGTCGGACCAGCCGTTGGACTCGGCGCGCGTGAAGCCGTAGACGAGGGAGACGAGACCGAGGGTGGAGAGGACGACGCCGGGGACGTCCAGCGGCGAGCGGTTGCGGCCGCCGGCCGGCTCACGGATGACGAGGACGGCGCCGAGCGCGGCGACGGCCGCGAACGGGATGTTGACGAAGAAGGTCCAGCGCCAGTTCAGGTACTCGGTGAGGAATCCGCCGAGGATCAGGCCGACGGCGCCACCGCCACCGGCGATCGCACCGTAGATGCCGAACGCCTTCGCGCGCTCCTTGGCGTCCGTGAACATGACGGCGAGGAGGGAGAGGGCGGCCGGGGCGAGCAGCGCGCCGAACAGGCCCTGAAGGGCGCGGGCGCCCAGCATCATCGCCTCGTTCTGCGCGGCGCCGCCGATCGCGGAGGCGAGCGCGAAGCCGATGAGGCCGGTGACGAAGGTCTGCTTGCGGCCCCACAGGTCCGCGATGCGGCCGCCGAACAGCAGCAGACCGCCAAAGGCGAGCGCGTAGGCCGTGATGACCCACTGGCGGTTGCCGTCGGATATGCCGAGATCCGTCTGGGCGGAGGGCAGGGCGATGTTCACGATGGTGGCGTCGAGGACGACCATCAGCTGGGCGAGCGCGATGAAGACGAGTGCCTTCCAGCGGCGCGAGTCGCCTTCGAGAGGTGCCGTTTTCGGCAAGGGGGTACCCACAGCGGGACTCCAAGCAAGTCGTGTACGTCGGGAAAGACGTGAAAGTCGTAGATAAGGCTGAGAAATCGGTGCGGTACGGAGATGTGGGGCGGCAGCCCCCGCATCCCTACGCGTGCGGGGCGCGGGCGGGAACTCGGCCCCGGAGGGTCAGTCCTTGCGGAGGTCCTCCAAGGTCGCGGCCGCGCCCGGGAGTTCCGAGCGGGCGGGCGCCATCAGGCCGTCGAGGAACAGTTGCAGATGGCGGTGGACGTATCGGTCGAAGTCCAGGCAGGCCTTGCCGGGCAGCGGCCGGGTGAGCTGGGAGAGGGCGACCATCAGATCTCCGACGCCGACGTCGGTGCGCAGCTCGCCGGCCGCGCGGGCGCGCCCGAGAAGGTCCTCGATGCCGGCGGTCAGCCGGCCGAGGGAGGCGAGCAGATCGGGATGGTCCTGGTCGAAGGTGGTCTGCAGCGTCGGACAGAGCGCGCCGATGCGCTCGTCGGCGGCGGCGTGCACGAAGGTCCGCAGCGCGTCGAACGCGCCGCTCTCGCCGGCGTCCTCGGCGGCGAGTCCCTTCTCGGCGTGCTCGATGACGCGGTCGGTGACCGAGAGGACCACGTGGTGCATCAGCTCGCCGCGGTCCTTGAAGTTCCGGTACAGCGTGGCGTTGCCGACGCCGGCACGGCGGGCCACTTCGTCGAGCGGGAGGTCGGTCCCGTACTCCACGAGCAGTTCCCGCCCGGCGGCGACGATCCGCTCCCGGTTACGCAGGGCGTCGGCCCGCGGTCGCGGGGCTCGGCGCTGCGACTCGGCGGGGGCGGCGGTGGCCACGGCGGTCTCCTTCGGTCGTTGATCGTGCTCGGTCCGGGTCTCTGTGTCCCGGGACCCGCTCTCTGCGCCCCGCGGACTGTTCCTGTGTTCCAGGAACTGTTCTCTGTGTCCCAGGAACTGGGGAGCGAGTCCCCGCTTCGTGCGGACTCACGGTTAAACGGGGAGAGCCTCCCCGGTTATTTCCCGGTACCCCTGTGACCTGCCTCACACCTCTTTTCCGGCAGAAACCCACGATCGGCGCACCCAGCGCGCGACCCGCCGCACCTCGACACAGGGTGATCGAAAGGGACCCGAGCGTGAGGCGGTTCGGATGCGGCAGCAGCGGATACGCGGGGGCCGGCGCGGTGCGGCGCTCGCCGGGGCCACTGCCGCGGCCCTCGCGCTGACCATGACCGCGAGCACCGGCCGGCTGCTCGACGCCTCACCGACCGCGGCCGGCCCGGTGGCGCCGACCAGGGCGATCTCGCTCGAACCCTGCATGATCCGCGGCGCGATGGGCGTCCAGATGTCGGAGGGACTGCCCACGTCCTCCGGCTACGCCCGCTCCACCGGCACCGTCCGGGCCCTCAACCTCATGATCGACTTCCCGGACGCGCCCGGTGAGGGCACCGCGATGCACCGGTTCAGGGAGTTCTTCCCCAAGACGCAGAACTGGTTCCGCACCGGGTCGTACGGCCGCCTCACGTACCTTCCCGAAGCCCCCGTCAAGCACTGGCTGCGGATGCCGAAAGCGTTCTCCGCGTACGGGATAGAGCGCGGCGCCCCCTTCGAGCCCGGCTACCGCGAGCTGGTCGACGACATCGTGGCGGCCGCCGACCCGGACGTGGACTTCGGCCGCTACGACCTGGCGAACATCCTGGTCACCCCGAACGCCGGCCCCTCCGCGCTCGACACGGTCCTCTCGGTGACGTTCGCCGGCAACCGCGAGGCACCGGTCGCCGACGGCCTCCCCTTGTCGAACGCGTCCTTCGTCTACTCCCGCCAGGACGACGGCTCCGGTTCGTACGCCGAGACCGGCTACCGCGTCCTGCCGCACGAGAACGGCCATGTCTTCGGCCTGCCCGACCTCTACACCCAGGACGGCGGCGGGGCCGTCGGGCACTGGGACATCATGAGCGAGGACTGGGGCGTCGGGAACGACCTGCTCGGCTGGCACAAGTGGAAACTGGGCTGGCTCGACGACGCCCGGATCGGCTGCGCGGCGCGGTCCGGCACGACGGAGCACCTGCTGTCGCCGCTCTCGCGGGACGACGGCGGTGCCGGTACCGATACCGCGACCGGTACCGGCGCCGGCAGCTCAGGCCCCAAAAGCTCCGGCTCCGGTACGAGGCTGGTGTTCGTCCCGCTGACCGCGAAAACGGGGTACGCGATCGAGGTCCGCACGCAGGAGGGCAACGACGAGGCGGTCTGCCGCCCCGGCGTCCTGATCTACAAGGTCGACGCGGACGTGGACACCGGACGCGGCCCCATCACGGTGAAGGACTCCACCCCCGACAGCGGCGGCTGCACCCGCCGCCCGAACGTCCACGCGGAGCTGTCCGACGCGACGTACCGCGTGGGCGAGGTGTTCAAGGACCGCAGGGCGGGGGTGCGGGTCTCCGTGGCGTCGGTGGACTCGTCCGGGAACTACCGGGTGTACGTCACTCGCCGCTAGCGGCATCCCGAGAACGGCCGAGGTCACCGTCGGGGCGGCCGAGGTCACCATCAGGGTGGCCGGGTCGACCGGGCTCGAACCTCAGCCGTACCTCCCGCTTGAGCACCTTCCCGGTGGCGTTGCGCGGCAGCTCCGCCTCCTGCACCAGCACACGGGCGGGCACCTTGAACGCCGCGAGGGACAGGGCGGCGAACTCCCGCAGGGTCCGCTCGTCCAGGCCGGAGCCGGGGCGGGAGCGGACCACGGCGGCGACCTCCTCGCCGAGCACCGGGTGCGGCACCCCGACGACGGCCGCCTCCAGAACGTCCGGGTGGCCGTGCAGGCAGCCCTCGACCTCGACGCAGTACACGTTCTCGCCGCCCCGGATCACCATGTCCTTGATCCGGTCGACGA
Source organism: Streptomyces kunmingensis (assembly GCF_039533535.1). Lineage (NCBI taxonomy): Bacteria > Bacillati > Actinomycetota > Actinomycetes > Kitasatosporales > Streptomycetaceae > Streptomyces > Streptomyces kunmingensis. The sequence goes on from NZ_BAAATS010000065.1 coordinate 30,607, forward strand.
CGCTGATCCGGCCCTCGGCCAGAACCGCCAGGTCCCCCGTACGGAACCAGCCGTCGGCCGTGAACGCCGCTTCGGTCGCCGCCGGGTCCTCCCAGTAGCCCCGGATGAGGCTCTGCCCGCGCAGCCACAGCTCACCGACCTCACCGTCGGGCAGCGGCTCACCGCCGGGCCCGGCGATCCGTACCTCCACAGCGGGCGCGGGCTTGCCCACGCTTTCGGGCCAACTCCGGTACTGCGCACCGAAGTTCGCCGTGACGCCGCCCAGCGTCTCGGTGAGGCCGTAGCCGTTCCGGGGCTCGATGCGCTCGCCGTGGCGGGCGGTGAGGCGGCCCACGATCTGCGGCGGCGCGGCGGCTCCCCCGGTGTTGAAGCCCGTCAGCGTGGGCAGCGGGTCACCCAACTCCTCGGCTCGGTCCAGTAGTTGCAGCGCGGTCGCCGGCACCCCGCCGAAGGCGGCGACCCCGTGCTGCCGGATCGCGGCGAGCGCCTTGTCCGTGTCCCACTTGCGCAGCAGCACCAGCGTGCCGCCCGCGGCCATCGCTCCGTAGAACCCCGTGAACGCCGCCACGTGGAAGAAGGGGAAGGTGAGCAGCCCGACCGGGGCCGGTCCCTGCCCGGGCACGAGGCCGCGCGCCAGAGCCGAAAGGGCCGCGAAGTAGCGGGGGTTGGCGATGGCTCCCATATGGGCGTGGTGCGTGGCGACGGCGCCCTTGGGCCGGCCGGTCGTGCCGGAGGTGTAGAGGATGGTGGCGTCCGCGTCCGGTGCCACGTCGACGTCGGGCGGCCCGAGCAGCGGATCGGCGGCCGGCAGTTCCCCGTACCGCTCGACGCGTGCGCCTGCGACGTCCCGTCCCTCCTCGTGGAAGACGAGCACCCAGGGCGCCTTCTCCGGTGCGCCCTCCCGCCACGCGGCGATGCGCTCGTACCGCTCCCCGTCCACGAGCAGCACGCCGGGACGGCAGTCGTCGAGGGCGTAAGCGAACTCGTCGGCGGTCCACCACGCGTTCAGCGGCACCGCGACCAGGCCCGCCAACTGGGCTGCCCAGAACGCCACTTGCCACTCGGGGTGGTTCCGCATGGCGATGACGGCACGGTCGCCGGGCCGCAGTCCGTACCCGCCCGCGTCCTCGGCGTCGAGGAAGCGCCGGGCGAGGGCGCTCGCGGCGGCGAAGAACTCCCCGTACGTCATCCGCCCGGTCTCGGAGATCAGGAACGGGGTGGACCCGAACGCCCACGTCGTCTCGGCGAACTCGCGCAGGGTCCGCGGCCCCTCGGCGTAGGCGAGCCGCCCGTCCTCCCCGCGCACCACGGCGAAGGGAGCACCCGGCGCGGTCAGCAACGCTTCCAGGGATTCCATCCCCGGACGCTACGTCCCCGCGCCCACCCCCCGTCAAGACACGCGACAGCACCCCCGCCACCGTGCCGGGCCAGGGAAATCGAGGTGAAAGCGCTGCTTCCTACGCTGCGGCCATGGAAATCACGGCCCCCGGGCCGGCCGCCGTGCGGGGCGGCCTTCAGCTTCGTCCGTTTCGAGGGCTGCGCTATGTACCGGAGCGGGCCGGGCAGGTCGGCGCACTCACCGCGGTCACCGCGGACGGGGTGCGGGACGCGGAGCCCGGCGATCCGTTCCACATCGTGCGGCTGCTGCTGCCGCGCGGGCGGACCACCGCCGACCGCTCCGCGGACGCCGTGCGGACCCTGGCCCACTGGCTGTCGGAGGGTGTGATCGCCGCCGATCCCGAGCCCGCGCTGTACGTCTGTGAGCAGCGGGGCGACGGTTTCTCGCAGTGCGGGATCGTCGGCGCGCTGCGGCTGCCGCGCCAGGGCGAGGACGTGGTGCTGCCGCACGAGGACGTGTTCGAGCATGTCGTCGCGGACCGGGCGGCCGTGCTGCGGGCGACGGCCGCGCAGTTGGAGCCGATGCTGCTCGCCTACCAGGGGGACGCCGGGCCGGACGGGGCCGGGGGTGTCGTCGAGCGCACCGTGCGGCGGCCCGCGCTGGTGACCGCGGTCATGGACGACGGCGTGCGGCACCGGCTCTGGGCGGTGACGGACCCGGCGGAGCTGGCGCGGATCGACGCCGATCTGCGGGGCCGGCAGGCGATGATCGTGGATGGACACCACCGGTGGGCCACCTATCTGCGGGTGCGGGACGAGGTGCGGTCCGGTGCGGGTCCGCGGGCGGAGGGGGACTGGGACTTCGGGCTCGCCCTGCTGGTGGACACGGAGCGCTACCCCTTCCGGGTGCGGGCCATCCACCGCGTGCTCCGGCGGCTGCCGGTGGCCCGGGCTCTCGCCGCGGTCGAGGGGGCGTTCCGGGTGCGCGAGGTGCGGGGGGAGCTGGCGGCCGCGATGGAGGCGTCGGCCGAGGCCGCCGGTGGCACGGGGAACGCGTTGTTGCTGGCGGGAGGCGCGGCCGGGGAGTTCCACCTCCTGGACCGGCCCGATCCGGCGCTGCTCGCGCGGACCGTGCCGGGCGACCGGCCCGCGGCCTGGCGGGAGCTGGACGCCACCGTGCTGCACAGCACCCTGCTCGCGCATGTGTGGGGTGTGCCGGACGAGCCCGAGGAGATCGGCTACGTCCATGACGCGGCCGCCGCTGTCGAGCAGGCGCGGCGGGAGGGCGGTACGGCCGTGCTGATGCGGCCCGTGGGTGAGCGGACCGTCCGGGAGCTGGCCGGGGTGGGCGTGCGGCTGCCCCGCAAGTCGACGTCGTTCGGGCCCAAGCCCGCCACCGGCCTCGTGATGCGGAGCCTGGACGAGCCGCCCGTGCCGTGACGCCGTGAAAGTTCCCCGGAGAGAGGGCGCCTTGCCGCTGAGGCAGCAGGGCGCCCTCTCTCGTGCGCTCGGGTCACGCGGCCTGCGGGCCGTCCAGGTGGCGGCTCTCCAGGAGGCCGTCCAGGTACTGCGCGCGCATCGCCGCGCGCTGGATCTTGCCGCTGGTCGTGCGCAGCACCGCCCCGCGCCTGACCAGGGCCACCGCCGCCGGTCTGACGCTGAAGTCACGGGCGATGTTGCCCCTGATCCGGGCGGCGAGGAGCGGGAGTTCACCGGCGCCGACCGAGCCGCGTACCTCGTGCACGACGACGAGCTGCTCCTCGGTGCCGCCGTCGGCGGTGGCCACCGGGACGGCGAACGCGGCGCCGAACAGGCCCACCAGCTCCGGATGACCGCGGCGCAGCGCGTGCTCCACGTCCTGCGGGTAGATGTTGCGGCCACGCAGGATCAGCATCTCCTTGAGGCGGCCGGTGACGTAGATCTCGCCCGCGTGGAGGGTGCCGAGGTCTCCGGTGCGGACGTAGCCGGTGTCTCCGTCGAGGGTGCTGACGCCGAACGTGGAGCGGGTGGCCTCCTCGCGGCCCCAGTAGCCCTGGGCGACGCTGGCCCCGCGCAGCCAGATCTCGCCGACGCGGCCCTTGGGCAGCGCCTCGCGGGTGGCCGGGTCGACGATGCGGACCGTGTACTCCTCGGCCGTGCCGCAGCTGACCACGTCACGGCCGGCCCGGTCCTCGGTGACGGGACGGAACTCGTGCTGTTCCAGGGCGGCTTCGTCGACGCGGGTGACGGCCAGTTCGCGCGGCCCGGTGCCCGAGATGAACACGGTCGCCTCGGCCATGCCGTAGCAGGGTGCCATGGTGTCGCTGCGGAAGCCGGCCGGGGCGAAGCGCTTGGCGAACGCGGTGAGGGTGGAGGCCTGGACCGGCTCCGACCCGTTGGCGGCGAACCGCCAGCAGGACAGGTCGAGGTCGGCGAGCTGTTCGTCGGTGATCTGCCGTGCGCACAGCTCGTACGCGAAGTTGGGCGCCGCCGACCAGTTGATCTGGTATTTGTCGATCATCCGCAGCCACCAGTGCGGCCGCTTCAGGAACGTCGTCGGGCTCATCAGGACGCAGGAGCCGCCCAGGAGCAGCGGCGGCAGCAGGATCGCGAGCAGCCCCATGTCGTGGTACTGCGGGATCCACGAGCCGAAGCGGGTGGTGCGGTCGAGGCCGAAAGCGGCGCTGAGCGCGGCCGAGTTGTGCAGCAGATTGCCGTGGTGGACCATCACTCCCTTCGGGTCGGACGTGGAGCCGGAGGTGTACTGGAGCAGGGCCAGGGTGTCCTGGCCGACGTCGGGCACCTGCCAGGCCTCGGCGTGCGCGTCGGTGAAGCCGGGGCCGTCGGTGACGGCGCAGGTGATCTCGCGGCCCGGGTCCGAGCCCGCCCAGTCCAGGACGTTCGCGGCGACGGCCTCGCTGGTGAGGACGGCGGCGACGGCCGCGTTCTCGACAATGGAGTCCACGCGGCGGCGCTGGTGGCTGTACTGGCCGGGCAGCGAGGACGGGACGGCGACCATGCCGGCGTAGAGGCAGCCGACGAACGCGGCGGCGAACTGGAGGCTCTCCGGGTACAGGAGCAGGACCCGGTCGCCGGGCGCGTACCTCTCCTGGAGCCAGCCGGCTATCTTGCGGGCCTCGTGGTCGAGTCTGGCGTACGACCATGTCTCGTCCCCGCCCGGCGAGTTGGGGTCGCGGACGAAGATGACGGCGGGGTCGTCCGGGGTGACATGGGCGTTCGTACGGATGCGGGCCATGGCGCTGCGGGCCTGAAGGAGCGTGTGGTCGTCCGTGAGCATGGGGTCCCCAGTCGTAGTGGGCGGCGGGTGTGGGTCGGCGGACGCGGTCACCAGTCGGTGGCCTCGCCCAGGGCCAGCAGGTCGTCCAGGTCGCCGGCCGTGACCAGGGCGGCGCCGGCCACCGGGGCGTCCGGGTCGTCGACCGCCTCGGTGAGCAACCGCACGTAGGAGTCGAGCAGCCGGCGGACGGTGGCCTCGTCGAACAGGTCGGTGGCGTAGCGGAACACGGCGGTCAGTGAGGTGGCGCTCTGCCGCATCTCCACGTTGAGGTCGAACTGGCCCTCCAGCTGCGGTACGTCGATCAGCTCGATGCGCAGTCCGGCGTACTCGGTGTCCGTGCCGCGGGCCGCGGCCTCCGTGACCCGCATCAGGAGGGGTTCGAGGCGGCCGGGCGCGACCATCGTGAACACCATCCGCACGGGCGGGTTCCGGCTGCTGTACGGCTCTTCCCCGGCGAGCAGGGCGTACGGGTAGCCGATGTGTTTCATGGCCCGCATCACCTGGCGCTGGGCCGTGTGCGCGGCCTGCCCGAAGGTGGTGGTGTCGGTGAAGTGGGCGGGCAGGACGAGGGTGTTGACGAGGTAGCCGACGACCTCGCGCATGCCGGGGCCGCTGCGGGTGGTCGTCGGGCAGCCGACGAGGAAGTCGCGGCGTCCGCTGTAGCGGTGCACCAGGGCCTGGAAGACGCCGAGGGTCAGCGCGAACGGGGTCACTCCCGCCCGCTTGGCGGCCTCGCGCAGGCGGGGCACGAGCGCGTCGGGGATCCGGGCCTCGCAGGTCGCGCCGTTGAAGACGGCCGGCGGGCGCGGGGTCCGCGGCCGGTCCGAGGGCAGCTCGGCGGCGGCGGTGTCGGCGCAGAACTCCTCCCAGAACGTCACCAGCTGCTCGCGGCGGGGTCCGCCGAGGAGCTCCTGCTCGCCCCGCACGTAGTCGTCGTAACCGCGGGCCAGGGGCGGCGGCGCGGTGTCCGTCGCGTAGGCGTCGAGCAGGTCCTGGAGCAGCAGCCACTGGGAGGTGGCGTCGGTGACGATGTGGTGGGCGCTGACGACGATGACGTGGTCGTCGTCAGCGACGCGCAGCAGCAGGGCGCGGCAGGTGCCCTCGTCGGTCAGGTCGAAGGGGGTGTCCCCGAACGCCTTGACGTGCTTCTCCAGCTCCCCGGCGTCGGTGACCCCCGGGACCTCCCGGACCTGGAGGGGGACCAGGTCCGGGAGGCCGATCAGGCGCTGCGGTCCTGCCGCGGTCTCGGTGAAGGTGGAGCGCAGCACGTCGTGCCGCTCCACCACGGCGCGCAGCGCGCGCCGCAGCCGCGCCTCGTCGAGTGCGCCGCGCACCCGCAGGGCGGCCTGCACGTTGTAGGCGGGGCTGTCGGGCGCCATCCGGTACAGGAACCAGAGCGCTTCCTGCCCGATGGAGAGGGATCGCTTGGAAAGGGATGGCTTGGAGAGGGATGGCTTGGAGAGGGATCGCTTCTCGGGCATCACCGGGCGGCGAGTTCGGAGTGGATGTGGGCGGTGAGCGCGTCGATCGTGGGGTGGTCCCAGGCGAGGGTGGCCTCGACGAGGATGCCGAACTCGTCCTCCACGTCGCCGCAGAGGGTCAGCGCGTACACGGAGTCGAGGCCGATCTCGACGAGCAGGTCGTCGGCGGCGATCTCGGCCGGCTCGGTGTCGAGGAAGTAGGCGACGCGCTCGGTCAGCCAGGTGCGGATCGTCTCGACGGCGGTGGTGTCGACGGCGGTGGTGTCGGCGGGGGTGGTCTCGACGGGGGTGGTCTCGATGCCGGTGGTGGCCATGAGGAGGCTCCTGGTGATGTGAAGGGTGTGGAAATTGGTGGGGTAGGGCTTCTGGTCCGGATACGGGTAGGGGTCGGGGCAGGCGGGGACGGGGCGCCCGGTGCGGCCGGGCCCGTGGCCGGGCGCGCGCTCAGGCGCGCGCGAGCCGCGAACGGTCGAGGTCGTAGCCGGCACGGTCTTCCTCCCTTGCGGTCAGTTCGGCGAACAGGCGCTGTTCCACCGCGTCGGGCAGGGCGCCCACGTCGTGGCCGAGGCGTGCGGCGATCCGGGTGAGGGCACCGGTCAGCCAGGCGTCGTCGCGCAGGAACGGGTCGACGCCGTGCTGGTTGTGCTGCCACACGCCGAGGCACGCGGCGGCCATCGACAGCTGCGCGTACCGGTCGGCCAGGGCGAACCCGGAGCGGCCCGCGACCACCGAGTGCTCGCTCGGCGGCAGCTGCCGGCAGCGCCGGCCGAGGTCGTCGAGGTCGGCGCGGAGCAGGGCGGTGAGCCGGGCCGCGGCCGGGGGCAGCGCCGCTACGGAGGCGCGGTCGTGGAGCAGCGCGGTCAGCTGGTCCGCGCCGCGCGAGGTGAGTTCGAGGGCCTGGTAGTCGATGTCGTCGAGGGGCGCCGCCAGGTCGAAGATCGCGGCGGGCGGCGCCTGGGCGGTGCCCCAGCTGGCGGCGGCGAGGCGGGGCAGCTGCGGCAGGGTCGTGGCCTGGCAGACGGCCGCGTTGGCGTGCGCGAAGGTGATGGCGGGCAGGTCGCGGAAGAACTTCTGGAAGATGCCGTAGCGGCCGTCGCGCCAGTACGAGTTGGCGCCGAGCAGGGTGCCCAGGGTGTGGGAGGTCCGGTGCAGGACCTTGGGTACGACGTACTTGTTGACCGCGGTGATCACGCTGGTCTGGCCCGGCAGGACGTGCAGGGCGCGGCAGGCCACGGTGGCCATGCAGTCGCCCGCGAGCAGGTCGAGGAAGGCGCCGACCAGGGTGGCCCTGGCGTGCGGCAGGTCGGCGACGCGGCGGCCGTACAGGGCGCGGTCGAGGGCGAAGCGGGTGACGGTGCGCAGCTGGGTGTCGGCGGTGCCGACCATCATGCCGGGGAGGACGGCGCGGGTGGTCTGGAAGGCGCGCAGGACGGTCTCCATCGCGCTGCCGACGGGGCCGACGGGGGCGTCGGCGGGGACTTCCAGGTCGGTGAAGTCGGCGCCGCCGATGAGGCAGCCGCGCAGCCCGACCGTGGGGAAGCGGTAGTCCCTGCGGAGCCGGTCGGCCGGGGCCTGGGTGAGGTCCACCCACAGGTGGGAGTGGCTGCGGTTGCCGGGGCCGGCGCCGGTCCGGGCGAGCAGCACGACGGCGTCGGCCCGGCCCAGGTTGTTCACGATCTGCTTGCGGCCGTTGATCAGGTAGCGGCTGCCGTCGGCCGAGGGGGTCGCGGTGAGGTCGGTGCGGGTGAAGTCGTTGCCGTGCGGCAGTTCGTTGTAGCCCGCGGCGGTCTTGCGGCCGGACAGCAGGATGTCCGCCATCCGCTTCTGCTGGACGTCGCTGCCCGCGGTCCACATGGCGGAGCCGGATATGTAGTTGGTGAAGCCGTGGCCGAGAGCCAGGGTGGGGTCGCGGCGGGAGACGGTACGCATCATGCGCATCAGGCGGTCGATCCGGCCGAGGCGTCCGCCGAGCCGGCGGGGCACGTACTCCGCGTTGAACCCGTAGGCGTCCAGGGCGGCTTCGCCGGCGGGCAGGATCTCGGCGCGTTCGTCGGCGGCGAGGACGGCGTCGAAGCCCAGCGGGTTGTCGGGGTCGTGGGCGTCGCCGAACGCTCTCTCCAGGACGTCGGGGCCGCCGGGGACGGCGTTCGGGTCGGTCATGACGCCTCCTGGGCGGCGGAGCCGCTCGCCTCGGCGAGCGGGAAGGGCAGCAGGGAGAACATCTGGCCGCTCTCGTACTGGTCGACGAGCGGCGGCATCAGCCGGTCGAGCACGGCCGAGCCGTCGGCGCCGTCCTCGGGCAGCGTCCCGGGCGTCAGGCGTTCGGCGAGGCGGGTCAGCGCGGCCTCCACCCACAGGCCGTCCCGCCACAGGGCCGCGGTCGCGGTGGTGTCGGCGGCGACGGTGGTCCGGTTGCGCAGCCACACCTGGAGGCAGGCCGCGGCGGCGGAGCAGAGGGTGTAGCGGTGTGCCAGGTCGAAGGCGGCGGCGGGCACGTCACGGGGGCTCGGCCGGTGGGCGGCCATCTCCTCGTGCGTCGTGTCACTGATGCGCAGCAGCTGCTCGGCGACGGTGAGCAAGGACTCGGACGCCTCCCCTTCACCTGCCAACTCCCGCAGTTCTACGAGGCTTTGGGGAAGTGAGGCCGCGACGCTGTTGCCCGTGCGGGAGGTCAGCAGCAGCCGGGCCGGGTCGAAGGCGGGCGTCCGGACGTCGAGCGTGGCCGCGGCGGCGAGTCCCTCGGCGTCGGTGCGCCCGGCCCGGTAGCCGCGGGCGAGGGCGGCGAACTGGTTGATCAGGGCGTTCAGGTTGACCAGCGTGTTGCCGTCGAAGATGCCGACGATCCGGTGGTCGCGCTCCAGTTTGGCGAACGTGCCGTGCGCGAACTCCTCGCTGAGGAAGGAGCGGGCGCCCAGGAACTGGCCCATGGCGGAGATCAGTTCGTCGGCCGTGGTCGGCACCAGGTACTTCACGGCGGCCGACGAGACGCTCATCTCTTCGGTCAGTGTGTGCACGCCCCGCGAGGCGACCAGTGTGACGGCCTCCATGGCGAGCAGGTCGGCGTAGGCCTCGGTCAGCGCGCGGTGCGCCTGCGGCAGGTCGATCAGCCGCTTGCCGTACAGCCGGTGCTCCAGGCCAAAGCCAGTGGCGATGCGCAGCGCGCGGTCGCCGGCGCCGAGCGAGAGCGCGGCGCAGATCGTGCGGGTGATCTGCAGGCTGCGCAGGACGGTCTCGATGCCCTCGCCCTCCTCGCCGATCAGCGCGGAGGCGGGCACGACGGCGCCGTCGAAGGCGATGCCGCTGATGTCGGCGCCGCGGATCCCGTGCGTTCTGGCCGCGGGCAGACAGGTGTAACTGCCCTGCCCGATACAGGACTTGTCGGCGAGCAGCAGGCTGTAGCCGCGGGTGCCGCCGGCCGGGGAGGTGCGGGCGAGGACGCAGACCAGGTCGCTGCGGGTGGCGTTGTTGATCAGCCACTTCTCGCCGTCGAGCCGGTAGCCGCCGCCCTCGACGGGGGTGGCGGTCAGCTCGCCGGAGAGCAGATCGCTGCCGTGGGCGCGCTCGGTCAGGCCCCAGGAGACGACGGCGCCGGACGCGACACGGGCGCCCAACTCCCCTCCTTGTTCCGCCGTTCCGCCGACCCAGGTGCTCACCGCGCCCAGATACGTCTTGGTGTGCGCGATCGCCACGGTCAGATCGCGCCGGGCCACCACCCGCACCAGCTGGAGCAGGTCCTCGTAGCTGTCGAGGGCGCCGCCGTGCCGGGCGGGCACGTAGTACGCCGGCAGGCCGAGCTCGTCGAGCCGGGCCACGGCGTCCGTGGGGAACGCCTCGGCGGCGTCGAGTTCACGCAGCCGGGCCGCGAAGAACGGCAGGTCCCTTCGGGCGGGATGGCCGAGGGAGCGGTCGAAGCCGCCGGCCCGGTCGTACGGCGCGTACCGCCGCGGGGGTGCGAGTTGAGGTTCCGTCACGACTCCACCTGAATCTGAGAATGTGAGCACTCCGGGTTTTCTGAATGGCCCCAGTCTTGGCCACTACAAGGAGCGCTGTCGCAGGATCCCGGTGTCAGGATCCTGCCTCTGCATCTGGCTGCCAGCGCCGATCCCGTTACCTCCTCCAAAGGCGAACTAGTGTCTCCACTGCACGCCTAACAGGTGAGAGGGAATCCATGCCGAAAACATTTGATTCGGGGATTCTGGGGACGATCGGCGAAACACCTCTGGTGAAACTGGAGAGAATGTTCCCCGGGGAACACTCGCAATTCTTCGCCAAGATCGAGCGATTCAACCCAGGTGGCAGCATCAAGGACCGAAGCGGCCTCAACATGCTTCTCGAGGCGCTGCGCAACGGCGACATCACGCCGGGGCGTTCCGTGGTCGTGGAATCGAGCTCGGGGAATCTGGCGGTCGGGCTCGCGCAGATCTGCCGGTACTTCGATCTGCGGTTCATCTGCGTGGTCGACGCCAAGACCACGGAGCAGAACCTGGCCATCATGCGGGCCTACGGGGCCGAGGTGGAGGTGGTCGACGAGCGGGACCCCGCGACCGGCGAGTTCCTGCCGGTGCGGCTGCGCAGGGTGCGCGAGCTCGTGGCGCGCATTCCGTACGCCTACTCCCCCAACCAGTACGGGAACCTGTCCAACCCGCAGGCCCACGAGCGGACCATGCGGGAGATCGTGGAGGCGCTCGACGGGCGGCTCGACTACCTCTTCTGCTCCGTCAGCACCTTCGGCACGCTGCGCGGCTGCGCCGACCACCTCCGCAAGGAGGGGCTGCGCACCAAGGTCGTGGCGGTCGACGCCCAGGGCAGCGCCATCTTCGGCCAGCTGCCGACCCGGCGGCTGATCCCGGGCCACGGCGCCTCCGTCGTGCCGGCCCTGATGGACCCGGACGCGGCCGACGAGGTCGTGCACGTCTCCGACCTCGACTGCGTGGTGGCCTGCCGCCGCCTCGTGGCCCGCGAGGCGATATTGGCCGGCGGCTCCTCCGGGGCGACGCTCGCCGCGGCGGAGCGGATGCTGCCGCGCATTCCGGCCGGCTCGGTGGCCGCGCTGATATTCCCCGACGGCGGTGACCGCTATCTCGGAACCGTCTATTCCGACGACTGGGTGCGCGAACACTTCGGTGAAGTGTCGCACCTGTGGAAGGACTGAGAACCCCGATGCTCGTACTGCGCAAGGCAGACGTAGAGAAAATACTCGGCGGGAGGGAGAAGGAGCACATCGAGCTGGTCCGGGAGACCTATTCGCTGCACGACAAGGGCGCGACGGCCGTACCGCACTCCATCTTCCTGCGCTTTCCCGACCAGCCCGCGAACCGCATCATCGGACTCCCGTCCTACCGCGGCGGCGAGAATCCGGCTGCGGGCCTCAAGTGGATTTCCTCGTTCCCCGCGAACATCCACTCCGGAATCGCCCGGGCCAGTGCCGTGATGGTGCTCAACTCGCTGCGCACGGGACACCCCGAGGCGCTCCTCGAGGCCTCACTCATCTCGGCCGCGCGGACCGCCGCGAGCGCCGCGCTGGCCGCCGACATCCTCACCGAGGGACACCGCCCGGACGGCGTCTCCCTCATCGGCTGCGGCGTCATCAACCTGGAGATCCTGCGCTACCTCACGGCCGCGATCGACACGCTCGGCGCCGTCACCGTCCACGACACCTCGCGGGCGCGCGCCGAGGAGTTCGCCCGCCGCTGCCGTCAGCTCCTGCCCGACGCCGAGGTCACCCTGGCCGACAGCATCGAGGACGCCCTCGCCGCCCAGCGACTCGTCTCGTTCGCCACGAACGCGGGCGAGCCGCACGTGGACCTGACGGCCGCCGAACCCGGCACCGTGGTCCTGCACATCTCGCTGCGCGACATCGACCCGCTGTCCGTCAACGGCGCGCACAACATCGTCGACGACGCGGACCACGTGTGCCGCGAGCGCACGTCGCTGCACCTGACCGAGCAGATCACCGGCGGCCGCGCCTTCATCGACGCCTCCATCGGGCAGCTCATCAACGGCACCGTCCGGTTCACGCCCGACCCGGACAAGGTCATCGTCTACTCGCCGTTCGGCCTCGGCGTCCTCGACCTGGCCCTCGCCGTCGACGTGCACGCCACTGCCCGCGAGTCCGGCATCGGGGTGGAGGTCACGGACTTCCTGTCCTGACCCGGCCCGCCGTTCATCCAGCTTTCCCCTTCACCCGTACATCCCTTCATGCATGAGGAGAACCATGTCCCAGCAGTCCGCCGCCCCCGAGTACCGCGTCGTCCTGAACGCCGAGGAGCAGTACTCGATCTGGCCCGCCGGCCGTGAACTGCCCGCCGGGTGGAGCGCCGAGGGCACCCAGGGCGCCCGCGAGGAGTGCCTCGCCCGCATCGACGAGGTGTGGACCGACATGCGCCCGCTGAGCCTGCGCCGCCGCATGGAGACCGCGGTCTTCGCTGCCTGAACTCCCGCCGCCTGAACGGCACTTCCGAGCACCGTCCAGTACGTCAGGTCATTGAAGGAGCACCTGTTGAACGCCGCACAGTTGCCGGGGAACCCCCTGAGCGGAACTGTCCCGCCCACCCTGCCCGCGCTCTTCGCCGCGCAGGCGGACCGCACGCCCGACGCGGCTGCCGTGCTGGACGGCCCACGCACGACGACCTACCGGGACCTGGCCCACGCCGCCGGACGCATCGCGCGTCTCCTGCGCTCGCAGGGCGTGGGCCCGGGCTCCCTGGTCGGGGTGTGCCTCCCCCGGGGCACCGAACTCATCGCCACGCTCCTCGGGGTGTGGCAGGCGGGGGCGGCCTATCTGCCGCTCGACGCCGGTCATCCGCACGCCCGTCTCAGAGCCCTGACCGCCCAGGCGGGCGCTCAACTCGTGATCACGACGGCTGGGTTGCGCGGGCCGCTGGCGGAGGACGGCCCGCGCGTCCTCACCACCGAAGACCTCACGGAATCACTCACCGGAGTACTCGCTGGAGCGCTCACCCAGGAACCGGCCGTCGCCGGTGACGCGGGCACCCCGGCCGACGACCCCGCCTCGCTCGCCTACACCATCTTCACGTCCGGCTCCACCGGCACCCCCAAGGGCGTCCAGATCACCCACGAGGGCATCGCGAACCGGGTCGCCTGGGCCGTGCGTGCCCAGCGGCTCGGCCCCGGCGACCGCATCCTGTTCAAGACGTCCGTCGGCTTCGACGCGGCGGGCTGGGAGATCTTCGCGCCGCTGGTCTGCGGAGCGGGCGTCGTCGTCGCGCCGGACGGCACCGAGAAGGACGCCGCCGCGCTCCTGAAGGCCGTCGCCGACAACGGTGTGACCGTGCTGCAACTGGTGCCTTCCGTGCTGCGCCTGCTGGTCGAGGAGCCGTCCTGGGAGGGCTGCGGCGCGCTCCGGCTGCTCGCTTCTGCGGGTGAGCCGCTCCATGCCGAACTGGTCGAGCGCGTACGGGCGTTGGCGGACCCCGGGCTCGAGGTCTGGAACACGTACGGGCCCACGGAGTGCTCGATCGACATCACCGCTCAGAAGGTCGACCCGGCGCAGGCCACCGGGCCCGTCCCGATCGGCCGGCCGCTGACCGGGATGCGCGTCCTCGTGCTCGACGCGGACGGCGGCCTCGCGCCCAAGGGCGTCACCGGTGAGCTGTACGCGGGCGGCGTCGGCGTCGCCCAGGGCTATGCGGGGCGCCCCGGCCTCACGGCCGAGCGGTTCGTGCCCGACCCGTACGGCCCGCCCGGCTCCCGTCTGTACCGCACCGGCGACCTGGTGCGCTGGAACGCGGCCGGTCTCCTGGAGTACCAGGGCCGCGCCGACGGACAGCTCAAGGTCAACGGCGTACGCATCGAGCCCGGCGAGATCGAGGCCCAGCTCACCGCGCACCCCGCCGTCACGGGCGCGGCCGTCGTCGCGTTCCGCACGCAGGAGGACGCGGTGCGCATCGGCGCCGCCGTCACCACCCGCGACGAGGTCACCGGGAGCGACCTGCGCCGCTTCCTGCGCACCCGGCTGCCCGACAGCCATGTCCCGTCGCTGTTCCGCACATTCGACGAGCTGCCCCTGACGCCGAACGGGAAGATCGACCGCGCGGCCCTGACCGCCGCCCTGGAGCAGGGCGACGACCTCACCGGGCAGGGCGCCTACGTCGCGCCGCGCAACGCCGCCGAGGAGAAGGTCGCCGAGGTGTGGGCGGCGCTGCTCGGCCGCGAGAAGATCAGCGCCACCGACGACTTCTTCGCCCTTGGCGGCACCTCGCTCCAGCTCACCCGGCTCGCGGCCCGGCTGCGCGCCACCGGTGTCACCCTGTCGATGCGCGGCCTGTTCAGCGCCACCACCGTCGAGGCCCAGGCCCGGCTGATCGGCGCGCAGGACGGCGACAGCGCCCCGATCCCGGCGGCCGACCGCACGGGCCGTCTGCCGCTCTCGTCCGGGCAGCGCCGGCTGTGGTTCCTGGACCGGATGAACCCGGGCAGCCGCGAGTGGGTCGCCCCGCTGATCCTGCGCCTGCCGGCCGCGACCACGCCGGACGAGCTGCGGTCGGCGCTGACCGTGCTCGGCGGCCGTCACGAGGCGCTGCGCACCCGGTACGTCGACGAGGGCGGCGAGCCCCGCCAGGTGATCGGCGCCGCGCACCCCGTGGAGCTGCGGGTCGTCGACACCGGGCGCGAGCGGCTCGCCGGGCACTTCGAGGAGCAGTTCGCGCGCGGCTTCGAGCTGGCGACCGGCCCACTGTGGCGGGCGCTGCTCGCCCGGATCCCCGGCGAGGACCACGTACTGCTCGTCACCCTGCACCACATCACGTGCGACGGCTGGTCCACGGTCGTCCTGGAGCGCGAACTCCAGGAGCTGTGCGCCGCCGCCCGCGAGGGCCGCGAGCCCCGACTCCCGGCCGTCGATGTGCAATACGCGGACTACGCGGCCTGGCAGTCGGGCAGGCAGACCGAGGAGTTCGTCGCGGGCGAGCTCGACCACTGGCGCACCGCGCTCGACGGCATCGCCCCGCTCGACCTGCCCGCCGACCGGCCCCGGCCCGCCGAGCGCGACCCGCGCGGTGCCGTCGTGCCGATCCGCATCGAGCCCGCACTGGCGGCGGCCGTGACGGAGCTGAGCCGCAAGAACGCGGCGACCCCGTTCATGACGCTGCTCACCGCGTTCGCCACCGTGCTCGCGCGTCAGACCGGCCAGTGGGACGTGCCCGTCGGCACCCCGGTCGCCGGCCGCACCCGGCCGGAGCTGTCCGGCACGGTCGGCTTCTTCCTCAACTCCCTCGTGGTGCGCTGCGGTCTGGGCCCCGGGCTGCGGTTCGAGGAGGCCCTGGGACGCGTACGGGCCGCGGCCACCGCCGCCTTCGCCCACCAGGAACTCCCCTTCGACCGCCTCGTCGACGAGATCCGGCCGGAGCGCGACCTGTCGCGCACGCCGCTGTACCAGGTCGCCTTCGACATGCACAGCGAGGGCGTCACCAGCATCGCCACCGACGCCGCGGACCTGCGCGCCTTCGCCGACGCGTGGACCGTCGCCAAGACGGACCTGTCGGTGTTCATCGGACGCTCGGCCGACGGCTCCCTCGAAGGCGTCCTGGAGTACGCGGTCTCCCTGTTCGACGCGACGACCGTGGAGCGCGTACGGGAGCAGTTCGTGCGGCTCCTCGAAGAGGTGACCGTCGACCCGTCGGCGCGCCTGGCCGAGGTCCCGCTGCTGTCCGACGCGGAGCGGCACCTGATCGCCACCGAGTGGAACGCCACCGCCGCCGACTTCGGTGACGCGAGCGTGTGCGCCCGCTTCGAGGAGCAGGCCGCCCGCGCCCCCGAGGCGCCCGCGATCGGGTTCGCCGGTGACGTGGTCACGTACGCCCAGCTCGACGCGCGCGCCAACCAGATCGCGCACCACCTGCGTGCCTCGGGCGCGGGCGGCCCCGGCTCCGTCGTCGGTGTCCTCCTCGACCGCGGCCCCAATCTGATCGCGAGCCTGCTCGGCGTCTGGAAGGCGGGCGCGGCCTACGTGCCGATCGACCCGTCGTACCCGGCGGAACGCATCGCCTCGATGCTGGACAGCGCGGGCGCCGCCACGGCCCTGACCCACTCCACGTACGCGGACCGCTTCGGCGGCGACCCGGACCTGATCCTCGTGGACCGGCACGGGCCCCTGCTGGACGCGCAGCCGCGGTCGGTGCCGCCGCGCACGGACGACGCCGACGCCCTGGCGTACGTCATCTTCACGTCGGGCTCGACGGGCCGCCCCAAGGGTGTCGCGGTCACGCACCGCGGTCTGGCCAACCATGTCGTCTGGGCGGCCCGCGACCTGGCCTCACGCGGCACGCGCGGAGCCCCGCTGTTCTCCTCCGTCGCCTTCGACCTGGTCGTCCCCGACCTGTGGGCGCCGCTGGTCACCGGCCAGCGCGTGCACACCATCGCGCAGGCCACCGACACCGCCGACCTGGCACGGGAGTTGGCGGCGGCCGGCCCCTTCAGCTTCATCAAGCTCACGCCCGGCCATGTGGAGGTGCTCGCGGCGCAGCTGACCGCGGAGCAGGCTGCCGCTCTCGCGCCGGTCCTTGTGATCGCCGGTGAGGCGCTGACCCGTACGACGGTGGAGCGGTGGCGAGCCCTCGCGCCCGACACGGATCTCATCAACGAATACGGGCCGACCGAGGCCTCCGTCGGCACCTGCGTCTTCCCCGTCACCGAATTCGAGACCGGCGAGATCATGCCGATCGGGCGGCCGTTGCCGAACATGACGATGTACGTCCTCGACGACCGGCTCACTCTCGCGCCCATCGGGGTGCCGGGCGAGCTGTACGTCGGCGGTACGGGCGTCGCCCGTGGATACGCGGGCCGGCCGGGTCTCACGGCCGAGCGCTTCGTACCCGACCCGTACGGTCCCGCGGGCGCCCGCCTGTACCGCACCGGCGACCTCGCCCGCACCCGCCCCGACGGCGCCGTGGAGTTCCTCGGCCGCCTCGACGACCAGGTGAAGATCCGTGGCTATCGCATCGAACCCGGCGAGGTCCAGACCGTCGTCGCCGAGCACCCGGCGGTCCGTGAGGCGGTCGTGGTGGCGCGTCAAACGGCGACTGGCGACCAGCAGCTCGCCGCGTACTACGTCCCCCAGGACGACGCGGACGTGATCCCGGCCGACGAGCTGACGGCGCACTGTGCGGCGCGGCTGCCGGAGTACATGCTCCCCGACCACTACGTGCCGCTGGCCGAGATCCCTCTCAACGCCAACGGCAAGACCGACAGGCGGGCCCTGCCCTCGCCGGACGCCGCCGACGCGGCCGCCCCGGAGGGCCGGATCGCGCCGCGCACCCCCACCGAGGAACGCCTCGCGGAGATCTGGACCGAGCTCCTCGCGGTCGAGCCCGGCATGACGGACAGCTTCTTCCACTCCGGCGGCAACTCGATCCTGGCGATCCGGCTGATCTCCCGCATCCAGGAGGAGTTCGACATCGACTTCACCGTCCGGTCGGTCTTCGAGGGCCCGACGGTGGCCCAGCTGGCGGTGGCCGTGGAGCGGGAGATCCTCGCGGAGTTCGACGCGGAGGGTGCGGACGGCGCGCAGGGCGCGGAGGGCTCGGCCGACGCGGAGGGCGCGGACAGCGCGGACAGCGCGGAAGACACGGCCGGCGCGGCCGGGCCGCTCGCCACGTCCGACGTGCTGGACCTCGACGAAGCGGCGGCCGCCGGCGATCCGTCCGGCATCGCCGATCCGGCGGAGCCGCAGGAGGCATCCGACCTGGACGACCCGTCCGGCCACTCCGGCCCACCGGAGCCCGACGACCCGTCGGGGCTCACCGACCCCTCAGGGCTCACCGACCCGCCGGGGCCCGTCGACCCGTCGGGACTCACCGACCCGTCGGAGTTCACCGACCTGTCGGGACTCACCGACCCGCCGGGGCTCACCGACCCCTCGGAGTTCACCGACCCGTCGGAGTTCACCGACCCGTCGGAGTTCACCGACCCCTCAGGGCTCACCGACCCCTCGGTGCTCACCGACCCGCCGGGGCTCACCGACAGCCCCCCGACGCCGTCCCCGCGCAGCGACACCCCCGCACTCGCCTCCGTCCTGCCCGCCCCGTCCCACCCCGCGATCAACGGCCACGCGCCGCTCAAGGAGACAGCATGAGCACCGGTGCCATCACGCCCCCGGGCATCGACACCGACGACGCCCGCGCCGCGCTCGTGCGGCAGCGGCTCGCCGGGCGGCGGCGCGCGCGCAGAAGTGCGATACCCAGGGCGGACCGGAGCGCCCCGCTGCGCCTGTCGTACGGGCAGGAGCAGATGTGGTTCCTGGACCGCCTCGACCCCGACAGCACCCGCTACCTCGTCCCGCTCCTCGTCCGGCTGACCGGGGCCCTCGACGCCGGCGTCCTGGCCGACGCCTGGCAGCGGCTCACCGACCGGCACGAGATCCTGCGCACCCGGTACGCCCTGCACGGCGAGGAGCCGGTGCAGATCGTCTCCGCGCGGGAGCGGGCCGCCCTGCCCCTCGAAGACCTCACGCACCTGCCCGCGGACGAGCGTGAGACCCGGGTCCGGGCGATCGTCACCGGCGAGCTCTTCGTCCCGTTCGACCTGGAGCGCGACCTGCCGGTGCGGGCCCGCCTGATCCGGCTCGGCGACGCGGAGCACGTGCTCGCCGTCGTCTTCCACCACATCGCCTGCGACGCCTGGTCCACCGAGGTCATCGGGCAGGAGCTCAGCGCCCTGTACACCGCCCTCGTACGGGGCGAGGAGCCGCGACTGCCCGAAGTCGCCGTCCAGTACGCCGACTTCGCCGCCTGGCAGCGCGCCGAGATGTCCGGCGCCACCCTGGAGCGGCATCTCGACCACTGGAAGGAGCAGTTGGCGGGCATCAGTCCGATCGAGCTGCCCACCGACCGGCCCCGCAAGGCCGTCCGGGACGCGGCGGGCGATACGGTCGCCTTCTCCGTACCCGCCGAACTCGCCTCGCGGCTGCGGGAGTTCGCCCAGGAGCGGACCGCCACCCCCTTCATGGTCGTGCTCGCCGCGTTCCAGAGCCTGCTCGCCCGGCACACCGGCTCCGCCGACGTCACCGTGGGCACGGTCGTCTCCGGCCGGGGCCGCCCCGAGCTCCAGGGCATGCTCGGATACGGCATCAACACGCTGGCCCTGCGCGGCAGCTGGGCCGACGGCACCTCCTTCGGAGAGCTCGTCGACGCCACCAAGGACACCGTCCTCGGCGCCTTCGACCACCAGGGCGTCCCGTTCGCCCAGCTGATCGACGCCGTGCAGCCCGAGCGCGACCTGTCCCGCAACCCGCTCTTCGACGTCGCCCTGACCATGCACGGCGAGCGCACCAGCGCCTTCGCCCTGCCGGGCATCGTCGCCGAACCGTTCCGGGCCGAGGGCGACGCCGCCAAGTACGACCTCGACCTCCAGCTGCGCCAGGACGCCGACGGCACGCTGCACGGGCACCTGGAGTACGCCGTCGAGCTGTTCGACCGGACCACCGCCGAGCGCCTCACCGGGCAGCTGGTCCGCCTCCTCGACGCGGCGACCGCCGCCCCGGACGCCGACCTGGCCCACCTGTCCTTCCTCGGCGACGACGAGGTGCGCCTGCTCATCCGGGGCGCGGCCGTCACCGGCGAGGTCACCCGCACCGTCCACCAGGTCTTCGAGGAGCAGGCGGCCCGCACCCCGGACGCCGTCGCCGTTCACTTCGCCGGCGAGGAGCTGACGTACGCCGAGCTCGACGAGCGCGCCAACCGCGTCGCCCACCACCTCATCGGCCTCGGCGTCGGCCAGGAGACCCTGGTCGGCGTCTGCCTGGAGCGCGGCACGGACCTGCTGCCCGCCCTGCTCGGTGTGCTCAAGGCCGGCGGCGCCTATCTGCCGCTCGACCCCTCGCAGCCCGCCGACCGCATCGGCTACATGCTCCAGGACGCCGCCGCCCCGGTCGTGGTGACCGAACGCGCCCACGCCGGGCTCTTCGACGGCCTGCACGACGGTCCCGTCCTCGTCCTCGTCCTCGACGGGGACGAGGGCCGCGCCGCTCTCGCCGCCGCCCCGGCCACGGACCCGGGCGCGCGCACCGACGCCGACAGCCTGATCTACGTCATCTACACCTCGGGCTCGACGGGCCGCCCCAAGGGCGTCGGCCTCACCCACGCCAATGTCCGGCGGCTGTTCACGGTCACCGCGCACCAGACCGGCTTCCGCGGCGACGACGTGTGGACGCTGTTCCACTCCTACGCCTTCGACTTCTCCGTGTGGGAGATGTGGGGCGCGCTGCTGCACGGCGGCCGCCTCGTCGTCGTACCGAAGGACGTCGCGCGCGACCCGTCCGCCTTCCTCGACCTGCTCGTCGAGCAGCGCGTGACGGTGCTCAACCAGACGCCGTCCGCGTTCCGCGCCCTGGTCGCCGCCGCCCGCGAGGGCGACCCGCGCACCGACCGACTCGCGCTGCGCACCGTGGTGTTCGGTGGCGAGAAGCTCGAGGTCGCCGACCTGCGCCCGTGGGCGGACCGGCTCGGCCTGGACGCGCCGACGCTCGTCAACATGTACGGCATCACGGAGACCACCGTGCATGTCACCCACCACCGCCTCGACGAGGACGATCTCGCCCGGGGCGCCGTCAGCCCGGTCGGCGTCCCCCTCGACGACCTCGCCGTCCGCATCCTCGACGCGCACGGCAACCTGGCGCCGATCGGGGTGCCCGGCGAGATCCACGTCGCGGGCCGCGGCGTCGCCCGCGGCTATCTGGGCCGCCCCGCGCTGACCGCCGAGCGGTTCGTGCCCGACCCGTACGGGGCGCCGGGCGACCGCCTGTACCGCAGCGGTGACGTCGCGCGCCGTCTGGCCGACGGGAGCCTGGAGTTCCTGGGCCGCAACGACGCCCAGGTCAAGATCCGCGGTTTCCGCGTCGAGCTCGGCGAGATCAACGCCGCTCTCGGCGCGCAGGACGGGGTGCGCGACGCCGTCGTCCTGGTCCGCGACGACTCCCAGGGCTCACCGGACTCCCCCGGCTCCCCTGGCGACAAGCAGCTCGTCGCCTACGTGGTCCCCGCCGAGGGTGCCGCCCCGGACACCGCCGGGCTGCGCGCCGCGCTCGCCCGCGAGCTGCCCGAGTACATGGTCCCGGCGACGTTCGTCACCCTCGACGCGCTGCCGCTGACCGTCAACGGCAAGCTCGACACCAAGGCGCTGCCCGCCCCGGCCGCACGCGTGGCCGGCACCGAGTACACCGCGCCGCGCACCGGCCTGGAGGAGCGCACCGCCGCCGTCTGGGGCGAGGTCCTCGGGCACGAGCGGGTCGGCGTCCACGACAGCTTCTTCGACCTGGGCGGGCACTCGCTGCGCGCCATCACCCTCGCGGGCCGGCTGCGCGAGGCCGGGCTCGACGTCAGCGTCCGCGACCTGTTCGAGCACCGCACCGTGGCCCTGCTCTGCGAGCGGCTCGCCGACCGGGCGCCGGTCACCGCCACCCACGGCGTACGCCCGTTCGCCCTCGTCGGCGACGAGGACCGGGCCCGGCTGCCCGAGGGCCTCGCCGACGCCTACCCGATGTCGCAGGTCCAGCTCGGCATGGTCGTCGAGATGCTCAGCGACAGCGGCCGGCACCCGTACCACAACGTCACGTCCTTCCGCGTCCCCGACAACCGCTCCTTCGACATCGGGGCGCTGCGCGCGTCGGTCGCCTCGGCCGTCGCCCGGCACGAGGTGCTGCGCACCTCCTTCGACCTCAACTCCTATGCCGTACCGATGCAGTTGGTGCACGAGAGCGTCGAACCGCCGGTGCAGGGGCGCGATCTGCGCGGTCTCGACGACGAAGCGGTACGGGACGCGCTGCGCGCCTTCACCGCGCAGGAGCGGTCCCGGCTGATCCCGCTGGACAGCGCGCCGCAGCTGCGCCTGTACGGCACGGCCTGCGACGACGGCAGCTGGTGGCTGACGATCACCGAGTGCCACGCGATCCTGGACGGCTGGAGCCACCACTCCCTCCTGATGGAGATCGTCGAGGGCTACCACCGGGCCCGTGCCGGGCAGCCCGTCGCCGCGCCGGCCGCCCCCGCCGTACGGTTCGCGGACTTCATCGCCGCCGAGGTCGCCTCCCGGGAGACCGGCGAGGACCGCGCGTACTGGACCGGCGTCATCGAGGGCCACGCGCCGTTCGCGCTCCCCGAGGCCTGGGCGGGCGACGGTGTCGCGGGCGCCCCGCACCGCGTCAAGGTCCCCTTCCACGACCTGGAGCCGCGGCTGCGCGCCCTGGCGTCCACGGCAGGGGTCTCCCTCAAGAGCGTGCTGCACGCCGCGCACCTGAAGACGCTGAGCACGGTCACCGGCGACGAGCGCTTCTTCACCGGCCTGGTCTGCAACGCCCGCCCCGAGGCCCTCGGCGCCGACGGCCTGTACGGCATGCACCTCAACACGCTGCCGTTCGCCTTCGACGGCGCGGCGGGCAGCTGGCGCGACCTGGTGCGCCGGGTCTTCGAGCGCGAGGTCGAGCTGTGGCCGCACCGCGGCTACCCGATGCCCGACATCCAGCGGCAGGCGGAGACCGACGCGCCCGGCGGCCGCCTGGTCTCCGTCCGGTTCAGCTACCACGACTTCGACCAGGTCGACCGCGAGCGGGTCGACTACCTGGCGAGCATCGACGACAGCCCCACCGAGTTCCCGCTCGGCGTCTCGGCCCGTCTCGGCCACCTGTTCCTCACCGGCGGCCGCAAGCACGTCTCCGCCGAGGCCCTGGAGCGCCTCGCGGGCACCCTGCGCGAGGTCCTCGTGGCGATGGCCGCCGACCCGGAGGGCGACGCGAGCGCCTCGTATCTCCCGTCCGCGACCCGTGAGTCGCTCCTGGAGCAGGGCACGGGTGAGAGCGCCGGCTTCGGTGACGCGAGCGTGTGCGCCCGCTTCGAGGATCAGGCCGCCCGGACGCCGGACGCACCCGCCGTCTCGCTCGCCGCGACGACCTGGACGTACGCCGAACTGGACGCCCGCGCCGACCGGCTCGCCCACCACCTGCGCGCCTCCGGCGTCAGCGGCCCGGGCTCCGTCGTCGGTGTGCTGCTCGATCGCGGCCCCGAACTGCTCGCGAGCCTGCTCGGCGTCTGGAAGGCGGGCGCGGCCTACGTGCCGATCGACCCGTCGTACCCGGCGGAGCGCATCGCCTCGATGCTGGACAGCGCGGGCGCCGCCACGGCGCTCACGCACTCCGCCTACGCGGACCGCTTCGGCGCCGGCATCGGCGTCCTGGCCCTGGACCGGGACGAGGCTGCCGTCGCCGCCCGGCCCGCCACGCGCCTCGCCCGTACGGACGACGCCGACAGCCTGGCGTACGTCATCTTCACGTCGGGCTCGACCGGCCGCCCCAAGGGTGTCGCGGTCACCCACCGCGGTCTGGCCAACCATGTCGTCTGGGCGGCCCGCGACCTGGCCTCACGCGGCACGACCGGTGCCCCGCTGTTCTCCTCGGTCGCCTTCGACCTCGTCGTCCCCAACCTGTGGGCGCCGCTGGTCACCGGCCAGCAGGTGCACACCATCGCGCAGCACACCGACACCGCCGACCTGGCACGGGAGTTGGCGGCCGCCGGCCCCTTCAGCTTCATCAAGCTGACCCCCGGTCACGTCGACGTCCTGGCCTCGCAGCTGAGCGCGGACGAGGCTGCCGCTCTGGCGCCCGTGCTGGTCATCGCCGGTGAGGCGCTGACCCGTACGACGGTGGAGCGGTGGCGAGCCCTCGCGCCCGACACGGATCTCATCAACGAATACGGCCCGACCGAGGCCTCCGTCGGCACCTGCGTCTTCCCCGTCACCGAAGCCGAGACCGGCGAAGTCATGCCGATCGGGCGGCCACTGCCCAACATGACGATGTACGTCCTGGACGCGCGGCTCGACCAGGTCGCGGTCGGGGTGCCGGGCGAGCTGTACGTCGGCGGCACGGGCGTCGCCCGCGGATATGCGAGCCGGCCCGCTCTGACGGCCGAGCGCTTCGTGCCCGACCCGTACGGTCCCGCGGGCGCCCGCCTGTACCGCACCGGCGACCTCGCCCGCACCCGCCCCGACGGCGCCGTGGAGTTCCTCGGCCGCCTCGACGACCAGGTGAAGATCCGTGGCTATCGCATCGAACCCGGCGAGGTCCAGACCGTCGTCGCCGAACACCCGGAGGTCCGTGAAGCGGTCGTCGTCCCGCACGAGACCGCGACCGGGGACCTTCAACTCGTCGCTTATTACGTCCCGTTGGAGGCGGGGGCCAGTGTCGACGGGCTCGCCGAGCACGCCGCGGACCGGCTGCCCGACTACATGCTCCCGGCGGCCTACCTCGCCCTCGACGAGATCCCCCTCAACGCCAACGGCAAGACCGACAAGCGGGCCCTGCCCTCGCCGGACGACGCCGACACCGACGGCGGCACGGCCTACGTCGCGCCCCGCACCCACACCGAGGCGCAGGTCGCCGCGATCTGGTCGCAGGTCCTCGGCCTGGACCGGGTCGGCGTCCTGGACGGCTTCTTCGACCTCGGCGGGCACTCCATCCGCGCGGTCGCCCTGGTCGGCGCCCTGCGCGCGGCCGGCTTCGACGTCGGCGTGCGGGAGGTCTTCGAGTACCGCACGGTCGCCGAACTGAGCGAGTTCCTCACCGGGCGCCCCGCGCCGCAGGAGACCGCGCCGCCCGTCGAGCCGTTCGCCCTGCTCGCCGACGAGGACCGGGCGCGCCTGCCCGAGGGCGTCGTGGACGCGTACCCGATGTCGCAGGTCCAGCTCGGCATGCTCGTCGAGATGCTCGCGGACGACACCAGGCGGGTCTACCTCAACGTCGCCTCGTTCCGCATCACCGACGGCACCCCCTTCGACGCGGACGCGCTGCGCGCCGCCCTCGACGCCGTCACCGGACGGCACGAGATGCTGCGCACCTCCTTCGACCTGGACGCCTTCACCGCGCCGCTGCAGCTCGTCCACCCGGCCGCCCGGATCCCCCTGTCCGTCGAGGACCTGCGGCAGTTGTCCGAGGGCGCCCGCGAGCTGCGCGTACGCGACATCATGGGCGAGGAGCGGACCCGGGGCCTCGACCTCGCGGCGGCCCCGCTGCTGCGCATGACCGCCCAGGTCGAGGCCGACGACTCCTGGCGGCTCGTCGTCACCGTCTCGCACGCCATCACCGAGGGCTGGAGCCACCGCGCCCTCCTGATGGAACTCCTCGACGTCTACCGCGCCCTGCGCGAGGGCCGCGCCCCCGCACCCGTCGAGGCCCCGCCGGTGCGGTACGCCGACTTCATCGCGGCCGAACTGGCCTCCCTGGACTCGGCGGAGGACCGGACCTACTGGCAGGACGTCATCGGCCGGTACGCGCCGTTCACCCTGCCCGCCGGCTGGGCCGGGTCCACCGCCGAGCCGAGCCAGAAGTACCGGCTCGCCGTGCCCGTGCACGACCTGGAGCCGCGCCTGCGCGCCCTCGCCACCCAGGCGCAGGTGTCGTTCAAGAGCGTGCTGCTCGCCGCGCACCTGAAGGTCATGAGCACCCTCACCGAGGAGGACGGCTTCTTCAGCGGCCTGGTGTGCAGCGCCCGGCCCGAGTCACCCGGCGCGGAGCGCGTCTACGGCATGTACCTCAACACGCTGCCGTTCGCCTTCGACCGCACCGCGGGCAGCTGGACCGACCTGGTCCGCCAGGTCTTCGCCCGCGAGGCCGAGGTCTGGGACCGCCGGCGCTTCCCGATGCCCGTCATCCAGCGGGACGCGGGCACCGGCCGCCTGCTCCACGTCCGGTTCAGCTACCAGGACTTCGACCACGTCGACAACAAGCTCGTCGACGCCGGGGCCAGCGGCGGCGAGGGCGGCACCGAGTTCGCGCTCGCGGTCTCCGCGGTCTCCGGGCACCTGCTGCTCACCACCCACACGCACGCCCTGGCCTTCGCCGAGGGCGAGCGCCTGACCGCCCTGTACCGGCAGGTCCTGGAGTCCATGGCCGCCGACCCGCAGGGCAGCGCCCAGGACACGTATCTGCCCGCCGAGGAGCGGGAGTGGCTGCTCGCCCGCAACGACACGGCTCGCGACTTCCCCGAGGCGACCGTCCTGCGGCGCTTCGAGGAGCAGGCCGCCCGCACCCCCGACGCCGTCGCCGTACGGCACGCGGGCGGCGAGGTCTCGTACGCCCGGCTCGACGCGCTCGCCACCCGGTTCGCGTACCGGCTGCGCGCCGCGGGCGTCGGCGCCGAGTCCACCGTGGGCGTCCTGCTCGACCGCGGCCCGGAGCTGCTCGCGACACTGCTCGCGGTGTGGAAGGCGGGCGGCGCCTACGTGCCGATCGACCCGTCCTACCCGGCGGAGCGCATCGCCTCCATGTGCGAGAGCGCGGCCGCGACGCTCGCCGTGACGCAGGAGGCGTACGCGGACCGCTTCCCCGGCGCCGTATCGGTCCTCGACGTCACCGAACTGGCCGCCGACAACGGCGAGTTCGGGGCCGTGGCCCGGGTCGACGACCTCGAGCGGCTCGCCTACGTCATCTTCACCTCCGGCTCCACCGGGCGGCCCAAGGGCGTCCAGGTCCCGCACCGGGGCCTGGCCAACCACGTCGCCTGGGCGGCGGACGAACTCGCCGTGCGCGGCACGGGCGGCGCGCCGCTGTTCTCCTCGGTCGCCTTCGACCTCGTCGTCCCCAACCTGTGGGGGCCGCTGGTCACCGGGCAGGCCGTGCACGTCGTCCCGCAGGACACGCTGCCCGCCGACCTGTCGGCCGCGCTCCTGGACGGCGGCCCGTACAGCTTCGTCAAGCTGACGCCCGGCCACCTCGACATCCTCACCGAGCAGCTCACCACCGAGCAGGTCGACCGGCTCAGCCAGGTCTACGTCGTCGCGGGCGAGGCCCTCCCGGGCGCCACCGCCAACCAGTCCCTGGAGGTCCTCGGCTCCGGCCGCATGATCAACGAGTACGGGCCGACCGAGGCGTCCGTCGGCTCCACCATCCACCCCGTCACCGCTCACGTCCCGCTCGACGTCGTCCCGATCGGCCGCCCGCTGCCGAACATGACGGCGTACGTCCTGGACGCGGCGATGCGCGAGGTGCCGGCCGGTGTCCTCGGCGAGCTGTACGTCGGCGGCACCGGTGTGGCCCGCGGCTACGCGGGCCGCCCGGACCTGACGGCCGAGCGGTTCGTGCCCGACCCGTACGGGCCCGCGGGCAGCCGCCTGTACCGCACGGGCGACCGGGTCCGGATGCTCGCCGACGGGAACATCGAGTTCCTCGGCCGCCTCGACGACCAGGTGAAGATCCGCGGCTACCGTGTCGAACTCGGCGAGGTCCAGGCCGTGCTGGCCGCTCTCCCGACCGTCCGGGACGCCGTGGTCGCCGTCCACGAGCCGACCCCCGGCGACAAGCGCCTCGTCGCCTACCTCGTGCCCGAGGAGGGCCGGCAGCTCCCCGACGCCGCGGCCCTCGCCGACGACTGCGGTGCGCTGCTGCCGGAGTACATGGTGCCGTCCGCGTTCGTCACCCTGGACGCCGTCCCGCTCAACGCCAACGGCAAGGTCGACCGCAAGGCGCTGGCCGCGCCGGACCGTTCGGCGATGCGCTCGGGCCGCGACTTCGTGGCACCGCGCACCGACACCGAGCGCATGCTGGCCAAGATCTGGTCCGAGGTGCTCGGCGTCGACGAGATCGGCGTGCACGACGAGTTCTTCGAGCTCGGCGGGCACTCCATCCTGATGATCCAGGTGCTCGCGGCGGCCCGCCGTGAGGGCCTCGCGGTCTCGGTCTGGCGCATGTACCAGCACGGGACGCTCATCGATCTGGCCGCGGCCATCGACGAGGACAGCGCCGCCGCCGACGCTGCCGCCGCCGTGGTCGAGGAGGCCCCCGCGGCCGAGCCCGCCCGGGTCGAGGTCCCGGCCGAACTCCTCGCCTCGCTCCTGAAGCAGGCCGCGGGCGGCGACGCCACCCGGCTGGCCGAGGGGCCGCTCGCCGAGGTCGCGGCGCTGCTCGGAGGCGAGACCCGGGCCACGGGGACGGTCGCCCTCGGCGACCTGGAGTCCCTCATGGCCGAGCACCAGGTGCCCGGCGTGAGCCTGGCGCTGCTCGGCGCGGACGGCTCGGTGCGCACCCACGCGGCCGGTGTCCTCGCGGTGGACGGCGACCGGCCGGTCACCCCGGACACGCTGTTCCAGGTCGGCTCGATCAGCAAGCACGTCACGGCGTTCGCGACGCTGCGGCTCGTCGCCGAGGGGCGTATCGCCCTGGACGATCCCATCGAGGCGCACCTGACGTCCTGGCACCTGGACGAGCTCGACTCGGCGCCCGGCGCGGTGACGGTCCGGCAGCTGCTCGGGCACACCGCCGGTCTCGCCAGGCACCGCAGCGTCGGTTTCCCGCCGGGCGGTGAAGTGCCGACGCTGGGCGACCTGTTGGAGGGCACGGGCATCGTCTCGACCCCGCGGGTGCGGCGGCAGCTGGTGCCCGGCTCGACGTTCCGCAAGTCCAGTACGCACTACTGGGTCCTCCAGCAGCTCCTGGAGGACGTCACCGGTGAGGCGTTCCAGGACCTCGCGCACCGCCTGGTCCTCGCGCCGCTCGCCATGACGGGCAGCAGCTTCGGCCAGGACTTCCCGGCCACCGCCGGGCGCCCGGTCGCGCTCGGCCACCACGTCAAGGGCGTTGCGATGGAAGGCGGTTGGCGTGCCCGGGCCCACCTCGCCGCCGCCGGGCTGTGGACGACGGCCGGGGACCTCGCGAAGCTCGCCCGGCAAATACGGGCCTCGCTCCTCGGCCACGAAGGGGCCCTGCTGCCCCGCACGGTCGCCCAGGAACTGCTCGCCACCCATCCGGGCAGCTTCTACGGCCTCGGCACCATCGTCGACGACACCGGCAGCGACGCCGAGTTCGGCCACGGCGGCGAACCCGCCGGCTACTGGAACCTCTCGCTCTCCCACCTCGGCAGCGGCGTCGGCCTGGTCGCCCTCACCAACTCCGACAGCGGCAAGAGCGTCGTCAAGCAGCTGACCGCCCGCCTCGGCAAGGCCGAAGAGGCGTTCGGCAAGGGCGAGCTGATGGCGGACTGGGCCTCCGCGGGCACCGGCACCGACGCCCCCGCCGACCATCCGCTGCTCTCCCCCGTCGTCACCGACGAGGAGCGCGCATGACCACCCGCGGCCCGCACCCGGCCACCCCCGGCCCCCGTTCTGCCACCCCCACCCAGGAGGACCCTGTGCACCACCCCCGCACACGCCACCTCATCTCCGTCGACGACCTCACCGACGACGACCTGCGCACCCTCGTGGCGGACGGCGTCGAATTCCGCGCCGCCGACCGCAAGGGCGGCCCGAAACCCCTGCGGGACGAGGTCGTGGGGATCTACTTCAGCAAGACGTCCACCCGTACCCGTACCGCGTTCTCCAGCGGCGCCCTGCGCCTGGGCGCCTCGCTGCTCACGTACGGGCCCGGCGATCTCCAGCTCAACACCGGGGAGACCAGCGAGGACACCGGCGCCGTGCTCTCCCGCATGCTCGACGTCCTCGTGGCCCGCACCGCGGGCGACGAGGCGGAGATGCGGGCCTGGGCGAGCCAGCGGCGGATGTCCGTCGTCAACGCGATGAGCGCCGGCGAACACCCCACGCAGGCCCTCACCGACCTCACCACCCTGAGCGCGCGCTTCGGCCGCCTGGAAGGGCTGCGCGTCCTGTACGTGGGTGAGGGCAACAACACGGCGTCCGCGATCGCCCTCGCCCTGAGCCGCTTCCCCGGCGCCGAGCTGGAACTGCGCACCCCGCCCGGCTACGGCCTCGACCCGGCGTACCTCGCGCGGGCCGAGGCGCACGCCGCCCGCAGCGGCGCGAGCGTCCGCGAACGCCACGACATGGCCGGCCTGCCCGCCGACGTCGACGCGATCTACACCACGCGCTGGCAGACCACGGGCACCAGCAAGCCCGACCCGCGCTGGCGGGACGTCTTCGCCCCGTTCCAGGTCGGTGCGGCGCTGTGGGATTCGAGCCCCAAGGCGGTGTTCCTGCACGACCTGCCCGCGCACCGCGGCGACGAGGTCACCGCCGAGGTGCTCGACGGGCCGCACAGCATCGCCTTCGAGCAGGCCGAGAACAAGATGCACAGCGCGATGGCCGTCCTGAAGTGGTGCCGAGCGGGCGGCCCTGCCGCACCGGGAGAGTGAGCGTCACCGACGACCGGACGGCCCCCGCGGACCCGCGGACGAAGGGGCCGGATCCGGTCCCGCTGCGCCGCAACCGCGACTATCTGATGCTGTGGAGCGGCGCCGGGCTCACCCTGCTCGGCTCCCGCGCCACCTCCGTCGCCTACCCGCTGCTGCTGATCTGGTCCACCGGATCGGCGGCGGCGGGAGCGGTGGCCGGATTCGCCGCCCAACTCCCGCAGCTGCTGGTGCAGTTGCCCGCGGGCGCGCTCGTCGACCGGTGGAACAGACGCCGCACGATGCTCGTGTGCAGCGCGGGCTGCGTCCTGTCCACGGCGAGCGTGGTCGCGGCGGTCGCGGCCGGCGAGGTCCATCTCGCGCACCTGGCGGCGGCCTCGTTCGCCGAGGGGTCGCTGATGGTCTGCTACCGCCTCGCCGAACGGGCCTGCGTCCGGCACGTCGTCCCCGCCGCGCAGCTCACCGCCGCGCTCTCCGGGAACGAGGCGCGGGGGCGGGCCGCGGGCCTGCTCGGGCAGCCGCTCGGCAGCGCCGCGTTCGCCGCCGCACGCTGGTCTCCGTTCCTGCTCGGGAGCGTCGCCCATCTGCTGTCGCTGCTCGCCGTCCTGTGCGTCAGGACGCCGTTCGGCGCACGGCCCAGGGCGGCCCGGCGCAGGCTCGGCCCCGAGATCGCCGAAGGGCTGCGCTGGCTGTGGCGGCGCCGCTTCCTGCGCAGGATCACGCTGCTGATCTCTGGCAGCAACGTCATCTTCCAGGCGCTGGCCCTGCTGCCCGCGTTCGTCCTGTACGAGGACGGGCTCTCGCCCGCGACGGTCGGCGTCATCGCGGCGATCAGCGGGGCGGGCGGCGCGACCGGCGCCCTGTGCGGCGGCTGGGGCATGCGCCGTTTCGGCCTGGTCGCCCTGGTCCGCGGAGCGCTCCTGGTGTGGGCGCTGCTCGTGCCCGCCCTCGCCCTGACCCGGTCGCCGCTGCTCCTCGGAGCACTGCTGGCCGCCATGAGCCTGGTGGGCGGCGCCGTCAGCGTCGCCGGCGGCGTCCACCAGGTACGCACCACCCCCGACTCCCTCCAGGGGCGCGTCAACAGCGCGCTCCAGCTGACCGGTTCGGGCGCCAACGCGCTCGGCGCGCTCGCCGGGGGCGTGCTCCTCGACTCCCTCGGAGCGGGCCGCACCGCCGTCCTGCTCGGCGCGGCGATGGGCGCCCTCGCGCTCGTCGCCGTCGCCTCCGCACTGACCCGGCTCCTCGCCGACGAGGAACAGCAGCAAGAACCCGTAGAAGAAGCAGAAGAAGCAGAAGGAGAACGCACCTCATGAACGCGACCCCCAGCTGGACCCCGCTGGTCATCACCCCGCAGAGCGCCGGGGTCGAGGCATCGGCCGCCGGGCTGCTCAAGGTGATCGGCGACACCGCCACCATCGACGACCAGCTCGTCAAGGAGAAGGCGCTGATCTTCCGCGGCTTCGGCGTCACCCAGGAGGAGCTCGAACCGGTCATGGACGAGCTGCTGCCCAACCGGCTCGCCTACGTCCACGGCAACTCGCCGCGCACCAAGGTCGGCAAGAACGTCTACACGTCCACGGAGTACCCGCAGGAGTTCACCATCTCGATGCACAACGAGATGTCGTACGCCCACGCGTGGCCGGCCCGCCTCCTCTTCTTCTGCCAGAAGGCCGCCGAGACCGGTGGCGCCACCCCGGTGACGGACTCCGCGCTGTGGTTCGAGTCGCTGGACCCCGAGGTCCGCGAGGCGTTCAAGGGCGGCGTCCGCTACCAGCAGAACCTGCACGACGGCCTCGGCCTCGGCAAGAGCTGGCAGGACACCTTCGAGACCACCGACCGCGCCGAGGTGGAGGCCTTCCTCGGGCGGACCGGCGCCCAGTGGGAGTGGAAGCCGGACGGCTCGCTGCGGGTGCGCCAGATCCGGCCCGCGACCGCCGTCCACCCGGTGACCGGCGCGGAGGTCTGGTTCAACCAGTCCGACCAGTGGCACCCGGCGGGCCTCGGCGACGACACCGCCGCCGCCCTCGCCCAGATCATGCCGGCCGACGAACTCCCGCAGTCCGTCACGTTCGCCGACGGCTCGCCCATCCCCGACGCGTACGTCCTCCAGATCCGCGACCGGGGCCTGGACGCCGCCGTCGACTGCGACTGGCGCACGGGCGATCTGATGCTCATCGACAACATGCTGGTCTCGCACGGCCGCCGGCCCTTCACCGGGTCCCGCCGCGTGCTCGTCGCGATGTCCGACTGAGGCCCGGTGAGTACCGCTGAGCGCGAAGACCGCGCCTTGAGGAGCAGCGGTGGCGTCCATCTCTGGCAGGGCGCCACGCACGCCCCGCCGTCCGCCGCCGACCTGCGGCTGCTCTCCGCGGCCGAACGCACGGTGATGCACCGCAGGTCACGGACGGACGGACTGCGCTACGCGGGCGCCCACATCGCCGTACGCCGGGTGCTCGCCCGGTATCTGGGGGTGGCGCCCGCGGGCATCCGGTTCGGCACGACGCCGTGCCCGTGGTGCGCCGACCCCCGGCACGGCAGGCCCGTCGTCGAGGCGCCGCACACCGCACTGGAGTTCAACCTGTCCCACGCGGGCCCGCACTGGGCCCTCGCGGTCACCTGCGCGGGACAGGTCGGCGTCGACGTGGAGGACGGCCGGTCAGGCATCCCGGCCGGCGCCACGTCGCTCGTCCTGTCCCCGTCCGAACTCACCCATCTGGACAGCCTGCCGGACGACGGTGCACGCGAGGCCGCCTTCCTGCGGTGCTGGACCCGCAAGGAGGCAGTCGTGAAGGCGATCGGCGTCGGCATCACCGGGGACCTCAAGTCGATGGAGGTCCACCCCGAGGACCCGGGGCCCCTCGTCGTCCGCGGCACGGACGGCGACGGCGGTGACTGGCTCGTCCAGGACGTACCGAACCACTCCGGCCTGTTCGTGGCGCTCGCCCGGCCCGCCGGCAGCGCGGGCCCCGTCGTCCTGCGCGCCGAGGGCGCCACACCGGACCACTCCCTGCTCGAACCCTTCGCCTCCCCCAGGAGCTGACCACCACCATGACCATCCAGGCGATATCTTCCCCAACAAGCGTGCGGGCAGCGGGAGTCGACCCCTCCGGCTACCTGCCGAAGGTCTTCCTCGCGCCGGACCCGGCCGACGAGATCGGCGCGTACATCGCGCGGCACAGGCCCGCCCTGCGCGCGGCCCTCACCGAACGCGGCGCCGTCCTGCTGCGCGGCTTCACGGTCGACGGCGTCGACGGCTTCAACGGCTCGGTGCACGCCCTGTCGGGCACCCCGCCGCTGACGTACGCGGAACGCTCCTCGCCGCGCTCCACCATCAAGGGGCAGGTGTACACCTCGACCGACTATCCGGCGGACGAGGAGATCTTCCTGCACAACGAGAACTCGTACCAATCGGTCTGGCCGCAGACCCTGTACTTCTTCTGCATCGAGCCCGCCCACACCCTCGGCGCCACCCCGCTCGCCGACATCCGTGCCGTCCACGCGGCCATCGACCCCGACGTACGGGAGGAGTTCACCCGGCGCCGTTGGCGTGTGGTGCGCAACTTCCACGAGGACTTCGGGGTGCCGTGGCAGCAGGCGTTCAACACCGACGACAAGGACCGGGTCGAGGCGTACTGCGCGAGCAAGGGCATCGGCGTGGAGTGGACCGCGGGCGGGCTGCGCACCACGGCGGTGCGCGACGCGGTGCACCGGCACCCGGTGACGGGCGAGACCGTGTGGTTCAACCACATCACGTTCTTCCACGTCAGCACGGTCGCCCCCGATGTCCGCGACGGCCTCCTGGAGATCTTCGCCCCCGAGGACCTGCCCACCAACTCCTACTACGGGGACGGGGCGCCGATCCCTGACGACGTCGTCGCGCATCTGCGCCAGTGCTACCGGGACGCCAGTACCCGCTTCGACTGGCAGCGGCACGACGTCCTGGTCGTCGACAACATGCTGGCCGCGCACGCCCGCGAGCCCTTCACCGGCCCGCGCAAGATCGCCGTGGCGATGGCCGAGCCGTCCGACGCCTGACACAGCACATGGCTCCGCCGCCGTACCCGATCCACAGGTACGGCGGCGGATTCATGCGCTCTGCGGGGGATTTCAGAAGCGCATGTCGGTGGCTGCCGCGGCGCGCGAGGCGAGCTGCGCGGCGAGCAGATCGATCGTCTCGGCCGATTTGCGGGGGCGCGGACGCCGGGCGTGATAGACGAACGCCGGCGGCATGCTGCCCCAGACCGTGCGGCCCGGTATCACCTCTTCGAAGGACGAGCCGAGCATGCGCCGGAAGCGCCGCGCGGACGTCAGGCGCGTCGCGTGCGCATAGCCGAAGGCCGTGAACGCGCCCTGCGGCGCGAGCACCCGGCGTACGCAGTCGAGCGTGGTGCGCTGCGTCGCACGGTCCGGGCCGGCCCAGGGCAGCCCGCTGATGACGACGTCCGCCGCGCCCAGGCCGTACTCGGCGAGCAGCTGCGGCAGCGCGGAAGCGTCGTCGTTCAGGATCCGCGCCCGCGGATGGCGCGCGGCGAGCGACGAGGCGAGCCGGGGGTCGGCCTCCACGGCCAGGTGATGGCCGCGACCGCCGAGGAGCTCCTGGATCAGGCCGGTGAACACGCCCGCACCCGCCCCGAGTTCGACGACCACCGGGTCCCCGGACTCGGGCACGGGCAGGACCACCTCGGTGGCCAGCCGGCGCGCACCGGGAGCCATGGCACCGACCTGCCGGGGACAGCGCAGGAACTTTTCGAACATCGACCCGGGTGCCCCGGTCTCACTCGTCAACGTCTGTGCCTCTCGTGCTCGTAGGGATCGGTCGGTACGGCGCCGCCGGCTCTACTCGCGCATGCCCGCCAGCTCCACCGGCCGGGTACGCAGGGCGAACGACGCGGGCAGCGTGGCCGCGAGGACCGCCAGGAGTGCGCTGGCGGCGATCACCGCGCCCACCGTCGGCCAGGGCACGACGATCGAGGACCGCACGTCGAGCAGGCCGAGGGCGGTACGCACGCCGAGCAGGTTCACCGCGGAGACGGCGGCGCCGAGCACCGCGCCGACCACCACGACCATCACCGACTCGACGGCGACCAGGCGCAGCACCTGGGACTTGGTCGCGCCCGTCAGACGCAGCGCGGCGAGGTCGCGGACCCGGTCGGTGGTGGCCATGACCAGCGTGTTGGCGAGCGCGATGCCGGTGTAGACGAGGGCGATGGCCAGGATCATGAGCAGGCCGAGCCGGGTGGACTCGCTGGAGCGCGGGTAGTGCGTCTCGATCCACTGTCCGGCGCCGAGCACCTCGACGCCGCTCGCCTCGCCCGCCGCGTGCAGCCGCCGGTCGACGGCGGCCCGGTCCGCGCCGGCGGCGACCTTGATGTCGACGCGGTCGACGCCCGCGCCGGCGGCGTTGCGCTCGCTGAGGTAGACGCCGTTGTTGCCGGTGCCGACCGCGAGGACCGCGGTGATCCTGAGGTCCGCCTTGCGGCCGTCGCCGAGCCAGACGGGTACCCGCTGCCCGACCCGGGTGGTCAGCCACTCCTCGTTGACGACGATGCTGTCGTCGTCGAGGTCGGTCAACTTGCCCGCCACGACCGGGAGATGGGACACCTCGGCCAGGTCGGCGGCGCTGGCGACCGCGCGGGCCTCGGAGCGGACCAGGGCGGTGCCCTCCTCCAGGACCGTCACCCCGGTCGAGCGGGACGTGCTGACCGTGACGCCGGGGACGGAGCGGGCCGCGTGGACGAACCCGGCGGGCAGCTCCCGGCCCGCGGCACCCGCCGAGGCCACGTAGTCGGCCCGCGTCTGGGTGCGGGCCTCGGCGGCCTTGGCCTCGTTGATGGTGGCGGTCGTGCCCATCAGGGAGCAGGCGAGCGCCACGGTGATGATGACCGGCGCGGCCACGGCCGCCGTCCGGCGCACCCCGGCCGCCGCGTTCTCCCGCGCCAGCATGCCCACGGCGCCCGGCAGCCGGGCGGGCAGCCAGGTCAGCAGGCGGGCCAGCGGCCGCACCAGGACCGGCGCGAACAGCGCGAACGCCACGATGAGCAGCATCGGCTGGGTGATGTACGTCTTGCGCTTCAGCACGTCGCCGGGGTTGTCCACCAGCGCCATGACCAGCAGGCCGAGGCCGGTGAGTAGCACGGCCCCGGCCACGAGGCGGCGGCTCCACGGCATCGCGCCGCTGTCGACGGCGGACTCGCGCAGCGCCGCCGTCGGGCCGGTCCGGCCCGCCCGGAAGGACGCCACGACGACGCCGCACAGGGCCACCGTCAGGCCGGTCCAGAAGGCGACGTGGAGCGGCCAGGTCTGCTCACCGATCCGGAACCAGGCCGGGGCGATGCCCTGCCCCGACATCCACGAGGCGAGCCGCGGCGCGGCCCACCGGCCCAGCCAGCACCCCGCACCCGACGCGAGCACCCCGATCACCAGGGCCTCCGCGTAGACCATGCGCCGTACCTGGCCGGGGGTCGCGCCCGCCATCCGCAGGAGTCCGAACTCCCGCCTGCGCTGCGCCACCGCGAAGGTGAACGTCGAGGCGACCACGAACACGGAGACGAACGCGGTGATGCCGGCCGCGGTGCCGAGCAGGGCGTTCACGGAGACCAGGGCCTCCTTGTCGCGGTCCGGGTCGGGATCGGCGCGCCGCCGGTCGTCGCCGGAGAGCACGGCCATGCCCGAGCCGGTGCCGACGGCGGCACGGACCGCGGCCGGGTCGGCGTCCACCGTCAGGCGGTCGATGCGGGGCGCGAGGCGCGCGGCCTCGGCCGCGGTGAAGAACACCGCCGACTCGAACCCGGCCGCCGGCACCGTACCGACCACGGTGCGGGTACCGGTTCCCTCGGGCGCGGCCACCTCGATCCGGTCGCCGGTGCGCACCTGCGCGCCGGGTCCGGTCGTGACGACGACCTCGCCGGGCGCAGTGGGGGCGCGTCCGGTGGACAGGCGGTACGGCGTGGCGGCGGCGACCGCCCACGAGTGGCCCACGAGCGCGTCCGCGTCCGTGCCGAGGCGCCGGTCCGCGCCCCGCACCGCGACCGGGAACGTACGGTCCTCGGCGGTGGCTCCCACCTTCTTCAGCCGGTCCGCCAGCTCCTGCGGCACCGCACGCGGGTCGGTCAGGGCCGACGTACGCACCCCGATCGGGGTGTCGGCCTTCAGTTCGTCGGTGCCCTGCACCACGACCCGGGCCTCGGCGAACCGTTCGGTGCCCCGCTCCGGCGCGTCGAACGTCGCCGCGAGCGCGAGCCCCGTCGTGGCGATGAGGGCCACCCCGAGCGCCAGCGCGACGAACGAGCCGACGAAGGTGACCCAGCGGGTGCGCATGCCGCGCAGCGCGAGACTCAGCACGACGCCACCGCCGCGGCCTTCGAGGGGACGGCGCTCAGGGCGGTCATCCGGTGGGCGACCTGCTCCGCCGTCGGCGCGTGCAGTTCGCCCTGGACGGTGCCGTCGGCGAGGAAGAGCACCTGGTCCGCGTAGGAGGCGGCGACCGGGTCGTGCGTCACCATGATCACCGTCTGGCCGCGGTCGACCATCGCCCGCAGCAGCGTCAGCACCTCACGGCTCGTGGTGGAGTCCAGGGCGCCGGTCGGCTCGTCGCCGAACAGCACCTCCGGCTTGGTGACCAGGGCGCGGGCGAGCGCCACGCGCTGCTGCTGGCCGCCCGACATCTCGCTGGGCCGGTGCCCGGCGCGCTCCCGCAGGCCGACCTTCTCCAGGACCTCCAGGACCTCGGCCCGCTTGGGCCTGCGGCCCGCGAGCCGCAGCGGAAGGCCGACGTTCTGCTCGGCGGTCAGCGCGGGCAGCAGGTTGAACGCCTGGAAGACGAAACCGATGCGCTGCCGGCGCAGCAGCGTCAGCTTCTTCTCGCTCAGCCGGGTCAGATCGGTCTCCCCGAGGAAGACATGGCCCGCGGTCGGCCGGTCGAGCCCCGCCGTGCACTGCAACAGGGTCGACTTGCCGGAGCCCGACGGGCCCATGACGGCGGTGAAGGTACCGCGCGGGATGTCGAGGCTGACCTGGTCGAGGGCGGTGACCGCGTTCTCGCCTGTCCCGTAGGACCGGGTCACGGAGCGGAGCCGGACGGCTGCTTGATTCATGGTGTCCACTCAATCGGGCCCGCCCGACGGTTACATCGCAGCGGGACGGAGTCTTGGGGGTGGAGGTAGCTCCACCCTCCTGTGCACGATGGCTGCACCAGGTAGGAAAAGGGCAGGTCCCAGGGCGGCAGGAACCTGCACCGGCAACGTCCTGCCGCCGCCGTCCCCGCCCGCGGACCCGGCAGCGACGGATCATGACAAGGCCGGGGCCCACCAAGGGCCGTGCCACGACAGGGTGAGGGTGGATCCGCATGGGCATCGCAGAAGCAGGGGGCTTGGCGCAGACCGGGGGCTTGGCACAGACCGGGGGCTTGGCGCAGACCGGGGGCTTGGCGCGGGCCGGGGTCAGGAGTCGCTGGTTCCGGCGCTACCCGGCCCGGGGCGGGGACGTCCGGCTGCGCCTCGTGGGCTTCCCGCACGCGGGCGGCACGGCGTCCCTCTTCCACGGCTGGGCGGCCCGCCTGCCACGCGGCGTCGAACTGCTCGCCACCCAGTACCCCGGCCGCCAGGAGCGGCTCGCCGAACCCTGCGCCGAGTCCATGGAGGAGCTCGCGGACCGCATCACGGACGCCCTCGAAGACGTCCTCGGGCCCGAACTCGCCGCCCCGCTCGCCCTGTTCGGGCACAGCCTCGGCTCCGCCGTCGCCTACGAGGTGGCGCGCCGCCTCGACGAACGGCACGGCATCGTGCCCGCACGCATCGTCGTCTCCGGGCGCGGCGCCCCCCACACCGAACGCGGCGGCACCCTCCACCTCCTCGACGACGAGAGCCTGATCGCCTCCGCCCGGGGCCTGGGAGACCTGGGCTCCGCCGTCTACGACGACCCCGACCTGCGCCCGCTCCTGCTGCCCTCGCTGCGCGGCGACTTCCGCCTCATCGAGTCCTACCGGCCCACCGGCCCGGCCCCGCTACGCGCGCCGCTCACCGCGGTCGGCGGCGCGGACGACCCGGGCTGCTCCCTGACCGACCTGCTGTCCTGGCAGGCTCTGACCACCTCCGGTTACGAGCACCAGGTCTTCCCCGGCGACCACTTCTACCTCGTACCGAACGAGGCTGACCTCCTGACGTATCTCAACCAGCGGTGGTGAGTCCTGACGCATCTCAACCAGCGGTGGTGAGCGCGGCGCCCTCCTGGGTCTGGGCCTGCGCCCTCCTGCTGCTGCGGTACGAGAACAGCATCGGCAGGGAACTGGTCAGCAGCAGCACGACGCCCGCGGCGGCCAGCATTCCCGAGCCGCCCCACTTCTGCCAGGAGCCGCCCGCGATCAGCCCGACCGCCACACAACTGGGCGCCCACAGCAGGCTGCCGAGCAGCGACAGGCCGAGAAAGCGGGCCCAGGGCACCCCGGCGGCCCCGCACATCACGGGCACCAGCGTGCGCAGCGCCACGTTGAACCGGCCGAGCAGCACGGCCCGTGCGCTGTACGCGCCGACGGTGTGCAGCGCCGCACGGTAACCGCGCGAGCCGGTCACCCGCTCCGGCAGGTTCGCGGCGAGCCGCGGGCCCCACCGGCGCCCCACCAGATGACCGAGCACATTGCCCGCGAGCGCACCGAGCACCGCCATCGCGATCGCGGCCGGAACGGGCAGAGCGCCGTGGTGCGCGAGCACACCGCTCGCCATCAGGGCGGTCTGCGAAGGAAGCAGCATGCCGAGCAGCGGGAGCGCGGGCTCCGCCATGGGAAGCAGGAAGACGATCAGCAGCGTCAGCCACGCGGGCACAGCCGCCAACTGTCCCTGGATCCAAGCCATTTCGGTCCCCCAGCCGTACCGTCGCCCCGTCGATCGGGACCCGTACAGCAGACCGCGCGCAGGCCGCCCCGCACATCGCAGCTGGGCTCAGTCTCCGCCGGTAGCCCGCGCCCATCCCGATGGTGGACCTAGCTGGGTGGTCCGGGCCGGAAAGGTCTCATAGCGTGCGCCGCATGCATTCCCCGACGATCTGGACCCGGCTCCACCAGCGCCGCTACGTACTGGGCGGCTGGCCCTGGCGCGCGGCGCTCTACCTGCTCAGCAGCGTCGCCCTCGGCCTGGCCACCCTGGTCACCCTGGTGCTGCTCGCCGTCGCGGGCGGCGTGCTCACCGTCGTGGTCGTGGGCCTGCCGCTGCTGCTGGTCCTCGTCCTCACCGGGGTGCCGCTGGCCTCCGTCGAGCGCCGCCGGCTGCGTCTGATCGACAGCGAGCCCCTCGCCGATCCGCACCGCGAGCCCGACCGCACCGGTCTCAGCGCCTGGCTGCGCACCCGGCTCCAGGAGCGCGCCACCTGGCGCGAGCTGGGCTACGCGGTCCTCTTTGGATTCCTGCTGTGGCCCCTCGAAGCGCTCGTCGTCGGCTCCGCCCTCCTCGTGTGCGGCGGGCTGCTCGCGACGCCGGTACTGATGGCGGTCGACGGCGAGGAGGCGCGGGTCCTGAAGATGTGGATCGTGACCAGCTGGCCCGGGGCCCTCGGGGCGGCCCTCGCCGGACTGCTGCTGCTGCCCGTCCTCGCCTATCCGCTCGGCGCGATCGCCGCGGGCCGGGCCGCCCTCACCCGCTTCCTGCTGGCCTCGCCGACCGGCGAACTGAACACCCGTATCAAGGAGTTGGGCCGCTCCCGGCTCCGTCTCGTGGACGCCTTCGAGGCGGAACGGCGCCGTATCGAGCGCGATCTGCACGACGGTGCGCAGCAGCGGCTCGTCGCGCTGTCCATGACGCTGGGCCTGGCCCGGCTCGACGCGCCCCAGGGCCCGCTGGGTTCGCTGCTAGCCAAGGCGCAGGACGAGGCGGCCACCGCCCTTGTCGAGATCCGGGAGCTGATCCGCGGCATCCACCCCCAAGTCCTGACCGACCGGGGCCTGGTGGCGGCCGTCGAGGACCTCGCGGACCGCTCCGCGATCCCCGTCGACGTGGACATCGACCTGCCGGCCCGGCCCCCGGAGGCGATCGAGACGGCCGTGTACTTCGCGGTCAGCGAGGCCCTCGCCAACGTCGCCAAGCACAGCGGCGCGAACCGGGCCACGGTCCGCGGCCACCTCGACAAGAACCGGCTGGTCGTGGAGGTCGAGGACGACGGCCACGGAGGCGCGGACACCGGGCGCGGCACGGGCCTCCAGGGCGTCTCCGATCGCGTCTCGGTCCTCGACGGCCGCCTGCTAGTGTCCAGTCCGCCCGGCGGCCCCACCGTGTTCCGCCTGCAAGTCCCCTGCTCAACCGCCTGATCACACCACCTGATCACACCGTTTGATTGAGGAAGCATGCTGCGCATCGTGCTGGCCGAGGACAGTGTTCTGCTCCGCGAAGGACTCGTCGGCCTCATGGAGCGCTTCGGCCACCAGGTGGTCGCCGCCGTGGGCACCGCGGACGAACTCACCGAGGCCGTTCCCGCGCACGACCCCGACATCGTGGTGACCGACGTACGGATGCCGCCCGGCTTCTCCGACGAGGGCCTGCGCGCCGCCATCGCCCTGCGCCGCCGCCGGCCGGGACTGCCGATCCTGGTCCTCAGCCAGTACGTCCAGCGCTCCTACGCCGAGGACCTGCTCGACTCCTCGGACGGCACCGGCGTCGGCTATCTCCTGAAGGAACGCATCGGTCACGTCGAGGAGTTCATCGACGGGGTGCACCGGGTCGCCGAGGGCGGCACCGTCGTCGACCCCGAGGTGGTGCGCCAGCTGATCAGGCACCGCCGCGATCCGCTGGCCCGGCTCACCGCACGGGAACAGGAGGTGCTCGCGCTGATGGCGGAGGGCAAGTCCAACGCGTCGATCGCCGCGGCCATGGTGGTCAGCGAGGGAACCGTCAGCAAGCACTTCGGCTCCATCCTCACCAAGCTCGACCTCTCCCTCGACGACACGACCAACCGCCGGGTCCTCGCGGTCCTCACCTATCTGCGCGGCCGCCCCGGCACGGACACCGCCTGAGAACTCTTCTGCCTGAGGACTCCTCTGCCTGAGGGCTTCTCTGCCCGAGGGTTTCTCTGTCGCCTCTAGACCGTCAGCAGGCCGCGCTGCGCCGCGAGGGCCCCGAGCTGGAAGCGGCTGCGGGCGCCCAGCTTGGTCATCAGCTCGGCGGTGATCCGCCGGCTCGTGCGCACCGAGACCCCGAGCTTGCGGGCGATGACCTCGTCGGTGAGGCCGCCCGCCATGAGGCCGAGCACCGCGCTCTCCTCGTCGCTCAGCTCCCGCGCCCCGCCCGGCGGTCGCTCCTGGCCGAACCGGGAGGCCTGCCGCCACACCTGCTCGAACAGGGCGCGCAGCGCGGCCACCGGCCCCGGGCTGGAGAGCAGCAGCGCACCCCGGTCGGGCTGGTCCGGGTCGAGCGGCACCAGGGCCTTGCTCCGGTCCCAGATCAGCATCCTGAGCGGCAGCTGCGGCGCGGTCCTGACCTGCCCGCCCTGCTCGCTCAGCCACTGCGCGTACTCGGTGGTCGGCCGGTCGTTGCGGATGCTGTGCGCGTAGACGCACCGCACCTGCACGGACCGCTCGAGCAGCATCCGGTCGAGCGGCCTCGCCACGTGCAGCCGGTCGGCGGGCTGCGCACCGCCGGGCAGCAGCGCCTCGGCCTCCTCCCGGCACTCCTGGCTCACCTTTTCGACGCACGCCTGGATCGCGTCGGGCCCCTCGGCGAGCTGCACCGATTCGATTTCTCCGGTACGGGCTCCGAGCCGGTATTCGGAGATGAGTTTTTCGGCCGCCGATTTACTCTTGGAGAGA
This sequence comes from Streptomyces kunmingensis, assembly GCF_039533535.1. Classification (NCBI taxonomy): domain Bacteria; kingdom Bacillati; phylum Actinomycetota; class Actinomycetes; order Kitasatosporales; family Streptomycetaceae; genus Streptomyces; species Streptomyces kunmingensis. The sequence goes on from NZ_BAAATS010000065.1 coordinate 73,561, forward strand.
GACAGCTGGAGTTTGAGTAATTCCCGCTCCTGGGACTGGACGAGCGATCTGAGGCCGAGTTCCGGATCGACCGCCCGGGCGCCTCCGCGGTGTTCCTGCGACGACTGCACGAGCGCCAGCCCGGCGAGTTCACCGAGGGCGCCGGCGGCCCGGTCGAGCGGCCATCCGAGCTGCTCGGCCATGTCCTGCGCGCTCGCGCCCGGCTGCCTCAGCAGAGCGCGGTAGGCGTGTTCCGCATCTACCCCGACGCCAATCTCCTCGAGCACGCTTGTCCCCCTCCTCTGACGACTTCCGGGCCGACCCTAGCCCTCGGTCATGTCGGCTCATTTTCTCCGGCCGAGAACGAGAAAAATCGAGGAGAAATAGCGGCGACAATTCGCTGCGGTACGGTCTGTCGCAGCTGAACAGTTCAGCGACGGAGGGGGATTTCGGACCATGCGGAAGAAGACAGGTTTCGTCGTGTCGGTGCTCGGAGCGGTCGCGGTCAACATCGCACTGATGAGCGGTACGGCCGGCGCGGACGACCTGCCCTGGACCGGCGCGGTCCCCGACACCGCCGTGACGGACGTGACCTCCCTGGTGACCGGGACGCTCGACGACGCCCTGGGCGACGACGACCTGCCCTGGACCAGCCCGGGCACCGACAGCGCCGTGACGGGGCTGACCTCTCTGGTGAGCGGAACGCTCGCCGACGCCCTCGGCGACGAGGACCAGGACGACGGCCAGGACGACGGCCAGGGCGACGAAGACCTGCCCTGGACCAAGTAAGAGCCTGTCTTTCAGACCGGTGTCAGCGGGTCACCGGGTGGCCAGGAGGTGCTCGAGCGGCACCGGCCGGCCCTCGGCGGCGGCGCCACCGACGATCTCGACGAGCCGCGCGGTGCGCTCCTGCCACGCGGAGGCCGCCAGCACGGTGAAGGCCTGATGGGCCCGCCGCAGCCGCTCCACCGCCGCGGCATCGCCCCGTAGCGCTTCGGAGCAGGCCCGGTCGGTCTCGATCCGGGCCTGAAGGAACCGGTCCCCGACGTCCTCGGCGGCCGTGAACGCCTCGCCCAGGGTCGACTCCGCGACGTCGTACCGCTCCTGGCGCCAGTGGGCCTCGCCCAGCGCGCGCAGCGCGTACGCCTCGCCGAGCCGGTCGCCCTGGGCGCGGGTGAGCTCGATGACCTCCTGGCAGGTCCCGATCACCTCGCGCAGATCGCCGATACGCAGATACGCCTCGGCCAGCCGGTAGATGTTCTGGGCCCGGCCGCGCACCGACCCGGTCTCCGCGCTGGCGGTGATGGCCTGCCGGGTCAGCGCGATCCCGGTGTCGTTGTCACCGCGCTCCAGCTCGATCTGCGCCAGCAGGCCGAGGGCGTGCGCGGCGCTGACCGGGTCGTCGGTCTCCCGGAAACGGGTGAGCGCGGCCCGGCAGTGCTCGGCGGCGCCGTCCAGATCACCGCGGAAGCGGGCGCACAGGGCGAGATTGCGCAGCACCACGGCGCGCTCGTGCGGGTCGTCGGCCCCGTCGAGCAGCTCCATCGCCGAGGTCAGCAGGCCGTCGGCGTCCTGGTAACGACGCTGGTAGATGGCGAGCGAGCCGAGCGAACGCAGCATGACGGTGACACCGAGGGTGTCGTCCGCGAGCCGGGCGCTCTCCAGAGCGCTCTGCGCGGCCTGCTGCCAGTCCTCCTGGTAGTTGCGCATCTCGAACAACGGCATGGCGCGCGCGGTCAGTTCCCAGGCGTGGGCCGCATCGCCCTGTCGCGCGGCGGCACCCACCATGGCGAGGATGGTGCCGCGCTCCGACTCGAACCACTCCAGCGGATCGTCGAGCAGCTCCGCCACCGCGTCCGCCGGCAGCTCATGGGCGAGCCGGGCCGAATGGCTGGGCAGGTGTCCGATCCCGTAGAGCAGCCGGTGTGCGCAGCCGGCGAGCGTGAGCAGGGTGCCGTACGCGCGCTCCAGGGTGTCCGCGCGCTCCTCGGCGGAGTCCTCGTCCGCCGCGCGCTCCCAGGCGAACAGGCGCAGCAGTTCATGGAAGCGGAACCGGGCCGGCCCGGTCGGCGTCATGCACAGCTCCAACAGCTGTGCGTCCACGAGCTGTTCGAGCAGGTCCTCGGCCTTCATCAGATCCACGTCGAGCACCGCGGCGCCCGCCCACGCGGCGAACCCCTCCACCGGGAGCAGCGCGAGGCGCCGGAACAGCGTGGCCGCCTCGGGCGTCAACTCCCGGTAGCTGAGCCAGAATCCGGCCCGCACGCCGCCGTCGGACGGGCTGAGCACGTCGAGCCGCCCGGCCCCGTCCTCGAGCCGTGCGGCGAGCCGCTGAAGCGACCGGTAGGGCCGCGGGGTGAGCCGGCCCGCGGCGATGCGCAGGGCCAGCGGCAGATGCCCGCACAGCTCCGCGAGGCGCGCCGCGGCCGCGGGCTCGGCGGCGACCCGGTCCTGCCCGATCACGGTGGCGAGCATCCGGTCGGCCTCGTCCGCCGTCATCACGTTCAGCTGGATCTGGACCGCCCCGTAGTCACTGACCAGCTCGTCCAGCGGATCCCGGCTGGTGATCAGCACCAGGCACTGGCCGCGCCCCGGCAGCAGCGGCTGGACCTGCTGGAACGAGCGCACATCGTCCAGGATGACGAGCAGCTTGCGATGGTTCAGCAGCGAGCGGTACAGCGCGGAACGCTCCTGGAGCCCGGCCGGTATCTGCGCGCTGGACACGCCGAGCCCGCGCAGCGCCTGGTCGAGCACGGACAGGGACGACAGCGGCCGGTTGGACAGGTGATAGCCCTGTACGTCGATGAAGAGCTGTCCGTCGGGAAAGCGGTCGGCGATCCGGTTCGCCCAGTGCACGATCAGGGCGCTCTTGCCGATGCCGCTCACCCCCGCGACGACGGCCACGGCCGGCGCCGGCCCATCCGCGTCCCCGCTCAGCAGCGCGTCCAGCGCCTCGATCTCCGGCTCGCGCCCGGTGAACGTGGACAGCGCGAGCGGCAGTTGCGCGGGAGCGCCGGGGGCGCCGGGGGCGCCGGGGGCGGGCTCCGGCTGGGGCGCGGGCGGGAGGGGGGCCGGGTCGGGGGCCGGGGCCTGGGCCTTGCCGACGGGGCGGGTCGGCTCGGGAAGCGGTCCGGACTCCTCGGGGTCCTGGAGGACCCGGCGGTGCATCTCCTGGAGCACGGGCCCGGGTTCGATGCCGAGCTCGTCGACGAGGGCCCGGCGGCCTTCGCGGTAGACCTGGAGCGCCTCGGCACGCCGGCCGGCCATGTGGTGGGCCTGCATCAGATGCGCCCGGGCCTGCTCGCGCAGCGGGTTCTCCTTGACCAGCGCCACCAGTTGCGGACTGACCTTGTGGTGGTGGCCGAGCCCCAGTTGCAGGGCCGCGTACTCCTCGCACACATCGAGCCGGAACTCGGCCAGCTGCCCGGAGACGTCGTCGATGTGCGCTCCGGAGAGACCCTCCAGTGCGGGGCCCCGCCACAGGCCGAGCGCATGCTCGAACAACTCGGCTGCCTCGCCCGCCTGTTCGTCGTGAGCGGCCACCATTCGGGCTTTCGCCACTGACTGGTTCAGGTCCTTCAGGTCGATATAGCAGTGCGCGGAGTGAAGTATGTAGCCAGGGTGGCTTGTTTCGATCATTTCCGCTGAAACGGATGCCTCGCGGAAGATTTTGCGCAGAGAGGTAATACAGATGGCGATCTGGTTGCGCGCGGTGGCCGGCGGGTCCCCCTGCCACACCGCCTCGGTGAGGCTGTCGACGGAGACGACCCGGTCGCAGGAGAGCAGCAAGGTGGCCAGAACCGACCGTTGACGTGCGCTGCTGATCCGGATCGGCTGATCGGCGACGGCTGCTTCGAGCGGCCCGAGCAGCTTGAACGACACCCTCTCGCGCACAGCGAATTCGCTCCCCCGTCAACCGTGCGACACCCTCTCGCCCCGTTGCCCCCCACGGCTCTCGCATTGGGGAATTGGAAGGATCGCTCCTGTAATGATCCCGAAAAGGAAGTCGAAGTCAACAGCGTTTCACGGCTAACGATCCGGACCTGCTTCAAGTTTCCCAGCACGAACGGGAGACACGAACGGAGGCACGTACGGAGGTGCGTGCGGAGGTGCGTGCGGAGGCACGAACGGCGGCACGCGTGGAGCAGGCACGGAGGCACGCGCGGAGGCACCAACCTCCGGATACTGTTGCCTTGTTGCGTGTGTGACGCATGGGCGATCGGTGTCGCTTCGGACGCCGACCCTACGGGGAGGACCCTACGGGGAGGGACAGAACATGGCTGTCGGCGCCACCACGGCCGCGAAGGCCATGCTGGTCGAGGGCGAGACGCTTACGACCTTCAAGCGCCGGGTCGACGCGCTGCTAAGCGACTTGGAGAACTCGAAGGCAGCGCCGAAGTCGATCGCGAACGGAGCGATGCCGGGCGGCAGGTTGGGCGCGTTCGACGAAGCGGACGCGTTGCACTCCGCCTACACGCGCGTGCACCACCAGTTGGAGAACCTGTCCAAGATGCTGGCCCTGCAGATCGAGGGCCTGGTCGTGACGGTCGACGCGTCCAAGACGGGTTACGACAACCTCGACGACGACGTACGCGCCCGCCTCAACCGCATCCGCACCGAGGCCGACGCACTGGCACCCCGAGGTGCGAAGTCGCCGCACGGCACCCCGCACGGGAGCCCGGACGCCCCTGCGAGCGGCGAGCCCGCACCGAAGGCGACGGACAGCGAAGCGGGTGGCCTGTGATGCCGCCCCACTCACTCGGTGGCACCGCGGCTGCGCGGGGCGCGGGGTCCGGCACGGTCGAGAAAGGGCACGGGGCATGAGCGACCTGGGTTCCCAGGTGTGGGGCATGGCCAAGTCGTACCGGTTCGCGGTGCACAGCCCGGAAGAGCTGTGGACGATGGTCGAGCCGGCGGACGGCGGCACGGCGGCGGATCTGGGTGCGCTGCTGACATCGGCGGCGAAGACGATCAAGGAGATCGGCGGCGACCTGAAGACCCACAGCACGTCGGTCGAGTGGGAGGGCGAGGGCGCCGACGCCTTCCACAAATGGATCGATCACGCCGCGCGGGCGACGTTGAGGCTGGGTGACTACAGCGAGAGCGCCGGGAAGTGGCTCGGCCACGCGGCGGACACGCTGCACGAGGTCAAACCGCAACTGGAGACACTGAAGAACTCCAGCGCCGCGGCCCGCTCGATCCTCGACGCACACGCCGCGGTGTCGACGGACGTCGGCAACCATGACGGCGGCCCGTCGGCATCCTCCGTGAAAACGGCGAAGTCGCAGTACGACAACGACCGCGCCGAGGCCTCCCAGTTGATGACGAAGCTGGCGCAGTCGTATGCGGCGTCGACGGATCAGATCGAGGCACTCAAGGCGCCGGAGTTTCCCGACTTGCCGACCAAGTTCGTGCCCCGGCAGCGCGACGATCTCACCCACCGCCCCAGCCAGCCCGCCGACGATTCATCGAATACGGTGGCCGCGGCTGCGATCGGCGGAGTAGGCGTTGCCGCAGCGGGTGCCGCAGTGGTTGGTGAAGCGGCGCGTGGTGCCTCACTCGCAGCAGGAGGCCACCACCCTGCCGCAGCTGCCCCGCAGCCGAGAACGGTTCCAGACCTGCCCGTAGGTGGACCGAACATCGCTCTCGACAGGGCCGGCTCACTCCCGTCCCCCACCGCTCCGACCATCTCACCTCCCGCGTCGCCACCGTCTGCGTTGCCAGGTGGCACCTCAGGCATCTCCGGAACGCCTACGCCGGCGCTCGGCGGCACGGGACGATACGGTGCTCCGCTGCGTGCAGTGAGCGGCGGCCGTGTCCCCGCCGCCTACGGCCCCCGTGGACCGATGGGTACGCCGACGGCCCCTGGCACTCCCGGTCCCCCCGGAGCGTCGCGCGTGGTTCCGCCGGGGCGTGAGGTTCCGGGGATGGGGCCAGCGACACCGGGCGGCACCGCGTCACCGGTACGAGGGCCAGGTGGCGCGGGCCAGGGCCGGGCGTCGGACGGGATTGCCGGTGGCCGTCCGACCCCACCGCAGACAGGCCGTCCGACGGGCGCGGTTCCACGAGGCACGGTGGTCGGTGGCCCCCCATCCCAAGGCGGTACCCCATCCCGACAAACACCCGGAACTGCCCGAGGCGGTGCCATCGAGGGGGTTCGCACAGGAGCGTCCCCCGGGCGAGGCGTCGCGTCCGGTGCGGGGCGGGGGAGCAGCGTGTCCGGTGCGCGGATGCCCGCCCACTCGGACGGTGTTGTCGGTGGGCAGCCACAGCCCTCGAAGACACGACGTGGTGTGTCGGCCACGCCCCGGACGGCAGGCGACGTACGTGGAGCGGAGAGCCGCACCGCCGCCCAGGCGCGGCGCGGCGGCGAACCCGCCCGTGGCGCCTCACCGACGGCACGTAAGGATGATGCCCGGCGCGCCCCGGAGGAGCGCCCGCGTGACGAGAGGCCGGAGCGCGAGGACACAGAAGTGGAACAGCCTGCGCAAGAGATGCCTGAGCTGCGCCTGCCGGGGCTGCCGCCGACGACCCGCCGTGACAACTAGGGATGATCATGGGTTCCCGTACCAAGCAGATCCGCGGGCTTCGGCTGGCGTCGGCCGTGGCCGGCGTCGTGCTCGCAGGGGTCACCGTGACGCCAGCGAGCGCCGAGACCGTCCGGGCCGAGCAGTGGTACCTGGATGCCATGCACGCCGAGCAGATGTGGAAGACCAGTACCGGCAAGGGCGTCACGGTGGCGGTGCTCGACTCAGGCGTCGATCCCGACCTTGCGGACCTGCGGGGTCAGGTACTGCCGGGCAAGGACTACTCACAGCACCCCGGGGACGCGCAATCGGACTATGCCGGCCACGGCACCCGCATGGCGGCCCTGATCGCGGCCACCGGCGCCAAGGGAAGCGAGGAAGGCTCCTACGGCCTGGCACCTGGAGCGAAGATTCTGCCGGTCCGGGTACCGGATTTCATCGAAGAGAGTCGCAAGGACGGCAACCCGGACGACTACCCGACGTACATCTCCAAGGCCATCCGTTACGCGGCGGACTCGGACGCTCAGGTCATCAACATCTCTCTGGGCGGCGAGGAGCACTCGAAGAAGCTGGATGACGCGGTTGCTTACGCGCTGTCGAAGAACAAGCTGGTCTTCGCGGCCGTGGGCAATACCGGTTCGGGAACCAACCGAGCGGAGTACCCGGCCGCGACCCCGGGCGTGGTCGGCGTCGGCGCGATCGGCGAGAACCTCAAGGTGACCGGCGAATCCCAGCGCGGTCCGCAGGTCGACCTGGTCGCGCCCGGCGCAGACATGGTCGCCGCCTGCAAGGGCGGCAGTGAAGTGTGTGACTCGCACGGCACCAGCGACGCCACCGCACTCGCGTCCGCGTCGGCGGCACTGATCTGGTCGAAGCACCCGGACTGGACGAACAACCAGGTCCTGCGCGTCCTGCTGAACACCGCGAGCGGCCCGGTCAGCGGCAAGAAGCGCACGGACGAGATCGGCTACGGCGCAGTCCGCCCCCGGATCGCCCTCACCGCCCCCGGCAGCCCGGGCCCGGCCAACGAGTACCCGCTGCCGGACTACAAGGCCGGAGGCTCGGCGGCAGCACCGGGAGACACCGGCGCGGCCACCGACCCGTCAACGGACACTTCGCCCGCCCCCACCTCAGCCTCCGACAACACCTCGAACACCCTGCCCTGGATCTTGGCGGGCCTCGGCGTTCTCGTACTGGCCGGAGCAACCGGCGGCGCACTCGCCGCACGCAACCGCCGCCGCCCCGCGACACCGACCGCGCCGGTGCCGACGGCGCCGCAGCACGGATGGGCACCACCGCCGCAGCACGGATGGGCACAACCACCGCAACCCGGCCAGCAGCCGGGCCAGCAGCCGGGCGGGGGCCACGGCTCCCCCTGGCCCCCACACCAGAACACCAACCAAACGGGCAGCCAGTGACCTGACCGGGACCAGGCGAACGCAAGGGCCCTCACCCAGAGGCGACGGGTCCCCCAGTGGCCCCGCTCCACCGCCCCACCCCGATCCGCTACCCTGTCTGGAACCGCCATCCGTGGCGGTCCCGGACCTTGCAAGAACTGGCTGAGTCGTCACTCCGACTATCCAGCCACGTTCCACGCAGGGCCCCGCCTTCGTAGCTCAGGGGATAGAGCACCGCTCTCCTAAAGCGGGTGTCGCAGGTTCGAATCCTGCCGGGGGCACGTTGTCGATCAGGGTGAATGCCCCGGAAACCGCAGGTCAGGCGGTTCCGGGGCCTCTTTTTTTGGCCCCGTTGAACGCTGGCGCTACGTCGGCAATACACCCGCCCTACGCCAGTAGTACTGAGGCCCCACTCCTAAACCGCTCCTAAATGATCTTCGGGGACGCGCAGGTCAGCGAGCGGTTCCGCGCACAGACGACTGTGGCCCGCCCCTTCTCGGGGCGGGCCACAGTCGCGATGCTGACCAGCTAGTCATCGATCGGAACAGACAAGTCCTTCAGCTGGTCTCCGTCTCGCGCCATGCCTTCAGGTCTTCCCCAATTTGCTCGGGTGTCGCGCCCTCGCCGGCCTTGACGATGACCAGGGCGCGGCCGCCGCCGGGCAGTGTGATCACGGCTGTATCGAGCAGCTCGCCGTCGTCGCCGAGTTTCCTGGCGGATCCGGAGCGGCAGGGCTGCGTCATGCTCTCGCGCTGGGCCGGAGACGCTCCCTGCTCCCTCCCCCGCCGCCTCGACGTCCGCTGGATTCCCGGCGCCAACGTGCACGATCGGGTCGCCGCCGTCCAGGACCCGCTCGATACTGCCCTCGGTCCAGTCGAGCAGTCGGGCGTAGGCACGCATGGTGCCAGTGATCCTCGAATGCTCGATGAGTGGTTGGCCGATCCGGCAGGCGGCCAGGTGAGTGTCTACTGACCTTGTCGGGGTGTTGTCGTAGTGGGTGACGGGCGGTGATCCCTGCGGTA
>NZ_BAAATS010000066.1:0-32326 GCF_039533535.1 Streptomyces kunmingensis
CAACCGCATGAGCGTCATCGCCAGAGCCGTCCTCACTCTGGAGAAGCAACGCTGAAAACGCTCATTGCACCGCTGCGGCGGACAGGCGGAACGACGCCTGGTACGAGCCTGTGCCGCGTCTCTTCGTGCAGGTCCCGAGCTTGATCACTGAATGGGGCCGGGTAGTCCGCCAACCAAGACTGCGGATCGTCGCCGACGAACCCCCGTTGCCCGCACGCCGGTCGCCGGATTTACGCGCCTCTCACCGTCAGGCGTGGACCGACAAAATCTTCGGCAAGGTTCATCGTCCCAGCTCAGAAGGCACTTGCCTGGTCCCGGTCGGCGCTGGCCTCACACCAACCGAAACGGCGAGGTGAAGAAGGTTGATCCGGCACTTTCCACACCGCTTCCGCCTCGACGATCGCTTCGCTCAGCATTCGTCCGGCCAAGCGAACTGCCCTCAAAGCCTCACCCAGCGAATGTGCACTGTCCGCCATGGCTTCCAGTTCCGCCAGCCGCACTCCCCACCCAGCATGCCTGGGTAGCACTCGCGCCACGTCCATGGCGATGTCATGGACGTCCAGCAATACCTGGTGCTGTGCTGTGGAACCGCACCTCTGCAAGGTCGGCAGATTACGGAAGTACTCGCGAACTTCCGGCGAGGGATGCCCTGGCAACCGAACCCGCTCACCACTGAGGGAGATCTCCTCGTTCCCTGTCACGACGCCACCTGCTGTCGAGGGACAATCATGAACTTGTCGCCGCGTGCGCTGTACACGACCTGTACGTCCTCGCCGGCTGCGTTGCGGCCTGCTACCTCCGCATCCATCCGCGGTAAGGACCGAGGGTCCCCCGCAGGCAGCCACCGCCGCTCGAGCCCTTCCGCCGCAGTCCGGCTTCCTGCCGGTCGGGGCCCTGTTGACGAGGTGTTGCTGGACAGTGCCTCAGCCCTGGCGAGCGGGAGAGGATCAATCGCGGTAGTACGCTGCATTTCGCTCCTTAGGTGCACGAAGGTCGTCACCGGGAGTCTGACGGCTCGTCATGGGCGAGCCGCTGCGTGAGGTTCGGACACGGCGTGCAGCCCAGTTCGGAGTCTGGTCGGGACGACGGCCTCACCCCCGTGAAGGCCGTGTCCCTCATGGTTCCGGCCCCGGTTGCACGACTCGCTGCAGTTGCCACTACAGCAAGGCAGGCCGGTCAGGCGTGAACGCCGCCCGCGGCGGGGACGCCGAGGGCTTCGTAAAGGGCGCGGGCCTCTTCGCAGTGACGGCGGGCCTGCTCAAGATCACCCGCCGTGCGGTGGGCGGCCGCGATGCCCTCGTGAGCGCGGGCCTGTTCGTACCGTTCACCGATCGCCACGGCCCTGGCCAGCGCGTCGACGTGCCGAGCACAGGCTTCTTCCACCTGGTCACTCGCCCGCAGGGCCTCTCCCAGGCCGTTGAGCGCTTCGACTTCGCAAGCACGGTAGCTGGTCTGCCGTGACAGCTCCAGGGCTTGGCGGTGCTGGTCGATCGCTTGTTGATAGCGGCCTTGTCGGCAGTGGACCAGGCCCAAATGGGTCAGCGCGTAGGCCTGGCCGTCGCGGTTTCCGGTCCGCCGGAAGAGGACCAGGGCCTGGTGGTGCTGGTCGAAAGCCACCCCGTAGCGGTCTTGCTGACAGTGCACCAGGCCAAGGTGCGTCAGAGCGTAGGCCTGGCCGTCCCGGTCGCCTAGATCGTCGAAGAGGTCCAGGGCTCGGCGGTGCTGGTCGAGGGCCCGCCGGAAGTGGCCCTGCCGCCAGATGACCAGGCCGATGAACATGTGCGCGTAGGCTTCGCCGTACCGGTTGCCGGTTCGTCGGAAGATGTCCACTGCCTGACGGTGCTGGTCAACGGCCCGCTCGTAGTGGCCTTGCCGCCAGTAGACCAGGCCCAGGTAGGTCAGCGCAGAGGCCTGGCCCTCCCGGTCGCCGGTCCCTTGGAAGAGGTCCACTGCCCGACGGTGCTGCTCTACCGCGCGGTCGTAATGGCCCTGCCGCCAGTAGACATAGCCCAGGTAAGTCAGTGCATAGGCTTCGCCGTTGCGGTCGCCGCTGTGGCAGGCGGCATGATGGGCGTGGCCATGGATCGTCAGGCCGTCGGCGTAGTGCCCGCCGGTATCCAGGTAGCGGAACAACGTGGTGGCCAGTTCCACGGCGTAGGCGTCCCAGCCGCGGCGGACCGAGTGGGCGCAGACGGCCGTCAGGTTGGCCCGCTCGGCGTCCAGCCAGGCCCGTGCCGCGTCCGGATCATCGAGCGGCAGGGCGGAAGGGGTCGATGGGGCATGGACGGGCCGGGAGCGCTGGTCCACTCGGTGACGGTGCAGGGTGGACGTCGCGGTGGCGGCCGTGGCCAGGTAGTGATCGAACAGGCTGGTCAGAGCGGCGTGCCGGTCGGCGGCGGAGTCGATGGTGGCGGCCAGTTCGGCGGCATAGGCGCGCAACAGGTCGTGCGTGGCATACCGGTGTGGGCCTGTGGGCTGGATGAGGTGGGCGCGGGCCAGCCGGTCCAGCAGGGAGCGGGCTTGAACGGGAGTGCTGTGGGTGAGGGCGGCGGTGGCGTGAGGGTCCCAGTCGGGTCCAGGGTGCAGGGCCAGGAGACGGAAGGTCCGGGCGGCCGGGGCGGACAGGCGCTGGTAGGACCAGGAGAACACGGCGCGCACGTCGGTGCTGGGGTCCTCGTCAGCATGGAGAAAGTCCAACTGCCGTTCCCGATCGGCAAGTTCAGCGGCCAGTTCAGTCAGGCTGTCGTGGGGGCGGGCGGCGGCGAGTTCGGCGGTGAGGCGCAGCGCCAGGGGCAGCCGCTTGCACCGGTCCGCCAGGACGGCGGCGGCCTGTGGTTCGGCCTCCACCCGGGGACCGATCAGCTGGTGCAGCAGGGCGCCGGCATCCTCAGCAGGCAGCAGGTCGAGGTCGAGGCGGTGGGCCCCGTGCAGGGCCACCAGGCCAGGCAGGGCGTCGCGGCTGGTCACGACGGCCGGGCAGGTGGGGGTGCCGGGCAGCAGCGGCCTGACCTGCTCGGGGGTGGCGGCGTTGTCCAGAATGACGAGCAGGCGTCGCCCGGCAAGTTCGCTGCGGTAGCGGGCCGAACGGTCCGCCGCGTCCAGGGGGATGTCCTGCCCGCGCAGCCCGAGGGCGGACAGCAGATGGGCCAGCGCCTCCTCTGCGGTCATGGGCTGCTCAGGATCGTAGCCGCGCAGGTTCACATACAGCTGCCCGTCGGGAAAGGCCTCCCGTACACGGTGGGCCCAGTGCACCGTCAGCGCGGTCTTGCCCACGCCCGGGGTGCCGGAGACCAGGCAGATGACCGACGCCGTCGAGGCCGGGTCCGGGGCCGTCAGCTGGTCCAGTTGGGCCAGTTGCCGCGTGCGGCCGGTGAAACAGGGGATGTCGCCGGGCAGTAAACAGGGCACCCGCACCGGCCGGGACCGCTGCGGGGCGGGTGCCGCCAGGGTGGGGTCGGCGGTGAGTACCGCCCGTTCCAAGCGCCGCAGTTCGACACCGGGGTCGATGCCCAGTTCCTCGGCCAGAAGTGTTCGGGCCTTGTGGTAGGCCGCCAGCGCCTCGGCCTGCCGCTCCGACCGGTACAGGGCGACCATCAGGTGCGCCCACAGCCGTTCCCGCAGCGGATACTCGTGCGTCAACTTGGCCAACTCGGCCACTACAGAGGCGTGTCGGCCAAGTGCCAGATCGGCCTCGATGCGCTCCTCCAGGACCCCTAACCGGTGCTCCTCCAGCCGTTCCCGCTCGGCGCCCAGCAACGGGCCGGTCAGTCCCTCGCACAGCCGCCCCCGCCACAGCCGAAGTGCACTCTGCAACGCCTCGGCCGCCGTGGACCAGTCCTCAGCGTCCCGAGCGGCCCGTCCACGGCGCATCTGTGCGGTGGCAGTGTCCAGGTCCAGTGCGCCGGCCGGTACCGACAGCACGTATCCGGCCTCGGTCCAGGCCAGCAGTCGGGACGGGTCCCGGGCCCGCCGGCCGGGCTCCAACACCCGACGCAGCCCCGCGGCATGCCGCTGCACCAGATTCACCGCGCGTCCCGGTGCCGATGTTCCCCACACCGCGTCGATGAGCCTGTCCCGCGGCACCGGCCGGTTCGCGTGCAACAAAAGCACGGCGAGCACCACTCGCTGCTGTACGGGACCGGCATCCAACTGCACCCCGTCCCGCCACACTCGTAGCGGTCCGAGCACCTCGAATCGCAATGCTCCGGGTGTCCCGTGAACGCTCATTTCCGCCCTCCCCCCGCGCGGAGCAACCTCTCACAAGCTAGCCCGCACAACACCGTACGGGCACCCGTCGGAGCAGGGCTTCCCGCCCGTCACCGGACGAGCGGGCGGGTCCGCCGTGGGAGCACGCTGCCGGTCACCACCGGCGTCCAGTAATTACGAACAGGGACCCGCTTTCAAGCGTCGTCCGTAATCCACATCCGCCCCGTCGCCAAGGCCTCCGGACGTGGGTACGGTGGCGACTGGCAGCCGGCCAAAGAACGAGGACGATGTCCTCGGACCGGTCCAAGTTCCGCTGGTTGACCAGGGGGGCACCACCCCGGCGTTCACGGACGGCCGCTGCACGCCGCGGGTTGACCTGCGTCACAAGGGGGTTGTGATCAGAGGCGGGTGTCGTAGGACCCGGTCGCACGGAGCAACGCACGACCTGGGGCCTTCGGAGTGACGAGAGGCGGTCGAAGTCATGTCGCCGGGTTTTATCCTCTATACGCCAGACATCGAGATCGTGGAGCCTCACTTCGACGAGAACATGCAGACGGTGATCGCAGGGATGGAGCGGCACATCTGCGACTCGCTGTCGGCCGAAAGCACCGGCCAGGCGCTCCGCGACGCTCACTCCAAGGGCTACGGTCTGGTCCGGGGCGAAGTGCAGATCCTCGGCGGGCTGCCGAAGGAGTACGCCCAAGGAATTTACGCGACTCCTGGCAGGCACGACGCGCTGGTGCGGTTCTCCAACGGTTCTCCCCACATCGGGGCCGACACGCAGTTGGGGCGCACGATAGGGCTGGCGTTGAAGATGTTCGACATCAATGGCCCCACGCTGCTCGACGACGAGCCCGACAGTAGGACGTTCGACTACAACACCATCAACGCGCCTGTGTTCTTCTGCAACACCGTTCAGCACTACCTGTTCATCCAGGAACTCTTCCTCGAAGCCAGAACGTACTTCGCCGAGGGGAGGCACGGCAGGCACCGCTTCTACCGCGACTATGTGACGGGCAAGGGGGCCCTGGAGCCCGACGAGTGGGCGTGGGAGGAGCTTCTGGCCTTCCTCGCCGTCGCGCAACGCCCTTGTGTGAACGTGCTGCTGTCGGTCTACTCGACGATGGGAGCGGTCCGGCACGGCGACCACATCGCCAAGGTGCGCATCGTCCCCGACCCCGCCTGCGCATCCGAGGTGGTCGAACGTCAACTCGCCCCCGCCGCAGAGGCTTTCCGCCCCGCTCTTGTGGCCGAGCTGCGCGAGCGCCCCTACGCTTTCGACATACAGGTCCAGTTGTGCGCCGACCTGGACCGTATGCCGGTCGAGGATCTCACCGTCGAATGGCCGGAGCAATTGTCCCCGTATGTCACGGTGGCAAGGCTCAGCATCCCTCACCAGGACATCTCGGGCGCTGAGAACCTGAAGCGGATGAACACCCTCTCCTTCACGCCCTGGCGGGTGACCGCAGCACACCGGCCCCTGGGCAGCATCATGCGGGTCCGCAAGGAGGTCTACCGCCGCGCTTCCCTCCTACGTCATCGGCTCAACCACCAAGAACGGCGCGAGCCGCGCACCGCGGACGAGGTCATGCCTCTGGGGTCCTGATGGCACCGCGAGCCCGCTTCCGCCGCAAGTATGGAGACAGATCGCGATGACAGACAATACGTGCCAGTCCGAGTCGCAGGTGGAGCTGTACGACATCCAGGCCACCCTCTTCCGGAAGCGCCCCGCCCCCTACGTTGCGACTTATGTCCTGCTGCGCATCGACGACCCGTCGGACGGCCGTCAGATGCTCAAGCGGCTGCTACCGCATGTGGCCTCGGCGGCCCGGTGGTGGGATCCATCCGACAGCGCGTGGATGAGCGTCGCCCTCAGTCACTCCGGACTGCGGGCGCTCGGGGTGCGGCAGGCATCATTGGACAGCTTCCCAGAGGCTTTTCGCGAGGGCATGGCAGTGCGTGCCGAGCGGCTCGGCGACACCGGGGAAAGCAGTCCCGAACACTGGGATGCTCCCCTGAACAGTGGCGACGTCCACCTCGCCGTGTCTGCCTTCGCCCCGGACAAGGCCACGCTGGAGCCCCTGCTGGCGGCCTGCCGAGAGTCCCTGCGCGGTCTGCTCGCCGTGCGGGTCGTCTACTCGCTGGAGGCCTACCAGCTACCGAGCAGGCGCACCCACCTGGGCTTTGTCGACAACATCGGCGTTCCTGACATCGAAGGTGCCGGAGCGGCCGCCGGCCTGCCCGGTTCTGGCGCGCCCCTCAAGGCCGGCGAGTTCGTGCTCGGGTACGAGAACCAGCTCGGGCGCCTCAGTCCCCTGCCCCAACCCGCCACTTTGGGACGTAACGGCACCTACGTGGCTTTGCGCAAACTGCACGTGAAAGTCGCCGAATTCCGACGCTACCTCAAGGAGAACGCCGCCTCGCCCGAAGAGGAGGAACTCTTGGCGGCCAAGATGATCGGCCGCTGGCCCAGCGGGGCACCGCTCGTCCTAGCCCCCCTCCACGACGATCCCGGCCTTGCCGGCGACCGCACGCGCGTCAACAACTTCACCTACCGCAAGCAGGACGACGCAGGTCTGTGCTGCCCGCACGGCGCCCACATCCGGCGCATGAACCCTCGCGACTCCCTCGACGACACGATCGTCGACGTGGACCTGCACCGCCTCCTGCATCGTGGCACCACATACGGTCCCATGCTCCCCGAAGGACAGCTGGAGGACGACGGTGCTGACCGCGGCATCGTGTTCACCTTCATGGGAACCGACCTTGCCCGGCAGTTCGAGTTCATCAAATCCCAGTGGGCCAACGACGGTGACTTCGTCGGCCTCGGCACCGAAAAGGACCCCCTGTTCGGGGACAGCGACGGCACCGGCACCTTCACCGTCCCCCAACGTCCCGTACGCCGCAGGCTCAAACAACTGCCCCGCTTCGTCGTCACCAGGGCGGGCGCATACCTCTTCATGCCCGGCATCCGCGCCCTGACCTGGATTGCTGAACGCGACACCTGAACCACACCGCGGCCTACCACGTCAGGGCAGACAGCTGGGCACATCCCCAAGAAGGGATCTCAGATGACCACGAGCCCCGAGAAGCCGAACCGCCCGGGCCTGCAAAGCGGAAGGATCAAAGAGTTCACCCTCTACTTCCACGTCAAACCCGGCCACGGGAAACTGATCCGCGACGTCTTCCGGCAACCCGGGTTCGACGAACGCCGCGGCGCGTTGAGCAAACTCATCGGCACACTGCACGACATGCGATGGGTCCTCTTCGACGACGACACTCGTCTGATGTTCTCCACAAACTTCGACGGCGACTGGGACCTCTACATCGACGACTTCGCCGCTCAGGCGCCGGACATCTTCGACACCATCCTGGAACACACGGAGGACTACCCGGGCCTCCAAGACCCCAACATCAAGGACTACATCGTCGCCCACCAGGTCACCGCATGCTCGTACTTCTGCGCCATCCCCGACGCCACGGTCTCAGATCTCCGGAAGGCACTGCGCGTCCAGGACGCCTTCCAGCAACTGCTTGACGCAGCAACTTGAACTCCGTGACCGCAAGGTCAAGACGCTGCTTCGATGCGGGCACGCCCGGCTGTGTGTGCCGCAGGGAAGCCCTGACAGGCGCTGGCACAGGAGGACGGCGACGGCGCGGCTGAGCAACTTGCGCTGTCAGCGTGACCAGAAGGTACCAGGGGTCGCAGGCCCAGACGCATTTACGGTGGTAGCGGTCAAAGAGCTGACCGTGGTTTTGCGGTGGGGCGGCGCCACCTGCTCCACGACGTTGCCGGCGTGAGCCGACCGTCGACGGTGACGCCGAGCCGGCAGACGCGTACATAGGCACGTAGTCCCAGATAAGTCTGCTTAGCGACCTCGTCGCGGCTCAGGCAGCCGCCTCGCGCAGGCGGAAGCAGTGAGAGACGCGGGCGAAGCGGCAGATCGGGACCGGTGTCCTGTCCAGGATCGACAGCATCGGGTCATGGACCACCTGAGTCAGCAGGTGCTGCCGCAGGTCCGCTTGTTCCGCCACAGGTTCGCCGCTTGATGCACGAACGTGGTGCGGTGGATGCGGTCCAGACCCGGGAGGAAGTCGCCCCGGTGACGGCGGAATTCGTTGTACAGGCCGGTATCGGTGTCGGAGCCGTCGGCCTGCCCCTCATCCGGGGTCTGCCACGCGCAGGTGGTTGTCGGCAGCCTTCCACCCTTGCTGGACGGCGGCCTGCCGCGCCTCGCGTGAAAGGCGGAAGTCGGTGACGCCGAGCTTCGGCAGGTTCACGGCGATTGTCCGGGCCTTGATCTCAGGACGGTCCAGCTGGCTCTGGTCGTTGCCGACGACGGCTGTGGTCACAACATGTTGCAGGTGTTGCAGCAGCGGGAACAGCTTCACCGTCGGCAGCGGGAACAGCTCGGCGATGGCTTCGGGCAGGTCGGGAAGGATGCGCACTCCCACCGTCTCCCAGCGGGCTTTGTGTCCGTCGATGCGGTCGAAGATGTCCACGGGGAAGTTGGAAAGCACCCCGCCGTCGACGATCACCGACGCCCGGCCGGTCTTCATGTTCGGCAGTACGCACGGCTCGAAGTAACACGGGATCGACAGCGACATCCGTACCGCGTCGGCCACGTGCATATCATCCGCGTTCAGGCCATAGAGGTGGTAGTCCCACGGGAGGCGCAGCAGTCGACCGCGGGTGACGTCGGTGGCGGTCACCACGAGTTTGTACTTGTGCGTGTCAGGCAAGTCTGCGCTGTCGCCGGGGTCCTCGCGCCGCAGGTCGGCGAATGTCTCGACCCTGTGCTGAACGAGCACGTCCCTGATCCACGCGTGGATCCAGTCGCCGCGGTAGGCCCCGCGCCGCCGGAGCAGAGAGACACCCTCGCTCAGCAGGGGGACACCCGTGCGCAACAACGGGACCCCCATCGTGGACCGGTCGGGGATTTTCTTCATGTCCAGGTCCTCCATGACCTGGCGCAGTTCGGCAGCATCCAGACCGGCGGCCACAAAGGCTGCGGCGATGGCTCCCACGGAGGTGCCGGCCGCCCGCGGGAAGGTGTATCCCTCTTCCAGCAGCCGGATCACCGCGCCTGCAGTACCCAGACCGCGTGCCCCGCCGCCTTCCAGTACCAGATCCAGGCGTTTCATGGTTCCGCCTTCCTCCCACTGGGGCCTTGGCAACCACTGAAGCTACGTGAACGCTACTCGGGCAACCACACGCGCCGTAGCGGCATTTGACGCCTGAGGGAGAACTTCCGGATACACCAGGTTTTTTCCTACAAAAGCGCTCAAGGCCGTCACAGTTCAGCTCGGGAGCACTCCAGCACCCCGGCAACCTCGTCGGCCGGATGCAGACGGCCGCTTGCCTGCGAGGTTCCCGGCACTCATCGAGCCGGTTGGTGTCATCGGGGGGCCGGACTGCCGGTCCGCGGTCTCTTCCTTCGGCCGGCCGTGGCGCCTCGGGTGACCGATTCACAACTGCCGCGCCATGCAGAGGGGCGCAACACTGACACCCCGCGGACTGGCCGCCGGGCAACCGACCGGAAATGGGGCGGCACCGTGAACGGAGCTCAGATCCTCATCCAGACGCTTGCGGACCGGGAAGTCGATGTGTGCTTCACCAATCCCGGCACCTCAGAAATGCACATCGTGGCCGCGCTGGACGACGTGCCGAAGATGCGGGCGGTGCTGTGCCTCTACGAGGGAGTCGCCTCGGGAGCTGCCGACGGCTACGGACGGATGGCGGGGAAACCCGGCTGCACCCTGCTACACCTGGGCCCCGGTCTCGCCAACGCCCTGGCGAACTTCCATAACGCGCGAAGGGCGCGCACGCCCGTCGTCAACGTCGTCGGCGACCACGCCCTGTCCCACAAACGTCTGGACACACCGCTGGAGTCCGATATCGACGCGCTCGCGGGCACGGTCTCCGGCTGGACGCGGCGCACGTACCGCTCCGCCGACGTGGCGTCCGATGCCACGCAGGCCGTCGCCAAGGCATCTGGCCCGCCCGGCCGGATCGCCACGTTGATCGTGCCCGCGGATGTGTCGTGGTCGGATGCCGTCAAACCCAGCCCACCGAACGTACCGGCCCTGATGCGCGCCGCCGCCCGCGGTATGTCGCCCGAGGCCGTGGCGGTCGCCGCCGAGGCCCTGCGGTCCGGCGAACCCGCCGCTCTGCTCCTCGGTGGCGCCGCGGAGCACGGCCCTGCGATGCGCGCCGCGGCCCGCATCGCGGGCGCCACCGGCGCGAAGCTGTACTGCCAGTCGTTCCCGGCCCGCCTGGAGCGCGGCGCAGGCCGGCCACCGGTCAAACGGCTGCCCTACTTCCCCTCGGACGTCGCAGCCGAACTGGCGGGCCTGCGTCACCTGGTGCTGGCCGACGCGGCCGATCCCGCCCCCTTCTTCGCGTACCCCGGGCTGAGCAGTCGCCTCGCCCCCGACGGCTGCGCGGTCTCCCGACTGGCCGACGAGACGGAGGACGTGACGGCTGCCCTGGAGGCACTCGCCGACGAGGTGTGCACCCTGGCCAAGAAGCCGGTAACCGCCCTCGCCCAGGAGGCCGGCCGGCCGACGCGGCCCACCGGCGCCCTCACCGCCGAGTCCGTCGCGTCGGCCATCGGCGCGCTTCTGCCGGAGAACTCCATCGTCGTCGACGAGACGAACACCTCCGGCATCTGGCTGGCCGCCGCCACCGCGGGCTGCCCGCCACACGACTGGCTGACCCTGACCGGCGGTTCCATGGGCCAAGGGCTGCCGACCGCGGTGGGGGCGGCCATGGCTTGCCCGGATCGGCCCGTGTTCGCGCTGGAGGGGGACGGCAGCGCGATGTACACGCTCCAGGCGCTGTGGACCATGGCGCGCGAGGGGCTGAACGTGACGACCGTATTGTTCGACAACGGCGCCTACGCGATCCTCGACCTGGAGTTGCAGACGGCCGCCGGCCCCGAGGGAGGGCGCCGCGGTCACGAGTTGATCGACATCTCCCGGCCGGCCCTCGACTTCCTTGCACTCGCCCGCGGCCTGGGTGTACCCGCCCAACGGGTCAGGACCGCTGAGGAGTTCACCGCAGCCCTCGAACACAGTCTTATGGAACCCGGCCCCATGCTCATTGACTGTGCGGTGCCCTCGGTTGCGTCCGCCGCGCGGACACCCGGAGTCCAGTGATCTGCTGCCTGGACACGTCTCAGCGGTAAGGGGCCGAATCCGGCTACTCCTCCCCGGTCTGCCTGCCCTTCTGGTCCTTCCTGAGGCGTGCCTCAACCACGTCGACAAGGCCGGAGATCTGGCCTTCGGGTGACGGGCTGTAGTGCGGCACGGCCCACCGCGTGATCCGCGCATCGATGAGGGTAGGGCGGCCCGAGGCCACTGCGGCACGGAACGCCTCTTCGAACTCGTCGAGCGTGTCCACGCGGTGGCCGTCGGCGCCGCAGGATCGCGCATACGCGACGAAATCCGGATTCTGGAATTCGACGAGGCCTGCGTCCGCGCGCCGGGACAGCTGGTAAAGCCTGATCAGTTTGAACTCACCGTCGTTGAAGATGATCCAGATGACCGGGATGTCGTGCTCCACGGCGGTCATCAGCTCGAAGCCGCCCATCGTGTAACACCCGTCGCCGCAGCCGACGACGACCGTCCGCTCCGGGTGCGCGATCTTGACGCCGATCGCTCCGCAGACGTTGCCGGCCATCGGCCCGAAGGAGCCGGGCTTGCGGAAGTGCTGCCCCTCGTCCAGCTCCACGTAGTAACCCAGCCAGGCCGTGTGGGCGCCCGCGTCACCCAACAGAACACCCTGAGGCGGCAGGAGCCGGCCGATCGCCTGCGCGAGTTCTCCGGGGTGGATCTTTCCCGGCAGGTTGTGGATGTGCCGGGCCTCGTAGTCCTGTCCTTCGACCTCGGCCCGCGGCACCTCTCCGACCCGCTGCTCCAGCGCGTCGGTGACAGCGGCCACCGCGCGTCGTGCGTCGGACCGCAAGGTGTACTGAGGCCGGTAGGCCCGGTTGAACTCGTCCTCGGAGATGTTGACGTGGATGAGCACCTTGCCGTCGAACAAGTCGTCGCGGAAGTCGAAGGTCGCGTGCTGGTTGAGGGAATTGCCGATGGACAGGACGATGTCGGCCTCGCGGAAAGCCTTCCAGGCGCTCGAGTGGCCGCTGTCCGCAAAGACGCCCACGGCCAGCGGGTGCCCTTCCGAGACGATGCCCTTTCCGTCCATCGTGGTGACCAGCGGAATCTGGAACCGCTCGATCATCCGCCTGATCTCCGGCCCGGCCTCACTGCGTACCGCGCCGAAACCGACCAGCGCCACAACTCGCTTCCGCGCGGCGAAGGCCTCGGCCAACACCGAGGCGATCTCCTCTACGCGTGCCTCGTCGGGCCTGACGGGCTGCACGTCAAGCCCGATACGGCGCAAGTTCTTGACCTCGACGCCGTGACGGGTCAGATCCTGCGCAACATCGATGTGCACGGGCCCGGGCCGCCCCTCGAACGCCACGTGGACCGCCTCCTCCAGTACGTCGCACACATCCCCCGCGTCGGTGAGCAGGAACGACTTCTTGGTTGTCGAGGCGAACACGGCATGGGAGTCCGGGGTTCCCCGCAGACCAGAGGTCTCGTTGAGCGCACCCCACCCGCGCCATTCCAGGGGCGCGTAGCCCGTGACGGCCAGCACCGGGTAGGAGTCGGACCGCGCCACGGCCAGGCCATTGATCAGATTGAACGCGCCGGGGCCGCCCGTCGCGAAGCAGAAACCCAACCGATTCGTGTACATGGCTTCGCCACAGGCCATGTAGGACGCCGCCTGCTCGTTGCGGGTAATGATCGTCCGGATTTGCCGTGAATCCTTCAGAGCCAGGAGCAGGTCAGCCACGTGCTCGCCGGTACCCCCGAAGGCTGTCTGCGTCCCCACATCTTCCAAGCCCTTAACGATGGCCTCATAGACTCGCACTGCCCGCCGCCTTCCTGCCCGCCCGGTCCGCCGCACTCGCACCAGCCGCACGCACACGCGCATGTCAGCGGCTACACCAAGAAGTCCGTCATGTGATCTTGCAGGCGTTTTGCCCCTTCGCGGGTTCCGCATCGTAGTGGAGTCCACTTCGGCCCAACGCGTGAGAACCGGCCACACCTCAAGCTCCGGGAAAGGGACTGTCCCATCAACGGCCCTGACTCGCTTTCGGTAGTGACGTAGCGTGCTGTTGTCCGAGAAGGATGTGGTGGCGGAGCAGGGTAAAGCCTGCTCCGCCGTGCATCTGTCGCGCGATGCGCTTGAGCTTGGTGTTGACTCCCGGTGGGGCCGTTGCTGTACGGAAGCGTGAGGTCGGCGACAACGGCGTCGAGGTCTCGCTCCAGGCCTCGGGCGACGGTGAGTCTGGCCAGGAGCTCGCGCCGTCGACGCGTTCTTCGGCGCAGCCGGCCAGCCGGATGCGCACGGTGATGCCGGCCGCGGGCCTGCGCCCGGAGGCCACCCTGCGCGAGCTGTTCCACACCCGTGGCGCCTGGCACGACGTCACCACCTACGCGGCCCTCGCCCACGAATGGATCCCGACCGCCACCGCCGCCGAGCAGGCCATCCTGGCCGAGCCGGCCATCCTGAACGGCGGCGACGCCCTGCTCCTCACATCAACCCGCTTGCGAGAGATGTGGCTCACCGCCCGAGGTGAAGCTCGCCGGCACGTACCGGTGACTTGCCTAGGGCGGTCTTCACAGGGGAAGCCTGGTGCGGGAGCAGCGGGGCGCCCCCTTGTGGCGGGCGACTTCCTTCTCCAAGACCGTCACCCGCGCCTATGGCTTCCTGCAGTTCGAGGATGGTCGCGTGCTGCCATGTAGGGAACGTCAAACCTTGCCTCCGGGGTCCAGGGCGGCATCGGCGTCAGTTTCCCACCACCGGCTCTCCCCACCAGGGAGCATGTGCAAGCCCTTCATCCGACGACGATCACGTCCCGCCGACGAGCTCCCACGGCCTGCACGGCGCAGGCGCGCGACACGCTGCTGCTCCGGCAGTCCAAAGGCGCACGCGGGCGCCGGGGTGCGTGGGCCTGCCGTCCGGCGCGGCACCAGGACCCGCGATTCACCCGGCATGCAGGCGCAGGGTGTCGAGTTGGTCCCAGCCGCGCTCCTCCAGCCGTTGTTGCAGGCGAAGTTCGTGGCCGGCCGTCACGTACAGGTACTGCGGGGGGCGCAGGGTGCGTGCGAAGCCGACCAGGGCCGCCAGGCCGCTGTTGGACAGGTAGGCGACGCGGGTGAGATCGACGGTGATCTCATCGGCCCGCTGTGCGCATTGGGCCACGGCTGTGACGAGGGGGACCTGGTGCGTGCCGACGACGTCGCCGCACAGCTGTACCCCCTCCTCGTGCCGCAGGGGCGTGATCAGTAGGCGGTCGTCGACGAAGTAGTCACGCATCACAGGATTCCCCGCAAAGGGCCGTGCACCGCGATCACCAACGGCCAACGAAACCGCTTGGAGGAAGCCTCGTCCACGCAGACATGCGGTGCTTATGAGGCGGGTACAGAGTCCCGCTGAAGCAGCCGCTGGCGTGGAGGCCCACCATGGGGCCCGAGAGTTCGCCGAAACAGTCGCCCGCCGCGCTGACGGCGAGGCATATTCACGGACTGCCCACGACGCTACTCCCCCGCAGCCCCCGCCGATAGCCCTGATCGGCGCAGAACCGATCCGCCCACACCCCCGGTTTGTCGCCGGAACCACCGGCCAGGGGCAGGCGTAGCGGGCGTGCCGCAAAGACAGGGGTGCGTGGCTGTCGTCCGGCGGGTCCCGGCCGGAGAACATGCCAGAAGTACGGACAGGCCGTTCGGGTGGTGGCAGGGTGGTGGTGTCCGGCCGCCGGCGCACGGGTGCGGCGGCGGCCGGAGGCGTGCGGGGGCCGGGACTCCCCTCTCGAGCCCACCACGCGCCCGGTGCCCACGGGCGGCCGGGACTGCGGAAGTAGCCCCGGTACATCGTCACGCCCTCGCGGGCAGCGGCTGGAGCTGCGTAGTCGGCGATGCGGCTCCAGCCCCTCACGGAAGAACTTGTGTCTGCCACGGCTTGTGTCTGCCACGGCCCGGGGGCTGAGGACTGGGGGCCCGCAGGGTGGACGCGCCCACCGTACTGAAGCAGCACAGCCTGTTCACCTGCCCGTTCGCCGACCGTGCGCCCGCGGCGCAACCTGGCGTCTGGTGGACCCTGCTGACCGGCATCGCATGCGTCCTCATCGTGGCCGCCTTCCTTGTGACCGTGCAGCGCCCCGGTGAGCCGAGCCGGCAGGCCGGAGAACAGCACGGATCACGGATGAAATCCAGGAGCGGGGTTACCAAGGCTTGAGTGCGTCGTCCTTGAGCCAGCGGCGCACCGTGGATGCGGCATCGTCTCGGTGATGGTCAGGGACGTGCCGTCACAGGAGGTTGCTCGGTGTCTTGGAGTTCGGCCAGCAGAGCGGTTTGGCCGGCGAGAAGTTCGGTGAGGATGCGGCGTGCCGCCCGGAGGAGTTCGGCGACATCGCCTCCAGCCAGGGCGTAGGTTACCGCGGTGCCCTCGCGGGTGGACACGACGATGCCGGAACGGCGCAGCACGGCGAGTTGTTGCGAGAGGTTCGAGGGCTCGATGTCGATATCGGTGAGCAGCTCCCGTACCGACACCGGCCCGTTCTGCAGCAGTTCGAGAACGCGGATGCGAACAGGGTGCCCGAGCATGCGGAAGAACTCTGCTTTGACCTGATAGAGGGGGCGCTGCACGGGATCGCTCACTTCCCTGACTCGGACGAGGCCGCGGAAAGCGGAGAGGGGCGCGACGGCCTCGCGTTTCGCCGCGCCCTGCGCGTCGCCCAATTCTTGCCCCGCCGGGCCTGCCGAAGCCGAGAGTTCGACAGATGCAGACATAGAGACTTGAAAAGTTCTTCAAGCAGCGGGCAAATGAGAGGACGGTCGCTCAGACCTCCAGGTACTCCTCGGTGCGCTTGAGGTGATGACGGGCCATGGCGAGGTTCGAGCGGCCCTTGTCGATGACGAGGTAGATGAACAGGCCGTTCCCGGACCTTCCGGTCGCAGGGCGGATGAGGTGGTACTGGGTACCCAAGGTGATCAGGATGTCCTCGATCTTGTCCTTGAGGCCCAGCGTCTGCATGGTGCGCATCTTGGCGCGGATCACGTCGGTGTTTCCGGCCGCGGCGACACTCAGATCGAGATCCTTGCCGCCGCCGAGGGTGCCGAGTGCCATACCGCTGTTGTAGTCGACGACTGCGGCTCCCAGCGATCCCTCGACTTCGGTCAACAGACTCTTGAGGGACACTTCCACACTGGTCATGGATTCTCCTCGGGAAGAGAAAGCGAGGGCTGATTCCAGGCCCCCCGCAGGAGAACGTAGGCGTTGGGCCGCCTCCCTACGGGGCATATGCCGGAAACGGCCGCGGCGGATCGGTTCAATGCGGTAAGGCAATCTCGCGCGGTGCGTGCCTGTCCGGGCGGCATCAAGCCCAGGCAGCTCCGGCGCGAGACGAGACTGAGCGACCAGCAGATCCAAGCAGCCGTGGAGTGGAACAACACCCACGGCCAACACCGCGTCCGACAGGCCGCCGTGCCCGATTGCACGGCCGCCAGCCGGTCCGCCTTCGAGAACGGAATGCGTACCGGTCGGCGGGAGTGGCCGGTACGCGTTCCGCTGCTCCAGCACCCCGGGAGTCTCTGAGCTGCCCGGGACAGTGATCGGGTCACTCGCGCCCGGGCCGGGTGCCGTGGCCGGGCATCCGGGATCTGACAGCTCTCCGCCTCACGCACCATGCCGTGTGCGACGATGCGCAACACGCGTGTCCACACGTCCCGTCACGCGGCGAAGCCGACATTCGTTACGCAGACGGAAAGGACGATCTTCACCGGCTGGCCGTCGACTGCGTTCCCGAGAAACACCGCTAGTTCCGCGAAGGCACCCTCGCCAACCTGATCATCAGCATGCACGGGCACATCGTTCCAGACGCCCGAAACAGCCGTTTCAGCGTGCGGTACGGCCGTCGTCCGTCGATCCGTACCCGCCTCCGCCGGGCGTGCGGATCACCAGCACGTCACCGTCGGTGACGTCCGTCGTGTCGCAGCCACGCAGCAACTCGGTGTGCCCGGCGGAGCGTTCGATCAGGTTTTGACCGGGAGCGCCCGGTGCGCCGCCCGCCATACCGTATGGCGGGATGCGGCGGTGCCCGGACAGGACCGCGACCGTCATCGGCTCCGCGAAGCGGATCCGCCGTTCCACCCCGCACCCACCGTGCCATCGGCCCGCCCCCGCACTGCCCGCGCGGATACGGAAGTCCTCCACGCGCACGGGGTAGCGCCACTCCAGAATCTCTGGATCCGTCAGCCGGGAGTTGGTCATGTGCGTCTGTACAGCGTCCGTGCCATCGAAGCCGTCGCCCGCGCCGGAGCCGGAGGCCACGGTCTCGTAGTACTGGAGTCGCTCGTTGCCGAAGGTCACGTTGTTCATCGTGCCGGAGCCCTCGGCCTGGGCTCGCAGTACGGCGTACAGGGCACCGGTGACGGCCTGGGAGGTCTCCACGTTGCCGGCGACAGTGGCGGCCGGATGCGCGGGCGCGAGCATGGAACCGGGCGGGACGCGTATGTCGAGGGGTTTGAGGCAGCCGCTGTTGAGCGGGATGTCGTCGGCGACGAGGGTGCGGAAGACGTACAGCACGGCGGCCATGACGACGGAGGACGGCGCGTTCAGGTTGCCGGTCTGCTGAGGTGAGGTGCCGGCGAAGTCCAGTACGGCGCTGCGCTGTTCGCGGTCCACGCGCAGGGCGACCTGGATGACGGCACCGTTGTCGGTCTCGTAGCGGTGTGTGCCGTCGTCGAGGGTCGCGATGATACGGCGTACGCATTCCTCGGCATTGTCCTGAACGTGCCGCATGTATGCGTGCACGACGTCGAGGCCGAACTGGTCGATGACTCGGCGCAGTTCCTGGATGCCCTTTTCGTTGGCCGCGATCTGCGCACGCAGGTCGGCGAGGTTCGTTTCCGGATCACGCGAGGGATATCGGGCCTTCGTGAGCAGGTCCCGGGTCTCGGCCTCGCGGAATAGGCCGTCGCGCGCAAGGAGCCAGTTGTCGAAGAGCACACCCTCTTCGTCGATGGTGGCGCTGAACGCGGGCATGGAGCCCGGGCTGATGCCGCCGATCTCGGCGTGGTGGCCGCGCGAGGCGACAAGGAAGAGCATCCGGTCGCCGCTTTCGTTGAACACAGGGCTGACGACGGTGACGTCGGGGAGGTGAGTCCCACCGTGATAGGGGTCGTTGATGGCGTAGACGTCACCGGGCCGGATCTCCCCCTCGCTCCGGCGCAGGACCTCCTTGATGGACTCGCCCATCGAGCCCAGGTGCACGGGGATGTGGGGCGCGTTGGCGATGAGGTTGCCGTCCGGGTCGAACAGCGCGCAGGAGAAGTCGAGGCGTTCCTTGATGTTGACCGAGTGGGCGGTGCTCTCGAGCCGAACGCCCATCTGTTCGGCGATGGACATGAACAGGTTGTTGAAGACCTCCAGCATCACCGGGTCGACGTTCGTACCGATGGCGGTACGGGGCCGACGCGGATGGGAGCGGGTGAGGACGAGATCGCCGTGGCCGTCGGCCGTGGCACGCCAACCCGGATCGACGACCGTCGTCCCGTCCACTTCGGCGACGATCGCCGGGCCTTCGATCATGTCGCCGTCTCGGATGTCCTCACGGCGGTGAAGGCGTGTGGGCTGCCACTTGCCGGCGGTGAACATCCGCACGACGGCGGCCGGCCGCAGTGGGCCAGTGCGCGGTGACGGCATCGTCGCCGTGGTGGTGCGCGGGCCGGAGGAACCGGTGGCCTCAACTGCGACGGCTTCCACGATCAGTGGCCTGTCCATGGTGAAGCCGTAGCGGTCGCGGTGGTCACGGGCGGAGGCGACCCGCATCTCCTCGGCTTGGCCGAGGGGCACCGGCAGCGCGAAGTCGGTGCCGTCGTAGCGCAGGAGCGCGCGGGCAGTGGCGCGGACCGTGGTGTCCGGTACGCCGTCCTCGCGCAGCTGCGTGCGCGCCCGTTCTGTCAGCTCCCTGCGGACGGTCTCGACGCGGTCGGCCGTCTCCGGCGCGTCGAGGACGGCTTCCACGGAACGTTCGCGCAGCGCGACCGCGTCCGCCATGCCGATGCCGTACGCGGAGAGCACCCCGGCGAGCGGCGGGATCAGGGCGGTGTTGATGCCGAGCCGGTCGGCGACGGCACAGGCGTGCTGACCGCCCGCGCCGCCGAAGGCGACCAAGGCGTAACGGGTGATGTCGCGGCCGCGTTGCACGGAGATCTTTTTCACGGCGTTGGCGATGTTGAGTAGGGCGATGTCGAGGAAGCCCGCCGCGACCTCTTCCGGGCTGCGGCGCCGCCCGGTCTCAGCGGCGGTGCGCTCGGAAAGTTCGGTGAAGCGAGCCCGGACCGAGGCCACGTCCAGCGGCTGATCTCCGTCCTTGCCGAACACCCGGGGGAAGAAGCCGCCTTGGAGACGGCCCAGCATCACATTGGCGTCGGTGACGGTCAGCGGGCCGCCGCGCCGGTAGCAGACCGGGCCTGGATCAGCGCCGGCCGAGTCGGGTCCGACGCGGTAGCGCATCCCGTCGAAGTGCAGTACCGAACCCCCGCCCGCGGCGACGGTGTGGATGTCGGTCATCGGCGCCCGCATCCGCACACCGGCGACCTGGGTGCCCATGACGCGTTCGATCTCGCCCGCGTAGTGGGACACATCGGTCGAGGTGCCGCCCATGTCAAAGCCGATCGCCCGGCGGTGCCCCGCCCGGCGTGCCGCGCGGGCCATGCCGACGACGCCGCCCGCCGGGCCGGACAACACGGCGTCCTTGCCCCTGAAGTGGCCCGCCTCGCGCAACCCACCCCCGGACTGCATGAACATCAACCGTACGCCGCCCAGTTCGCCCGCCACCTGATCGACGTAACGGCGCAGGACGGGTGAGAGGTAGGCGTCGACCACCGTGGTGTCGCCCCGGGGCACCAGTTTGATCAGGGGGCTCACCTCGTGCGAGCAACTGACCTGCGTGAAGCCGATTGCGCGGGCCGCCTCGGCGACGGCCGCCTCGTGTGCGGAATGGCGGTAGCCGTGCAGGAAGACGATCGCGGCGCTGCGCAGCCCGTCCACGAACGCCGCGTCGAGCGCCTCGCACGCTCCGTCCAGATCTGGCGGTCGCACCACCTCACCCTGCGCGCACACCCGTTCGTCTACCTCGATCACCCGCTCATACAGGGCCTCGGGGATCAGAATGCGGCGGTCGAAGATACGCGGGCGGTTCTGGTAGGCGATGCGCAGTGCATCCCTGAAGCCCCGAGTGGTGACCAGAACCGTCGGCTCACCGGTGTGGGTCAGCAGGGCGTTGGTGGCAACAGTGGTTCCCATCTTCACCACCTCGATCCGGTCGGCGGGAATCGGCTCACCCGCCTCCAGACCGAGAACCAGCCGGATCCCGGCGACCGCGGCGTCCCGGTACGCCTCGGGCCGCTCCGACAGCAGCTTGCGGCTGACCACCTCGGACTCCGGTGTCACCGCCACCACGTCCGTGAAGGTGCCGCCCCGGTCGATCCAGAACTGCCAACGCCCGGTCATACGCCCAGTGTGCGCGCCGACCATGCCGGTTGACACGCCCTCGTACGGCAGGTTCGGTGGTCGTGCACCAGCGGACGCGTCCGGCCTGTGTGTGAACTGATCAGGGCCGGAGCACGGTGGCGCCGGTTCCCTCGGTGCCCGGTGCCCGGTGCCCGGTGCCGTCGGCGGTCATCGGCCCCTTGCGGCAACGAACCTCGCACGCCCGGGAACGAAAACTCCCTCGCCGGTCCGGCAGCGCACTCGACTACGCCGGGACCACCACGACCGGGCACTGACCTACGCACAACAGGGCCTGCACCATCGGGCTCAGGGCGCCGCTGTGATGCCGTCCCACGACCAGCATTTGTGAGCCGGCCGAAGCCCGCGCGAGCGCCTCGACGGGTGCAGCCGCCCGGCACGCGGCCGCTCGGACGCGTGTCGCCGGATACTTCTCCCGCCATGGCTGCAACGCCTCGGTGAGGAGGCCCCCTGCTGCCCTCTCCCAACCAGGTCCCTCACTGCCCGTCCCCAAGTACAGAGCGCGCACCGCGGCCTTGCGGCACTGAGCCGCATCGAACGCGAAGTCCACGGCGGCGTCCGCCACGTTGTGGGCATCCACCGCGAGTGTCACCTTGTTCGGACGGTGTTGCAGCGTCTTCGCCTGCGGCCGCAGCGGAACGAGGGCCACCGGCCGGGCGCAGCTCGCGACGACGGCCTGCGCCACGGACCCCAGGCGAAGTCCCGCATGACCACCCACTCCCCGCAGGCCAAGGACGACCAGCTCGGCCGTCGCCCCGATCGCCAGGAGAGTGGGCGCCACGCGGCCGACGAGCAGAACTCCCGCGTTCGTCGACAGGTTCAGTTCTCCGCCGAGTTGGGCGCGCACCCTCGGTGGCAGCTGCATCTCCAGGCTCGGTGCGACGTGCACCCTCCGCAGAGGCACACCGCGCACCCTGGCCTCGCCAACCGCCCAGCGCACCCCCTCCTCGCACCGCAACGACCCATCGACGCCCACGACAACCGGTCGCATCACGGCAGTCCACCCCCTGTGCCGCCTCGTCATCGCGGTCGATCCAAGAGATCCAGGACGCGACCACTCGGCCCAGCGTCGGATCAACTGGCGACATCAAAAGCCTAGTTCGGCGGTCCGAGGTGGCGCTACGTGGAAGAGGCAGCAAACAGCACGGTGGTGCCTCCTCCGCGCGCTGTGCCGTGGCCATGCGAGGGCCATGCGAGTCGGCACCTTGTGTGCCGGTCAGCGGATACGTGCCATCGCGCAGACCGAGGGCAGGGGCGCGACCCCGAGGGGCGCCGAAGGCGTGCGTCCGCTACCTACGCGCACCGACTGCGCTGCCGTCTTCCCACTACAAGTAGCACATCGCCATACGTGCGGAGACGATGTGTACTGTCGTGACTGGTCAGTGACCAGTTCGGGCCTGCCGTAACCCGCTCTGACGGCAAAGCATTGCATTCAGCGAGCGATCTTCCGCCCCCTGGAGAGCCCGGCACCGGCCTAGGACGGATTCGTCGAGGACGGCGACAGCACTCTCCACCCGGCCGTCGACCGGAACGACCTCCCCCGGCGCCCGACGAGTTCTCGTGCAGGACTTTGACCATGGGGGCGACGCAGTTCGTGGTGCAACTGGCGGCCCAGGTGTCGCCGGCCCAGGAGTGGAACGTCGACTCCATCGGCCCGGCGGTGACTCCGCTGAGGAGGCCCTTGCCCGAAGGGGTGGCGTGGCCGAATCCGAAGGTCTTGTCGAGGCAGGCCCACAGGAAGACGGAGCCGGTCAGGATGCGCGGGCTCCCGAATGCGTAGGCCTGGGCGCTGAAGGTGCCTGTCTCGGCCCACCACGGTGTCGCGTGCGGAGACCACGTGCCGACGGACGGACGGCAGATGGAATCCTCCTTTGCGGTGAGGAGGGGCGTGGACTGTCATGACGCGGCCCCTTCGACGAGGGTCGGTGAATGTGCCTTGCACGACCGGCTCTCGCGCCGTCGCGGCGCGGACGCCGCGTGCCGAACGACCGCGCCGATCCAGTGAACGGCCCCGCGCTCGGGGCCTGTCGGACCTTTCACAGGGGTACGTCCGGCCCCGGCACCTCGCCTCAGGGCGCGTACTCGTACCGCGGCGGCGCGGGGGCCAGGCCGCACACCACCTCGGTGTCCCCCGGACCCTTCATGCGCAGCGTCGGCGTGAAATAGAAGGACACCGCCACCGACTCCGGCGCCTGAGCCACCCGGACTCGCAGACCCGAGGCCGTGACGGCTCCTTCCCGTGGCCCACGCGAAGTCCGAAGACGGAAGATGGTGGAACGGAAGACCTACATGGTTTTGTACAGGTCATCGACGGTCCGGCTGACCGCTCCGGCGCCTCAGAACGCTCGACGAAGCGCCGGGCGCCACCGCGATGACGTCCGTCAGTGTCTCCGTTCCCTCCACGCGCGTACACCCGTACCGGCAGGGGCGCAATGGCCCGTGGGCCTTGGACCGCCCGGCCCCGGCCCTCCCCGCCCCGCACGCGGGACGATGTGAGAGAAAGCAATAAGCGCTGGGTGCGCTTACGCGTCCCGGCCACGGAGCGAGGCCGAAGCAGGTGAATGGCGATGATGTTCTGGTACGACCACAACGTCGGCGGCTGGGGCTGGTTCGCGATGTCGGCAGGCATGATCCTGTTCTGGGCACTGATCGTCACAGTTGCCGTGCTGCTCTTCCGCGCCGTGAACCGGCCTCAGGAGCGCACCCACTCCCAGGCCGCGCGTTCGGCGGAGGACATCCTTCGGGAAAGGCTGGCCCGCGGGGACATCGAGGACGACGAATACCGGCGCCGCCTGAACACACTGCACGCGAGCCCCCTCACCAAACCCTGAGAGTCGCAGGCCGCACAGGTCGCGTCCCGTGGACAGACGGCAACAAGTGCGAACCGGGCCAGGCTCCGCCGGGGGTTCGATGTCGAGCAGGAGATGCCGAGTAGGAGGAAGTGATGGCATTCGCTGACAAGACGGAGAGGCTGGGCCTGTTTTGTCCTGTCATGTGCCGAGAGGCTGCCTACGATGAGCCCATGGTGTCCCGCACTCGCACCCGCTCGAGAGTGAGTCCTTCTGTCCCCGGCTGGCATGCCAGGTGACAGGTCCGCATGTCGTGCTGATGTCGGTGGAACCGTCAGGGATCCACTCCCCGCCCACCCCTGGTGCCAGTAAGGGATATCAGCATCTGTCAGGTGCGGCCTCAGGGGCGTGCTCGCGACCCACACCGTCGGAACATGCGCGGTGGGGCTGCACCCGCTGATTTTGCCCGGCCCGCCCTGATTGCGCTGGCGGGCACTCCGAGGAGTTGTCCTTCTCATGGCGTCTCGCAATTGCCTCGTCCGCCGGACTGCCCCCCTGGCCGCTGCCGCGATCGCCGCGGTCGCCCTGGCCGCCTGCGGAAGCAGCCATCCCTCCGCGTCCCCGTCCGGGCGCTCCGGCCACGAAACGAGGCCGACTACCTCCGCGGGCCCCTCGGCCACCGACTCCGCCGCGCACGGCAGCCACAACGCTCAGGACGTGGCCTTCGCACAGCAGATGATCTCGCACCACCAGCAGGCCGTGGCCATGGCCGACCTGGCCGCATCACGGACGCCCTCCCCGCAGGTGAAGGAGTTGGCATCGAAGATCAAGCAGGCTCAGCGCCCGGAAATCACCACCATGGCGGGCTGGTTGAGGTCCTTCGGCGAGAAGGTTCCGGACGACGGCACGCCCGGCATGGGAAGCATGCCGGGTATGGGCCACTCGCCGACTCCCGGCATGATGTCGCCCGCCGACATGAAGAAGCTGATGGGCCTGTCTGGTGAGGCCTTCGACATGCAGTTCCTGCGGATGATGATTCACCATCATCTGGGCGCGGTCGAGATGGCGAAGACCGAGCGGGCCAAGGGCGCACACCACCTCTGCAGGACGATGGCGAAGTCCATTGTCCTTTCGCAGTCGGCCCAGATCACCGAGATGAACGGCATGCTCGGCAAGTAGCGCGCATGCCGCCGTCGCGAGTCAGGAACGGCCGCCCGCCACGGTTTTGCACCGTCACGCCCGGCGGAGCAACTCTGCTGACACGACCTCTGATTCCCACCGAATGGTTGTGACAGTGGCGCGACCGGGACAAGGTCCATCCGCGCATCCGGGCGCACGGGCCCTTGCACCACATGCCGTTCCACCTGTACTCCTACGGCCTCGCGGCGCGGCTTGTCTCCGATGACCTCACGGTGTCGCTCGTTGCGGGCCTCGGCACCTCTTCTCCGCTTGGGCTCCTCGGCTCGCCGCCCGGCGCAGACCGCGGTGATCGCGTCGGCGGAAGGGGGTGCGGAGTTCGGCCTGGGGCACGAGCCCCTCCGTCCGCGTCGAGAGTTGCGAGACGCACGACGCCTTCGGCGCTCTGCTCCGGCGCCCTGCCGATTCCGCGGGCCGCGGTCTGGCCGGTCGCGGTGGATCCCGGCTCGACTGCGTTGGACCTGATGCCCGGTTGCGACCCCCTCCACCGGCGGTACCGGCTCGGCATCCGGCGGCGCAACAGCCGCACCGGACGACGACGGCTCCTCGGCCCCCGCGGGAAACCGGACAACGGCGGCGCGGCCGGCACGACCCCGGCCGCGGATGCCGTGCTCTTCACCGTTGCCCGACGCCACCGGTCCCCCGGGCATGACCGGACCGAGCGTCCGCGCGACACGGCAATCGACCGTCGATCGCCCGTCAGGACCGTGTCCTGGGTCGGCTTCACGATCCATAACGGTGGAATCCTCGTGTCCGCCGCTCCCGACCGTCAGGCAGGATCGCGAGTGCCTCGTGGTCCTCGAGTGCTTCGACCCATTCCAGTGCGCCGTCGCCTCGGGCGAAAGCGGCAGTGGCGTAGGTGTCGGTCAGTGTCAGGCGGGGCCCCACGAGAGTGATGGAGGCGAAGGCGGTGGCGGGCTCCCCCCTGTGCGGGTCCATGATGTGAACCTCGCGTTCGGCGGTGCCGGAGGTGGCGATGGCCATGTCGTGGGCCGCGGTGATGACGGTGGCCAGCGCGCCGGGGCGCAACGGGTGGGCGATGCCGATGCGCCACGCGGTGCCCGGTCCGGCGAGGCCGCGGAGTTCCAGGTCACCGCCGCCATTGACGCACGTGTGGCGCGCGCCCGCTTCGTAGAGGAGTTGCGAGACCGCTTCGGTGGCCCAGCCCTTGACGAGTCCGGAGGGGTCGAGGCTTCCGGCGGGGACGACACTGAACCAGCCGTCGCTGTCGTGGGTGGCCCGCGCACAGAGGGACAGGACTTCGTAGACCTCGGGGGGACAGTCCTTCAGGCGGATCTCGCCACGGTCGAGGCGGCTGATGTGGCTGTCGGGCCGGTAGGTGGAGAAGACGGCATCGACTCGGTGCAGGTGACGCACGGCCTCTGCGAGAGCGTGGCGGATGGCAGGGGTCGGCCGGTCTCGGACGTCGAAGGAGAAGACGGTGCCCATCACGTGTTCCACGTGACACAGTCCGCCCGGTCCGGGTGTGGAGTCAGGCATGGGCCTGGTCCAAGGCGCTCTGCAGAGACTGCGTGTAGCCCCGGCTCGTGTAGCTCGCCCCGCCCTGAGGTTCCCTGATGCAGACCACACCGCTCCCACGACTACGCGACCACCGGACGACAAAACGGACGCGCAGGAGGCTTCTGGTTTCGGGTGGGTCAGTAGGGAAGGCCCTCTGAGGCTGCGCGCAGGGCGGCGAGGAGGCAGGCGGCGATGTCGTTCGAGGTCTCGCTGCCGGCTGCGGGAGGGCGGGCGAATTCTTCCGCCGCGGCGCGCAGCGCGCCGTTGAGCGTTGCCGCGTGCACCTGGACCCGGAGATCGTCCGCGGTGCCGTTGGAACGCTGGGCGAGGAGTTCTCGCAGCACGGGCAGCGCGTCGTTGTGGGCCTGAAGCCAGACGCTCCGCAGTGCCGGGTCGGTGGAGGTCATGCGTATCAGGTCAAGGATGACGGGGGTGACGGGAGGCAGTTCGCTCTCGCGGCAGATCTGGGTGAAGTAGTCCAGCAGGCTCATCTGCGGTGGCCAGTGGCGCAGTTGAGCCATCGCGAAGTCGAGTCCTGCCGTGAGGAGGGGCAGGACGCAGCTTTCCTTGGTGGGGAAGTGTCGCCACATGGTGCGGGCGGAGATGCCGACAGCCTGGGCGATCTGTTCCCCGGTGGTGGCGGTGACGCCCTGCGAGGTGAACAGGCGGACAGCTTCTTGGGCGATCTCGAGGCGGAGGGCCTCCTTGCGCCGCTGGGCCAGGAGGGGCCGGGTTTGCGTCTCCGGCGTCCGCCTGCCGTCCGGGTATGGCATCTCGCGCACGCTTGTCCCCCACCTTCCGTTGATGGCGCAGCATAACCAAGGCGTCCGGAAATGACTCATGCAGACGCCTTGTCAGCGAGTGACACGTCAACCTACGCTGCCGTAAGTAACCAGCGGGTAACCACAGCGCTCCCGCTGTCTATTTGTCATGCACGCGCCATTCAACGCACGCGCCATCCCCCCCGCCATCCCCCACGTCCTCCCCGCGCCATTCCGAACGCTGCGCTCTCGACCCACGGCCACCGGTCGTCGGCGCTCTCGCTCGTCGAGCCTTTGCGAAGACCACCAGGACTTTCCCGAACCCCGTCAAGGAGTCAGCCATGCCCATTCCCAGCAGGCGCGCCCTGCTCACCGGCGCCGCAGGACTTACGGCCGCCGCAGCCCTACCGGCACCGGCCGCCTCGGCTGCACCCGCACCGGCCCGCGTACGACTGACCAGGGAAGACCACCGCACCGTCATCATCGGATCCGGTTTCGGGGGCGGCGTGGCGGCGCTCAGGCTGGCACAGGCCGGGGTACCGGTGACCGTTCTGGAACGCGGGCGGCGGTGGCCCACGGGGCCGAACGCGGAGACGTTCCCGCATGTCTCGGGGCTCGACAAGCGGATGCTCTGGTACGGAACCCTCCCGGCCGCCCTCAGGCCCCTCGCCCGGCTGATCGGCACCCCGCTCGACTTCACCCCCTACACGGGGCTCCTGGAACCCGTACTCGGAGAGAACATCCTGAGCGTCTGCGCGGCCGGGGTCGGCGGCGGCTCCCTCGTCTACCAGGGCATGACCCTCCAGCCCTCGCAGGCCGTGTTCAACACCTGGCTTCCCGAAGAGCTCGACTACCCGCGCATGGACCGGCTCCACTACCCGCGGGTCGCGGCCATGCTCGGCGCGGCGACAGCGCCCCAAGCACTGATCGACTCCCCCACGTACTACGCGGCCCGGGTGTTCGCCGAGCGGGTGCGCAAGGCCGGCTACGACCTCTCGAAGATCCCGATGCCGATCGACTGGGACTACGCCCTGGCCGAACTGCGCGGCGAGATGAAGCCGTCGTACACGAACGGGGACTGCGCGCTCGGCGTGAACAACGGGGGCAAGAACTCCGTCGACGTGACCTACCTCCAGCAGGCCGAGGCAACCGGCAAGGTCACCGTGGCGACCCACCACAACGTCACCTCAGTGGCCCGGGTCGCCGATGGCAGTTGGGAGGTGCATGTCGACCGCACCGACGACACGGGACGCGTCCTGGAACAGAAGATCCTCTCCGCCCGTGCCCTGATCATGGCGGCCGGCAGCATCAACACCAGCAAGCTCCTCGTACGCGCGGGGGCCACCGGCGCCATCCCCGATCTGCCCGACGGGCTCGGCGAGCAATGGGGCACCAACGGCGACCGCATCTACGCCTGGACGAACCTGCAGGAGGACTTCGGAAGCGAGCAGGGCGGCCCCGTGGTCTACGGCAGCAAGGCGTGGGAGGACCCCGCTACCGCGAACACCGTCATCCAGGCCTCACTGCCACCCCTGGGCATCGACGCCCGGACCACCATGCTGGTCGGCTTCGGGGTAAGCCCAGATCGCGGCCGGTTCCGCTACGACGCCGCCACCGACAGCGTGTCGCTGCACTGGCCCCGCAACGGCGACACCGGAAGCCACCGGACCATCCAGCGGCGCGTTGCGGAGATCTCCCGGGGACTCGGCGTCCTGACGGACACGAACGCCCTGGTCAACAGCACCTGGCATCCGCTGGGCGGCGCGCCGATGGGCACCGTGTGCGACCTGGAAGGCCGCGTGCGGGGCCAACGTGGCCTCTACGTGCTCGACGGGGCGCTGATCCCCGGCACCACCGGCGCCTGCAACCCGTCCATGACCATCGCCGCGGTCGCCGAAAGGGCCATGGACGCCATCACGGCCCACGACATCGACACGGTCATCTGACCGCCGGCCCGCACGTGCCGCACCACCTGTCCAGCAACACGCCTCTGACCCGCACCTGCCTCTGATCGACGATCACGTGAGGAGCACCATCCCCATGGTCCACCGCAGATCCCGTTCCCGTTCCCTGTCCGGTTCCGCCCGCCCGGACCGGACCACAGTCCCTGCCGCCGCTCCCACCCGTGTGAGCCTGCTGGCCGGTGTCGTCGCCGGCGCCGTCTGCGTCGGCCTGTCGACGGTGCCGACGTCCGCGGCTGCGACGGAACCCGTCGTCTCCCGCGGTGTCACCATCCCCGCCTTCTACAACCCGCCGGCTGAACTCCCCACTGCCAACGGCGCATTGATCCGCACCGAACCACTGCCGCTCGGCCTCAGCATCCCCGGCCTGGAGGGCCGCCCCCTGCCGGGCACCGCAACCCGCCTGATGTACAAGTCCACCGACTCCACGGGACAGCCCGTCGCGGTGACCGGCGCCTACATAGAACCCTCGGCCGCCTGGAAGAAATCCGGGCCGCGCCCGGTGGTGGCCGTGGCCTCGGGCACCATGGGCCAGGGCGACCAGTGCGCACCCTCCTTCGCCCTGCAGCATCCGCTCACCCTCAACGGCGACACCGTCTCGGTGGGCTACGAAGCCCTCGCCATCTACCGGATCCTGGCCACCGGCGCGGCAGT
This sequence comes from Streptomyces kunmingensis, assembly GCF_039533535.1. NCBI lineage: Bacteria > Bacillati > Actinomycetota > Actinomycetes > Kitasatosporales > Streptomycetaceae > Streptomyces > Streptomyces kunmingensis. The sequence goes on from NZ_BAAATS010000066.1 coordinate 29,699, forward strand.
TGTCCTCACCGACTACGTCGGCCTCGGCGCCACCGACCGCCTGCACACCTACGTCAACCGCCTCGACCAAGGGCACGCCCTCCTGGACGCTGCCCGCGCCGCCCGCACCGTGCCCGGGGCCTCGGTCACCGAAGACTCCCCGACCGGCCTGTACGGCTACAGCCAGGGCGGTGGAGCCAGCGCGGCGGCCGCCGAACTCCAGCCCTCCTACGCCCCCGACGTCCCCCTCGCGGGCACCTACGCCGGCGCGCCACCGGCGGACCTGGCCTCCGTCATCAAGGGCATCGACGGCAGCGCGCTCGCCGGAGCTCTGGCCTGGTCGATCAACGGGTTCGCGCAAGCCGACCCCGACCTGCGCGGGGTCATCGAAGCGAACATCAGCGATACGGGCAGGGCCGCGCTGAAGGACGCGTCGACCATGTGTGTCGGCGACGCCCTCTTCGGGCTCGGCTTCACCAAGAGCAGCAAGTGGACCAGCAACGGCAAGTCCATCGGGGACATCATCGCCGCCGACCCACTGGCGAAGGCCGCCCTCAACAAACAGCGCATCGGCACGCTCAAGCCGAACGGCCCGGTGCGCGTGGCCACCGGCGTCCAGGACGACATCGTTCCGCACAGCCAAGCCCGGCAGCTGGCCGTGGACTGGTGCGGCAAGGGAGGCAACGTCACCTACGACGCCATCAAGCTGCCGAACCTCGGCGACAAGATCCTCACCAATCACCTCGTGCCCCTCATCACCGACCAGGGCGACGCCATCTCCTGGCTGACCGACCGGCTCTCCGGCAAGCCGGCCACCTCCAACTGCTGGACGATGCCGCTCCAACCCTGACCCGCCCCGCACGGAACGCCACCAGCGCGGCGTCACAGCCGATGGCATCATCCGCCCCGGTCGTCGACCGCCGGGCAACGGCATACCTCTGGTCCCCGCCCGGACATCTGTGGCGGCGCCCTGTGTCGCACCCGTGCCGCGCTGCCGATCACATCGGGCAGCGCGGCACGGGTGCGTACGGTACGAGGCCCCCTCAGCCTAGTAGTACTTCGTTACTGACCTTCTCGGGATGTTGTCGGATGGTGGGTCAGCTCAAGTCTGCCGCCGGTGAGACAGCCGTCGATTAGGCGCAATGCCGTTGCTTTACGGATCCGCGGGCTCGGGTCGTTGGATGCGGACGGCTTGGACGCCGGCGCGGGCGGGCTGGGGCCAGTTGTGGTGTTCGGCCCGTTTGAGCCGGTAGTTGGACATCTTGCGTTTGACGACGTGGGGCTGGCTGCGCAGGCGTCTGGCCGGCAGGAGCCGTTCCAGTAGGTCGTGCTCGAGCAGTACCAGCGCTCTGACCAGGAGGTCAGGGGGAAAAACTGCCCGGCGTGACGGTCACGCTGCGCCGGGCCGAGCGCAGGGTCTCGGTGAAAGAGATCCGGTCCGGATCCAGGCCGCCGGAGGTGGCGGTTCGAAGCATGAGCTCGCGCAGGGCCCGGTGAACCAGCAGGTGGGCCCAGATCTGCTGCAGCACCCCGTCCGGGGTCTTGCTGCTGAGCACGGTATGGGCGCCGCGCTGGCGGGTCTTGAGCTCGGCGAAGACCGACTCGACCTCCCAGCGCTCCTGGTAGAGCGCGGCCAGTTGCCGGGCGGGGTGGCGGCGGGCATCGAGGAGGCTGGTCACCAGCCGGTAGTCGGCCACCGCCCGGTCGGCGTGGCCGAGCTGGTAGGCCAGGACCCGGACGGTGACCGGATCATCGTGGGCGGGGTCGGTCGTGGCGTGGATGCGCGAGAGCCAGGATCCGTCCCGCAGCACCCGGTCGGCGGGCAGGACGCGGTTGGCGGGCACCCGCCACAACAGATCGGCGCCGCTGGCGGTGAAGGCCCGCCACAACGGCACGCCGAGGAACTCGCGGTCGGCCAGGACCAGTTGGCCCGGCCCGCAGGAGCGGGGCAGGCGGCGGACCAGAGTGACCTCCCCGGTGCGGCAGCCGGCCAGTTCCGCGTCCAGGACCAGATGCGTGCCGGTCTCTACCAGGCAGGCCATCCGCACCTGCGGGAAGGAACTCTTGTCCGGGCCGCGGGCATTGCCCGGACGACCGAAGGCGGCCTCATTGGCCACCGTGTCGGCTACATCCCAGCAGGTGCCGTCCACCGCCAGCAGCCGCAGGCCCCGCCAGAACACTCCGGGCGTGGCGTCGGTGCCCAGCGGTTTCGCCGTCGTGGTAAACAGCACTCGCAGCGGCTCACTCCCCAGCCGCTGCCGGGCCCTAAACAGCGAGGACTTCGCCGGAATACGCCACTCGCCCAACAGTCCCAGGCCCCGCAGGCCCTCGACCAGGTGCCGCATCACATCCAGATAGGGAGCGGGCGAGAACAGCGCCAGGCCGAGTACGAAGTACACCACCAGCCGGGCCGGCAACAGGCGTCGGCGTTGCTCCATGCGCCCACAGGCAGCCACCACACGATCCACCAGACCCGGCGGATACACCCAGGTCAGCAACCCCAGACCCGATAAGTCAGACACACTCGCAGACATCGGCACCACCCCCGAGAGCAGTACGCAGAAGCCTACGCCGAGCAGCTAAGACAACGGCGTGACTCTGTTGGTGATCTTGGGTGGTCAAGCGCTGGCGAATCCGGCTGTGTCGCAG
>NZ_BAAATS010000067.1:0-94365 GCF_039533535.1 Streptomyces kunmingensis
ACCACCGCCAGCGACCGCCGTCAGCACCCCGACAAGATCACCAACAGAGTCACGGCATTGCGATTAGGCGCTGTTTCTCGGATCGCCTGACGTGACAGGGTTGTTGAGGTCAGGCTGGAGCCATGGGTCGTGGGGATTTAACGAAAGCGGAGTGGGATCGGCTGGGACGTGTCGGTGGACTCCACCGCGTTGCGAGCTCCTCAGCACGCCGCCGGCGCCCGCAACGCACCGCCCACTGCGGTCCCCCAAAAGAGGGCCCGCACAGGGACGAACCAGCCCGATCCGGTCCTACGGAAGCTGGCCGTCCGGCTGGCGGAGGTGGTCGCATCGGCGAATGCCTGGGACGTTCCCGCGGTGGCTTCACCATCAAGATTCATCTCGCGGCCGACGGAGACTGCCGGCCCCTCGCCCTCCTGCTGACTCGCGGCCACCACGGTGACGACCCCCAACTCGAGCCCGTACTACGACAGATAGCCGTCCCCCGCACCGGAGTCGGACGGCCGCGCACCAGACCTGACCGCGACCTGGCCGACAAGGCCTACACATCTCGGGCCAACCGTCGCTACCTGCGACGACGCGGCATTTCCCACACCATTCCCGAGCGGCGTGACCAGCGCAGACACCGGCTCAACCGCGGCTCCCGCGGCGGCCGGCCCACCGGATTCGACGACGAGCACTACAAGAAGCGCAACACCGTCGAACGTGCCATCAACCGCCTGAAAGGCTTCCGCGCCGTCGCCACCCGCTACGAGAAGCGAGCCTACATCTACCTCGGCACCGTCACCCTCGCCGCACTCATCATCTGGCTCCGCACATGATCCGAGAAACAGTGCCCAGCCCTCGCCCGAGGCGGAAGTTCAGTCCGCGAACGCGGCCACGTACGACGCCACGCACGGCTCCGGGGTGGCAAAGGAGGTGACGACGTGGCCATCGACGGTCACCGGCGGGTCGAGCGGCCTCTGGAGCAGCCGCTCGGAGCGGGACACATCGAGCTGCTCGGCCGGCATCAGCGTCCAACCCTCGGCGTCCCGGCCCACCTCGAACAGCACGTTGAGCATGTCCCCGGCAGGAGGCCGCAGCGGAGCCAAGGGCAGGGCGGCGAGGATCGCGTCATGCATCGGCGGGTCACTGTCTCGGGCGGGAAGCCGCAGACCGTTCGGGTCGAGGTCGTGCAGGCTGACCACGGGCTTGTCGGCGGCCGGGTGTTCACGCGGGAGCACCGCGTGCAGCGGCTCGGACCAGGCGCGCACCACCGTCACCGCCGCGGAGGTGAGTGCGCCCCGCACCAGCGCCAGGTCCAGCTCTCCGTCGCGGACGGCGTCGAGTCGCGCGGCCACCGGCAGGTCGACCAATTTCGGCTCGGCGGGGCGTTCGCCGGCGCTCAGGCGGCCCACCGCCCGGTCGAGCCGTCGGGTGACGCAGGACGCCACACCGATCCGCAGGACGGCCGCCGGTTCTCCGGCAACCACCCGCACCCGGGCCGCCGCAGCGAGGGTCCTACGGGCCGCGGCGAGCACTCGCTCGCCGGCCGGGGTGAGCCGTACCCGGCGCGAGGTGCGGTCGAGCAGGCGCACGCCGAGCTCGCGTTCGAGCCGGGCGATCTGCTGGCTGACCGCCGGCTGCACAATGCCCAGCCGTTGCGCCGCGCGCCCGAAATGCAGTTCCTCGGCCACGGCCACAAAGTACTGCAGCGCTCTCAGTTCCATCTGCCTGATCTATCACATGATGTGATTACTGCCGGGCGCTTCTGATCATTGTTCGCACAGGCCACTCCGGCTGTGATGGGTACAAGCCCGCCTGGGCGGCCCTGCCCGCCGGATGCCGCGACGCGGGGACACGCGAACGGAGAACAGAGTGAGCACAACAACCCTCGGCGTCATCGGCACCGGCATGGTCGGCCTCGGGGCCGCCCGCCGCGCCGTCGACGCCGGCCTGAACGTCGTCCTGAGCAACTCACGCGGCCCCGAAACGCTGGCCGGTCTCGTTTCGGAGCTCGGCGAGCGGGCACGCGCGGCCACCCCGGCCGAAGCAGCAAGGGCCGGCAATCCTGTCATCGCGTCCGTGCCGCTGGCCGCCTACGAGCGGTTGCCCCGGGCGGAGCTTTCCGGCAAGACCGTCATCGACCCGATGAACTACGCGCCACATAGCGAATTCGGAGTACCGGAACTCGACAGCGACGAGCTGACCTCCAGCCAACTGGTGCAACGCCACCTCGCAGATGCCCAGGTGGTGAAGGCACTGCACAACATCGGCCCCAAGCAGTTGTTGGAGCTGTTCCGCCCGGCCGGAGCCCCCGACCGCACCGCGCTGCCACTTTCCGGCGACGACCCGGACGCAATGAAGGAGGTGGCCGACCTACTGAATGTCCTCGGCTTCGATGCGGTGGACCTCGGCCCCCTGGCCGAAAGCTGGCGCAGCGAACCGAACACCCCTCTGTACGCCATCCCGTACGTGGGACAGCCGCCGTCCGGCCTCACCATCATGGAATTCGTGGCTTGGGTCCAACAGGCACCCGGTGTGCCCGTACCCGTCGCCCGGATCAAGGAGCTCGCTGCCGCCGCGGTGCGAGGGCCCGCGGGGTTCCGGATGTAACAGCGGGCGATCAGTCCCTCAGTCGCGTGCGAAGCCACGGCCGAGACCAACGTGAGCTAGCGGAGGCGCCCAGCTTGGAACCGCCGTCAGCCGCGCGGCCGGGATACCTGGCCGCGCGGCTGTCCATACCGCTCGCCGTCACACAACAGCGATCACTTGTTGCGACAGTCCTCGGAATCCGTCCGGCCGCCGTCAGCATTCCGCCACGACTCGATCAACGCTCGGGCGCACCGGCAACTGCTCTGTGACGTCGAGGAGTTGCTTGTAGCTTCCGTAGGTTGGTGAGCGCCTGCGCGACGGGGCGCGTGATGGTCGGAAGGCGGGGTGGCTCCTGCGGGGCGGCGGTATTGCGCCCGGGCTCTCGCTCTGCCGTCGATTTCCAGTTCCCGGGAGTTCATAGGTGCTGCGGAGACACTGACGGCATGCCAGAGACAGTCGCCGTCGCCGCACGACGGACGACGGGAACCAGCCGGGGGCCGGGTCTGCATCGACTCGGGCAAGTGTCTCTCTCAGGGGCATGAACGCATGAACGGGTGCCGCACTGACCTACGTCGACCTGGTTTCGCCGCTCAGCACCTGCCCGCTCCTGCCCGCATCGGCCGGACCCCGCCGAGACGGGACACCACCCCACGGCCCGGGATGCCTTTATTCCTGGTGGCCGGCCGTCACGAGGGCGCCCTCGATGAGGTCGCGCAGCTGAGATCGGGCGGTGATGCCCAGCTTGGGGAAGCTGCGGTAGAGGTGCGAGCTGACCGTGCGCGGGGAGAGGAAGAGCTTTTCGCCGATCTCTCGGTTGGTCAGCCCGCGGGCGGCTAGCCGGATGATCTGCTGCTGTTGCGGGGAGAGTTCGGCAAGCGCGTCGGGGGCCGCATCTGTGACGTCGAGGCCGGCGGCGCGTGACTCGGCCCGGGCGCGCTCGATCCACGGCCGGGCGCCTAGGCGACGGAAGATCTCCAGGGCCTGGGTCAGCGGCGCACGCGCCTCCGCGATGCGCCGACGGCGCCGCAACCACTCGGCGAGGTCGAGCAGGGTCTGTGCGCGTTCGAAGGGCCAGTACTCCAGTACCGGATCCGCCAGGGCCGCCCGGAAGTGCGGTTCGGCGTCGTCGGGGTCCGCCAGCAGGCCACGGGCTCGGCTGATCAGCGCACGCAGACGAGGTGAAGCGTTGTCCGCCAGCGCAGATGCCGAGCGCTCGACGATCGCGACAGCCTCCTCACGGCGGCCGCAGCGCACAGCGGCGGCGGCCAGATCCGCGAGGGCCGGGTAGGAGGCGTGGTAGTGCACGGGCGCGCCGTCTACCGTGAAGACCATACGGAGTTCGCCGTACGCGGTCTCGTAGGCGCCTTCCGCAACTGCCGCGGCACCGAGCGCACGACGGGCATAAACGAAGACCGAACGGCTTTCCAGCGGATCGATCAGGACGAGCGCGTCCTCAGCCCGGGCACGGGCCGAGGACGCATCGCCCTGGAAGGCCAGCACGGTGGCATCCACGGTGGCCGCACAGGCCACCGCGTGGTCGAGGCCGGCCGCCCGGCCGACCGCGATGGTGCGGGCACATGCCTCACGGGCCTGATCCCACCTTCCTCGCTCCAGGTAGGCCCAGGCGACCGCGCCGCCCAGACCCTCGGGCAGCGCTCCCTGCAACTCCCATCGGTCGAAGGCCTCGTCGAAGGCGCGGACGGCCTGTGGGGTCTCGTCCAGGAGCCACGCCATGATTCCGACGGCGGTGAGCCGTTCCGGCCGGGCTTCCGCATCGGTGGCCAACTGCGGTAACAGGCGTATGAGTTGGGCCCGGTCGTCGAAAGGGTCCGACACGGCCCTCACCCAGGTACGCAGACCTGCGTGTGAGGCTTTCTCGGGAAGGCGCCGCAGGACGTCCTGGATGCGATGGCGCTGTGTGTCCTCTCCGGAGTAGAAACGGACCACGGCAGCGCCGGCCACGAGATCCAGCCCGGCGGCGGGCTGGGAGACCGCCAACTGCTCGGCATCGTCGGCCAGTCGGGAGAAGACCACGGTGTGGCGCACGGTCAGGACCGCCAGCCGTCCCGCCTGCACGGCGGCGGAGGCCAGCAGGGTTGCGTCATCCGTGCGCGCGCGTGCCGCGGCGACCAGTTCCTCGACCCAGGCGATGTCTCCGGTGAACACGGCCGCCGCGGCGGCTTCAACCAGCAGCCGGGCACTGTCCTCGCGCTGCGGTGCGAGTTCCGCGGCGCGCTGCAGGGCCTGGGCCGCCGCCGCATGGCCGCCGCGGCGGCGGGCCCGGCCGGCGGTCCGCTCCAGTTCCGCTGACGCGGCCGCGTCCGGATGCGGGCAGGCGGCGGCAAGATGCCAGGCACGCCGGTCCGGTTCGTCCCGCAGCATCTCGGCGAGCGCCAGGTGAGCCTCGCGCCGGGCGGCCAAGGACGCGGCGTGATACACGGCGGACCGGACCAGTGGATGGCGGAACCGGACGTCCCGGCCGGTCCGCCGGACCAGCCCGGCCTGCTCGGCCGGCAGCCAGGCCGCGTCCTCGGCGCGCGGCAGCCCCGCCGAGACAGCGATCGCAGAGTCGGGGCTGTCCATGGCGGCCAGGAGCAGCAGAACCCGCGTGGTGGAGGCGGGCAGACTGTTCAGGCGAGCGGCGAAGATCCGCTCCAGGTGATCGGTGAGCCGAAGCGGACCGGCAGACGGCAGCCCCGCAGCCGTGTCCTGTGCCGAGGCTGTACTCGCCAGTTCCAACAGCGCCAGCGGGTTGCCACCTGCCTGGTCGAGGATCCGCGACCTGGTGTGCCCGGTGGGGCTCTTCGGCTGCAGGTCCAGCAGGTGATCGGCCGCAGCTTTGTCAAGCGATCCCAGGGTGAGCATCGGCACGTGCCGGTCGAATCCCGGAAGGTGATCGCCGCCACGGGCACCGATCAGCATCGTGACCGGTTCACCTTCCAACCGTCTGGCAACGAAGGACAGCGCATCCAGGGAAGCACGATCGAGCCACTGCGCATCGTCCAGCACCACGAGCACGGGATGGTGGTCGCCCAGGCCTGACAACAGACTCAGGACGGCGATCCCGACCAGCATGAGATCGGGTCCCGGCGTGGCCGCCCCCTCGCCGAGGGCCTCCTGCAGCGCCGCGCGCTGCCTCCCCGGCAGTGCGTCCACCTCGGCCGGCACCGGCCGCAGCAACTGATGCAGTGCGGAGAATGCCAGGCTCGACTCCGACTCGCTCCCCTCGGCACGCAGTACGCGAGCGCCGCCGGCTTCAGCCCGGTGCACCGCGTGCTCCAGCAGCGCGCTCTTCCCCGTGCCCATGTCACCGACCAGCATCAGCACCGGGTCGGCCGACACGGAGTCCACCGCACGAAAGAGGCGTGCCAATTCCGCGTCCCGGCCCACGATCAGCTCCCCCGGATCCGGCTCCGGTCCCATGACCGCACCGCGGTCGCCTGTGTGCTCGTCCACGGAGTCTCCCGGAATCGCGGCTGTCGATCAGAGTCGCCTTGCCCTGCCCCGTCCAGGCTACAAGCGCGGCCTGGCCCGGTGCCCGGGCCATGCGCGCAGGTGCAGTCACGTTACGGATACCGCGCGCGCCGAGGCCGCTCGTACGGTTCCAGGAAACTTCCACATTCCCAAGGACACCCCATGGAACAAATCGCGCTCGGCAATGTCACCATCACACGGATATGGGAGTACTTCGGTTCCGTCGAAATGACGCCCGAAACCTTCTTCCCCGAAAGTCCGAAGGAAGTGTGGAACGGCGCCGCCTCATGGCTGGACCCGCATTTTCTCGATTCCGAGACCAATATCGTCAATTCCGCGATCCAGACCTGGCTGCTGCGCAGCGGAGGCAAGACCATCCTCGTCGACACCGGCGTGGGCAATCACAAGGACCGCCCATACGCGCCCGTCTGGAACCGCCTCGAAACAGACTTCCTGGCCAATCTCGCGCGCGCCGGTGTCGCGCCCGAGGACGTGGACATCGTGATCAACACACATCTCCACGTCGATCACGTCGGCTGGAACACGTACCTGAGCGGCCGACAGTGGATACCTACTTTTCCCAACGCCACCTATCTTATGCCGAAGGACGACTTCGACTTCTGGAATCCCGAGAACAGCCACAGGTCGCTCGGCAGCGGCAACCAGAATGTCTTCGAGGACAGCGTGGCCCCGGTGCACCGGGCCGGCCAGACGCTGCTGTGGGAAAACAGCCACCAGATCGACGCAGACCTCCGCCTCGACGCGGCTCCCGGGCACACCCCCGGCTCCTCCGTACTGACCCTCACCTCCGGGACCGACCGCGCGGTGTTCGTCGGCGACATGCTGCACAGCCCCGTGCAGATCATCGAGCCCGACTCCAACAGCTGCTTCTGCGAGGACCCCGCGGGCGCCCGCGCCACTCGCCGCAAGGTGCTGGGCTGGGCGGCCGACAACAACGCGCTCGTGATCCCCGCACACCTGGGCGGGCACGGTGCCGCCGAAGTGGCGCGCGAGGGAGACAAGTTCGCCATCAAGGGCTGGGCCCCCTTCACCCCATACACCGGGAAGGCATGAGCCCTACGGAAAGAGCAGGCCTGAGTCCTACGGAAAGACACGAGACATGAGCCACCACACCGACGCCATCGTGACCACGGCGCAGGGAGCCGTCCGCGGCCTGCGCCAAGGCGACACCACCGCTTTCCTGAACATCCCCTACGCCGCCCCGCCCCGCGGCGCCGGCCGGTTCGAGCCGCCGCAGCCGCACGAACCGTGGGACGGTGTACGGGACGCCACCGTACCGGGGCCCAACGCACCGCAGCCCGAGCGCAAGCTCGGCAGCGTGGACATGTCCCCCTACTTCGGCACCGGTTGGAGCCGCGGCGAGGACCACCTCACCGTCAACGTCTGGACGTCCGCCGCCTCCGGCGGCGACCTGCCCGTCATGGTGTTCGTCCACGGCGGCGGATTCGTCGCCGGATCGACGCGGTCCGCGCTGTACGACGGCTCCGCCTTCGCCCGCGACGGCGTCGTCCTCGTCACCCTCAACTACCGGCTCGGCATCGCCGGCTTCCTCGACATCCCCGGCGCGCCGGCCAACCGCGGCCTGCTCGACGTCGTCGCCGCACTGGGCTGGGTGCGGGAGAACATCGCCGCTTTCGGCGGTGACCCGCACAACGTCACCCTCTTCGGGCAATCGGCCGGGGCGACCATCGTCAGCGGCATCCTTGCCACCCCCGAAGCCGCAGGCCTCTTCCGCCGGGCGATCGTCCAAAGCGGCAGCGGCCTGGGGGCTTTCACCACCGAGCAGGCCGCCCGCGTCACCCGGGCAGCGGCCGAGGCCCTGGGCATCGAACCCCGCGCCGAGGCCTTTGCGAACATCTCCGACGACCGCCTGGTCGAGGCCGCCTCCCGGCTCACGGACATCGACCTGCAGACCGAGACGCACCACGATCCGCTGATCGGACTCAGCCCCTTCAGCCTGGTCCTCGACACGCAGCCCGCCGAATCCGTCGCCGCCGGCCTCGGCGACGACATCGACCTGCTCATCGGGACCAACACCGAGGAAGGAAACCTCTACCTGGTCCCCGTGGACAAGTACGCCACCTCGACCACCGGGGACGTCGGCGACGCGGCGGCGCGCTCGCACCCGAAGCCGGCGCAACTCGTCGAGACGTACCGCAAGGCACGCTCCGGTGCGTCCTTCGGCGAGCTGCGCTCCGCCATCATGGGCGACGCACTGTTCGGCGCGGGCAGCTGGGCCCTGACCGACGCACATGCCACCCGCCCCCAATCCGCCACCTACGCCTACGAGTTCGCCTGGCGCTCCCACGCTCTGGACGAGGAGCTCGGCGCCACCCACACGGTCGAACTGCCCTTCGTCTTCGATCTCGCGCACCTCCCCGAGCTGCACGGCCCATCCGCCCTGCTCGGCCCCGACAAGCCCCCCACGGACCTTGCCGCCCGTATGCACGCCGCCTGGGTCCGGTTCGCCAGGACCGGCAACCCCGGCTGGGACTCGTACGACGACGAGCGGCGGGCCACGATGCGCATCGATGCCGAGTGGACCCAGGTCGACGACCCCCGCAGCCAGGAACGACAGGCGTGGCACTGGCCTCCGGCCACCCTTCCCAAGGACACACCGTGACCAGAACCGTCATCACCTCCGAGAACGCACCCGCCCTGGCAGCCCCGCTGTCCCAAGGCATTCGCAAGGGCCCCGTCCTGCAGGTTTCCGGGCAGCTTCCGCTCGATCCGGACACGGGCGAGGTCGTCGGCACCACGGTCGCCGAGCAGACCGAGCAGACCCTGCGCAACGTCACAGCCGTACTCAATGCGGGCGGTGCGGGCCTGGAGGACGTCGTGATGCTCCGCGTGTACCTCACTGATCCCGCCCACCTGGCCGAGATGAACGGGGCGTACGCGGCAGCCGTCGGCGAGCCTTTCCCCGCCCGCACCACCGTCTACATGCAGCTTCCGCCGGGACTGCTCGTGGAGTGCGACGCCCTGGCAGTGCTGGACGACTGACGCGGCCATGGACGTGCAGGCGGGACCTTCTGGACGGACTCGCCGCGCACACTCTGGTGGAGGAGATCGCCGAACTCCCCCGTGTCACTGGGGCCGACACCACGCCGATGGGGTACGCGCCGCGCTGTACCGGGGCCTGGGCAACCTCGCGGAGGCCCTTCTGGAAGTGTCGGAGTCGACCCCGACACCCCTGGACTGGACTGTCGACGACAACAGCGAGAGGTACGCCACCGCGGTGATCGACGGGATGGCGTACGGCCTACTGATCGAGACGGAACAGAACGCGTCCTCGGCCGCCGCGCCCGTCTGGTATCACCCCGCGCTCCCTGCCGCACGCATCGCCTGGCAGTGGCGGATCGCGAGCGGGCCGGCCGACCGGCGCCCGGCTCACGGTGGGTCATCGAGGACGATCCGTTCTTTCTCAAGCGCATGGAGGATCCGCAGGCACGGGCCCAGTCCGGGTCGCTGGGGCCCGATCTGCGCTCGCTGCTCGCCTCGGGAACGCGAGAGGGCCCCGGCGCATGGCTGCGTGAGCACGGCTGGTCGTGGAGTCGCGGCTCCTGCGCACCGTGGCCCGGGAGTACGGCCGGGTGCTGATCCCGATCGGCGACCGAATCAACGGACAGTTCGTACTGACCAACACCCGCAAGGTGTGCGGCCCGAGGCCGTGCCGAAATCTGATGGGCGATAGCTTGGTCAAGCACCCACTACAACATCGGTGTGCGGGCGCCTCGGCCGCACAACCAGGACCGCCTCAAGCGCGACACTCGTCGAGCCAGACTCCGGCACGGGTCCTGGTCCGACCTCAACTAGTGATCACCCGTTCCTGAACGGAGTTCCTGCCCGGACCCTGTCCGGGCTGATTGGAGACGAGCAGTGCCGACCATCGCCATCGTAGGTGCCGGGCCGCAGCTGGGCCTCGCCATCGGGGAGACATTCGGGCGGAAGGGCGGCTTCGATGTCGCCCTCGTGGCGCGGGGCGAAGCGCAACTCGCCCGCATGGTACGCAGGTTACGCGACCAAGGGATCCGAGCCGCGGCCTTCCCGGCCGACGTCACCGACCGCCCGAAGCTCGCCGAGGCACTCGCCGCCGCGGAGAGTCACTTCGGATCCGTCGACGTCCTGGAATACTCACCAGCCCCCACACTGACGGACCTGGCGGCGCACCCCCTCGTCGAGGCCGCCGACCTCACGGTCGAGGCCGTACTGCCCGAACTGGAGAGGTACTTCTTCGGCGCCCTCGCGGCCGTGCGTCAGGTGCTCCCCGGCATGATCGACCGCGGGAACGGGACGATCCTCGCGACGAGCGGCAGCGGATCCGGTCCCATGGTCGTACCGCAGGTCGCCAATGCGAACGCGGCGAACGCCGCCATGCGCAACTGGCTGCTGGCGTTGAACGAGTCGGTGGCGGCCAAGGGAGTGCACGTCGCGCACATCGCCCTGGGCGCGGCGATCGGCTGCGGCAGGCCGAACTCGGAGCCGGACGTCATCGCCGGTGTCTACTGGAAGGCCCACGTCGAGCCGGACTCTGCCGAGGTCTTCCACTTTGATCTGCCCGAAGACTTCGCGTTCCAGCTCGCCGACAAGTTCATGGCCGACGGGGACTAGCCTCCTCGCTCCCGAATGCGCGGTGCACGCCGCGACGCCCTCGGCCGGTTGGCAAGGCCGCGGCCAAGACTGCGGCGGCCGGCCGGCGCGGGCGCCCGGCGTCGGGTGAGAAGCCCAACCGCAAGCGTGCCACGTAACGCCTTGATCGCCGGGGCTGACTTCGTCGTCTGGGACGGCCTGGTCCCGGCCAGCCGGCACGCAGGCGTCTTTCGGGGGCGAATGCAGCACTCCTTGAAGCGCGGCCACACGATCGATGGCCTGGGCGACAGTGTCGACCTCCTCAAGCTGGCCGGGGAAGAGCCGCTTCGTACCGGATCTATCGACGCGGTGGACAGGTCATCCTGGTTCACGATCTTCCTGAACTCCACGGCGGCAGCAGTGGTGGCCTGCTGCGGCGGACGCCGACCCACCACCATCGAGTAGGCCGACACCCCCGAGTCCAATGCCCAACCTCGCAGTAACAACAGCCTGTCGATATGCCCCTGCTCGCACGCGCGAGGCCCTGGCCAAGCTGTCAGGGCGCCCGAGCAGGTGGCCGTTGAGTTTGAGGAACGCCTGCACGACTCCTGCGAGCTGGGGCAGATGGTGGTGGTCACCGCCGACGGCGCAGACGTCGCTGAGCAGACGGTGCAGACGATACGGAACAAGAGGGGGCGGCCGAAGAGGATGAGCGGCCCGTGAAGCGGACGCAGGACCATCAGCGGGCCCTCAACCTCGCCGCCCGCCAATTCCACGCACGCGAAGGACATCTCAACACCCCCCATTGAGGCTCTGCCGTACGCCGCAGGGCCGGCAAGCTCACCAGTGAACAACGAGCGGCGCTGGATCAGCTCGGCTTGCGCTGGGAGGCGAGTGGAGCGCTGGGTCAGCGACGCTTCTCGAAGCGCCGCCCGTCCCCCTTCGCCCCCGGTTGAATCGACGACTTATCCCGCGTCGTGCTCGTCCTCAAGGAGCACCCGGATGGTGTTCGCTGCGTCGCGCACTCCGGCACGGCCCGCGCGGAACTCCCCGCCAGAGCCCACAGCGCCTGCGGCTCGGGGTCGAGTGGAAGGCTGCACGTCCCCGCCGGTTTCGCCGAGGACCGGCCGCTGGTCGGGGTGTGCTGCGGTTCACCCGCTGTCGCGTCCACCGGCGGAACACTGCCCAGGGGCCCGGCTTTGGGATGAGTGTGGCTGAGGAGGGGACAGTGGCCCCGGGCCTCACCTCCAGCCCATGAGGACGATCGTCCGGCTGCGGATGCCTCGTAGTCGATCTCCACCCGGATGACGTCGTCGCTGGCGACGCCACGGACGAAGCGCGGGGTGCTGTCCAGCCGCACGGTGCCGTCGCCGAGGTCCACGGCCCACAGACTCTCAGCACTCGCCGGCGGCCGGCCTTCCGCATCAATGTCCATCCGGAAATGGACCTTCACATGGTCGCCACTGATGTTCGTCACGGCGCCACGCCACATCCACATGATCGGACGTGGTCATGCGGACGGAGACTCGTTGCCAGCACGCACCACGAAGCGTCTACTGGTCAGACGGGATCGGTGAACGAGATCGGCTTGCCTGCGGCGTGGGCATAGGCGATCTCTCTGCTCGTGGACTCGCCGATATATCCGCCGGGGTTGACGACCAGAACCCGGTCAGCCAGGTCGATCTTGCGCAAGTGGAGAGCGCCCAGCGTGGTCTTCTGCTCATCGGTGAGCAACTCGTCAGCTTCGGCCGGCGCGACGACGATGACACCTGCGAAGGTCAGATCACGGTTCACCGCACGCATCTCGTCCACGAACCGGGCAGAGCCGCAGATGCAGACGATCTCAGGCCGGTCGGGCACCACTCAGTCCTTCGGTCGAACGGGATGCCGTCAGTCTGCACGCTGCCCTCACAGACAGGCACACGAGCCAACAGCCCATACAGCGAGACGGGCACCACGCGGCTGCACCGCCGCAGGCGGAAGTCGTAGCCGGTGCAGGGAACGGCGCTGCTCGACGACGGGATCTGGGGGTGCGCCCCCAACTCACCAGCCTCCTTCGGGTGCAAAGACCAGATACTACGGAGTGACCATGGTCGCGCTCACGACCGTGTTAGCGAGATAGCGTCCTGCCGCGCGGTCGTAAGCGCCGCCGCAGGTGATCAGACGCAGCTGCGCATCGGGCGTGGAACCGTAGACGGCATCGGTAGGAAAATCGTCCTGGGGGTATTCGGCCGCTCCGCGTACCTCGAAAACCGCCCTGCTCTGATCGGCACGGGTGATCTCGACACGGTCACCGGGGCGGAGTCCAGTCAGGTTGGCGAATACCGCGGGACCGGACACCGTGTCCAGGTGACCTGCGATGACGGCCGGTCCTGCCTCGCCGGGCGAGGGCCCCTCGCGCCACCAGCCGACGTCGGTGTAGTCGGCGGGGGCAGGCAGACGGCCCTCGGAGTCCAAGGACAGGGGGCCGATAGCGGTGTCGAGGTGGAGTGCGGCGATGCGAAGACGGACCGGGTCTGCGGCATGAGAGACGGGTGGAGGTAGTACGCGGGGGCCGCTGTCCTCAGGACTGAGTGCTGCGGGACTGGAAGGTGTACGCGACGCCACGGGGTGCGCCTGCCTCGTCTGTTTGCTGGACGAGTTGTCGGGCCAGTGGGCGGGGCCGGAGCCGGCCAGCCAGTCGAATACCAGGGACAGGGCGATCAGGGCACATGCGGCGGCGGTCACGATCCATAGGAGATCGAGACCTCTGTCGTGGTTGGGAGGCGGCGAACTGGTCATGGCATGCGCCTCCCATCCACGTCGTGATGCGGTAGCAGCACGTTTCGGACGTCCTGACCTCAGCTGCCGTGCCGGGCGCGGCGGCGCAGCACGACGACGCCGCCCGCGGCGAGCGCGCCTGCAGCAGCGAAACCGATCGCGAGGCCCGTGGCTGTGCCGTCGGCGGCCAGCCCGCCGGAGCCGGCCCGAACGCCGCCCTTGGGGAGGTCCGTGGAAGCCGACGAAGAGGGCGAGTCGGACGACGAGTAACCGGTGTAGTCCTCACAGGCCTTGGTGTCGTTGTCACGGTCGAGACGGTCCACATTGCCGGGGTGGGAGTCGTACCACGCCTGCGCCTGGGACTGGGATGAGAAGTCAGCGCAGTCTTTGTCGGCAGCGTACGCCGTGCCTGTTGCGGGCACGAGGACTGCGCCCGTTGCTGCGGATATCAGCAAAGCGGATACCAAACGCATGATTTCCTCCACTGTGTGCGGTGTGTCGCTTGACAGTTACACAACGTAGAAACCGGCTGGGCGCCGCGCGACCGGGCGCATCCATTGGAGTGTCTCTGCACCTCACCAACAGAGCGCGCATCAGACCGAGGGTTGACCACGAGCGGAATCCCGGTTGGCCTTCACGTCCCTGAGCGCGGACGCGGGCAAAAGATCTGCACCCCGAACCCCAACCGCGCCGTGCTCAGCCCACGCGGACCACGACCGCGGTCGGATGACGCTCGGCACCCAACGCAACCTGCCCCACCGGGCCGCGGGGCACGACCGCTTGAGGTGCACGTCGGGATGCACGCCGGGCTGGGCGATCTCCGCGCCTGTCTGGGGGGGCCGCGATGTCGGGGTCGCGCCCCCTGCAGCAGCGCCTGTTCCTGCCCAAGAAGTGGGCCGACGACGCCAAGCGCCGCGTGACACGCAGCGTGCCGGTCGGCGTCGGTCGCCTCGAGTCATGGCGGCCCAACCTGGGTCCGTCCGCCTTCACCGAGTCACCTGGCGCCACGGCTCCCACAATGCGATGCGCTCACATTTTGCAGCCCTGCGTGTCCGCCCCGCCCACAACTCCACCACCTGCCCGATGCGACCCCAACCTCGTCCGAACAAGGCCGATGGGACGGCGTTCTCCCCGACCTGTGGCTGCCGGCCGAGTGGCCCAGGACGCCGAACCACCCACCGAATACTGGTTCACGAACCTTCCAGCCCGGACCTCGATGAGGGCAAGCTGCACAGGCGCCGTGGTGGGGCGGACGCCGTTGGGTCGCGGTAGCGGACCCGTGGCTCCGCCTGTCGCCCTACGGACGCTGGAATCACCCGGCGGACGGTCCACAACAGCCGCCCGACGCCGGGCACTCCGCACGTCACATCGTGACTATCGGAATGAGAGGAGCCTGCGGTACGGACGTCGGCGGAGGCACTCCCATACCGATTTCTTCGCTCGTAGGCATGGGGCACAACAAGTGTGCGTCCGGAGCCGCTGGAGTGGAGCACCAGAAAGCGCAGGCGCCACCTCTGCCTTCCGTATTTCGCCGTTCCGCGTGCCGCCCCGTTCAGGGATGAAGGTTGTGCATTTATCTGCCATATCCGCGAGGTGAGGAGGATTGGCTTCCGATTTCAGCGTGCGCCTTTTCTATGGATGGCACAGGGTGTTAATTCTCTTGACCCGCCAGGCGCCAGGGGTACGCTCGAATGTTGCGCGTACCGATTGCCGCGCGCCCCTCACATCGACCACGAAGGGAACGGTCATGAACCGAAGGTTGTTTGGTAAACGGCGGACGATTCTGGCCCTCCCGCTGGTCGGCGCTCTTGGCGCTGTGCTCGTAGTGGGAACGGCTACCGATGCATCAGCCAAGAGGTACAAGCAGGACATGAGCCAATCGTTCGCCATGTTCTCGGATTCCTATCAGCCACAGAATTTCCTGGACTGCAAGTACGTCGACAAGAAGCAGAACAAGCTTGTTGATGATTATCGATGCTCCGACGGGAGCGGGACGTCACGCCTTCTGGCTGACATTCTGACGCAGGACTCGGATAAGAACAGGATGCTGCCACCCGACGGCTCGGGATGGAAATATCTGGCTGCTCCGGATCACTTCAAATGCCTCTGGAACAAGAACAACCAGGGAATCAGGACCGCGGAGACGTTCAAGTGCAAGTATGACAGCCATCACTTCCCGCTCGACTGGATGGTTTTCGCCACCCAGGATGTCCCCCAGGGAGTTCCGCCGCAAGACACAGTTTGGTACGTCCCGAACGGAAAGTGCTGGATTCCGAACGGCAAGTGCTGGTAAGCCACGCGCCCGGAGCGGCTGACCCGTGGTTTCCCTGTTCATAAGCCACAGTGGCCGGGACCGTGCCGTGGCCAGGCGAATCGCAGCGCGGCTCAAGGCAGCGGGATTTGCCGGGCTGTTCCTCGACTTCGACCCCGAGCTGGGCATCCCGGCCGGTCGCTCCTGGGAACGGGAGCTCTACACACAACTTCGCCGAACCGACGGCGTGGTCTTCGTGGCCAGCGGCGCTTCCACCGCATCGTCCTGGTGTTTTGCCGAGATCGCGCTGGCCCGCTCGTTGGGCACCCCCGTCTTCCCACTGCGCATCGACAACACCGCACGGCTCAGGCTTCTGTCCGAGGTGCAGTGGGTGGACCTCGCCGACGGTGAGGAAGCCGCACTCGACCGCCTCCTCGCCGGTCTTGGGCGGGCCGGTCTGAAGGCGTCCGACTCCTTCGCCTGGGACCCCACCCGCGCCCCATATCCGGGCCTCGGTCCGTTCGCGCCCGAGGACGCCGCCGTCTTCTTCGGGCGCTCGGAGAAGACCGAGGAACTGCTGAAACGGCTGCAACCGACGCTCGCGCACGGTGCAGGACGCTTCGTAGCGATCATGGGCCCCTCAGGAAGCGGCAAGTCCTCCCTGCTGCGCGCGGGCCTGTTGCCCCGCCTGCACGAGCGCCGCAACCGCTGGGAGGTACTACCGCCGATGCGGCCCGGGCAGTATCCGACCCGGGAGCTGGCCCGCAGCCTGGTCCTGGCGTTCGGCAGCCACGGCTCCGTGCGCTCCGAGGACGAAGTGTTGAGGAGGCTGGACACAGGATCCACAGCCTTGATGGACCTCGTGAGCGAACTCAGCAGGGCCGGAGAGGAGGGCTCCGCCGGAGGCGAACGGCGCAGTGTTCTCATGGTCGTCGACCAGGCCGAGGAACTCATCAGGCGCACCGGTGTCGAGGAACAGCGATCCTTCCTGCGGCTCCTGAGCGGCGCCTTGAGCGAAGAGAGCCCGTTGTGGGTCGTGGCGACCGTGCGCTCAGAATTCCTGAGCGCTGACCCGGAGCGTGCCGGGCTGACGGAAGCGGTCAACGAGACCCTGCCCGTCGAACCGCTGAGCCGGGCCCTGCTGCCCGAAGTGATCGGCCTCCCTGCGCGCCGGGCGGGGGTGGAGTTCGCCCCGGGTCTGGTCGAGCGCATCGCCGAGGACACCACGGGCGGTGACGGGCTGTCGCTGATGGCGTACACCCTGCGCGACCTCTACGACCGGGTCGGCCCCGAAGGGGTGATCACTACGGCCGACTACGAGGCGGTGGGCGGGGTGGTAGGCGCCATGGAAGGCAGGGCCGATGCGTTGCTCGACGACCTGACCCGACGCGGGCACGGAGAAACCGTACTGCCGACGCTGTTGAAGCTGGCGACGGTCGAGGGCGATGAGGAGCCGACGCGAAGGCGCCTACCACGCAGCGCCCTGGACGGGGATGAGGCAACGGTGGTGGACGCCTTCGTCGACGCCCACCTGCTCACCAGCGGAGGCGGTGGGGGTGGGGGCGGCGGGGGCCCGGCCGGGGGGACGGCAGGTGCTGAGGCGGTGGAGGAAGCCACGGTCGAGGTGGCCCATGAAGCTCTGCTGCGACAGTGGCCGCCGCTACGAAAGGCCATCGGTGACTCTCGCGAGTCACTGCGGATGCGTTCGGATCTGGAGCGCCTTGCGGCCGACTGGAATCGCAGCGGGCGCGACGAGGCGTATCTGCTGCGCGGCGGACGGCTGGCCGACGTCGGGGGCTGGGCCGCCGAGCACACCGGCGAACTCACCCCCGTCGAAAGCCGGTTCCTGGCCGCGGCCCAGGCCCTGGCCGCACGTGAACTCAATGCGGCGCAGCGCTCGAACCGTCGGCTGCGCGGTCTGGCGGCCGGCCTGGCCGTCCTGCTGATTCTCACCCTTCTGAGCGCCGGCCTCGCGTACAAGAGCAACCAACAGGCCCAGTCCCGCGCCCGCCTCGCCCAGGCCGACGCCCTGAGACTCCGGTCGGATTCGCTCGTACGCAATAGGCCCGACGTCGCCATCCTGGTGGGCTTGGAGAGTCTCAGCGTGGCCCGTGCGGACCGGCCCGAACCGCAGCCTCCCGCAGGACTCGTCACCGGTCTGGCCCGGGTCACTCACGTCTCGACACTGCTCCGCCACGGCAGTCGGGTCCAGGGGGCAGCGGTGAGCCCGGACGGCAGGGTGATCGCGACCTGCGGCTGGGACCTGAGGGTGCGGCTGTGGGACCGCGCGTCGGGGAAGCCGCGCGGTGAGCTGCAGACCGGGCACCGTCGTGCGGTCATGGACGTGGCCTTCTCTCCTGACGGGACACTGCTCGCGACAGCGAGCCTCGACCGCACGGTGCGCCTGTGGAATGCGTCGACGGGCAAGCCGTACGGGAGGCCTCTGCGCGGTCACCGCGCCGGAGTGCAGGACGTGGCATTTTCCCGTGACGGCAAGCTGCTGGCCACTGCCGGGCAAGACGGCACGGCGCGGCTGTGGGACGTAGCGGCCGGGAAGTGGCAGGGCGTCGCGAGGGCCGGCACGGCAGCAGTGACGGGCGTGGCGTTCAGCCGCGACGGACGCTTCCTCGCCACCTCGGGCCAGGACGGCAGGGCGCGACTGTGGCAGTTGGGGCCGGGAGACCCTCGGCAGACACGGGTATTCGTCAGCAGCCACCACAAGCGGCTGCGGGCCGTGGCCTTCAGCCCCGACGGTACGCGGCTGGCCACGGGAAGCTCCGACGGAAGGGCCCGGCTGTGGCGGGTGGCCTCGGGAAAGCCGGACGGTCGGCCGCTGAGCCGCCAGGGTCTCAACGTATGGGACGTGGCCTTCAGCCGCGACGGGAGGGTGCTGGCCACGGCCGGGGGTGACGGCACCGTTCGGCTCTGGGACGTAGCGACGCATCGTCCGAAGGGGCAACCGCTCGTCGGACACACGAACCTGGTGAACCGCGTGGTGTTCACGCCCGACGGCAAGCAACTCCTCACGACGAGCTGGGACTCCACCGCGCGGCTCTGGGACCTCGCCGAGACGCCTTCGATCAGCCGACCGCTCACCGGACACGACGGGGATGTGGACGGCGTCGCCTTCAGCCCCGACGGCAGGCTGCTGGCTACCGCGGGCGACGACGCGACGGCCCGGCTGTGGCGGCTTGGTTCCGGTAAGCCGTTCGGCCGCGTGCTGCGGGGGCACAAGGGCCCGATATACAGGATTGCGTACAGCCCCGACGGGCGGCTTATCGCCACAGCCAGCATGGACGGAACGGCGCGTCTGTGGGATGTGGCCTCCCGCGCACAGCACGTCCGTAGGCTGACGGCACATCAGAAAATGCTGATGGATGTGGCATTCAGCCCCGACAGTGAACTGCTTGCCACCGCGGGCGGGGACGGTAGCGCACGCCTGTGGTCCGTGCGTACGGGTAAGCCCCTCGGCGAGCGTCTCGTCGGGCACACCGAAGCGGTGAACGCACTGGCCTTCAGCCCCGACGGGCAGCTTCTCGCGACGGCCGGCAACGACCAGATGACGCGCCTGTGGAACGTACCGTCGGGAGCACCACGTGGGCACCCACTGAGGGGCCACACCAACGAAATCACTGCCGTGGCCTTCAGCCCCGACGGCACCCTGTTGGCGACGGGGAGCGCTGATGGTGCCGTGCGACTGTGGAACACGGACTCCGGGAAGCAGGTGAGAAAACCACTCACCAGCGATTCCGGTGCGGTGGCGGACGTGGATTTCAGCCCGGACGGCAGGCTGCTGGCGACGGCGGGGAACGACGGCTCGGTGCGGGTGTGGAACGTGGCGGACGGCCGGCCGGAGGGTCCTGCGTTGACAGGACACCAGGGAGAAATCTTCGGGGTCGCCTTCAGCCCGGACGGCGCGCTGATCGCCTCCGCCGGCGCCGACGACACGGCGAGGATCTGGCGTCTGAACTTCACGGAATGGGCGGAATACGGCTGTCGGCTGGTCAACCGCAATTTGTCGTCATCGGAATGGGGGCAGTTCGTACCGGGCGCCGATTACCGGCGCACATGCCCGGATCTTCCGTCCGGCCCGGGAGCGCCACGGGACGCACCGGCCTCTCGCTACTGACACACCCGGTTGTGGTCACTCCACCGACCGCGCGCCTCCGTGAGGCAGAAACGACCCCTGACACCTGATTGTGCTGATCGCCCCCCGATGGCCGCACCTCGCCACCGGCCAACTCAGTCCTCTCCTCAGGACTCATCCCCAGCTCGCCCTACATACGGGCGGCGCCGCGCTGACGACCCTGGCCTCACTGACCATTTGGGCAGAAGTGCGTCATGACACCCGACAAGAGCTGTCTGAAGCCTTGCAAGCGACGGAAGAAGCGCCAGAGATCTACCGCGAATTCGCGACAGCCGTACCCGCGCGATTCCTACCGCCGCTCCATGCTGTGCTGGGCCTGCAGGCGAAGCCACTCACCGACCTTGGACGTTTGCGGGAAGCGGATGTCATCCGGTCCTGGGTCGCCACGAACGCGCCGTGCGGCCTTGCGTGTTGCTGTGCGCCCAGAGGTCTCGCAGAACTGCTCATTTCTGCGAGCGGTGAACGGGCTCGCCGCCCGCGCCCCTGGTGCACGGGGGCGCGAACGGCTCCGGCCTCCGCTGACGGATCAACCACCTCCGGTGATTGACCACACGGGAAGCGAGCACCAGGAGAGCTCCTTGGTGTTCAGGTCGATGTTGCAGACGCTGAACGTGACGTGACCGCTCTCGTCGAAGCTCTTGTTGAGGTTCGTCCAGCCGGCCGCCACGCCACGGTCGTTGTAGATGACCCCGCTACGCGGTCCCCCGATGCCCCGGTAGTCCCACTCGATCGCGACGGGCTCCCCCTCCGCGTGGGTGTCCTGCAACCAGAACCACTCCCCGTGGGGCTGGAAGCAGGCGTCTCCCACAAACGCCTGCTCGACACAGGTGACCTTGCTGGGGTCCGGCCCCACCGAAGTGTCGGTCGTCCGCTGGAGACCGTCGGCTGCGGACGCCGGTGAGCCGGCCAGTCCAACGGCCAGAACGCCGGCGAAGAATCCGCCTGCGACCATATGACGCTTACGCATTGTTCATCCCCCTGATGATGGATTGGCCTCTTCGCCCCGAGACCGGGGCGCATTGCCAGTGAAGCCATCCCGGACGGCCGCGATCAACGGCAAGTGGTTGTCCGGGACAGACCCAGACAACCGACGCAATGTCCGGGCAGGTCAGAGAGGGCGGCCGAGTGCGTGTCCGAAGGAGCCCTCACCTCCGGCGGATCCGGATCGCGTGCGAATTATGCGGATCCGGCGCCAGCGGTCGCGCCAGAAAACCGACGAGTCGGCGACGTAGTGGGCGAAGACGTCGCGGCGTCCGGTAATGCTCAGCCAGCCAGCGCACGCCGGATCATCTCCGCCAGCGCCTTGGCGGCCTGCCCGAGCAAGTCCCACCCCGCGCCTATTCCCGCCCACGGGCGCCGCATTGTGGGCCGTTGTCCTCCATTGGGGAACGGCAGAACCCCGACAGAGGAATGTCCCGCAGCTGCACGACACGTGGGAACCCGCCGGCCAGACGTTCCGGACGGGGAGTCATACCGGGGGCGGCTGGGTGGGCAGGAATCTGGGATGTCGACCTACGTGCCCTCGCCCGATGAAGTCGCCGCCGCGCAAAGCGCTGACGGTGGGTGGACGAAGAAGCAACTGGCCGCCTGGGGCGTCCCCTGGCCTCCCCCACAGGGCTGTAGGAAGCACCTTGAGGCGAAGTGGCGAGGCGGCGCGGAGGTCCCGCCGCTTCGTAACCCGCACGAGCCTGACCAGGAAGCTCTGTTCTGAGCCGGGCGGGGCGATGCCACCGGTTCCTCTCTGCCTGGGTCTTCTTGCTGCCACACAGAGCGGGCCGGCCCGGCGAGCGCGGAGACGACGTCGTTGCTGCGAGTGTCGGTGCCGTGGTGTTGGTGCCGTTCGGGTCGATCAGGTTGATCGGGTCGCCTTCGGCGTACAGGGCCAGTTGATTGCCGGGACGGTGGCTACAGCCAGATCCAGTCCGGGCTGCCCGGACCGTAACTGTGGAGTCGTTCACTCCCATACGTCACGGGCAGCCCGCCAGGCGGGGCTGCCGACGTAGTGGTTCGTTGTCGAACCTCTGTGAGGAGGCGGGGATCTCGTTCGCGTCGGCCTCGCCACGCATGACCCGGCCGAGCAGGAGCAGTGCACCGCGACAAAGGCGGTTCTGTCATCACGCCGGATGACCAGTTCGCCATGTAGGTGAGCTGCCGCAACGGCCCAGGACGTCGTTCGGCGTCAGTCGTCAGTCGTCGTCGGAGCGCCTGAGTGCGAGCTGATGATGGACGGCGGCGGTCACCCGAGGTTCATCGTCGGTGGCGAGGAGGTCGAGCAGGACGCCGCGCAGAACGGGCATCGCAGCGGTGCGACGGACCGATCCGGCCTCGGCGTCCCGCTGCGGTTCGGGCGGACAGGCGGCCAGGAGGTTCAGCCAGTCCTCCACCGTGACTTCGGCGAACCCGGCCCAGGGCCCTTCGGGCTCGACGAGGGAGCGAGTGCACGCCTCGGCCCACAGGCGCAGCAGCGGACAGTGTTCGCCGGCGGCGAGCCAGGTCCAGACCCGCTCGGCCGCGGTGGCCAGGCCGACAGGGTTGTCCTCTTGGCGCAGCTGGGCCAGGACCGCCGGCTCGTGCACGCGGGCCCGCTCCAGGAGGGCGCGTACCAGTCCGTCCTTGCTCCCGAAGAGAAACATCAGGACCCGGGTGCTGGAGCCGATCGCCTCGGCCAGCGGGCGCAGCGACAGATCCGCGAGACCGTGGGCGAGGGCATAGCGGTAGGCGGCTTCGAGCAGTTCGCTCTGTCCGGCGGACGGCAAATCGTGCTGCGTCGCGCCGACCGCCCCGGCGATCTGGGCTGGATGGTCATGGCTACCTCGTGAGTCAGACCTGGTCCCTCGACCTCTCACCCTGCCGGGCATAGCAGC
This sequence comes from Streptomyces kunmingensis, assembly GCF_039533535.1. NCBI lineage: Bacteria > Bacillati > Actinomycetota > Actinomycetes > Kitasatosporales > Streptomycetaceae > Streptomyces > Streptomyces kunmingensis. The sequence continues at coordinate 22,658 of NZ_BAAATS010000067.1, forward strand.
ACTCCCGTACCAAACCGCGCGCCACCTCGCCGCCCTCCTCATCTGGGCACGGCGATGACGGTGCGGAGTCAGCCGTTCAGTCGTAGAAGAAGAGCTCAAGGTCTTCGATGGACCCCGGCCCGGTGAAGAAGCCCTCGGCTTTCGCGACCTCGGCTTCTGGTGGCAGTTCGCCCTTCATGAGCTGCTGCATCCAGATTTCTCCTTGCTCGCCGACCGCGTAGATGCCAGACAGCAACTCGGTCATGCCGGCAGGGTGCGGCGGGTTGCGCCCGGCGACCGGTCGGAGCGCCCAGCCGCCCGAGCGGGCCGCGAGCCGTAGCACCCCGGCCCAGTTCGCGATCCTCCCGATGCGTACATGCCATGAGTCCTCGGTGAACGGGGCCATGCGCCCACCATGAAGAGGGTTTGTGGCGGCGCGGATGTCCGCGATCACTTGCCGTTCCACGGCGTCGCGGACCCAGCGACCCTCCTGCGCTTCTTCGATGGCGGCCTCCCACCACTTCCACCCGCCGTCGAGTCGGTCCGTGAATGTGTCCATGTGGAGAGGCTTCCATGCACGCTGCCGCAAGCGTTCAGGGGGCCGCCGATCAGTGGATCAACCCGTCTAGAAGACAGGCCCTACCTGGTCTCGCCCGTCCAGCCAGGGAGGTGCTGAACCTCGTGTGAGGGCGTGATCGGAAAGCTTCGAGTTGCGGCTGGCCGTCGCGGAGCTGGAGTGCTCGGTGGCGTCCGACGGCCCCGCGCAGGGCCGGGCGCGGGCGCCGTCCGCGGATGTTTCCTGACCGGATGCTGCCGGGTCAAGCCTGGTCTAGCCCGCCGGAAGGGGCCGCGCGCAGGACTGCGGCGAACGCATGGAGGCCTGACAACAGCTCGTGTCGTGCGGCAGCCGGCATCTCTTGCAGGACAGCGCTGAGAGTGCGAGCTCGTTGCACAGCTACGTTGTCGAGGACGTCCCGCCCCCTCCGGGTGAGCACCAGGCCGATCTCGCGTCGGCTTGCGGGGGCGGGTGCACGGCGGAGCAGGCCGGCCGCTTCGAGACGGTCGCACAGTCGACTCGCCGCGGACGGTGCTACACCGATCTCCTCGGCAAGCGTTCTTAGATTGATTGCCGGAGACGCCTGAGTGGCGAAGAGCGCCTGCAATTGCAGTGCGGACAGTTGCGGAGTGCCGGTTCCAGAGGCTCTGGCCCATAGGGATGTCAGTGCGTCGACGGCCTCGAGGGTGGTTGCGGTCACGGCGTGGGGGAAGTTCGTGAGTGGACCGGGGAAGTCCGGGCGGCCGTCGATGTCCATGGATCGGGCGTGCACCTCTCGGTGGCCGAGGCTCTGGGGGTACACCACGTCTGCCCGATCTGGCGCATCTATCCCTCATCAGCCGGACTGCGCAGGGAGTTCCCTCAGATGGAAGGCCGCCACCGGAGCGCGGATACACTTATAAATAGTTGATGTAGAACAACATTTCGACGATGCCCCGCCTGCCCAGGCGGCCGGCCGGCCGGTATCCAGACCGAGGGTCGCGCCGGCCTGCCTCGGGGTACTACCGGACGAGCGGGTGACCCAGGCGGTGCCCGAGCTGTGGAGAAGGCTGCTGTGACGAAGTTTCTGGCCGTGGAGCGCGCGATTCGCGGTGCCGCACCGTACGACCTGCTCGACACGGCGCGCACCGCTGTGATCACGCATTACGGCGCGCTGTACGTCGACCTTCTGATGGCCGACTACAGCCTCCAGGTCCTGCAGCCCGTCACGGTGATGCCGCACACCGCGCCGCCCCTGCCGGTGCACTCGACCCCTGAAGGCCGCGCGTTCGCCAGCCAGGAACCCTACGGGCATACCGTGACCGACGAGGGAGCGGTTGACCTGTTCCTGCCCGTGACCGTGCGCGGTGACCGACTCGGCATCCTGTCCGTGCGCCTCCCCGACGAGCACTGCACACCGGAGGCGGTCGAGGAACTGACCGCCCTGGCCGAGATCCTCGGCTACGCGGTCGTCGTCGCCGACCGCGACACCGACATCTACCTACAGGCCCGCAGGGCCACCCGCCTCACCTTGGCGGCAGAAATGCAGTGGCAGCTGCTGCCCGGACGCGCCTGCTCCCGCGCCGAATACACCATTGGAGCCCAGCTCGAACCCGCCTACGCGATCCACGGCGACAACTTCGACTGGGCCGCGACCGCCGAGACGCTCACCCTCACCATCATGAACGGCATGGGCGAGGGCATCGAGGCCTCTCTCCTCACCAACCTCGCCGTCAACGCGCTGCGCAACGCCCGCCGGGCCGGCATCGACATCGCGGACCAGGCCGCCCTCGCCGACCAGGCCCTGTACGCCCAGCACCGAGGTGAGCAGTACGTATCCGCCCTCCTGCTCTCCTTCGATCTGGAAACGGGGCGGGTGCAAGCGGTGGACGCCGGATCTCCCCAGCTGTGGCGCCAGCGCGGCCGAACCGTGGAGCAGATCCCCTTCGAGGCACAACTGCCGCTGGGCATGTTCGAGGAGACGGACTACGTCGCCGAGGAATTGCAGGTACTGCCGGGCGACCGTCTGCTGTTCGTCAGCGACGGCGTCTACGCGGCACTCTCCGAGAGCGGCGAATCCTACGGAGAGCGGATGCTCTCAAGAGCGATCAGGGAGGCGCGCCTGCTGCCCGCTGCGGCCGTGCCGCGCGCCGTTCTGCAGGAACTGGCCGGCTATCTGAAGGCCGACCTGGATGACGACGCTCTCGTCGTATGCCTGGACTGGACGGGCCGCAAGCCCAAGGGCTGAGAGCCTGTCTTTGAACCCCCGTCGTCCGCGCGGAGCGCGGGCGCAGCGGCGGTCGGTGCGTGCGATCGGTGTGCGGAGTCCCAGGTCATGTGGCGGAGCCACCTGTCTTGGGACACCGTGCGGCGAGCGTGCGTGCCGGGCGTCGGGGCGCAGACGGGGGTTCAAAGACAGGCTCTGAGTTCTGGGACCGTTCCGCCGCCCCGCGCAGGGCGTTGCCTGCGCGGGCGCTCGGCCGGTTCTCCGCACGCCTGCTTGTCGAAGGACTGGGTAGGCTGCAATTAGTTCCGCGAGGCAATTACTGTCATAGTGCAACAGTCTCCCAGGTGGATGTGATCCACCACGTGAACTGTCCGGGCAGGTCACACAGGAAACAACGGTACGTACGAGACGGGGAGCCGATGGACTGGACGGACGAACGCGGGATGGGTGAGGGCATACGGTCGTCACAGCAACGGGGACCCCTGTGGTTGATCGAGCTGGCCGGCGACTTCGATCACACCGACGTCAACACCCTCGCCGAGACCACCGCGCACGCGCTGCGCTCCCACGAGGGGCCGGTCGCCTTCGACTTGAGCGCCGTGACGTTCTGCGACTCATCCCTGCTCAACCACTTCCTCCAAGTGCGCCGGCAACGTCCGGTGCATCTGGTTGGCCTGCCTGCGCAGACACGACGGGTCTTTGAGATCACCGGAACACTGGCGGCTTTCAGCGTATTCGCCACCGTGCAGGACGCCCTTGACGCAGCCTCCACCTGAAGAGGGCGGACAGCACGCCTGTAATCATCCTGCCGCCGCGATGTCTCGGCTGTGAGAGCCTGCGAAACTCGGGCGAACATGTCCGATCTCGCTGGAGATGCGGGCTTGTCAATGCGTTTCGTCGTAGGCAGGACATACACGAAGAAGAGACACTGTCGCACCACGTGTCACATCTGTGACGGCGCAGTGGGGTGGCGCGAATGGGAGACGTTTTTGGGTACGAAGGAAGACGCGGCAGAAGCAAGCAGCGCCACGGACGATGCTGAAGCCGTTCTCGGACTGGTCGCCGACCCTGGCCTGTCGGCCGAGCTTGTGAAGTCGATCAGCCGGGAGCTGCCTGCTCTGCTCGCGGAGCGGGAGGACGGCCGGGAGCGCTGGCGGGTGGAGACCTCGCTGCAACTGCTGCCCTTGGACGAAGACGGTTCGTTGCCGCTGCTCGACATCGGCCGTCGCCAGTGCGAGGAGCAGGGCTGGGATGTCACTGTCCTGCTGACCGAGCTGCCGCGTCGCGCGGGTAAACAGCCGGTCTTCGCCGACTACCACCCTGAAGCCGGGGTCGGGCTTGTTTCTCTGCCCGCTCTGGGCGTGTTTCGGGTGGGTAGGCGGGCGCGCGACACGATCGCGTACCTGGTGGCCGAGCATCTCGGGGACAACGCTCGGTCCGCGACCACAGATGCGGTCGAGGAGCAGAAACTACCCGGGCCCGGACTGGGATTCCCTTGGGAGATCGTCAGCGACAGTGAAGAGCGGCGCGCTGACGCAGAGGAGGGCGGCGGTGACGAATCCGACGTCCGGCTCGGCTCTCAAGGTGCGTCCCTGCACCTCGCACTGCCGGGGGTGCGCGGCAAGCTCCAGCTGCTGACCGGGATGGTGCGGACCAACCGTCCTTGGCGTCTGGTCCCGAGCCTCTCGCCCGCCCTGGCGGGCGCCGCTGCCGGCGCCGCGTTCGGTGTGTTCTATTCCAACATCTGGCAGTTGGCGGACGCCTTCAGCACCGGTCGACTGATCCTGGTGAACGCGGCCGCGGTACTCGCGATGATCGCCTGGCTGATCTTCGACAACGGCCTGTGGGAGAGCCCGAAGAATCGCCGTCTGCGTTCCGAATCGGCGTTGTACAACTCGGTGACGACACTGACGGTGCTTTTCGGTGTCCTCTGTATGTACCTGTTGCTGTACGTCGTCACGCTCTGCGCCGCGTTCGCTGCCATTCCTACCGGCTATCTTGCGATCACGCTCCGGCACAACGCCGGCTTTCCCGATCTCGCGACCATCGCGTGGCTGTCCGCTTCCATGGGGACGATCGCCGGCGCTCTGGGCTCCGGTCTCGCGGGCGAGGACGCTGTACGTCGGGCTGCCTACAGCGAACGAGAGCTTGAGCGTCAGGCGCAGCGCGAGAAGGAAGAGAAGCGGAACGACCGCGAGGCGACACGCGCCGAAGAGAACGAGAGTTGAGGGCCCCGGCGCCGGCCCTGGTGACCGGAGCGACCCGGGTGCCCGCCGTGTGAGCGCCGGCATCGCCTGGCGGGTGCCTATGGGTTCCTCCTATAGGCACCCATACGGCTCCCATACGGCGTAGGGACTTCGGTTCTCTGCCCCGAATGGCCCCTCTTCATCGGCGAAATGCCTCCCAGCCGGCCCGAGGCACTGCCCTGTTGTCCCTCGAAAGTCGGGGGCTTCAAGCGTGTAATGACATGTGAAGGGCGTGTTGTCCTTCCTCGTCGCGCAGGAAGGGGAGCGTCATGGCCACACCCCAACAGACCCCCCGCTACCTGCGACGTGCCACCGCGTGCGCCGCAGTACTTGTCGTGGGAGGGGCCGGCTCAGCAGTCGCTCACAACCCTGCTGTCTCCACCGCCCCGGCGCCGAACGGTTCGTCGGTCACGACCAGCGACATAGGGCGCGGCGGCAGCCCCGTCTCCTCCGTCGACCGGGTAGCAGATTTCTACGGCAGCTACATCGACGTACGGTACGACTCGGGCCCGGACCCGCTGAACACCTCACTTCGAGCCCACTACCTCACGCATGACCTGCAGCACACCCTGTCGCGTTGGGAAGCCGTGCACCACAAAGACGGCGTACTGCGTGGAAACGTGACTCCGGTGGAGTGGCGAGTCGTCTACCACGACAGCGGGATGGGGCACTGCTGGTCGACCGTCACCCTGACCTGGAAGAGCCGGGGCCATCACCACACCCACCACACCCGTCTGATGGTGCAGTCCGATCTCGCCACGCGGCTCATCTCCGATATCCGCGAAGCGTGACGACCGGCGGAGAGTGCACGGTCCGAAGGTCCGTTGTACATACCGACGGCGCAGGGAGAAATATCCGTAGAGAGAGGTGATCGTCATGGCCGCCAAGGAGTGGACCGTTCTCATTCGCATCACCGAGGAGGGCGACGAGACCCGGGCCCGCGCCGAACTCACCGCCCCTGGATCGTCGATGACGGTCTTCGGCCGTGGTGCGGCGCGGCGGAACCCCATCGACCGTCCGGTGCCGGAGATAGGTGCCGAACTCGCCGTCAGCCGCGCCCTCGAGGACCTGGCCCTGCGCGTCCACGATGTCGTCACCAATGACATCGTGGAGCTGACCGGGCCCGTCGACCCTTCGCACCGGACGCTCTGAAGGGCACGGTCTCGATGACCGTTCTGGTCGCGTACGCGAGCGCGGCAGCGCCGTGCACGACGGAGCCTGGCTGCCTGAGGCGGCCGACTACGTCCGGCGTCGGTGTACGGAGTCCCGCGCACGGCCAGTGTGGATGTTCAGCGTCGGCATGGCCGCAGCTCTCCCACGTCACCGGCGGGGACGGAACACCTTCCGGCTGCTGGGGTGCCGCTACGGGGACTTCCGCGACTGGACCGAACTCGACGCAGGGACGGACGACGCGGCCTCGGGTGATCGAGTCGTACGCCTGTCGCCCGGCCGACCTGCGCCGACCGGACCGCACGGGCCCCATGCCCCTCCCCCGCGGCCCGTCTCGTGGCGGCAGCGCCTTCGGGACGCCGGGGACTCGGTCCGGTCCCCGTTCAACAGATACGCGGCAGCTGTTCCCCGAGCGGCAGGTCCATGATGCGTCGAGCACCGACCAGCGTGCGCAACACCACTTGGCCCGGAACCTCGTCACCGGCCTCTCCGATACGAGCCGCGTGCCGCCCCTCGGGCCGTTGCCGTAGCGCCTGCAGAGCGGCTTCGGCCGACCGGGGCGCGACGAAGGCCACGAAGCACCCTTCGTTGGCCACGACAAGGGGGTCGAGCCCCAGGAGATCGCAGGCGGCCGCGACCTCGGACGGTATCGGAAGTGCGCATTCCTCGATCTCGACACCTACCCGGGCGTCCCGCGCGATCTCGTTGAGGACCGCGGCGACCCCGCCGCGTGTCGGGTCGCGCAGCGTGTGGATGTCGGCACCGAGGGGAGTGAGTGCCCTCACGAGGCCGTGCAGCGGTCGGGTGTCCGAGACGAGGGTCGTCTCGAAGCCGAAGCCCTCTCGGGTGGAGAGCACGGCGGTGCCGTGCAGGCCGATGGGTCCGGAGAGGAGGACCTGATCGCCGGGCCTGGCGCGGGCGACGGACGGCGTGAGTTCCGGGATACGCCGGCCGATGCCCGTCGTGGTGAGAAAGAGCCGGTCGGCGGCGCCGCGGCCGACGACCTTGGTGTCACCGGTGAGGACGGGGACGCCGATGCCGCGGGCGGCTTCGCCCGCCGACCGCAGGACGGAGCGCAGTTCGGCGAGCGGGAGGCCCTCCTCGGCGATGAGCGCGAGGGCGAGCCCGACGGGCAGGGCCCCGCGCATGGCGAGGTCGTTGACGGTGCCGTGCACGGCCAGCGAGCCGATGTCGCCGCCGGGGAAGACCAGGGGGTCCACGACGAACGAGTCGGTGCTGATGACCAGGTCGCTCGCGCCCGGCAGCACGGCGGCGTCCTCCAGCATGCCCCCGGGCGGCGTTCCGAGCGCGGGTAGGACGAGCTCTTCGAGGAGTTCGGCGCTCAGTCGGCCCCCCGCGCCGTGCCCCAGCAGGAGTGCTGTGTGCTCGGTGCGCGGCGCCGGGCAGGCAAGGGTCATGGTGTGCTCCTCCCGGACGACGTGCGTGCCGTGAACCGCTGTCGGGCGGCCTCACCGGGGCGCTCAGGCGATGCGTGGGGGACGCGGCCCGCAGAGTAATAGGCGGCGCAGGTCCCTTCGGCGGAGACCATGGGAGCACCCAGCGGAGTGCGCGGGGTGCAACGGGTGGCGTAGGCACCGCAGTCGGTCGGCCGGGCGGCTCCGGTGAGGACGGCGCCCGCGATGCATTCCGGGTCCTCCTCGGGGTGCAGGTCGGCGACGTCGAAGCGGCGTGCGGCGTCGAACCGCTCGTAAGGCGACGTGAATTCGAGGCCGCTCCGCGGGAGGGTGCCGATGCCGCGCCAGGCCCGGTCGGTGACGCGGAAGACGCGGGATATCGCGTCCTGAGCCTCCGGGTTGCCGTCCCGGCGTACGGCTCGGACGTACTGGTTCTCGACGAGGTGACGTCCGCGCTCCAGTTGTCGGACCGCCATGAGCACACCTTCGAGGAGGTCGAGCGGTTCGAAGCCGGTGACGACGATCGGCACGCGGTATCGGTCGGCGATCGGCTCGTAGGCGCTCCAGCCCATCACCGCGCAGACGTGCCCGGCGGCGAGGAACGCCTGTACCTCGCAGTCGGGGTCGTCGAGCAGCGCGGTCATCGCGGGCGGGACGAGCACGTGGCTGACGATGACGGAGAAGTTGGTCAGGCCGAGGCGGGCGGCGTGCAGCACCGCCATGGCGTTGGCGGGGGCCGTCGTCTCGAACCCCACCGCCAGGAACACCACGTCCTTGTCGGGTAGTTGCACGGCGAGCTGCACCGCGTCCATGGGGCTGTAGACGACACGGACGTCGGCGCCGTGAGCGCGTAGCGTCAGCAGGTCGGTGGTGGAGCCGGGCACGCGGAGCATGTCACCGAAGCTGGTGAGGACTGTGCCGGGGCGGTTGGCGATCGCCATGGCGCGGTCGAGGGTCTCCAGCGGGGTGACGCAGACCGGGCAGCCGGGGCCGTGGATCATCCGGATGCCGGCGGGCAGCAGTTCGTCGATGCCCTGGCGGACCAGGGTGTGGGTCTGGCCGCCGCAGACCTCCATGATCCGCCAGGGCCGGGTGGCGGTGGCCGTCAGCTCGGCGAGGAGTCGGCGGGCCAGGACGGGGTCACGGTATTCGTCGAGGTACTTCATCGCGGCTCGGGCTCGGTGTCCGGGCCGGCGAAGTTCATGCGGATGTCGACCACGCCCTCCACCGCACGGGCCAGGCGCGCGGCGACGGGGACGAGGTTGCGGTTGCGCAGGGCCCCGCCGAACGTGACGACGCCTTCGGTGACGGAGACGGTGACCGGCTGGTCCGGGAAGAGGTAAGTGGTCACGGTACGGCTGACCTCCTCGGCGATGTCCTCGTCGGAGCGCAGGAAGACCTTGAGCAGGTCCGAGCGGCTGACGACGCCTTCGAGGATGTTCTCCGCGTTGACGACGGGCAGTCGTTTGATCTTCCGGTGGGCCATGATGCGGGCGGCCTCGGCAAGCGTGGCGTCGGCATGGACACAGACGGCGGGACTGGTCATCAGCTCGCCCGCGCTGACGGCTCCCGCCTTGGCCAGGTCGGACAGCCGGCTCAGCTGGTCGTGCCGGTCGGGGTCGGTGTCCCGGAACTCCTCCTTGGGCAGCAGGTCCGCCTCGGAGACGACGCCGACGACCCGGCCCTCGCCCTCCTGGACCGGCAGCGCGCTGACGTTCCACTGCCGCATCAGTTCGACGATCTCCTTGAAGGGGGCGTCGCGGCCGACGGCGACGACGGTATGGGTCATCACGTCACTGACGATGTGCGGGCTGGTGCTCACGGCTGCCTCCTCGATGACGATGGGAGTCGCTCGACGGTGAGGTCGAGGAAGTGGGTGGAGCAGGAGATGCACGGGTCGTGGTTGCGGATGGCGCGCTCGCACAGATGCGTCAACTCGGCATCGTGCAGGCCGCCTTCGGTAAGCGCCGCTTCGGCGACGCGTCGCAGTTCCTCCTCGATGGCGCCCTGGTTCTGCGCGGTGGGCGGGACGAGACGGGCGTCGGTGACGGTGCCGTCGGCGGCCAGGGCGTAGCGGTGGTAGAGCAGTCCGCGCGGGGCCTCGGTGGCGCCGTGCCCGATCCCGGCGCGCGGCGGCACGTCCACGTTCGGCCGCGCGGGCTGTTCGTAGCCGTCGATGATGCGCAGTGCCTCGTCGACCGCGTACACGGTCTCGACGGCGCGTACGAGGATGCTGCGGAAGGGGTTGCGGCACACGGCTCCTTTGCGCGGGTCGCCGAGGCCGGCCGCCTGGGCGGCTTCCAGCGCGGTGGGCGACAGGGACCGCCCGTTGATGGCGTAGCGGGCGAGCGCGCCGGTGAGGTGGCGTCGCCCGCGCAGCGTGGCATGCAGGGCCGTGGAGTGCGGGACCTGTTCCTCCACGACTTCCCGGGTGAAGTCCGCAAGGGGGAACTGCCATGTGTCCTCCGCCTGTCGGCCCAGCACGCACGGGGTGCCGCTCTCGATGGCGTACCGGTCCGGTTCGTGCAGGGCAAGGAAGTCGTGGTCGGCCTCGGCGTCGGGGAAGTCGAACGCCGACACCCAGCGCACGGTCGTCCACGCGTCCTCGAGAGCGCGGCGCAACTGCTCGGCGACCGGACGCAGTGAGGCCTTGTCCGGGGTCCGGTGGAAGCCGCCGACGCGGACATTGACGGGGTGGATGGCACGCCCGCCGAGCAGTTCGAGCAGCGCGTTGCCCGCCTGTTTCAGTCGCAGGCCTCGCTCGACGTCGGCGCGGTGGGTGCGGGCGAGGTCGATGGCGCCGTCGCGGCCGAGGAAATCGGGGGCGTGCAGCAAGTAGATGTGCAGAGTCTGGCTCTCGATCCACTCCCCGCAGTACAGAAGTCGACGCAACTGCCGGATCGCGTGCGGAACTTGCACCCCGCATGCGTCCTCGATCGCCGCGCAGGCGCTCATCTGGTAGGCGACCGGGCAGATCCCGCACACCCGGGCGGTGATGTCGGGCGGCTCGGTGTGCGCGCGGCCGCGCAGGAACGCCTCGAAGAAGCGAGGGGGCTCGTATATGTGCAGGCGGGCGGCGCTGACGGTGTCGCCATCGACCGTCAGGTGCAGGGCGCCCTCGCCTTCCACGCGGGCCAGCGAACCGACGTGCAGGACGCGCGTTCCGCGATGGGTCACGGCCGGGGCTCCTCATCGAAGGTGTCGAACGCATCGAAGGCGACGGCGTTGAAGGTGCGCAGGAGGCGCTCGGTGTCCCGTTCGTCGAGACCGTCGCGGCGCAGCAGCGGGATTAGGGCGGGCAGGTTCACGGATCCGGAGGGGCCGAAGCAGCCGTAGCAGCCGCGCCCGTACGCGGGGCAGAGCGCGCCGCAGCCGGCGTGGGTCACGGGTCCGAGGCAGGGGGTTCCGTGGGCGACGGTGACGCAGACGGTGCCGCGCCGCTTGCACTCGAAACAGACGCTGTGGTTCGCGATGTCGGGCTTGCGGTCGGCGAGGAACGCCGTGATGACCTCGAGGAGTTGACGGCGGTCGATCGGGCAGCCGCGCAGTTCGAAGTCGACGTCCACGTGTGCGGAGACCGGTGTGGACGTGGCGAGGGTGTCGATGTAGTCGGGGAGGGCGTAGACGGTGCGCCGGAACTCCTCGACGTCGGCGAAATTGCGCAGCGCCTGGATGCCGCCCGCCGTGGCGCATGCGCCGATGGTGACCAGATGGCGTGAGGCGGCGCGGATCGCTCGGATCCGTTCGGCGTCGGCGGGCGTGGTGATCGAACCCTCGACGAGCGTGAGGTCGTACGGCCCGGGCAGCACCGCGCTCGACGCTTCCAGGAAGTGCGCGATCCGTACCTTGCCCGCCAGCGCCAGCAGTTCGTCCTCGCAGTCCAGGAGCGTGAGCTGGCAGCCGTCGCAGGAGGCCAGCTTGAAGACGGCGAGCGTCGGGTTCTCCACCATCGCGGTCACAACTCCCTTACGGACATGAGCCGTTCCGCCCGGTCGAAGCCGAGCACGGGGCCGTCCCGGCACAACAGCAGGGGGCCGAACTGACAGTGGCCGCAGTGACCGGTGGAGCACCGCATGTTGCGTTCCAGGGAGACCCGGACGCGTGCGGCGGGCACCCCGCGGTGGACGAGGTCGCGTGCGGTGGCGCGGATCATCGGTTCGGGGCCGCACACGAAACCCGTCGCGCGGCCGGGATCGAAGTGCGCGCCGTCCAGAAGCCGGGTCACCAGGCCGATCTCACCGCGCCATTCTGGGCCCGGGTGGTCAACGGTCACACCCGTGAAGTCGGTGGCCCATCGCCGGATCTCCGTGCGGGCCATCAGGTCGGCCGGTGTACGCGCGCCGATGAGCACATTGAGGCTGCCGTAGGTCCTCCGGTCCGCCAGGGCGTGCCGGATCAGTGGTCGCAGCGGTGCGAGACCGATGCCGCCCGCGACCACGACCAGGTCCCGGCCGTGCGCCTCCTCCAGCCCCCAGCGGGTGCCGAACGGACCGCGCAGGCCCACCGTGTCGCCCACCCTCTTGCGGCACAGTGCCGTGGAGACGGCGCCGACCGAGCGGATGGTGTGGGCCAGACCACCGTTCGTCAGGATCGCGCTGACCGACACCGGGATCTCCCCCACCCCGAACGCGTAGACCATGGCGAACTGCCCGGCGCGGAAGGGCGCGAGCGGCTCCTCCACCGGGTCGAGGCAGAGCGTGACCGTGTCGTGTGTCTCCACCGAGCGGTCGACCACGCGGTACGGCACGGGAATGGTGGCGGTGGTCATCGCGGGGGGCCACTGCCATAAGGGGCGTACAGATCCAGCAGCCGGGTCCGGGCGGCCAGGAGGCGGTGGGCGAGGACTTCGCCGACCCAGTGTTCGATCTCTCGGCCGAAGTCCGTGTCGGCCTCGCACCGCTCCCGTACCGCCGCCGCGTCGAACTCGTAGGCACGCAGTGCGGTGACCGCTTCGGCGCTCAGCTGCCACACGTAGGGCTTGAACAGCCAGGACCAGCCGACCAGTTCACCGTAGCCGAGTGTCTCGATGACCACGGGGCGACGGCCCGGCACGTGCATGTCGAGGGCGACCGTACCGGTGCGCAGGATCCAGAAGCGGTCGGCGTGGCCGCCCTCCTCGAGCAGGCGTGTGCCCGCCTCCACGCCGACCTGCCGGGCCAGTCCCATGAGGGCATCGCGATGATTGGCGTTCAGCGTCCGGGCCATGCGGGGGGCGGTGGTCGCGATCACGGCTCTGCCTCCTCCGCCAGGGCGGCGGCCTCCTCGGTGATGTCGATGCCGACAGGGCACCAGGTGATGCAGCGTCCGCAGCCGACACAGCCGGTGGAGTCGAACTGGTCGTACCAGGTGGAGAGTTTGTGGGTCAGCCACTGCCGGTAGCGGCTGCGCGGGGTGGCACGGACCGAACCTCCGTGCAGGTACGAGAAGTCGAGGTCGAAACAGGAGTCCCAGCGCTGCCACCGCTCGGCGTGGTCGCCGGTGAGATCGGTGACCTCCTCCGTCGTGGTGCAGAAGCACGTGGGGCACACCATGGTGCAGTTGCCGCAGGTCAGACAGCGGTCCGCGACGTCGTCCCAGCGCTCGGCCTCCAGACTCGCACCCATCAGGGCGCGCAGGTCGACGGGAGGCATCGCCCGGCCCATCCGGTCCCGGGCCGCGTCCACGGTCATACTGGCGGCCTGGACCGTCGCCGCGTCCGCTGCCCGGGACGGGATCAGCGCGAGAATCCTGGCACCCTCGTCGCTGCCGATCCGGACGAGGAAGCGGTGACCGTCGGCGTCCACGAGCTCGGTCAGAGCGATATCGAAGCCGGCGTCCACGCCCGGGCCGCTCCCCATCGACACGCAGAAGCAGGTCGCCCCCGGTTCGCCGCACTCCACGGCTATGAGGAACGCTCCCCTGCGGCGCGCCGCGTAGCCCTCGTCCTTGTAGTGCCCGCCTGCCAGGACCCGGTCCTGGATCGCGATGGCCCGCAGATCACAGGGGCGCACACCGAGGAAGGCGTACGCGGGCCGCTCCGGTTCGCACTGCCGCATGCTCACGCCACCGTCGGCGTCGCGTTCCGCCTCCCACAGTTTCTCTCGCTGGGGATGCAGGAAGGACTTCCACGACTGAGGCCCCGAGGTGTGTGCGAAGGCGGCACCGTCGGGACGGCGCACCAGCCGATAGCGGCCCGCCTCCAGCTCGGTACCCCACCCCCACGGCAGCGCGTCGGCACTCTCCAGTTCGGCGAGGACGACTGCGCCGTCCCTGGGCGTCGGGCCGACGACCGTGCGGCCGTCCGCCGCCAGGACCTGGACGAGGGCGTCGAGGCCCGCCCTGTCGAGGACCGCCGGGACATCGGTGACCTGCATGGCGCTCTCCTTCGTCAGCTGTCTGGCCGGAGCAACGATGGCCGGGCGAGACCTGGCCCCGGCTATGCCCTTCCGGGACCGGAGGGCGCCGGGACGATGTCCCGGGCGACACCCTCCGCCCACGAGATGATCTGGGTGAGGTCACGGAAGTCTCCGCCCCTGCCGGACTTGACGATCATCTTCGCCACGCGCCCGCGGGCGTCCTCGTTCAGACGACCACCGAACGTGGCGTGTCCGCGCGCTTCGATGCGATCAGCCAGTCGCCGTACGCCGGGCACCGGCGGGATGTCGCGTTCCGACGCGGAGGCGTCGAGCGGTCCGCTGCTGAACAGCCATACAGGACGCGTCTCCAGTTCACGGCGGAAGCGACGTGCGAAGCGGCGGGCCGCACGGTGCCAGCGGCCCGTATAGAGCGCGCCGCCGAGCACCACGGCGTCGTACGTGTCGAGATCGCGTCCCGCCTCGGCCGCCGGGCATACGGTGGCGACGCAGCCCGCTTCGCTCAGGACGCCACTGATATGTCCTGCGATCTCGGCCGTGGATCCGTTCCTCGACGCGTAGACGATCAACACTCGAGGCTGTTCGCCGTCCATCACTGTCAACCTCCTTTACGGTTCACGGCGTTGTCGTGCGGCACAGCGAGGCGCCGACGGTACTCGTCCTCGTCCACATCACCCCGGGCGTAGCGCTGGGCAAGCAGCCGCTCGGGCTGCGGCAGTGTCGCTTCGTGATGACTGCCGCCGTTCGGAATCCCGCGCAGAAGGGCGAACGCCACAAGGCCCAGCACCCCCCAGAAGACGACACCCATCACGATCAAGGTGTACGCCCACGCACCCATGTCCTGGCCCCAGTTGCCATACATCGCCGGCCCCCATCCCGTAGTCGCGACGCACTCAGATCTTGCGCAGCCAGTCGTCCGCGATTCCGTGCAGCGCCTGCTCGTCCGGCCGCAGATGCGCGTCGTCCTGCCGGTACGTCAGCTTGTCCACCACGGCGACGACTCCGTCGATGTGGCCGGTCATGCGGGCGGCGATCTCCGCCTCGCTGCGCCGCTCGACCTGGCCGTCGAGCGTGACCACTCCCTGGTGGACCTGGACGGAGAGGGTCTGCGGCATCAGCCACAGGCTGCGGACGAGGACCTCGCCGATCACCTCCCGGCGGATCTCGTCGTCGGGACGCAGGAACATCTGCAGCAGGTCACGGCGGGTGACGATGCCGACCAGTCGCTCCTCCTCGTCCACCACAGGCAGCCGTTCCACCTTGTGGTGGGCCATGGTGCGGGCCGCTTCGGCGATGGTGGCGTCGGCGTGAACTGTGACCGGCGGCTCGGACATGAGCGTTCCGGCCGTGCGGGCCGTGGCCCTGCGGTGCTCGTCACGGCGGGTCCGGCCCAAGGCCGGCACCCGGATACGCCGCTTTCGCGCGGCGGGGCCGTCCTCGGCCTGTGCCTGGCGGGCCATCAGATCGGTCTCGGAGATCACCCCGATGACCTTGTGGTCCTCGTCGACCACCGGAAGCCCGCTGATGTGGTGTCCGTTCAGCAGTCGTGCCACTTCCTTGAACGGGGTGGCGTAGGTCGCGTGGATGACCTCGCTCGCCATCACCGAGCCGACCTTGCTGTGCTTCATCGCTTGCCTCCTTCGGACGGAGCGGTTGGGTGCGCGTCAGCGCAGGCGCCGCAGGTAGGGGTCGTGGGCCGAGGCAGGTGCCAGCCTGACCCTCACGTCGAGTGCGGTGACTCCACCGGCCCAGGCGAGCACGGGGTTCAGGTCGGCCTCGGCCAGTTGCGGCACGTCACTCGCCATCCGGGACAGGCGCAGCAGAAGTTGCTCCAGGCCTTCGAGGTCGACGGGGCCCTCGCCGCCGTGCCCGAAGAGCATGGGTGCACAACGCGGCGCGGTGATCAGATCGTGCACGTCGTGGTCGGTGAGGGGAGCAAGCCGAGCCGCGTGGTCGGCGAGGACTTCGGTGGCGGTGCCGCCGAGCCCGAAGAGGACCAGCGGGCCGAACACCGCGTCCTGGACGACACCGGCGACCAGTTCGATGCCGCGCCGGGCGAGCGGCTGGACGACCACGCCGGTCAGCAGCCCGGCGAAGCGCGTCTCGAAATCTCGGAAGGCGGCCCGTACTTGCGCGTCGCCGCGCAGGTCGAGGTGGATGGCGCGCTGCTGGTTCTTGTGCAGCAGGCCCGGCCAGTGCGCCTTGAGGACGACGAGGCCGTCGGGGCCCCTGAGGCGGTCGGCGGCGAGGACCGCGTCGTCCTCGGTCTCGGCCCAGGCCCACGGCAGTTGCGGGATGTTGTAGCAGTCGAGGAGTTCGGCGCAGGTACGCGGGTCGAGCCATCCTCCGTCCTCGTGGCCCGTGAGGTAGGTCTCGACGACCTCCGTGGCGCGCCCGGGATCGGTGTCGGCGAGGACGGGGACCGTGCCGGGCGGACGGGCCAGCCACCGGCTTCGGGTGACCGCGTGGGCAAGGGCCCGTGCGGCTGTCTGTGGGTCGGCGTATGCGGGAATCCGCCCTCCGTCCCCGGGCAGCAGGCGGACGGGTTCCGCTTGATCGAGGAGGACCGCCGCGACGGTCCGGGTGCGGCGCCGTCCGGGGGCCCGGGTGAGGGAGAGAACGAGATCGTCACCGGTCGCCGCGGAGACAGCGGTCGGCACGAGGGCCACCAGGATCGCGTCCACGGTGTCGGATGCGGCGATCGTGTCGAGGCAGGCGCGCAGTTCGCCCTCGGAGACAGCCGCGGTGGCGTCGACCGGATTGGTGGCCGTGGCACCGGGTGGCAGCACGGACAGCAGGACGTCGATGAGTTCACCGCTCAGTTGCGGGATGGTGAGCCCGGCTTCGGCGCAGGCGTCGGCGGCCAGGACTCCGGCGCCGCCCGCGTTGGTGACGACGGCGACCCGGCCTCCCCGAGGCAGTGGCTGGGCGTGGAGCAGGGCGGCGGCACCGAGGAGTTCGGGGACGGTGCGGGTCGCGGTGATCCCTGCCTGGGTGAAGAGGGCCCGGCGGGTCATGGTGCGGGTGGCCGCGGCCGCGGTGTGGGAAGCCGCGGCCCGACGGCCGGCCTCGGTACGGCCCGCATCGACGGTGAGGACGGGCATGCGGCGGGTGACGCGGCGGGCGGTGCGCGAGAACGCCCGCGGGTTGCCGAATGACTCGAGGTGCAGCAGCGCGAGGTCGGTGTGTTCGTCGCTCTCCCACCACTGGAGCAGGTCGTTGCCGCTGACGTCGTACTTGTCGCCCAGCGACACGAAGGTCGAGACGCCGATGCCGAGGCGTGCCAGACCACCCAGAAGCGCGATGCCGACGCCGCCGGACTGCACGGCGACTCCGGCGGTGCCCGGCTGAGGGCGGGTGGCGACGAACGTGGCGTCGAGGAGCAGACTCGGATCCGTGTTGGCCAGGCCCAGGCAGTTGGGTCCTACGCACCTCATGCCGTAGGTCCGGCAGGTTTCCAGCAGCGTGGCCGCCTGCGCGGCATCGAGGCCCGCGCTGATGACGAGCAGGGCGCGGACGCCCGCTGCGCCACAGTCCTCGGCGACCTTGCCGACCTCCCCGGCGGGCACCACTACGACCACGAGGTCCGGGACCTGGGGCAGGGCCGACACGGTCGGGGCGGCGTGCACGCCGAGTATGGACGCGGCGTGCGGATGGACGACGTACAGGCTTCCCGTGTAGCTGCCGGAGCGCAGGTTGTGCAGGAGGGCGCGGCCGACGGAGCCGGGTTTGCGGCCCGCTCCGGCCACGGCCACCGAACGTGGCCGGAGCACCGGGACGAGGCTCGCGACATCGGCGGCCCGGCCACGCTCCTCCACAGCCGCTAAGTAGTCCTCGTCCTGCGAGAGTTGGACCGTACAGTGCACCTCGGGACCGTCGAAGTGGCGGGCGGTGCGCAGCCCCAGGTCGGCGAAGACCTTGAGCATCTCGTGGTTCTCCGACAGGGCGTCCGCCGTGAACGCGCTGATGTCCTCCCGGCGGGCGGCGGACACCAGATGCTCGAGGAGCAGGGTGCCCACGCCGCGGTGGTGCCAGGCGTCCGACACGGCGAGGGCGATCTCCGCGCGGTCCTTGTCCGCCGTCCGCTCGTACTCGGCCAGGCCCACCAGCGTCCCCTCGGCCTCCGCGAGCAGCCCGTGATGGCCGGGACGGGCAGCCCCGCACATGCGGTCCGCGGCCGTCCGCGCCGAGGACCGGCTGAGGCCGAAGAAGCGCAGCCTCAGGTTCTCGGCCGACATCGCTTCGTAGAGTCCCCGCACCGCTTCGTGGTCCGAACCGAGCGCCGCACGGATCCGCACGGTCGTTCCGTCCGCGAGAAGTGCGTGCCTCGCCTCCCCCATGGCTTCTCCCCTGTCCTTCATGTCCTCGCCTTCCGAAGCTCGGGACGGGCCGGCAACGCCGTCGGCCCGTCGGCCCGTCGCTTTCAGCGTCCGGCGCGCGCCCCCGGGACCCCAGGGACCGGCCGGGCACGGGTCAGGGCCGTCCGGCCTCTGCCTCCTCGTCGGCCGGCCCGTCGGGCAGAGGCTCCCCGAGCTCACCCTCGACGGCGCCGGCCATCGCACGCAGCACATCGAGCGTGCGCCGCGCCTCGGCCTCGTTGACGGTCGTGATGGCGAAGCCGACGTGCACGATGACGTACGTCCCTGGGCGCGCCTGCGGCGTGTACGCCAGGCACACCGAGCGGCGGATGCCGCCGAAGTCGACGGTGGCCATGGTCAGTCCGGCGCTGTCATGCACTTCCAGCACCTGTCCGGGAATTCCGAGGCACATGGTGTTCCCTCACCCCCGCTCCTTCGCGAGTCCGGCGGCGGCCACCGCCGCCTGCCCGTAGCTGATGCCGCCGTCGCCGACCGGCACCACGGTGTTCACCAGAACCCGCAGGCCCTGTGCGCGGAGCAACCGGCGCACCTCGGTGAGCAGTCGGCGGTTGACGAAGCAACCGCCCCCCAGACAGACGGTGCGCGGCGCGCCCGCTTCGACGGCGCGTCCGACGAGCTCGGCAGTGGCCTCGGCGAGCGCAGTGTGGAAGGCGGCGGCCAGCGAGGCGACGCTCTCGCCGTTCGCCTGCCTGGTCAGCAGGTCGGTGAGGGTGGGCTGGGGATCGTAGACCCACAGGCCGTCCACCCGCACGACGCGACGGGCGAGGGGCACGGGGCGCAGTCGCCCGGCCGCCGTCTCCAGGACGACGGCCGCCTCGCCTTCGTACGTCACGCTGTCCACCAGGCCCAGCAGGCTCGCCACCGCGTCGAAGAGGCGGCCCGCGCTGGAGGCCCGCGGGCTGTTGAAACGGCGGTCGATCATGGCACGTACCGTGCCGGCGGCACCCGCGTCGAGGCGGTCGGTGAAGGTGCGGATCAACTCCTGCGCGGGGCCCGGGACGCCGAGGGGTTCGGCGCCGTGCAGGTACCCCAGGGCGGTGCGCCAGGGATGCCGTACGGCCACGTCACCGCCCGGCAGCGGTGCGGTGGCGAAGCGGCCGACACGTCGGTAGGAGTTGAGGTCGGCGATCAGGACCTCGCCGCCCCACAGGGTGCCGTCGTCGCCGAGCCCGAGGCCGTCATAGGCGATGCCCGTGAACGGGCGCGTCAGGCCGTGCTCGGCGGCGCACGCGGCGAGGTGGGCGTGGTGGTGCTGGACGGGTACGAGCGGAAGGCCCGTGGCTCGCGCCCACTGCGTGGACAGATAGCCGGGGTGCAGGTCGTGGGCGACGACACCCGGCACGATGCCGGTCAGTGCGCTCAGATCCTGGTACGCGGTCTCGAAGGCGGCGTACGTCGCCGGGTCCGTCAAGTCCCCGATGTGCGTGCCTAGATGGGCCCGGTCGCCCCGGGCGAGCGTGAAGGTGTGTTTCAGTTGCGCGCCGACGCCCAGCAGCGGGGCCGGGGCCGGTCGGGGCAACCGCAGAGGGGCCGGTGCCAGGCCCCGGGCCCGGCGCAGGGTGAGGACGGTCCGGCCGGTGACCTGGACGACGGAGTCGTCGTACCGGGCGCGGACGACCCGGTCGTGCCCGAGGAAGCCGTCGGCGGCCCGGCCCAGCGACCGCCGTGCCTGCGCGTCGTCGATGGCGATCGGCTCGTCGGCGCGGTTGCCGCTGGTGACGACGAGCGGCCGGTCAACGGCTCGCAGCAGGAGATGGTGCAGTCCGGAGGTCGGCAGGAACAGGCCGATCCGGTCCGTGCCGGGATGCACGCCCGCCGGCAGCCGAAGGGGACCGGCCTCGAGCAGCACCACGGGCCGTACGGGCGATGTGAGCGCCGCCCGGCCCATGACGCCGATCCGGGCCAGGCGTCGAGCCTCGTCCACGTCCCGCACCATGACCGCGAGCGGCTTGTTCGGCCGGTCCTTGCGTCGCCGCAGTTCCGTCACCGCCGCATCATTCGTCGCATCGCACACGAGCTGGTAGCCGCCGAGTCCCTTCACCGCGACGATGCCGCCGCTGCCCACCGTCCGGGCCGCCGCGCGCAGTGCTTCCTCGCCACGCGACGTCTCCCAGGACAGGGTCGGCCCGCAGGCGGGGCAGGCGTTCGGCTCGGCGTGAAAGCGCCGCTCCCGCGGGTTCGTGTACTCCGCCGCGCAGGCCGCGCACAGCGGGAAGTGGCGCATGGTGGTGCGTTCCCGGTCGTAGGGCAGGGATTCGATGATGGTGGAGCGGGGCCCGCAGTCCGTGCAGTTGATGAACGGGTACCGATGACGCCGGTCCGCCGGGTCGAACAGTTCCTCCAGACAGGCCGAGCAGATCGCCGCGTCCGGTGCTACCTCGCGCGGGGCCGTTCCCGACGGTGGGCTCAGCCGGCTGGCGCGCACGGCGAAACCGCTCCCCCGCTCGGGTATCGTCGCGGTTCCCTCGACGATGCGTAGCTCGCGGACCCGGGCAAGGGGCGGCGGTGCCGACCTGATCCGCTGTGCGAACTCCTCGACGGCCCCCGGCGCCCCGGCGACCGTACCGGCGACGTGTCCGTCCACGTTGGCGACCCATCCGTCGAGTCCGAGGGCCGTGGCGGTGCGATGCACGAACGGGCGGAATCCCACGCCCTGCACGGTTCCCACGGCCGCGAAGTCCCTTACTACGCGGTGCACTTGATCACCCCCGGGCCGCGGCGTCGCGATACCGGACGATCTCGTCCTCGACCGAGGCGGCCAGCGGATCGATGACCGCCGTCACCGCCCCGGACATCGTCGTGCCGAGCGAACTGTCGACGCCCTCCACCGCGTAGACGACGAGGTGGCCGGGCAACCGGCCCAGGACACGGGCGAGTTCGACGGCCTCCCCCAGGCCCAGGCCGTGGGAACTCGTCGTGGGCGGCTGGTTCAGCCGCTCGGAGTCGAGTTCGATCCGGTGTGTCCGCCCGGGCCGCCCGGGGTGGGCGTGAGCGGCATCCACCACGACGGCGAGGCCCGCACCTTCCCACAGCCCGATCAGCCGTCCCGGATCCCCGTCGCACGTGGCGAGCACGGTGCCCAGGGGCAGCGGCCGCCGCTCGGCGTGCTCGCGCAGCCGCTCCACGACGGCCCAGCCGATGCCGTCGTCCCGCCGGAAATCGTTGCCCACACCGATCACCGCGATACGTGTCCGCCCGTCCATCGCCGCTCCCTCCCCCGGTCCGGTCTGCCGTCCGGTGCCCGGTCTCGGCTCGGGTTGTGCAGGGCTCGGAGCGTCCGGCCCGTCACAGAACGATCGTCAGGCTCGGTCCTGGTCCTGCCGGTGCCTCTCTTCCGGCTCCGCCTTCTTCGTCTGCTCACCGCGCAGCCGGGCCATGAGCTTGGTGGTGGCACCGGGGTCCGGCAGCGACTGGCCGGCGGCCACCGTACGGACGGCCGTGACCAGGTTCCACCCCTCGATCTGCTTCGGGACGTATCCGGACGCGCCCGCCATGATCGAGTCGAGCAGTGCCTCCTCGTCGTCGAACGAGGTGAGCATGAGACAGGCGAGATCAGGCATCCGCGAGAGCAGTTCCCGGCGGAGCGACACCTCGTCGCCGTCGGGCAGCCGGATGTCGAGCACGGCGACGTGCGGGCGCAGCGCCGGTATACGGACCAGGGCCCGGCCGACGGTGGCGGCCTCGCCGACCACCGTGATATCCGGCTCGTCCTCCAGCAGATCGTGCACTCCACGACGGACGACCTCGTGGTCGTCGAGGAGGAGGACCCGGATCGGGCCCGGGGGGACGAGGTGCTCGCTGTCCGTCATGGACGGCTCCTGTTCCTGCGTCGTCGGGCTCCCCCGTGCACCGGCGGTCGCCCGCCTGCCGCCATCCTTCGCGCTCACGCGTCCGAGGGAAAGTGCCGGTCGGCCCTTGTCCGCGCGGCCCGGGCGGCCGACCGCGGTGACGGTAGATTCGGGTCCGCCGCTCAGTCATGGGGAACCACCGCCACCGGCACGGTGGCGTGATGGAGGACGGCCTGTGTCACCGGCCCGACGTGACCGCCCAGCGCGCTGTGCCGGTGCCGGCGCCCCACCACGACCAGGGACGCGTCGCGCGCGGCCCGCACGAGGTGGAGACCCGCGCCCCCGGTAAAAGCCTGTTCTGTCACGTCGACGCCCGGATACTTCCTCCGCCACGGCCGCAGCACCGTGTTCAGTACCTTCCTGGCTCCGGCCACCAGTTGCGCGTGCAGCTCAGGGCCGAGCGAACCGGCATGGCGTGTGTAGTAGGGCGGCAGACGCAGCCCGTGGACGACGCGCAGCCGCCCCGCCCGGCGGCCGGCCGCGTCGAACGCGAACTCCAGGACGGCGTCGTCCGGACGTTCCAGATCCAGGCCGACCACGACGTCACGGTAGGGGGTGGCGGTCGTCCCCTCCCCTTCCTTGTCACGGTCGTGTTCGTCCTCGGCGCGTTGCTCCGCTCGTACGAGGACGACAGGCCTTACCGTGCGCGCGACGACGGCGTGCGCGACGGAACCGACGACGAATCCGGTGAGGCCGCCCAGGCCCCGGGAGCCGAGCACCAGGAGCCGAGCCTGGTCGGATGCGGCCAGAAGAGCGGCGACGGGCTCCTCGGACATGTCACGGGAGCTGATCCGCAGGCCCGGGTATCGCTGTGCGAGTACGGTCTCGGCGTCGCCCAGCATCTTCCCGGCCCAATTCGGCTCCGTGGCGTCGACGTTCGGCGGGATGCAGACATCGCCCAGCGGCGCGTAGAGGTAGGGCTGCCACTTCCAGGCGTGCAGCAGGTCCAGGGGCAGCGAGCGGAGCAACGCCTCGCGGGCGGCCCAGTCGGCCGCGGCCATGCTTTCCGCGGTGCCGTCCAGACCTACGGTGATGGGGTGGGCCATGTGCGGCATCCTCGCGCCGGCGGACGGGAGCGCGCAGGGGCCTACCGGCCGCGGACATGGGGCCGAAGGTCCCCGGGAACAAGGACGGCTTCGTCATCCCACGCTCAGGATGTCGTTCACCGGCCGCCGCGGACTGGCCGGCCCCCTGGGCCCGTAACCGACCCGAAGGACCATCTGGACGTGTCCGATGGCCGAGAGGGGGTCACGCGCGAGGCTGCGCAGGTCCGGCCATTCCAGCGCGTGCGAGGTGAGAGAGGCCACGAGGTCGTCCAGGGTGGCGACAAGCAGCACGCGTTCCAGGGCCTGCCCTGCGCGCAGCCAGTCCAGCGGCCGGTCCTGGGCGGTTCCCAGCAGGGCCAGGTGCGGAGCGTGTTCGAAGACCTGCGAGCCACGACCGCTGGTCTGCCGCCGCCCGGCGAAGTCGCGCACCGGTGCGTTGCCGTCCCGCATCCCTGGCCCGAAGGCGTACTCGGGGACGCCCTCCGCCATGGCCTCCGTCTCGTCCCCGAACCGGGTCCATCGCTCAAGGTCGTCCGTGCGGCCGGGATCCATCAGGTCGCGTCCCTCGGCGTCCCGCACAAGGTCACGCAGCAGCTCACTGTGCCATGGCCCGGTGAACAGCAGGCGGGACTGCTCCAGACGAGCGGCGTCTACGAGAGCGGCCCGCACGCGTTCGGGCAGAGCGGTCTCGGCGAACGGCCAGCGACTGGTGTGCCGTTGCAGGATCGCGGGGTACAGCTCCGCCAGGGCGTCGTTTCCCGCTTCTGTCGCTTCCGGCGTGGGGGTCCTGAAGTCCACTGTCGCCAGCGACAGCTGGTCCGCCGGGTCGGGCAGCAACCGTACGTGAGGGTGCCGCCCGATCCGGGCCGCCGCGACCCGCAGGTTGAAGAGAGCGGCCCCGCAGCCCAGGTGCAGTCCCCGATGGTCGGGATCGGTAGTAGGCATGGCACGTGCCAGGTCGGCGCGGAGCCACAGCGTCTGGGTGTCGGGCAGGAAGCGGAACTGCCACGGTTGGGCGTTGTGCATGGAGGGCGCCGTGCCGGCGTCCCGGACGAGCCCGGCGAGTATGCCGGGGTCCAGTGGTTTCATCTGCATGGTCACTCCTCGACTGTCCCTGTCCGCGCACGCCTTTCCCCGCGTTGCGCGGCAAAGGACCAGAGCGTCTTCGCACACCCTGCTCAAACCCGCCGCCCTCTAGTACAAGTACTCGACAACCCACAGAGCTGTTCAGGCAGGAGAGGAGCCCGGGGCCCTGAACCGGTGCACCATCCTTCACGACCGTTCCGCCCTGCGCGTGGGCATCAGCAGAACCTCGTTCGGTGCCCGGCGCGGGCTGGACGGGCCCTCCGGACCGTAGCCCAGCCGCACCAGCATGTGCGCGTGCCCCACATGCTCGGGCTCAGGGCGCAGCTTCCTGCGCAGGTCGGGCCATTCCATGGCTTGGTGCAGCAGGGATGTGCGCAGACCGTGTGCCGTCGCCACCAGCAGTACGTGCTGGAGGGCCTGGCCGGCACGGAGCCAGTCGGCGCGGCGGTCGTGCGCGGTGGTCAACATGGCGATGACGGGGCGGCGCTCGAACTCCCGGGCCGGCAGACGGGTGAGGTGGCGTTGCGCCGTGAAGTCCCGCATCGGCAGTTGCTCGCGGGAGTCCTGTACACCGAGGCTCGCCCGCGGCAGGCCGACATCGGCCTGGCCCCGCTCGTCCCGGCGCACCCAGCGGCAGCTCTCCGCGGCACGCTCGGGGTGAGTGCGGTCGCGCTCCTCCGCCTCTGCCGTGACCCGAAGCAGGAAGGCCTTCTCGGTGGTCGTCGGAAAGGAGAGCACGGCGCCGTTCGTGTG
This sequence comes from Streptomyces kunmingensis, assembly GCF_039533535.1. Classification (NCBI taxonomy): domain Bacteria; kingdom Bacillati; phylum Actinomycetota; class Actinomycetes; order Kitasatosporales; family Streptomycetaceae; genus Streptomyces; species Streptomyces kunmingensis. The sequence goes on from NZ_BAAATS010000067.1 coordinate 47,695, forward strand.
TGCCGCGTCGGACAGCTCGGCGCAGACTTCGGCGGGCAGCGGCCGGTTGGAGAAGGGGAACCGGCTGCTGTGTCGCCGCCAGATCACGTCGTACAGATCAGGACGGTGCTCCGGGAAGGTCTTTCGCCGGGCTCGTTCCGGCCGTACGGTGGCCAGTAGTCCGGGCTCGTCCGGGCGGGGCAGCAGGCGCGTCACCGGCATCCACCCGTCATGCGCCATCGCGACCCGCAGGTTGAAGACAGCCGCGCCGACCGACAGGTGCAGGGCTCGCCCCGTCGGATCCGTCGCGCGCAGGCAGCGTTCCGGCGCGGCCCGCACCTCGACCGCGGTGCTCTCGGTGTCGAGGTGGAAACTCCATGGCTGGGTGTTGAAGATGGAGGGTGCCGCGACGGCCGCCGACAGCCACCCCTCCAGAACCGATGCGTTCAACGTCGTGACGTCCACGGCCACCACCTCCCGGCAGGCTCCGTATACGAGTCCTTCCGTCAGGGTGCGGTGAGCGGCGGGGCAGGGCGAGGGGCCGGACGTCCCCCCTCGCATTCCGACCGGGTCTGACCGAAGTCCGGCTCGCGCCTCGGCGAGAGCGGGGTCGAACGACCCGGTTCCGGGGCCGGTTCGGCCCTCCCTTCCTCTTCTGCCTCGGTGGCAGCGTGGCGGGGCGGGCCCTCGGACGCAGGGCCGACCCGAAGGAGGCGGGGACAGTGGAGCATCGGCTGACCGTGGGGATCGACGGCTCCGAACCAAGTCTTCAGGCACTGGACTGGGCGGTGGACGAGGCCGTGCGGCGCGACTGCGAACTGCGCATCGTGCATGCCTCACGCTGGGAGCGGTACGAGACCAGGAAACCGTCGCTCGCTCTCCATCGCAGTGCCGTGCGGCAGTATGCGGAACACCTCGTGGCGCAGGCCGTCGAACGTGCCTGTCGTCGCGCTCCCCAGCTCACGGTCACCAGCCAGGTGGTGCCGCAGGATCCGGCGGACGCGCTGGTCGAAGAATCCCGTGACGCCGGCGCGCTGATCGTCGGCAGCCGGGGACACGGCACGCTCACCGGACTGTTGCTCGGCTCCGTGAGCCTTCCGGTGGCCGCCCACGGCGAATGCCCCGTCATCGTCGTACGCGGCAACGACAAGAACGTGCACGGCGGCTTCCACCAGATCACCCTGGGTGTCGGAGCCTCGGAACGCGCCACGGTCGCGGCCGCGTTCGCGGTGCGCGAGGCGCAGTTGCGGCGCACGGACGTGCTCGCCGTGCGCGCCTGGCGTTGTCCCGCCCACGAGCTCCCCGACTACCCCACCGATGACAGTGGGGCCCATGCGATCCGCGCCGAGAACGAGCTGATGACCGTGGTGCAGGACCCACGCGTGGCCCACGGCGCGGTCACTGTGCGGGCGCATCCGCACGAGGGCCGCGCCCGCGACGTGCTGTTGGAGGCGTCCGCGCTCTCGGACCTGCTCGTCGTGGGCGCGCGACGGCGCAGGAGCGGTGTCGGCCTGCAGCTCGGCCCGGTCACTCACGCGGTACTGCACCACTCGGCGTGTCCCGTGGCCGTTGTACCGCATGACTGACCCCCGAACGGCCGGGCGATTCGTGAGCCGTCGCGGCCCCGGAGCGCCATCGAGCTGCGGTGTGTGAGGCATCACGCCTGTCGGATGTCGGACACGGCGGCGCTCAGTCGTGCGGAACGACGGCGACCGGGCAGCTCACATGATGGATCGCCGCATGGGTGACCGGCCCCGCGTGCGACCCGAGCGCGGCACGTCGAACGCGTCGGCCCACGACGAGCAGTCCCGCACCACCCGCCGCCTTGACCACCTGGTGAGCCGGATGGCCTTCGATGACGATTTCGTGCACGACGACTTGCGGGAATTTGCTCTTCCATGGTCGTAGAGCCGCGGCGAGGTTCCTTTCCGCCTGGTTCCTGGCCACTGCGCGCTCATCCGGGCCGACCAGTCCATGTCGCAGCGCAACGTGCCAGGTGTGCACGCACCGCAGCGGCGCGCCGCGCATGTCCGACGCGCGGAAGGCGAACTCGACCACTGGGTCACATGGTTGGCACGGGTCCACGGCCAGCGCTATGTCACGGAAGGGCGCCCTGGTGCCCGTGGCGGTCGCGCCCGGTAGGCGTTCGGCGTCGCCGGTGCACCCTGCCCGCACCAGGACGAGCGGGCATGGCGCGTGCGCTGCGGTCGCCAGGGCCACCGAGCCTGCGAACGCGCCGCTCACGCTCCCGAACCCCTGACTGCCCAGGACCAGCAGCTCCGCCGACTCGGCTTCGCGCAGGAGCGCAGGGCCGGGCGGCAGGGCGATCTGTTCCGAGAACACGTCCAACTGGCCGTGTGTGGCGCGCAGTTGCTCGGTGATGGTGCGCAGGGCGCTCCGCGCCCGACGGTGCGGGACATTCAGCTCGGGCAGCGTAACCTCCGTGCCGTCGGCCGGGGCGCCCTCCCAGGCGTGCACCAGGCGCAGTGGACGATGGCGACGCAGCGCTTCCCGGGCGGCCCAACTCGCCGCCGCGGAACTTTCCTGTGAGCCGTCGACGCCGACGACTATCGGTTTAAGCATGCCTTCATCCCCCTTGTCACGCACAACCCGGGCCTCACCGGCTGTCGCTCGACCCGACCGGGCCGAGGGCCGCCCGGCCCGCTTCGAGCCGTGCTGTCGGAATCCGGAACGGGGAACACGAGACGTAGTCGAGACCGGCGCGATGGAAGAAATGAACGGAGGCGGGGTCGCCGCCGTGCTCACCGCACACCCCGGTCATCAAGCCGGGCCTGGTGCGGCGTCCGGCTTCCACCGCGCGGATCACCAGTTCGCCGACACCCTCCTCGTCGAGGCTCTCGAACGGCGAGACGGCGAAGACCTCGCGGTCGAGGTAGAGCGGGAAGAACGCCGCTTCCGCGTCGTCACGCGACATGCCCCAGACCGTCTGCGTGAGGTCGTTGGTGCCGAAGGAGAAGAAGTCGGCGCAGGACGCGATGCGGCCGGCCGTCACCGCGGCCCGCGGCAACTCGATCATCGTCCCGATCGGGCAGTCGACGCGGCGTCCCGTCTCACGGCTCACGTCCGCCAGCACCTGGTCCACCTCGGAGCGTGCCATCCGCAGTTCGGTTTCCGTGGCCACCAGCGGGATCATTATCTCGGCGCGAGGGTCGCCTCCCGCACGCCGGCGCTGGTCGACCGCCTCCGCGACGGCCCGGGTCTGCAGAGCCATCAGGCCGGGTACGACCAGACCGAGACGTACGCCGCGCAGACCGAGCATGGGGTTCCGCTCATGCAGTTTCCGTACGGCTGACAGAAGTTCCCGGGTCCGGGGCTTCGGGTCCGGCGACATCGCCACGCGTACCGACAGCTCCGTGAGGTCCGGCAGGAACTCGTGCAGCGGCGGATCAAGCAGCCGGACGGTGACCGGCAGACCGTCCATCGCCCGCAGAATGCCGGTGAAATCGAGCCGTTGCAGGGGCAGCAGCGCCGCCATGGCTTCCGCCCGCGCGGCATGGTCACGCGCGAGGATCAGGTCTTCGACCAGGAGGCGACGTTCACCCAGAAACATGTGCTCCGTGCGACACAGTCCGATCCCCCGGGCACCCAGCCGTCGCGCGAGTGCGGCGTCGGCCGGGGTGTCCGCGTTGGCCCGGACCTCCAGGTGGGCCGCTGTGTCCGCGTGCCACAGAGCGCGCCGTACCGCATCGCTCAGTGCCCCCATGCGCACCCCGGTCTCCAGGGACTCGCGGACCTCGGAGTCGACCAGGGGCAGCGACCCCAGGTGCACGGTGCCTGCCGTACCGTCGACGGACACCGTGTCGCCCTCGTGCACCACCACGCCGGACGGCGTGGTCAGCCGGCGCTCGGCCGTGTCGACCGTGAGCGCAGCGGCCCCGCAGACGCACACCTTGCCCATGCCCCGCGCCACGACGGCGGCGTGGCTGGTCTTGCCGCCGCGGCTGGTCACCACCGCTTCGGCGACGATCATGCCGGGCAGATCGTCGGGGGTGGTCTCCGCGCGCACGAGAACGACGCCTTGACCTTCTTGGTGCCGCCGTACGGCGCTCGGCGAGTCGAAGACCACCGCACCCACCGCGGCACCGGGGGACGCCGCAATACCTTGCGCGAGGGGCGTATCGGAGGGACGCCGCGCGAAGCGCGGGAACATCAGCCGGTTCAGGGACGCGCCGTCGACACGTGCCAGCGCCTCGTCCTCGCTGACGCGCTCTTCGTCCACCAGGTCGTAGGCGATACGGAAAGCCGCCTCCGCCGTCCGCTTCCCGATCCGCGTCTGAAGAACCCACAGCTTGCCCCGCTCAACCGTGAACTCGACATCGCACAGATCACGGTAGTGCCGTTCCAGCATGCCCAGATGGCCGGCGAGTTCGCCGTACACGTCCGGGAGGACCGTCCTCAGCACCTCGAGGGACAGAGCGTCACGCACCCCCGAAACGACATCCTCGCCCTGCGCGTCAGGGAGATAGTCCCCGTACAGGCCGCAGGCGCCGGTGGCGGGGTCCCGGGTGAAAGCCACGCCGGTTCCGGAGTCACGCCCGAGGTTGCCGAACACCATGGCCTGCACATTGACCGCAGTTCCCAGGTCATCCGGGATGTGCTCGCGCGAGCGATACAGGCGCGCCCGTTCGCTGTTCCATGAGGTGAAAACGGCACGCATGGCCAAGTGCAACTGCTCGACGGGGTCCTGGGGGAAATCCGCGCCGCTCTCCTTGCGGATCAGCGACTTGAAGTCGGCGACGAGCGATTCGAGTTGACCGATGTCCAGGGCGCTGTCGTCCTTCAGGCCGTGCGCCCGCTTGCGGCCCTGGATGAGGTCTTCGAACAGCCCGACGCCGACGCCCAGCACGGTGTGGCCGAACATCTGCAACAGACGGCGGTAGGAGTCCCAGGCGAACCTCTCATTGCCGGTGACGCGGGCCAGCCCCGCCACACTCGCATCACCCAGACCGATGTCGAGAACCGTCTCCATCATCCCGGGCATGGAAAACCTGCCCCCGGAGCGCACCGACACCAGCAACGGATTGTCCGGGGCGCCCAGAGTGCGACCCGCGACCCGTTCGAGGGAGGCGAGCTGTCGTGCCACCTCGAGACCGAGCTCCGACGGCTCCTCACCGGTGGCCAGAAACGTCCGACACGCTGCGGTGGTGACAGTGAAACCGGGTGGCACGGGAAGTCCCATGCGGCTCATCTCGGCGAGACCCGCGCCCTTGCCACCGAGCAGCTCGGCCATCTCCCTGCTGCCGTCGGCGAACGCGTACACGTACTGCTGAGGCGTGCTCATCACGGCTCTCCTTCAGGGATACGGCACGATGGCGACGGGGCATCGGGCATGGTGCATCACCGCGTGCGTGACGGGACCGTTGTGCTGCCCGAGCCGGTGGCCCGCGTGCGCGTGCCGTCCGACCACCAGAAGACAGGCGTCTTCGGCGGCACCGAGCAGCGGTGTCACGATCCTGCCCTCGACCACCGTCCCCACCACCTCGACCTCGGGGAACTTGCCGCGCCACGACCGCAGCACCGCGTCCTGGAAACCGCGCCACTCCTCCTCACGTCGCGGCTTTTCGGCCAGGGCGAGTTCACCGGGACCGAGCGTGTACAGGGCGGGGCTGCGCCAAGCGGACAGCACCCGCAGGCGCACGCCCCGTGCTCGGGCGGCAGTCAAGGCGAACTCGACCACCTCGTCGCACGGATCGGCCAGATCGAGGCCCAGCACGACATCCGCGCAGGGCCTCTCAGGCTTCCCCTTCGAGGTCACTTCGCCCTCGAAGTGGACGCGGGCGCATGCCCATCGGGGTTCGCCGGCCCGGACAAGCACGAGGGGCACGGGTGACGCGGCCGCGACGCTCTGTGCCACCGAGCCCACCACGACGCCGGTGAACGCCGCCAGCCCTCGTGATCCGAGGACCATCACCTCGGCCTGCTCCGCGGCCCTCAACAACGCGGCCGAGGCGGGGCCCTCCAGCGGATCGGCCGTCATCCGCACCCGCGGGCAGGCGGCGCGCGCACGCGTCTCCGCCTCGTCCAGCATCGCGCGGGCCCGTACGCGTTGCGCGGCCCCGACCGCCGCGGCATCCGCGGGCACATCGGATGCCGGGTGCGGGCTCCAGTTCCAGGCGTGCACGAGTCGCAAGGGCAGGTCGCGCAGGCAAGCCTCCTGCGCCGCCCACTCCGCGGCAGCGAGGCTCTCGGCGGAATCGTCGACTCCGACAACCACGGGTCGCAGCATGGTGCGGCACCTTCCGTGAGCTCTCCTTCGCCGTCCGCCCTCATGGTTTCGTGCCTTGCCAGCGGCAAGCAGGGGCCTCCCGACCCCCGCGCGGGCCCATCCGGCCCCTGCCCGCAGAGGCGTCCGCCCCGAACCCTGGTGCGGCGACTTCCGGCATGCCCGGTCAGCCGGGACGTGTCACCGAGGAGAGGGGCGCCCGGTGAAGAAGGCCTTGTACGAACGGGAGTTGTACCGCCTACAGACCGAGCTGGTGAAGCTGCAGACGTGGGTACGAACGGAGGCCGCCCGCCTGGTCGTGGTCTTCGAGGGGCGCGACGCCGCGGGCAAGGGCGGCACGATCAAACGGATCGCCGCACGTCTCAACCCCCGCTTCGCCCGCATCGTCGCACTGCCCGCGCCGACCGAGTCCGAGCGAACGCAATGGTACTTCCAGCGATACGTGGAGCGGCTGCCCGCGGCCGGCGAGATAGTCCTGCTCGACCGCAGTTGGTACAACCGGGCCGGCGTGGAGCACGTGATGGATTTCTGTACGCCCTCCGAACACCGCCGTTTCCTTCACCAGTGCCCGATCTTCGAACGGCTGTTGGTGGAAGACGGCGTCCTGTTGCGCAAGTACTGGTTCTCCGTGAGCGACGCCGTGCAGGAAAGGCGCTTCCTGCGCCGTCTCGAGGACCCGACCCGACGGTGGAAGCTCTCGCCTCTCGACGTGGAGTCGATCACCCGCTGGGAAGCGTACTCACGAGCCAAGGACGAGATGCTGGTCCACACCGACATTCCGGAATCACCCTGGTACATCGTCGAGAGCGACGACAAACGCGTTGCTCGCCTCAACATGATCGCGCACCTGCTGTCGACAGTCCCCTACCGAGACATCCCGCCGCCCCGACTCGATCTTCCAAAACGGCCGGCCGCCTCGGGCTACCTGCGCCCACCACGTGAACTCCAGACCTACGTTCCGGATCACGCGGCCGGATTGTCCTGACGAACCATCCGCAACACCTGCGTCTAACGTGGACCGCAACCCGCCCCCCTCGCAGGCCCCGCCCTCACCGGCTGGCTGCACCACCTGAGCGGACTCCACGAGACCCTCGGTGTGCTGTGGCGCGAGCCGCTGCACACCCGTCTCGCCGAGGGCGAGCGGCACCCTCCCATCCGCAGCCCTGTGCCGAGTCGGTCCCAGCCGCATTCCGCCAACCTTCGGGCCGGGCGTAGTGCGGGGGCGGCTGGTACACGGGGCCGCCCGAGCTGTACGGCGCGGACCCGTTCGAGACCCGTGTATGGAGGCCGGAGCGGACCGGCTCACCATCACGCGCGGTGGGGCGCCTCGTCCACCAGGGCCGTGACGCCGGCGTCCCCGACACCGCCCCGGCCGCACCGCAGGTCGAGGGCTTTGTGTTCAGTGCCTGCCAGTTCCCGGCCCTGGACGAGGACCTCGCGCAGCGGCCGGAGACCGCCCTGGGCCTGTCCGTGCACGGCCGGGTGCGCTACCTGCCCGAGCCGGGCGCACCATGCGGTGAGCGCTTCGAGATCCGCTTCGGCGTCGACGGCGCCCTGGTGCTACCGGCCACCAGCAGCCACGGACACGACGTCCACCTGTGGACCCACGCACCCGGCTTCACAGGGCGCACCGAAGTCTGGTTGCACCAGGCGCACTTCGATCCGGCGCAGTGCGGCACCCCAGGGCGGGGAGGGGTGGGCTGAGATCAGAGGCGCACAGGCCGCGGGCGCTCCTTGCACCGCGTCGCGGAAACCGACGTCCCCGTACCCGCCACAGCCACGCCCACCCCCCTCCTGGTGCGAGAGGACCGAGCGGTGAGCGACCGACTCGCGGCTCAGCCCAGGGCCGTGGAGGTGCACGGCCTGTCCCTCGTGACCTACCCCGCAGGTCCCCTCGCCGGACTGCCGGGCCACAATCCCGCTCGCACAGACGAGCACGTCGGGCAGTCGTGCGCCTGGCCGTGGACGGCCACCCCGTGTGCAACAGGGCGTGCTACTCGATCAGGGGGCGGCGTCTGCTCATCGCAGGCGCGTCGCGGTCACCACCGGGTGCCGTGCAGTACACGAAGCGACCTCAACCACCAGGCCGCGGGCCACGGTGGCGAAGCTGTCGCCCGCGTTCGTACGCGCGCGCCGCGTCGGGCAGTCGGCGGCGGGCAGGTGCGCAGCGACCTGCGCGGCGAGCGTCGCGGTCCGCGTGAGCCCGCTTTCTGTCGACGGTCAGGTAATTCCCGCCCTCATCCGGGCCGCGGTGCTCGGCTGCGGCGTTGGGAACGCATGGGTTCTGCTCGCCGACCGGTGACGACGCCACTCTCGTTCGGGACCGAACGACGGCCCGGCCCGGGGCGGCACCGTCACCCGACCGGCGGACAAAGCGGCACCGTGAGCGGCGCCGACACCGCCGGTGGGCTGCGAGGCGGAACGTGCGGGGCGCAGACTGAGCCCATGGGCTTCTCCGATCCGGCCGCAGTGTCACGGCGATTTCCCGCGCGGCCGGGCAGCGTGTCAGCGGCCCGGCATTTCGTACGCACCGCACTGGACGGCGTCGCCGCTGACCTCGTGGACACGGCTCAGCTTCTGGTGAGCGAGCTGGTCACCAATGTGGTGCTGCACGCGCGCACCGAGGGCGAAGTAGTGGTGTCACGCCCTGACGGCCGGGTCCGCGTACAGGTCGGTGATCATCGGCCAAGCCGTGAACCCGTACCGCAGCGCTTTCCACCGTGCGCCGCCACGGGGCAAGGGCTGGCACTGGTGGAACAACTGGCCTCGCGATACGGGGTCGGCTCCGTCCACGAGGGCAAGACGGTGTGGTTCGAGCTGTGGCCCGACAGTCCGCAGCCGCAACCGCAACCGCAACCGTCGTCATCGTCACTGTGGTCGTCCCCCGCACGGGACGGCGCCGTACCGCCGTGGCCCTGCGACCAGACGGTGACGCTCGTCGATGTGCCGGGTGCGCTGTACTGCGCGTGTGCGCAGCACCGGCACGCGATGCTGCGCGAGGTGACGATCGCCGCGTCCGTCAGAGGCGACCTACCCGTGGCGCCCGAGGACCTCACCACCGCCCACGACATCAACAATGTGATCAGTGCCTGTGTGGCAGCCGCGCTGAGGGAGCCGCTCCCCGAGTCGGGTCTGCGCTCCTTGGTCCTGCCGATGCCTGCCGACGCCGCACCGGCGGTACGGACCCTGCGGCGCGTGCTCGACCTGGCCGAGGAGGCCGCACGGGAGGAACTGCTGCTCACCCTGCCGGCGCTGCCGCGCAGCCGTGCCTTCCGCGACTGGCTGTTCGACCAGATCGTCGGCCAGCTCACCGGAAGCCGCCCCACCGCATGGACGGTGATGCCCCGCGAACCCGACGTCAGCTCCTCCGAACTCGTACCCTGGGAGGTCGGCCAGGTGCAGGTCAGCAGGATCCCGACCATCGCGGCCGACGAGGGCAACTGGATCATCGCGGCGAACGATCCTGCGGCGGATCTGCTGGGCTGGGCACCGGACGATCTCGTCGGACGCAAACTGACCACGCTGATCCCCGAGCACCTGCGCGAACGGCACACGGCGGCGTTCACCTCACTACTGCTCACCGGTCGAGCCCGCATCGTGGGCCGCTCCGTGCCGCTGCCCGCGCTGCACCGAGACGGCGGGGTGGTTCCGGTGCGGCTGTACATCCAGACGCAGGAGACGGCCGACGGCCGCACCGTCTTCGTCGCCCAGCTCACCCCGCGGACGCCCACACCCCTCGACGTGCCCAAAGCGGCGGCTGTCGGCGAAAACGAGCAGACGCCGGGCCTGAGGGACCTGGAGATCGACGAGAGCCCGCCACCAGCAGGCCCGGAGGGCTGGGGAAGGCCAGCCGGCACCGAGCGCGACATGTCGGCGCTGGACAGGTTGTCCCTCCTGGCCGACCTGGGGGCGCAGCTCAACAACACCCCGGATATGAACGCGGGGTTGCAGGGTATCGGCCGGCTGCTGACGCAGCGACTGGCAGACGGGTGCGTGGTGGATCTGCTCACCGAGGATCTGCACGTGGACCGCGTCTGTGTCGCCCACCGGGAGCCGCGGGGGCTTCGCCTCTCGGCCTATGAGGGCAGGATCCCCGCGGTCGCCGAGGAGTCGCACGGCCCGCTGGCCCGGGTACTGCGCGGCGCGGGCCCACTGCTGCTCACCGACGTACCGCCACCGGCCGGGACCGAGAGCGCGCTCGACACGAACTACCTCGAACTGCTCCGGAGCCTCGGGGCGGGCAGCGCCGTCGTCGCCCCGCTGCGGGCCCGCCGGAAGATCTTCGGGGCGCTGACCCTGACCCGCGCACCCGGCGCCCGGCCGTTCTCCCCGGACGACCTGGCCTCGGTCGACGACCTGGTCCACAGCCTGGCGCTGGGGGTGGACAACGCCCGGCTGCACCAGGAGACCCGCTCCATCGCCGGGCGGCTCCAGCACTCCCTGCTGCCGGTACTGCCAGAAGTCGATGGGCTGCAGATGGCCGCCCGCTACGCCGCCTCCTCCACCACCGCCCAGGTCGGCGGGGACTGGTACGACAGCTTCGCCCTGCCCAACGGGGACACCGCCATGGTCATCGGTGACGTCGCGGGTCACGACCTCGACGCGGCCATCGCCATGAGCCAGCTGCGCAACATGCTCCGCGGCATCGCCGTCGACCGCCAGGAGCCGCCCGCGGTGGTGCTGCGTCGCCTGGACCTGGCGAACCACAGTCTCTACCGCGAGGCCACCGCCACCTGCGTCTACGGCCTCGTCAAGGGGCCCCCGCAGGGGCCCTGGGAACTGACGCACTCCTCCGCCGGTCATCTGCCGCCGCTGCTCACCACCTGGGAGGGCGAGACCCACTACCTCGAAGACGGCGCGGGCATCCTCCTCGGCGTCGACCCAAAGATGACGCGCCCCACGGCATGTACTGCGCTACCGCCCCACTCGACCCTGCTGCTCTACACCGACGGCCTCATCGAGCGTCGAGATGAACCTCTCGACGACGCCATGGAACGCCTGCGCCGTCTCAGCGCCGATCTGGCCCGCGAACCCCTCGACACGTTCTGCGACGAGCTCCTGATCCGCCTGGGAGCCGACAGCGCCGACGACATCGCCGTTCTCGCCGTCCGCCCCTCGCCTTCCGTCTGACCCGGGCGACGGGGTGAACGGCCTGGACTCAATCGCTTCTGGCCCGATCGTTTGCGGTGCGGAATGAGCAGGCCGGTGCCCTGGTAGCCGCCATCGGCGATCACGGGAACTCCCCGGCGGGCCACATCAACGCCGGACTCGGCGAAGGCCCGGCAGTCGTTGCGGCTGCCGGGCAGCGGATTGCCGACGGTCACGACCAGGCGGCTGTTGGCGTCGATGACGACCTGCAGGTTCGTCGATTAGCGGCAGTTCTTGCTCGAGGCGGCGATGCCGCGGTACCGGGTGGGAACGAGTGTGCCGTCGACGATGTGCACGGTGTCCTCGCGCTTGCGGCCCCCGCCGCACGTCGACGGACCTGACACCCTCATGTGCGGCTGGTGGCAGCGTTCTTGCCTGCCCCCCGTCTCCAAGGACGGGGCCCCCGACTCCGGGCCCGGCGTGGGGCGGGGCCCGGGCCGTATGGCGTGGTCAGGAGACGGGGTTCAGCCAGTGGGCCTCCAGCTCTCCGTCGACCAGGTCCGCGATGGCTGCGAAGTACTTCTGCATGAACGGCTGCGATACGTGCGCCAGCAGGTGAGCGCCGGAGGACCAGCGCTCGTAGAAGGCGAAGGCACCCGGCTCGTCGCGTGCGGTGTGCACCACGTACTGCTCGCATCCGGCCTCCTCGCGCGTGGGGCTGATGATCGCCTGGATCTCGCCCAGCAGGCGCGTCTCCTCGCCCGCCCTGGCCCGGGCGAATCCGTAGACCGCGACGGGCGTGGCCGAGGCGAGGATGTCGGCGGAAATGAGGCCGTCGGTCACGGTGTTTTCAGTGCTCATGGGTTCCTGCTTCGTCATGGTGGGTTCTGCCGGTGTTGATGGCCGGCTGTCCGGAGTGTAAAAGTTGACGTTGACGTCAAAGGCAAGTCCGTGGTCGACGAGCCGCAGGATCGTCCCCGCGAAGGCTCGGGACCCGGCATGGGCCTGGATGGAAGGAGGGACAGGATGCGCATAGGCGAGGTGGCAGCTGCCGCGGGGGTGAGCACGCGTGCGCTGCGCTACTACGAGCAGCAGCGACTCATCACGTCGAGCCGCAGCGCCGGCGGGCAGCGCCTCTACACCCCGGATGCGGTGCAGCGGGTGCGGTGGATCCAGGCCCTCTACGCCGCGGGGCTCAGCAGCCAGACGATCGCGGAGTTCCTGCCGTGCGCACACACCGGGGTGGTCACCCCGGAGATGGTCGCCCGGCTCCGCTCGGAGCGGGCGCGCATCGACCATCACATGCGGGAGCTCGCCGCCACGCGAGCCCAGCTGGATGCCGTCCTCGCGGCCACCTGCGAGCCCGGCACGGTGTGGCCGGCCGACGGGGGTTCGGGGACCTGAGCTCCACCACCACCCGCGCGCCCTCGCCCGGCGACCTTGGTTTGTCCCCGATCGGGGATGGTCCCCGTAGGCGCGCACCAGGACCTGTGATGGCACGTCACCTCCGGCATGAACACCCGCGATGCCACCTGGAACACCCGGTCTCGTGTGCCTGACTCTCGAGGCAGCCGACACCCGGACCGTCCTCGCCCTGGCCTACGAACTGACGTCCTGCCACAACCTCACCTGACCCGGCACCCCCGAGCTCGTCCTCGGCGAACACGGAGCACGGGGAGTGGGGATCTGGCAGTACGGCTATCCCGCAACCATCCCCAACTGCTGACCACCACGGGCAGGGGGCTGCGTCCCACCGCAGACGCATCATGGTCACCACTGCCTGCCGCGCTGGAGTCGTCTGCGAGGAAGGTGTTGATCGCCTGGCATCGTTCTTCGAGGTCCTGCGGTCCGAAGCACACGGCCAGGCGCCGGCTCCATGTCCAGATGGTTTCGGCCTGCGCGGCGGTGAGTGCGCGGTGGACCACGCGCTAGGCAGACGGGTCAGCCTGCGGTCGCGCCCTGAGCAACAGACCTGCCCTGGGTGAGCGCAAGGCGGCCAGAGGTGCAGTCAACACACCACGACCGGTCCGGCCGGTACAAACCCGTTGCACGCTTGGCCACCATGCCTCCACTCCCTGCTCGGGCAGGACCTCGAACCAGGTGCGGGCGACGTCGATGTTCGGTCCGCGCGTCCGACCAGCGAGAGCGACAAAGGACGTTCTTTCGCGGGCTCCGTCACCGCTGCCCCGCCACCCGCCGTGCCACAACGTCGACACACCGCCCCACCGGCCCCGTGACTCCCGGCACACCGCCGGGTAGCCTCTCCGCGCACCTTCCAAGCCGTTCAACTTGCCTACACCGAGGTGCAGTTCGCGAACCGGAGACGTCATGCCGCAGTCGGAAGGTCAAGCCGTGTACACAGTCGAAGTGCCGCTGGGAGGCGGCGACGAGGTCGTACGAGTGCAGGTGAACGACGCCGGGGAGGACCTCGTGCGCGTCGGACGCGGCAGCCGTACCGTCGCCCGGGCCGAGCAGTCCCTGGAACAGATGCTGGACGTCGTACGGCCGGTCGCGGACGCCTTTGTCGGACGCTGCCGTGGCATGCTCCGGCCACCGGACGAGGCGACCCTCGAATTCGGCATGTCGCTCTCCGCCGACGCGAAGGTCCTTGTGGCGGGGTCTTCCGCGGAAGCCAACTTCTCCGTCAGCCTCACCTGGCAGAGCCGCGCCACCGGACCGGACTCGGTGCCGGAAACCGCGCCCGGCCCGGAGTCCGCCGACCGGGGCCCGGCGGGCGGACTCGCCTCCGGGGGCTGACTCCCACGAGCCAGGCCGGGGCTCCGCCGCAGCACTGCCGGCGCCCCCACTCCCCCATCCCGTCTCACCTCACCCCATCGAGGAGGTCCCGTGTACGACCAGGGCACTCCCGGCCGTGCTGCGGCCGGAGACGGGCACGCCGAGCCCGCCGGCCACGGTGGACAAGAGGACGCCGACACCGTTCTCGCCGCCGGGACAGTCCGCCTGCGGGACGAGCACGGCGACTCCGCCGGTACCGGATTCCTCGTGGGCGACGGTCTCGTCCTCACCTGCGCCCATGTGGTGTGCGATGCGCTCGGACAGCCCCGTGACACCGAGGTACTCCCCCGCGCCCGTGTCACTGTCGACATGCCTCTCCTCGCGGGGCCGGGCGCCCCGTGGCATGACGTAGAAGCAGAGGTGGCGCATTGGGTGCCGATCCGGGAGGACCGGAGCGGCGATGTGGCCGTGCTTCGGCTGCTCGCACCGGCACCGGGGGCGCGGCCGCTGCCGACCAGCCTGTCCCGGCGGCTGTGGGAACACGGGTCCCGCATCGTCGGGTTCACCGGTCGCTCCGACCGGCCCGTGTGGCAGCGGGGCAGTCTCCTCGGCCCTGCGGGGAAGGGCTGGGTACAGCTGTCCCGGGCCGACGGGCAGACGGTCCGTGTCACCGGCGGTTTCAGCGGCAGCCCGGTCTGGGACAACGCCCTCGGCGCCGTCGTCGGCATGATCGTGGCCGCGGAGCCCGCCCGGGACGACCAGCAGGCGTACATGCTGCACCTCGGGGCGCTCGCCGACGAGATCCCTGCTCTCGCCGAGGCATTACTGGTCCCGGCGCCCTTCCGTGGCCTGGAGCCCTTCCGCGAGGAGGACGCCGACGTCTTCTTCGGTCGTGAGGAGGACACAGAGACCGTGGTCAGGGCAGTGCGCGGGGAGCGTGCAGCGGTGACGTTGTGCGGGCCCTCGGGGTGCGGCAAGTCCTCTCTCGCCCTCGCGGGGGTGGCGCCCGTGCTGCGCCGTGCCGGCCACGAGGTGGTGGTCGTCCACTGCGGCCGCACCTCCCGTCCGGTGGGCGCCCTGGCGGTCGAACTCCTCGAACTGGCACGCCAGGAACGGTTCGGGCCCCCTCGCGCCATCGGCGTCGAGCGGGTCGTCACCTGGCTGACCGGGGCAGGCCTCGCGGACACCGTCCACCGGCTCACCGGCAGTGCCACCACCGACCTCCTCGTCGTACTGGACCAGGCCGAGGCTCTGCTCGACCTGCCCGAGGGGGACCTCACGGCCCTCTTGTCGGTGCTTTTCCCGTCCCGGCGCACCGCCGGGATGCGGGTGCTGCTCACCTTGCGCGCCGACTTCATCGACGCTGCCCTCAGCCACGAGCATCTCGGCCCGGTGCTGAAACGGGGAGCCGTCCTACCGCTGACCCCGATGACCCGGGAGCAGCTGCACGCCGTCATCGCCTGTCCCGTGGACCGCGTCCCTGGTGTCTCCTACGAACCGGGGCTCGTCCGGCGCATCCTCGAGGATGCCGGCAGTGAGCCCGGCTCCCTTCCCCTCCTCTCCTTCGTCCTGCGGCACCTGTGGGAGGAGCAGTCGGGCGGCCGTCTGAGGGTCGAGGCGTACGAGAGGGCCGGCGGCGTATCCGGCGCACTGCGCAGGCACGCGGAGGAGGCATGGCGGAAGTACGTCCCGTCCGTGACCGGTACCGGCTTTTCGGACCCCGCAGACGCCCCGGACATCCCTGACCCCATGGAGGCCGTCACACACGCGCGTCGGCTCCTCGCCGGACTGGTACGAGTGGTGCCGGGCAGCGGCGCCCCCGCACTGCGGCGGGTGCTGACCCGGGCGGAGGCCGGCGAGCAGCGCTGGCGCCTGGCCGTGCTGTTCGCCGGGAAGGACGAGCGCCTCTTGGTGCTCCACGGCGGGGCCGGTGCGCCGGAGAGCGTGGAGCTCGCCCATGAAGCTCTCATCACGGCCTGGCCGACTCTGTCCGAAGTGGTGCGCGAGGACCGGGACTTCCTCGCCGCGCGCGCGGAGTTGCAGCATGACCGGGAACGCTGGGAAAGAGCCGGGCGTGCTGACGAGCTTCTGCCGCGGGGGGCACAACTCGTCTCCCTCGAGAGCCGTCTGGCCGGGCGGACCGACGAACTGGCGGCGGCGGAGACCGAACTCCTCGACCTCGCAGCCCAGCAACGCGACGCGATACAACAACAGCACCGTGCCAGGCAGCGGCGCATCCGGTGGGCCTGGGCGGGCGGAAGCCTCTCTCTCGCCCTCATCGCCACGTTGATCGCGTTCTCCGTCCAGGAGTCCCGGGTGAGCGAGGAGCGGGAAGCGGAAGGCAGGTCCAGGTCGCTGGCCGTGCAGGCGGACGAACTGGCTGACACCAATCCCGCCCAGGCCGCTCTGGCCGCGATTGCGGGCTACGACACCTCCCCGACGCAGGAAGCCCGCAACGCGTTGCTGCGCCGGTACACCTCGGTCAAGGACAAGGCGTGGATCCTGTCGGGCGTCGAGGGAAAGATCGACAGCGTCGCCTTGAGCGCGGACGGCGCGGCGACTCTGGCGACCTCCGACACCCGGCGCGCGACCCTGTTCCTGCGTATGAAGCAGGGCAAGGTGCGTCAGGTCAACCTACGCCTCCGTCCCAACGTCCAGCAGCCCACGGTCAGCCTGGACGGGCGGCGCATCGCCTATGTGCGCGACGAGGACCGAGCTGTTGTCTGGCACGATGTCACGCCCACGGCGAAGTATCCGGTGGGGCCTGCACATGTGCTCGAAGGTCCGCCGGTGAAGGCCGATCCGGATGACTGGGGCAACCTGCGTAAGCTGATCGACTTCTCGCGCACTTCCCGATACCTCGTCGAAGCAGCGGCCGATTCCACGACGTTCCCGGTGCGTGTCTGGGATCTGAAGACGGGGCGCCGGCACGACCTGCCGAAGATCATTCCCGGGATCAGGTCCATCTGGTTCGGCCCGGACGACACCACGCTGGTGGCCATGGGGACCACCGCGTCCCAAACCGAGATGATGGACGCGGTCGACATCAGGACCGGTACGAGACGGCGCCTCGTCAAGGATGGCCGAAACAGCGGTGTGTCGGGGGACGGGACCGTGGCCATCACCTGCCACCAGAAGGACGGGGACTCCTCGGCCAACGCCCTGTACCAGACGATACGAGTGGCGGACCGGCGGGTTCTGCGCAGTTACCGACCCGACAGGACCTCGTGCCAGCCCATGATCTTCGACGCCAAGGGCGACCGGTTCGCCCTGACCGACTACGGAGACACCTGGGAAATTGTCAGGACTGACGGCGACGATCCGCCACGCAATGTCATAGCTCCTTCACGCGTTTCCACCGAAGTCACTCCTTCACAATTCCTGCTCGGCTCCGAGAGAGAGCCTGTCCTGGCCTCCAAGGGGGACAGTTCGATCTCCGGGCAAACCCTGGTCAGTGCCGATGGAGACACCGCCTACGGCGTGCCGAGACTGCTCGGGGACGGACGAACGATGGTGGTCCGCCTCGGAGAGAAGGGCGACTCCCTGCGCGTCATGGAGACCGAGGGCGACAACCGCGACCTGGCCGAAGTGACCGTCAAGGCCAAGACACCGCCGGCCAAGGAACAGGTCATCGCGATCAACAGGGCCGAGACGCTGATGGCGGACGTGTCCGACAAGAATCGGGTGACGGTCCGCCGACTGCCGTCCCTGAGCCGCGTATCGGAGTTCAAGACAGCCGCCGAACCACCCGTCGTCGACCGGGACCCCCACGACCTCTTCACCCCGCCCGGCGACGTAGGCGAACTGGAACCCGTCGACCTCGTCTTCCTGCCCGGTGATCGGCTCGTGACGACCGTTGGTTCCCTCGTCGAACAGTGGGACACCCGCAAGGGACGTCGCCTCTCCTCGATCGATCTGAACGACCTTCGACTTACTTCCCGAAAACGGCCGGAGTACTACGTGACTCCCCACCGTGACCCGGGTCTCCTGGCGGTCAGTGTGGGCGACGAACCGGACCTGCACGCCGTCGACCTGCGCACAGGCCGGGAGAGGAAAGACCTCGGCATCCGATTCGCCGACAACTTCCTCACCGCGTATTTCCTCAAGGACACGCGCTATATGGCCGTCCTGACCTCGGGACGCATCCTGGAACTGTGGTCCGTCGAACCGGGACAACGACCACGTCGAGTGGCAGCCTTCCCCAAGCCACTGCGACCTGGCGAGTGGGCAACGGGAAACCCCAATGGCGCACACTACTTTCTGGCCGCTGACAGTTCTGTGACCTTCCTGAAAGCAGACGATCCGTCGTACCGGGAGACCTACGAGTTCGCCGAGAGCCAGCGCGTCGTCTCTGCCACCAGGGACGGCAAGGCACTGTTCGGCTCTCCCGCCCCGGAGTCTTCCCTCGATGCGCTGGGGAAATCTCCCCTCTCCCTGACCCGGCTGGACCCCCTCCTGTGGAAGCGGCACCTGTGCAAGGTGATCGGCCGTGGCCTCACCGACGACGAACGCCGCGGCCTGCCCGGCCAGCTGCCGGACAAGATCTGCACCACATGATCCGCGAAGGTCTTGTCGGTGCCGCGGGGGTGTCCTGGCCGGTCAGGGGCGGCGTCATGGCGGTGCGGGTACGGCAGCGGGTCGATGTCCTCGGTGACGCGCCGGATCAGACGTCGGATGCGGGTGATCTCCGCGTCCGAGGGCATGGCCTCAGCGCGGGCCAGTCGTCTGCCTCGGCCATCGACCTCAGCTTCTCCCGCTGCCGCAGGAGGTCGTCGAGGTAGGTGCGCAGGTCGGGGAGGTAGGAGACGTCGGTGGAGAAGTGGTCGCAGCTCACGCAGCGCAACCGGAGCGTGCAGGCTGAGCCGCTGACAGCCACGTTGGTGGGCTCTGAGCTGGTGCCGAAGGGGACGACGCCCCCGCCGATGGCGCGGCGGGTGCGTTCGGCGTCCAACACGGTGGGGACGGCTCCCCAGATGCGGGTGCCGTGGCGGTCGAACTGCAGCTGGGTGACGCGCTCGACCGCCTCGCGCAGTCATACTTCCGCGACGCGGCAGTAGGAAGGGGTGGATTCGAGGCTGCCGTGGTCCATGAGTTCGGCCAGGACGTCGACGGGGACTGCGGCGTCCGCGTGAGCGTTCGCGAGCGCTGACTGCGGTCACCGTCAGTCACCTGCCTCGGGATTCCGCGCACGCTACTTCAAAGACGAACAAAGTCCGACTCGGAGACACCCCTCCGCCACCGGGACGGACAATGGCTCAGCTGTACCGCTGACCGCTACAGGTCCGCGATGCTTCCGCCGAGGCTGGCGTGCTGCATCCAGGGTCCGCCGGGGCTGAACTCCGCGGTGTGCCAGACGGTGTTGTCGGCACCGCGGTAGAAGACTTCCAGGCGGCCGTCGGCGTTGCGGGCGGCGGTCGGGCCGGAGATGTCGAGGCTGCCGGTGTCGTGGCGGAAGGGGGCCCAGACACCGTTGACCACCTTGTAGTGGTTGGTGTGGGTGGCGTGGGAGCGGGCGAAGACCTCGATCTGATTGTTGGAGTTGAGGACGGCGGCCGGGCGGTGGCTGAGTGGATCGCTCGCACTGGAGACCTGCTGCCAGCTGCCCCAGCTTCCGTTGGGGCTGAGCTGGGGCAGGTGCCACAGGGCGCCGTCGGCCCCGATGGTGAAGACGTGGATGGTGCCGTCACCGCCCAGGATGGGTGTGGGGTCGCTGTGGAGGATGCCGCCGCGATCCACCCAGCCCCCGTAGCCGCCGCCCGGGCTGCTCTGGGCATTTTCGTAGAGATGGTTGTCACCGCCGCGGGTGAAGATCACCAGGCGGCCGTCCTCGGCCTGGATCAGGGACGGGTCGCCGATGGTGCCGCCGCCCGGGGTGGGCCAGCGGCCCTGTTCGCTGGTCCAGGTGCCCGACGGTGCGCCCTGCTGGTAGGTGACCGCGACCTGCCGGTTGGTGTCGGCGACGGCGACCTCCATGCGGTCGTCGGCGTTGCGGAAAACCGCGGGCTCACTGGTGATCCGTCCGTTGAGGGTCTTCCAGATCCAGTCGCCCGTACCCCCGTTGGCCTTGGTCTGGTAGTCGACCCACAGGGAGTTGTCGGCGCCGCGGGCGAAGACTTCCAGGCGGCCCTTGTCGCCGGCGGGGAAGACGACCGGGTTGGTGGTGATGATGCCGCCCAGATTGACCCAGCTGCCGGGTCCCGCCCAGACACCGGGAGAGGCCTGGGTGAGGTTGTGCAGGGCGTTGTCCATGCCGCGGGCGAAAATGGCCAGCCGGCCGTCGGCGGCCTGGGCCACGCGGTGCCCACCGGAGTACAGAAGTCCCATGATCGATGTCTCCTTGCAGAGGGAGGTGCCGTACCGGACAGGGCCCGGACTCCGGCCCGCGCAACCGCACCCGGGAGCAGGGTGGGCGGCAGGGGGCCCGGGGAGGGTGGGATGGACACGCGGATGCCGTGCACCGCAAGGGGCGGCGGCACTCTTCGGCGAACTACAGGACGCCTGCGCGGATCCGCACCGGTGAGGTAGGCGGTGAAGGAGGGGTGTCGGGTTGCCGCGGGCGCGGTGATCGCCAGGCCTCTCCGGGAGGCGGCTCTCGGATCATCGCTCCGACCGGTCGGCGGTGCGAACGATTCCCCAACGCTGCCGGTCACAAAGAGAAGTTAATGAGGTACGGAGGGTGACGGAAGGGATAGGGAAGGCATACGCCCGAACGAAGCACCACTTCCGCCCCAAACCTGCCCGCAGGGGCTCGGGTTGTACAACGTGTTCAACAGCGCGCGCCGGCGCGAGCGATGCACTATACCTGCGGCCTCGTGTGTGACAGCGTGCGGAAGCCCTGCCCCGGCGCAAGGACTTCGGTGGATGTGACAGCGCGCGAAAGTCCTGCCCCGGCGTAAGGCTTTGGTGCTTCTGCGCGGAGCCTCAGGACCGCGGCCGCCCCCGCGCCGGGCAGTGTGGGCGACAGGACGCGTGACTGTCCATCAGCCGTTCGCCGTCGGCGCGGTGGCCGCCCTCGCCGCCTGTCCCGGCGCCGCCCGAGCTCGCCTGCCCCTGACTGGGCAGGACCAGGAATCGACCTCGTCGTACGGTGAGAGCCTGTTTTTGCACCCCGGTCGTTCGCGCGAAGCGGGGGGACTCGCATGGCAACTGACAGCTCGTCAGGACCTGCCATACCCCCCTCCCCCGAGATGTCTGCCGGACGTCGACGTCGGCCTGGCCCACCCTGTTGGCTTGATCTTCAGCTGGTCCGCCATTTCGCCGTGACTCATCACAGTTCTGCCATGTGGTGACTCCACCCAGGCCGACGCCGACCATGGTCGTCCCGCCCGCGAAGGACCGCTTCCGGCCGCACGCGGCGGCCACGGCCAGGTTCGTGCGCTCCACCCAGCGGCAGCCGCCCAGGGGTTCACGGTGTGCACCAGAGCGACGGCCCTGGCGTAGGGGCCGTCGTCGACGGGCCAGGTGTATTGAGCCGCAGCCCCCAAGGGCCGTTGACAACCGGTCGCGCTCACCTCCATCATCATTCCACTAATCAAGTAGTGAGATGGTGGTGATGGTCATGGAGTTCCGCATCGACAGGCGGAACGGGGTCCCCGCCTTCCAGCAGATCGTGCAGCAGACCAAGCAGGCCCTGCGGCTGGGTGTGCTGGTGCCGGGTGACCGGCTGCCGACCGCCAAGGACGTCGCCGAGGTCAGCGCGGTCAACCCGAACACCACCCTCAAGGCGTACCGCGAGCTGGAGCGTGAGGGGTTGGTCGAACCGCGCCCCGGCAAGGGCACGTTCGTACTTCGCACGCTGGCCCGCCCCTCGGCAGGCACCGACTCACCGTTGTACGGGGAGCTGGCGGCGTGGGTGTCCCGGGCGGCCGAGGCGGGACTGGAGCAGGAGGACGTGGCCGCGCTGGTCGCGGCGGCCTTACAGAAGCAGTACGCCACCGGTAGGGCGACGGCGGCCACGACACTGAGGAGCACTGGTGACTAACGGTATGTACGCGGGAGCGGCGGCGCTTGAGGCGCACGGCCTGGGGATGCGCTACCGGCGGGGATGGGCGCTGAAGGACTGTTCCTTCCGGCTCCCGGCGGGACGGATCTGCGGGCTGGTCGGTCCCAATGGGGCGGGTAAGACCACTCTGTTGAGCATCGCTGCCCACGTCCTGGAGCCGACGCAGGGCACGCTCAGCCTGTTCGGCGCGGCACCGGGGGTGGCGGACTCGGGGCGCACCGCGTTCCTCGCCCAGGAAAAACCCCTGTTCCGCGGGTTCACCGTGGCGGAGACCCTGCGGCTGGGGCGAGAACTGAACCCAAGCTGGGACCAGCGCGCCGCCGAGGACATCGTCCGAGCGGGCGATGTGCCCTTCGACGCGAAGATCAACACCCTCTCCGGCGGCCAGCGCACCCGCGTCGCCCTCGCTCTCGCCCTCGGCAAGCGCCCCGACCTGCTGCTCCTCGATGAGCCGATGTCGGACCTCGACCCGGTCGCGCGTAAAGAACTGATGGGCATCCTCCTCGGCGAGGCCGCCGAGCGCGGCACCACCGTCCTCATGTCCACCCACGTCCTGGCCGAAATGGAGAACGTCTGCGACTACCTCGTCGTGCTGTCCGGCGGCCGAGTACGCCTCGCCGGTGACGTGGACGAGTTGCTGTCGGTGCACACCATGGTCACCGGTATCAAGGAGGGCGAAGGCCTGCCCTCCTCCCTCGCGCACCACCCCCTTGTCGAGTCCCGGATCAGCGGACGGCAGTTCACCGCCCTGATCCGCCCAGAGGGCCCGGTCGCCGGCTTCGGGGAGACGGACAGCCCGAGCCTGGAAGAACTCCTGCTCGCCTACCTCCGCTCACCCGACGCGTCCCCTCTGATCACCCCCACCGCCCAGGCCCAGGAACGGGACCAGGCGTACAGCACCCGGACGGTGGCAGCATGAGCTCTCTCACCAGCACCTCGACGACGACCGGAGCCGAGGCCACGGGCACTTCGGGCACTTCGGGCACCGGACAACTCCCCCATCTCCTCAAGGGCATGCCGTGGCTGGTGTGGCGCCAGCACCGGACCGTGTTCTGGACCGTCCTCGGCGCCTCCGCACTCGCCGTGGCATGCATCGTCTTCCAGCGCTCCCAGCTGCATCTCGCCGGATACACCCCCGTCTCCACAGGATTCCGGCTGGTACCGGTCCTGCTCGGTGTCTTCCTCGGCGCCCCGCTGTTCGCCGGCGACCTGGAGAAGGGCACCGCCAAGCTGGTGGTCACCCAGTCCGTGGACCGTAGTCGCTGGCTGACCACGAAACTGGTCCTGACCGCACTGGTGGTCACGGTGAGCACGGTCGCGCTGTCGGCCGCGTTCGGCTGGTGGTGGAACCTCTACAAGTCCGAGGTCACGGCCACGGAGTGGATCTCCGAGGCCACCTTCAACAACACAGGACCCGCGCCCGTCGCCCTCGCCCTCTTCTCCGTCTTCGGCGGAGTGGCGATCGGCGTGGTGCTGCGCCGCACGCTGACGGCCATGGTGGTCACCCTCGGCTTCACCGTCATCGTCCAGCTCGTCTGGTCCCACTTCCTGTTGTCGCTCGGCAACGTCGTCACGATCACCACGAGCAAGGGCGTCATGGGCCGATACCCGGCCCAGATAGTGCCCACGGGCGCATACCGGATGGGCGAGGCGTCGTACGTCACGGGCGACGGGAAACTCCTCGGCTGGGGCACCTGTGCCGACGCGCAGACGGAACAGACGCTCGAGCTGTGCCTGAAGAAGGCCGATGTCGTGGGCTGGTCGGTCGACTACCTGCCGATCTCCCAGATGAACGGAATGCAGTGGTTCGGCGCGTCAATCCTGCTGGCCCTGACGGCCGCCGTCACGGTGTTCCTCTTCCTCTGGGGCCGTAAGCGCCTCGCCTGAGACCCGCCACGAGCTCCCCTCCTCCTCGTCCGCAGCGCGCCTCTTTCGCCACCCTTGTGAACGTCTCCCGGGTCTCGGAGCGGGCGAAACGGTCTGCCACTGAGGCCAACAGGCCCCTGAACGCGCTGTCGCGGGCTTCTTGGTCCGCCGTGGCCGAAGCGACCGTCTCGTTCTGATGCTGCGTCACACCACGCCATGCTGCAGGCGGTCGTCCTCTTGCCCACAACTGTCCGACGTTCATGCAGGCGCGGGAGCCTACCTCCACCACCGCTGGCAGGAGGCCGTACCAACGCCTGGAAACCATGGAGGGCCTGGGGTGGCGGCGCGGGAGACGTGCAACATGATGTTGGGCCCATGCCGAGCTGCCGGCCGACGGGCCGCTTGCTGTGCTCAACCAACCGGCGGGGAAGGGCGTGTCGAGCGCATCGTCCACGCACGCCAGGCCCGGCCGCACTACCGCTCGAAGCGTCCCGATCGCAGGCCACGACCACGTTCCGTCGTGCTCCTCACCCCGCAGGCGGATTTGTCGCCGAGCTGGCCCAGATGGATAGGGCCGGCCGGGTGCGCTCGGTCTGGTCCTCAACGCTGCCGTGCTGTGGACGACCCGCTGAGCTCCGCGCCGGTGAGCATTCGGACGGCGGGGTTGGTGGCGGGGGTGTCAGCTGTGGCGACCGGGGAGCATGCTCAGCGCTCGGGAACGCTGTGCGACGAGGTCGTCGTAAGTGCCGGCGCGCTCGGCCCACCGGTGCACGAGAGCCGCCTTCACAACGATTTCGCGGGAGGTCGGGTCCTGCGAGAGCAGGTCCATGACCTCGGTGGCGAAGTCGTCGAGCGGCAGCGCGTGCGGGTTCACTTTTTCCTGGCCTGCTGTGGCCACGGCCGGCGGGACGAGTTCGATGACGCCGAGGCCGGTGCCGTCGAGCTGGGCGCGCAGTGCCTCGGAGTAGGCGTGCACGGCGGCCTTCGAGGCAGCGTAGGTGGGCATGGGCGGGAACGGCAGGAAGGCGATGCCGGAGGTGACGGTGATGAAGGTGCCGGCGCCCCGCCGCAGCAGGTGGGGGGTGAAGGCGTCGACGACCCGGATGGTGCCGAGCAGGTTGGTGTCGATCGTGGTTGCCGCCGCCTCGAAGTGCGCGGGGTCGCGCAGGTCTTCCAGCAGCATGACGCCCGGCATCGTCACCACGGTGTCCAGCTCGGGATATCGGTCGAGCACGGCGTCACGGGCGGCTGCGACGGAGGCGTTGTCGGTGACGTCGATGCTGACCGTGCCGAACCCTTCCTGGGCGAGTTCCGCGAGTGCCTGAGGGTTACGGCCGCCGACGGCCACGGTGCTTCCTGCCGCGGCGAACCGCCGAGCCAGCTCTCGCCCGATACCCGAGGTCCCGCCGACGATGAGTACGGTGCGGTGGGAGAGGTCCATGAGGTTTCCCCTTCAGTCCAGGGCGTCGACGGCGTTCAGTTCCGCGGCGCAGGCAATGAGGTCGTCCGTCCCGTGTGGAACAGTGCTTCGCAAGTGTTCGCGGTAGCGCCCGGCGGTGGCAGAGCCCCCGTCTTCTCTGGTCCTGCCAGGGCCCCCCTTCTCACGCGCGCACCGCGTTAGCGTGGCGGTATGAAGGATTCGGAATCCGGCAACCGGCTCGGCAGCTACCTTCGTGCCCGGCGCGAGCTGGTCTCCCCGGCGCAGGCGGGGATCCCGGCCCGCTTCCAGAGCGGACGCGCGTCCTCGGCGCTGGACCAGATCCGGCGCACCTACGGCTGGATGGACAGCCATGACCCCGGCATCACCCACTGGGAAGGCACCGGCCCCGACGGGTCCCTCTACGAGGGCGCCTATACGAGCATGGCGCACGGGTGGTCCACGGGCGTACTGCCGGCCCTGACGCACCAACTCCTGGGCGCACGGCCGACGGCGCCCGGCTACACCGGCTGGGAGGTCAGGCCCCACCCCGGCGACGTGACCTGGGCCCATGGTCAACTGCCCACTCCCGCCGGGCCGTTGACGGTCGACTGGACGCACACGACGACGACGTTCACCCTCACCGTCGAGGCACCTGGCGGCACCCGGGGCGCGGTCTCCCTGCCGGTCGACGCCGCACGCTCGGTGGTGCGGCAGGAGGGACACGTCGTGCGGGACGGCCGGCGCGCGCGCGTGGTGCTGCGCACGGCGATCACGACAGGCCAGTACCGGCCCGGCGATCACCTGGGCGAGGTGGAGATCGCCGAGCGGCTGTCGGTCAGCCGTGGCACGGTGCGCGAAGCTCTGCGCCATCTGCAACAAGAAGGGCTGGTCACGCCCGGCGCCCGCGGGATGCTGCGCGTCTCGCAGCTGACGCCCACCGAGGTACGGGAGTTGTTCCAGGTCCGCGAGGTGTTGGAGGGCCTGGCCGTGGCGCACCTGATCGCCTCCCCGAAGCGAAAGCAGTCGGCCAAGGCCCTGCGCGAAGCTCTCGACCAGCTTCAGTACGCCTTCGACAAGGAAGCCGACCTGACCGCCAAGGTCGAGGCCGACCTCGGCTTCCACCTCCTGCTGTGCGAACTCGCGGGAAACTCCATGCTGTTGCGCACCTGGAAACAGCTCGAAGGCCCGATGCGGGTCGCGATCATGAGCGCGGGCGACGAGCACCGGGACGACGCCATGTCCCCCGCCACGCACGCCCCCATCGCCGACGCAATCGAGCGCGGGGACGCGGCGGCGGCCCAGGAGATCCTGCACGACCACATGGCTGCGGCGATCCGCCGGCTCGGCATCGAGAACGAGCGCATCGAAAGCGGCGGACACGAGAGCGCTTGAACCTGACGGACCAGATACGCCACACAACAGGCCCGGCTGACCCGCCTCGATGCGGCGCCGCCCATGGGAGCGAGGCCTGTTGCCGTAGGGGCCGTTCCAGTCGGGCGAACGCGATCGAGCCACTCGCGCTGCCTACGGTGTCATCGTGCCGCGCAGTCGGCGCTCGAATCCTCATCAGATGACGTGGTCCGATCGCGCCCTGCCGTCTGCAGTTGAACCTCGCGCTCTACCCGTTCTTCGTGGTCGGCAGTTACACCGAACACGAACGTCGTCCTACAGGCCCGAGCCCGCTGAAACTCCGCCGGGCGTGTTGTGCAGCGCCGATACGGCGCTGTCGCACGGCACCGGGCTCTGTATCTGCTCTGCACCCCTCCGGGAAGCAGATCCGGTGGGCTCCGGCCACACCGGGACTCGGCGAACGCGAGGTCCTGGCCGCCGGGGCCCCATAGTCACGGGGCCCCGAGCGCTCTCCACTCAGCCGGCGTTGAACGCCTTGTCGACGGTCAGCGTGTCCTCGTACAGGTGCAGGCGGACGATCCGGCCGTCCTCGACCTTCAGGTGCATGGCCGCCGGTGTGGTGAACTCCTTCCCGGTGGCCACGACGGTGTGCGTCCAGACCGCCAGCAGCACCACGTCACTTCCGTCGACGATGAGGCGTTCCAGCACGACCTCGCTCTTGCCGGGCACGAAGTGCGGCCACATCGTCGTGAAGTACGGCGCGACCTCCTCGCGGCGGGTACGGGGCCCGGTCCAGGACAGCGCGTCACTGCCGGGGACGTACCAGTCGATCTCCTCGGCGAACAGTTCCTGGATGCCGTTGGGGTCCTGCTTGCCGAGGCGCTCCACGAACTGCTCGGCCACGGTCTGCGAGGTCTGAGTATCCGTTGTCATCGTCTATGTCCTTTGTCCTTTGTCCTTTGTCTTTTCGTTCGTGCGGGGTGTGTGGGTGGGTCGGGCTGCGGCCCTGGAACAGGAAGTGCTTGCAGCTCAGCGGTCCGCCGAGCTGCATGAATGCCCCGCCTTCGCGCGCGGAGCCGCCGAGGCCGACCGGCGCGAACCCATTGCGGTCGGCAGGGTCATGTCCTAGAGCTGCGTGGCGCCGCCGTCGACGAGCAGTTCCGCGCCGGTGGTGAAAGTGCTGTGGTTGCCGGCCAGGTAGAGGGCGGTTGAGGCGACCTCGTCGGGGTGGCCGACGCGGCCGAGCGGAGTCGGTGGCGCGGGCCCGGCCGCGGTGGGCCGTGCATCGCATCACCGTGACCGGCCGCGCCGACCGCCCGTCCGACGACGCCATCAACGTGCTGCGCGCCGAGGTCAAGCAGTGCTCCTACACCGGCGCCCGGTACGAGTACGAACTCGCCGTCGACGACCTCCTCGTCACCGCCGAGAGTCCGGTCCGTCACGAGGACGCCGAGGTCAATCTGCTGATCCGTGCGGAGGATTGCCTGGTCTACCCAGCGGCGTGAGCTGGCTCGACCGTGCTCGCACGCCGGTACACGGCCGGGCCCACCGTGGGCGGCACGGTCAGCACTGAACCGAAGACGTCTACGTTGAGGGGGAGTTGGTCGGCGCCGACGCTGACGGCGACCTGCGGTCGCCGATCACGCACACCACGGTTGAGCCGGTGGCGATCGGTACGCCCGGAAGTGGCCGGGACTGGCGCGGCAGCGCACAGTGCGAAGGATGGAGACCGCCAGGCCAACCGCGCGCTGCACACCATCGTGCTGGTCCGCATGCGCCACGACCCGCGCACCCGCGAGTACGTCGCACGGCGCATCCTCGAAGGACTCAAGACGAAGGACATCTTCCGATGCCTCAAGCGCTTTGTCGCGCGCGAGGTCTACCACCACCTCACCAGCGCATTCACCGGCACATCAGCGCCGTCTCCTACGGCTTGACGATCTATAGAAGCTTCAGAGTCAGCTTCTGAAACTTCGGGGGGATCGCCCTTCTGCCTCAACTCCGTTACGGATCTCCGGGTTCGGTCTGTACCGCCGCGCGCCGACCTAGTGTGCCGCCATGACTCCCTCCGCCGATGCGACTCCACGGCCGTACGAGTCCGGGAACGACTCTCCTTCCGGGTCCGGGTCCGGGTCTTCGTCCGGGTCCCGGAACGTGCCCTCCTCGCTGTCGCGGCGGCGCGAACGGCGACGGCGGTATACCGCGATCGCGAGTGCCGCCCTCGCCGTGATCGGCGTGGTCGGTTGGCAGCTGTCGGTCATGGGGCCCAAGCCCGGCAGTCACGCGCCGATGGAGATATGCGCGCTGAACAACACCACCCTGCGCGCCGACGTGGACGCCGACGGACATCAGGACGAGATCTACGACAAGACCCGTGAGGGCGACCCCTTGGTCGTCTTCAAAGGCGGCGACACCGTCCGGGTCGAAAAGGCGCGCGGGCGCTGGCAGAAGTTCCGAGGCTTGTGGTCCGACGACATGGAAACGCGCGGGACCTTCGGGGACTTCGACGGTGACGGGTACGTCGATCTGGCCCTGTTCTACAGCCAGCACGACACCGGAGACTCACCGGAGGACAACATGATCACACACGAGGTGCACTACGGACCGCTCGCGACCGACTTGAGCAGTGCCAGGACCGGCACCATCCGCATGCCGTACGGGTCGTTCGTGTCGGGGGTGCGGGCCACGGACGTGAATCACGACGGCCGCGCGGAACTCCAGATCTTCCAGTCGACCGGGGACGGTACAGAGGGCCACTACGTCGGTCGTCAGGACGGGGACGGCATATCGGCAGCGGTTTTCGACCAGGAGAGCGGTGGCTACACGACGGGGGGATGGCACCGGCTGAAGCTCGATTGGCTCGATCTGGGAACGTGCCACGACGCTGCGAAGCCGAGGGCCACCGGCCGGTAGCCCCAGGCCCACCCACTCCGCGTAGTGGTCCAACGGGACCAGGCACGGCGCTCCGTCGTAGTCCCCGTTGTGACTGAGCGCGACACCTGGCCTTTGAGCACGATAGGTGGCCACCATCAACGTGGTGATCGCCGTACTGCAGCTCGTCTTCTACTTCCCCGTGCCGCTCGCCCTCGCGCTGTTGCTG
Source organism: Streptomyces kunmingensis (assembly GCF_039533535.1). Classification (NCBI taxonomy): domain Bacteria; kingdom Bacillati; phylum Actinomycetota; class Actinomycetes; order Kitasatosporales; family Streptomycetaceae; genus Streptomyces; species Streptomyces kunmingensis. The sequence goes on from NZ_BAAATS010000067.1 coordinate 77,480, forward strand.
CACAGCCTCACCTGGGGCACCGTCCGCCGCTTCGTGCAGTCGGTCGCCTACCTGCCGCACTTCGTGTCGTGGGTGATCGTCGTCGCCCTGTTCCAGCAGGTCCTGGGCGACACCGGAATGGTGAACGGGATCCTGTCCGACGCGGGGCTGCACACCGTCGACATCGTCGGCAATCCGGACGCCTTCAAACCGCTCGTCGTAGCCCAGGTGATCTGGAAGGACGCCGGCTGGGGCACCATCATCTTCCTCGCCGCGCTCTCCCAGGTCGACGAGCAGCAGTACGAGGCCGCCGCCATCGACGGCGCGGGCCCCTGGCGCCGCTTCTGGCACGTCACATTGCCCTCGATCCGTCCGGTGGTCGTGCTCCTGCTGATCATGCGGCTGGGGGACATCCTCTCCGTCGGCTTCGAGCAGATGCTGCTGCAGCGCGACTCGGTCGGCCCCCAGGCGGCCGAGATCATCGACACATTCGTCTACTACCAGGGAATCGTCGGCGGCGACTACGGATACGCCGCTGCGGCCGGCCTGTTCAAGGGCCTTATCGGGGCGGCACTCGTGTACGCGGCCAACAAAGTGGCGCACCGACTCGGGGAGCAGGGGGTCTACCGATGAGCGCGCAGACACGTCCCGGGTGGATGGAGAAGCCCAAGCCCATCACGCAGGTGGGCAAGGTGATCGCCCTCGTCGCCGTGGTGGCACTGGTGTGCGTCCCGTTCCTGACGATCGTGGCGACCTCGCTCGCGTCACCACGCGATGTGGTCGACAACGGCGGCTGGGTGTGTGGCCCGAGCACCCCACCCTCGGCGCCTACCGCGACATCCTGGACGGCGGCATCGTCACCCACGCCCTGGGGGTGAGCATCGGTGTCACCCTCGTCGGCACGCTGCTCAGTCTCGCCTGCACCGTCTTCCTGGCCTACGCGTTGTCCCGGCCGCAGGTGTACGGCCGCAAGCCCGTACTGCTGCTGATCCTGTTCACGTTCCTGTTCCCGCCGGGCATGATCCCCAGCTTCCTCGTCGTCAAGGAGCTGGGCCTGCTGGACAATTACGCCTCGCTGATCCTGCCCGTGCTGGTCAACGTCTTCAATCTGGTGGTCCTGCGCGGCTTCTTCCAGGGCATTCCCGAGGAGTTGTACGAGGCCGCTCGCCTCGACGGCGCGGGCGACCTGCGGGTGCTGTTCTCGATCGTGCTCCCTCTGTCGAAGGCGGCCCTCGCGGTCGTCGGCCTGTTCTACGCGGTGGCGTACTGGAACTCGTGGTTCTACGCCTCCCTGTACATGGAGAGCGGCCACTGGCCGCTTCAACAGGTGCTGCGCACCTACGTCGTGGCGGGGGAAGGGCTGACGGACACCACCACCGGTGAGGGCACGGTCAGCGCGCCGCAGACCGTGCAGATGGCCGTACTGGTGATCGCCACCGTGCCGATCCTGCTCGTCTATCCCTTCCTGCAGAAGTACTTCACCAAGGGCGTGCTCACCGGCGCCATCAAGAGCTGAACCTCATCTTCTTTCGTACGAGCCGCCCTCGAAAGGTCGATCAGCCATGCCCGAGATATCGCGGAGAACCGTCCTGCGCACCGTGGCCGTCGCGGGAGCCGCCGCCGCTGCCTCTCCTCTGCTCACCGCCTGCTCCGACTCCTCGGGCGGCGGTGACGTCACCAACGCGGGCAAGAAGCAGGCCTCTTGGCCCGTGTACAAGGCGGCCGCCGGCGCCAAGCCCGACCTCGCCCCGACGGAATCGGGCGTCCAGGCCGGCTACACGCACTACCCGGCGGACCTGCCTGCTTCGGTCAAGCGCACCCCGGGCGACGGCAGCACCATCAAGGTCATGTCCGTCACGTTCGGCACGCCACCGAAGGCAGCCGCGCAGAACCAGTACTGGAGGGCCGTCGAGAAGGCCCTCGGCATCAAAATCGAGTACACAGTCATCCCACAGGCCGACTGTCAGAAGAAGATGGCCACCGTGATGGCCGGCGACGCCGACGCGCTGCCGGACATCATCAACATGTTCTCCGGCTATGTGCTGCCACGCGAGGCGCAGTTCGTGCAGACGCGGGCCCAGGATCTCACCCCCTACCTGTCGGGCGATGCGGTCCTCGACTACCCCAATCTGGCGGGCATTCCCACCCACGCCTGGCGCGACATGGGCCGTGTCGGCGGGCAGATCTACGGCATCCCGCTGGAGCGTCCACTGACGGGCTCGACGCTGTGGCTCAACCAGAGCGTGTTCACCGACGCGGGGATGAAGGAGGGCTGGGCGTCCGACGACTTCACCGCTGTCGCCAAGAAGGCGACGCACGGCAAGCAGTACGCCCTGGGTGCGGCGATCGGTTCGAACTTCTGCAATGCGGTCCACTCCGCCGCGCACAACGCTCCGCAGGGCTGGGCCGTGGACAAGAGCGGTGATTTCCACTCCAATTATGCCGACGAGCGGTTCCGGCAGTCCGTCGCCTACCAGGTACAGCTGCGCAAGGCAGGCTTCTACCACCCCGACGCGACGTCGCTGTCCTCGCCCGACCTCAACACGCTGTTCCTCAACGGCACCGTGGCCTCCATGCAGAACGGCTTCGGCGCGTACACCGCGCTGTACCCGGACTCGAAGGGACTGCTCACGCCGGCGCCGGCACTGCCGTATGCCGTGGACGGCACGCCCGGTGGCCAGGTGGCCGCACGCCGCTCGTTCGGCTACACCATCCTGAAGAAGGCCAAGAAGGACCGCATCCAGATGCTGCTGCGTGTCCTCGACTACCTGGCTGCTCCCTTCGGCACGAAGGAGTGGGAGCTCATGCAGTTCGGCGTCGAGGGTGTCCACTTCAACCGGGCCGAGGACGGCCCCCCGGAGCGCACCAGGCTGGGCGAGGTGGAGAACATCACCAACCTGCCCTTCCGTTACCTGGCGGAGGGCCCGCAGGTGCTGTTCGTCCCGGGCCGGCCCGAGGCCGTCCAGGCCATGCACGCCTGGCAGCAGAAGGTCGTGCCGGTCACCATCCGCAACGCATCGTTCGGTCTCGTCTCGCGGACCGACGTCGCGCAGGGCGCCACACTCCGCGCACTGATGGACGATGCGATCACCGCGGTGATCGCCGGCCGCTCCTCCATGTCCGACCTGGACGCCGCGGTGAAGAAGTGGCGCTCGCGCGGCGGCGACAAGATCGCCCAGGAGTTCGCGAAGGAACACGCCGCCAACAACTGAGACAGCGGACAGACGCGCACACCGGCGACAGAGAGGACCGGAGGATGGCGGCCAGCGGCCGGATCACCATCCGTGATGCGGCAGCGCGGACAGAGATGTCTCCGGCCACCGTCTCGCGAGTACTGAGCGGCAACCACCCCCGTGCCTCCCACCACCCGGGCTCGGGGGCTGCAGGCCGCGCACGCCCTGGACTATGTGGCCAATGCCCGGCCCGCGCTCTGACGGGCGCGGGCCGGGGAAGCGTCGGAGTGGTCCTGCGTCACGTCACCCATCCCTTCGGCGCGAAGGTGGCGGGGGCGGTGGAAGCCGAAGGGACGCAGTTCGCGCTGGTGGCGTCGGCGCCCTCGTGACCACACGGTCCGCTGTCATCGGCCAGGCGACATCAGGTGCGGGGAAAGCTTCGGCCCCGCTCAGCCACTCACCACACCGAGAAGGACCCGGACCGTCTCCGCCATCGTCTCCCGACCGTGGGCGACGTAGGGGCGGGGGTCGGTCAGGTCGGGGCGCTCCGCCAGCGTCTCGCGGACCGCGCCGGTGAACGCGACGTTGAGAGCGGTACCGATGTTGACCTTCACGATGCCCGCCTGAACGGCTTGTCGCAGATCGTCGTCGCCGACGCCCGACGAACCGTGCAGCACCAGAGGTACGGGCACGGCCTCCCGCAGGCGTTCGATGAGCGCGTGGTCCAGGGTCGCGGAGCGTTCGGTCATCGCGTGGCTGCTGCCGACGGCGACGGCCAGGGCGTCCACGCCGGTGTCCGCGACATAGCGCGCCGCCTCGTGCGGGTCGGTGCGCACCCCGGCCGCGTGGGCACTCGCGGGGGCGTCGGGTTTGCCGCCCACATAGCCGAGTTCGGCCTCCAGCCACAGGCCCGCGCCGTGGGCCCACTGGGCCGCGGCGCGGGTGGCGGCGAGGTTCTCGGCGTACGGCTGCGCCCCGGCGTCGAACATCGCGGAGGAGAACCCCGCGTCGGCCGCCGTGCGCAGCAGCCGCATGTCCGTCACATGGTCCATGTGCAGTGCGACGTCGACGTCGCACGCCTTGCCGACCTCGGCCGCTGCCCGTGCGATCGGCTCGACCCGGCCGCCGTGGAACCGTACGGCGTTCTCGCTGATCTGCAGGATCACCCCCGGGGCGCCCGCGGCTGCTGCGCCGGCGGTGATCGCCTCGGCGTGTTCCAGCGTGATCACGTTGAACGCCGCGACGGCCCGGCCTGCGGCGGCCGCCTTCGAGACGAGTTCGCGCGTGGGAACCAGGGGCATGAGGGTGTCCCCTCGCTTTCATGTCGGTTCGGTGGGTACGGGCCGGTGTCGGCCCGTACCGCTACGTGGTTCGGCCGGTACGGATATGTGGGCGATCAGGACTTCTGCGGGGCCGGACTCACGTCCGCGCCGTCGTCCGCTGCCCCCGGGGCCACGGAACTCTCGCCGCTCTTCTCGTCGCTGTAGACCATCAGGGTCGAGCCGGCGAGGGCCAGCACGATGCCGAGGGTGCCCCATACGTTGGGGAGCGTTCGGTAGACCGCCAGGGACAGCACGATGGTCAGCACCGGCGCCAGTGCGTTGGTGACGGGGGCGACCACCGTGGCCTTGCCCCGGCTGAACGCCATGACCAGGAACAGCGCGCCGACCGCGTTGAGGACCTGCGTCACCGCGGTGAGCGCGGGCGCCTGCCACGGGGCATCGGACGGGAAATCGCCCATCATCACGAACGCCACAGGCACCAGCAGCAGTCCGCTGATGGTCATCCAGCCGAAGGTCGTCGCGTCGTTGACCCCGACCACCGCGGCCTTGCGCATGCAGAACGCCTGCACGCCCCAGGCCACGCAGATCAGGACGGCCATCAGCAGCCACGGGCCGTGCGAGTTCGAGTCGTCCTTGCCGCTGGGAATGCTGAGCAGCACGATCGCCGCCAGCGCCGCGACGACACCCACGAGGGCGAGCCGGTTGATCCGCTCACGCAGCAGCGCCATCGCCATGAGGACGGTGACCACCGGGGAGAGCGAGACCAGGGGGAAGATCAGGTACGCCGGGCCGTTGGCGAGCGCGTGGAACAGCAGCAGTTGTCCGCCGGCGCCGGTCAGTCCCGCGATCAGTCCGTACACCGCGGCTATCGGCCGGCGGTCGAACGTGTTGCCGCGCATCGCGAAGTACGCGGGAATGAGCATCGTGAAGGCCCAGATGATGTAGATCATCTCGTTGGGGTAGCCGTACCTGCTGTTCGGCTCGCTGGAGAAGGCGCCCCACACACCCCAGAACAGGACCAGCAGCGACGCGTACAGGATCCAGCTCTTCGTGCCTCTGTTCATCGGTCGTCCTCTCCTGAGGCAGGGGTCCCGGGGGCCGTGCGCAGCGCGTCGAGCGCGGGCTGGTCGAGCGGGGTTCCGGCGAGTTTTGCCGCGTACAGGGCGGCGCCTACGACAGGCTCGTAGAGAGGGTGTCGCAGCTCATAGTTGGTAGAACGATCCTTCAGTCCGGAGGTGAACGCCTCCAGAACCGTGTGGGCGCCGAAGGTGCCGCCGGAGTAGGAGACCGGTACGGTCTCGTCCGGGCCGAACTCCAGCCGTTCGCGGGTGACTTCGACGAGCAGGGCGAGTTCCCGGCCTGCGTCGGTGAGGATCTCCGTGGCGACCTCGTCGCCCAGAGCGGCCGCCTCGGCCACCGAGCGGCTGAGTGCGGCGATCCGGCTCCGGTCGCCCTGCCACTGGTTGTGGACGACGTCGATCACGTCGAGGTCGGACGCGAGATCCAGGTGACGCCGGAAGACCTCGGCCAGGGGGCCCTCGGGGAGCCGTCCGTCGCCCATCCGCGAGAAGGCGTTGAGGCCGCGGACCGCGATCCAGTGCGCCGATCCCTCGTCGCCGAACATCTCGCTCCAGCCACCGATGCGCACGCCCCGGCCCAACCGCTCGCCGTAGGTCATCGAACCGGTGCCGCTGATGACGTTGATGCCGTCGACCGCGCCCAGCGAACCCGCCCAGCCGCAGACCATGTCGTTGTCGCAGGCGTAGCGGTCGTGCCCGAGCACCGCTCGCGGGGTGGCGTCCAGGACGGGCAGATCGCGGGCCGCCTCCCCGTAACCGGGCAGCCCGAAAAAGGCGTACTCGATGTCGGCGGGGGTCAGCCCGGCCGCCGCGCAGACAGCGTCGACGCCTTCCTTCAGCACATGCTCGACGAGCTCGATGCCGTGGGAGAAGTAGTACGAACTTGCCGCCTGCGCTCGCGCCACGACTTGTCCGCCCCGGTCGACTAGGCAGAATGCGGTCTTCGTACCGCCACCGTCGACACCTAGGAACATCGTTGTACCTCCGTCCGGCGCCCTGGATCCGCGCCGTTGATGCCTTCGATCAGTTGTGCAAGGAGTGCAGGGTCACGCCCTGCACGACGCGGTTGATCTCACCCGAGGGGAACGGGTTGTCGGGCCGCAGGCCCCGGGCCTGGGAGGCGCGCAGGGCGATGAGCTGGGCGTACACCACGGCGGACAGCGCCAGGGCGACATCCTCGACGCCATCGAGGCCCGGCAGCGGCCAGGCGTCGGTGCCTGTGCCCTGCGTTCCCGCGCCGGAGTCCGCGGAGACCGTGACGACGCTGCCGCCGGGCAGATTTCCGCGCAGCTCCGCATAGATGTCCTGGTCGTACTTGCGGGTGTACGGGTCGTTCGACATGTACACCACCGCGACCGAACGGTCGTTGAGCACCGCCTTGGGACCGTGCCGGAATCCCAGCGAGGATTCCGCGACGGCCATGAGCGTCCCACCGGTGAGCTCGAGCACCTTCAGCGCCGACTCTTCGGCGAGGCCCTTCAGCGGGCCGCTGCCGAGGAAGACGATCCGCTCGGGCGCGCGCTCCAGAAGGGCGCCGACGGTGCGGTGGACAGCGCTGTTCTCGGTGATCGACTCGACTGCCCGGGCCAGGCGTTCGGCGACGCCGTCGTAGACGCTGCCGCCCAGGGCGAGCAGTGCCGCGAGCGTCATGCACGTGAAGCTCGATGTCATGGCGAAGCCGCGGTCGTTGGACCCGGGCGGCATCAGCAGCACGTGGGACTTCGGCAGCTCCGCGTGTTCGCGCGCCAGGCGGCCCTGCTCGTTGCAGGTGATCACGAGGTGGTGCACCTCGGAGAGGACCTGGTCGGCCAGGGCGGTGGCGGCTACGGACTCCGGGCTGTCACCCGACCGCGCGAAGGAGACCAGCAGCGTGGGAACGTCCTCGGCGAGAGAGCCGCGGGGGTCGGCGACGAGGTCCGTGGTCGGTACCGCGTCGACACGCCGTCCCAGGCGCCGGGCCAGGGCGGGCTGGAGCACCTGGCCGGCGAAGGCGGAGGTGCCGGCGCCGGTGAGCACCACGCGCAGGTCGCCGCGGGCGACGAGCGGACGCAGGAAGGCGTCGAGCGATTCCCGGGAGGCCGCGACGATCTTGTCGACCTCGCGCCACAGCGCGGGCTGTTGGGCGATCTCGCGGACGGTGTGGGCAGCGCCGTCGTCCAAGGACAGGGTGCCGGAGGGCGTGGTCACACGTGCTCCTTCTGGTTCGGGTGGGAGGCGCGGTCGTAGTCGCGCAGGACGTCGCGGACGTGGTCCACGGCCAGGTCGCGCGGCCGGGCGGCGAGCTCGCCGTGGCGGACGCGGGCGTACTGGAGCGGAAGATGTGCGCTGAGCAGCGGCAGGGGGATGTCCACGGCCGAGAGGTTGTCCAGCAGCCGGGCCTGGGCCTTTTCGATCTCGGGGTCGGGCCAGTAGTAACGCATCCGGTCGCTGTAGCTGTAGCGGCGTGCGAGGCGCTGCTCGGCGGCGCCTCCCGGGTAGTAGCCCTCCCATTTGGCGGGCTCGGCGAGCATCCGCTCCTCGACGACCTCGGCAAGGCGTGACCGCTCGGCGGCCGGCACCAGTTCATCCTCGATCGCCGCGAGGGCGAACAGCGCCTCGCGCAGGGCGAAGGTCAGCCCAGGGCCCACCTTGAGGACCGCCCAGTGGTCCTCGACCAGCGCGGTGAGCGCCTCGGCGGTCTGGTAGTCGGTCGAGTGGGCCTCGTAGACCATGGTGGGCTCGTCGTCGAGGACCTGGCGCAGCTCCTCGGTCAGCTCGCGCCGGTACTCGACGACCTGCACATGGTCGAACTCGACGGCCGGCTGGACCACGAGGGCCATGACGCGCGGCCAGACCTCGTCGATGCCGTGCTGGGCGAACGCCTTGCGGTGCTGCTCCAGAGTGGTGCGCGCGGCCTCGGGCGTGGTCGGGACGAGCGCGTCGAGCGTCTCGTGCGCGCCGCCGGGTGTGGGTACCTCGGTACCGATCACGTACCGGATCCGCTCGGCCTGCTCGGGGCCGGCCGTCTCCTCGGCCACCCGGATCAGCCGCGCGGCGCGTTCGGCGACCACGTCGTCCGTCAGCGGCAGGGGGTCACCGGCGCACGCGAAGCTGCAGTCCAGGTGGATCTTGGTGAAGTCCGCCGCCACGTAGGCGGCGACCAGGGCGTCGGCCCGCTCCATCGCCTCGTCGGGCGTCAGGGACTGCCACCGGTTCGGTCCGAGGTGGTCGCCGCCGAGAATCACTCGGTCCAGTGGCAGACCACTTTCGGCGGCGATGCCGTACACGAGGTCGCGGAAGTCCGCGGGCCGCATGCCCGTGTAACCGCCGTACTGGTCGACCTGGTTCGAGGTCGCCTCCACCAGTACATGACCGCCGGTCTCCCGTGCTTGCACCACGGCTGCCTCGATGACCAGCGGATGAGCCGAACACACCGAGGTGATGCCCTGCGGCTGCCCGGCCTTCTGACGCCGGACCACCTCGCTCAATGGGCTCTGCATTGCCAACCCCTTACTCAACGTGCATCTCAAGCCAATGTGCCGTCATGGCCTGCGGCTCATTTCGGACAGTACTGGTCTTACTTAGGGTCGTCAATAGTCTTGTTCTGGTATGCAACTGGTATTACTCAGCCGAGCCGACAGATCCGCGGCGATCGTCCAAGTCCGGTTGGCGATCCTTGCAGTCCGATTGGTGACCGTTTAGGTCTGGTTGGTGATGGAGGCCCGGAACCGGTAGCGGTCCCCCCGGTAGACCTGGACGGTCAGTTCGATCGGGCGGGATTCCTGATTGGACGTCAGCTGGGTCGCGACGAGCATCGGCATGGTCTCGCCGATCTCGAACAGCTCGGTCTCCCGTGGCGTCGGGTGGCGGGCCTCGACCGAATAGTCGGCGACGCGGGGCAGCTGCGGCGGGTCGGCGGCGCGCAGGGTGGCGTAGAGCGAGGCCGTGTTGAAGTCCGTCTCGGCCAGGGCCGGGCAAGCCGCCAAGGGGAGCCGGTTGTGCTCGAGCACGACCAGCAGACCGTCGAGGAAGCGCAGTCGGTGGAGGTCGAAGAGGTCGGCGCCCGGAGCGATCCGGAGCTGCTCGGCCTCGGACACCGTGGCCGGGCGGACGGTGGCGGAGAGCACCTTGCCGGCCGTCGTCAAGCCGTTGGCCTGGGCATAGTCGGCGAACCCCTGGACCTGCGGGGCCGCCGAGGCGGACGCCATCGTCGCCTCGGGGAGCAGACCGAGCTCGGCGACGAACCACCCGCGCGACGACGACGGCCGCACGATGCCCCGCGACTCCAATTGCGCGAGGGCCGCTCTCAGCGTCACGCGCGACACGGCGTACCGCTCGACCAGAGCCCGCTCGGAGGGCAGCCGGTCACCGGGGCGGGCGGCAGCGGCGCGCAGGTCGTCGAGCAACTGCGTGGCTGTGCGCTCGTACAACGGGAGGACGTCGTCCCCGAACAGACCTCTGGGCATCGGCGTTTTCGCATCCGTCATACCAGAAACATACCAATCCGATCGCCCGAGCGAACCCTCGTCCAGGCGGCCCACCCGTTGACATGCCACTCGAATACCACTTACGTTCTCGAAGCAGGCCACCCGGTGATGAAGAAGTCGCCCGTGAGCGACCTTTCGTTTCGCCGCGCCCCGGACGCCCTCCGGTGATCGAGGCAGCATTGTCGGAGCTCACCGGGGATGGCCTCGCACTGCCGCCGGAGGCGACCTCGCACCGGGGTGCCCGTTCGGACGACACGCCGTCCCCCGACCCCACCCGACCCCCTGCGAAAACCGGTGGCAGACCAGGCATCGACCAGCCTTACGGACGGTCGCTTCGTCGCGAGCAGGCGGCTCGACTCCGACGATCCACAACGACGGACAAAAGGCGGCTGCCCCAGTCGGGCACGCACGACCGAAAGAGAGTTCGACATGACGGACATGAACCGGCGAAGCGTACTGAAGGTGGCGCTGGGGGGTGCCGGCCTGGCCGCCCTCCCCGCCGTGGCCATGGGCGCCTCACCCGCGGCCGCCGCACCGAACTCGGGTCCTGACCTCGTCGGAGTCGGCGACACCTCCATCACCCTGGAGTTCGACGACCAACTGCGCAGCCGGGTGGCGCTGAAGGGCGTCGACCTCACCCGCTTCGACGCCGGCGAAGCCCTGCTGGTGGGCGATAAGGCCATCGAAGCGTTCGCCTACCGCGGACACCGGACCCGCAGCACCCGGCACCCCCGCCACGGCGCGGGCGTCCGGGTGACGATCGAGGGCACGTCCAAGGAAGGCCTGCACAAGGCGGTCGAACTGACCTCCTTCGAGCGTCTGGCCGGCATGATCGTGATGAAGGTGACCTACACCAACAGGTCCGCCACTGCGCTGAAGGTCACCGGGTGGCGCAACGGAGCCCACGAACTCCTGGAGACCCCCGGCGGCTTCTACACCTTCTCCGGCACCACGTACACGGACCGCCGCGACTGGGTGATGCCGGTGAAGGACGGCTACGTCCAGGAGAACTCGCTGGGGATGGACTCCTCCGACTACGGCGGCGGCACCCCGCTGGCGACCGTTTGGCGCCGGGGTGCGGGCCTCTCCGTCGGACACGTCGAGCCCGTGGCGACGATCTTGCGCATGCCGGTCCGCAAGACGGCCGCCGGAGCGAGCATCGCCATCCAGGACGACACCGCCCGCACCCTGAAGCCGGGCCGTCGGCTCAGCACCGGCACCACATTCCTGACCGCCCTCCCGGGCGACCACTTCGTGCCGCTCCAGCGCTACCGCGACTACATGAGTGACATCGGCCAGCGCGCCCCCGAGGTCCCCGCCTCGGCCTTCGAACCCATCTGGTGTGCCTGGGGCTACGAGCGCGACTTCACCATCGAGCAGGTCACCGGAACGCTGCCGAAGGCGCACGAGGTCGGCCTGCGCTGGGTCGCGCTCGACGACGGCTGGCAGACGAACGAGGGCGACTGGGACATCAACACGGCGAAGTTCCCGCGCGGCGAAGCGGACATGCGGGCCTTCACCAAGCAGATACGGGACGCCGGCCTGCGACCGCGCCTGTGGTGGGCCCCGCTGGCGGCGGACCCCGACAGCAACCTGTTCCGGGACCGGCCCGACATGCTGCTCCTTGACCGCGACGGCAACAAGCAGGACGTCACCTGGTGGGACGCCTACACCCTCTGCCCGGCCTACCAGCCGACCGTGGACTACTTCGTCGAGCAGGCGAAAAGGTTCATCGGCGACTGGGGCTACGAGGGGCTCAAGATCGACGGCCAGCACCTCAACAGCGTCGCGCCCTGCTACAACCCGAAGCACCGGCACGCCCGCCCCGAGGAATCCACCGAGAGCGTGGCCCGGTTCTGGAAGGCGATCCACGAAGCCGCGCACGCGGCGAACCCCGACGCCCTCGTCGAACTCTGCCCCTGCGGCACCGCCTTCGCCTTCCACAACCTGCCCTACGTCGACCAGTACCCCAGCTCCGACCCGGAGTCCTCCTACCAGGTCCGCAGCAAGGGCAAGTCGATGAAGGCGCTGATGGGCGCGGGCAGCAGCTACGCCGGCGACCACGTCGAACTGAGCGACGGCGGGAACGACTTCGCGTCCTCCTACGGGGTCGGAGCCGTCCTGTCGACCAAGTTCACCCTCCCCGGAACCGGAGCCCCGGACAAGGCGACCGACCTCACCCCGGAGAAGGAGGTCCTCTGGCGCAAGTGGGTGTCCCTGTACGAGAAGAACATGCTGCCCACCGGCGAGTACCGCGGTGAGCTGTACGACATCGGCTTCGACAAGCCCGAAGCACATGTCGTGGCCAAGAAGCGGACCCTCCACTACGCCTTCTACGCCGACCAATGGGACGGGACGGTCGAGCTGCGCGGTCTGGGCCGCACGCGGTACCGCCTGACCGACCCGTTCACCGGCAAGTCACTCGGAACTGCCACTGCTCAGCACAACACCGTGCAGCTGTCCTTCGAGCGGTTCCAGCTCATCGTGGCCGAGCCCATCGGCTGATCAGCCGGGCGGGGGGCCGGGTGGCCGGGGGGCCGGGTGGCCGGGGCAACGCTCTTTGATCATGCGCGTGGCGTGCCACAGGCTTGCCGGGCCCCCGCCTCCCCACCTGTGACGTGGAGTCCCGCATGCCAGACGGACCGGCGCACCGCTCTCGACCTCGTGGGGCACGGCTTCCAGGAGATCCCTCGGCGCGGCACCCGATTCCAACGGCGAGTCACACACAGGACAACACCGCTGAAACGCTCGCCCGACGAAGCCGGATCGCTCAGTGCCGTCCGTGCACTCGTCCGGGGCTGACGTCGCGCTCGTCGCGCATGGGGATCCAACCCCCCACGGGCGTGAAAGTGCCCAGCCACCGTGGCCACTGTCCTCGGGCGATGGAGCGCAGCATTGGCCGCCTCATGATCCCGTCCCGCCCGCGTCCTCAGCGATGAACCGCAGTTCAGGGTGGGCCGGGTCGGGCCTCGGCGTCCCCGGCGGCAGTACCGGGCGCAGTGCCTCGAACACCTGACGCAGGGTCTCATCCGAGAACTCCGCGATGCTGGCGGTCGCCTGGAGGACCACGCCGCCCGCAGTCAGGGGCACGACCGAGTGAAACGCCCCGGATGCCCGAAGCCCCGCGGCCCCGCCCAGCCGATCGATGAGTTCGGCCGGGCAGACGGTGGTCCAGGAGTACCCACGCAGAAAGGTCCGCGCCTCAACGACCGACCGCCTGACCTTGCGACCGAGTACGAGATCCAGCCCCGTGTGCTCGATGCGCGGCTCGTCGTCCGCACCCAGCCGTGCGAAGGCGGGCCCCACTCCGTCCAGTGCGGCGACCAGGAACCCGACCGCACGCGCACAGGAGGCGGGATCGTCCGGCGCGGCCTCCGTCTCGTCGAACAGGAGCGACGCCTCCGCGTTCGGCCGTCGCACGATGATGCTGGAGCTGTGCACTTGGGCCACCGGCTTGTAGGAGCGCTCCCGGTGGAAACGCACATGCGCGGTCTCGGGGGCTCTCAGCAGTTCCGCGCGCATCGCGGGCCACCGCGCGGAGACCGGCGAGAAGTCCTGGCGGGACGAGCTTTCGTCGGCCTGGGTCCCGGCGTACGAGGCACCGATCCCTTGCCGGTCCTCCGCCGTGAGATCGCGTAGCGGACCGTCCAGGGCGGCTCCGAACCACGCGGCGAGCCCACTGCCGACCCCGCCTTCGGTGTGTGCGTCGAAGGTCGCACTCGCCAGCAGCCTCACCGTTCGTCTCCCTCCCTGTGTCGTCGCGGTCCTTCGCGCGTGGCTCGCTCACCCGTCGTCCGCTCCGGCCCGTCGGTCTCCCACGGGCCCGAGAGTGCGTCGGCACAGTCGCCCGCCGCGCTGACGGCGAGGCATATTCACGGACTGCCCACGACGCTACTCCCCCGGCGGGACCGCCCGACAGCCCTGGGTCGAAGCAGAGCAGAGCGCAGCCGGACTTGCGGGCCGCGCGGTAGGCACGGTGCAGGCCCTGCCCGACCGCGCGCCGGCCCGGTGGTCTGCCGCACACAGCGCAGTTGATCAGGTGATCGACGTAGGGCGCGGCTCGTTCTGAGTGAGGTCGTCGTCAAGCGGCGAGCAGATGTCCGGCTGTTGGTGGACACACCGGGGCATCCTCGGCGTGCGGCCGATAGACCGTGCGAGACGGGGCATCGGCCGCCATCCCCTGAACGGCCGCGGTCCGCTGCCGTCATTGTCGGTCGGTTTCTTTCCAACGGTCGCGCGGTCCGGTAGGAGGCGGCAGGCTGGGCCGCTGCCTGTGCGGGTGCGCACAAACGGGTGCGCACAAAGCGGGAGGACGATCGTGGCCGGGGCCGATGACAGCCGACGGGTGGGCAACCTGCCGGCGGTGAAGACCAGGTTGGTGGGCCGCCGTGCGGAGCTGGCGGAGATTCAGCGGCGGTACGGGCGGGCGGCGACCCGGCTGGTGACGCTGACCGGAGTCGGCGGAGTGGGCAAGACCCGGCTGGCGCTGGAGGCCGCAGACGTACTACAGCACCGGTTCCGGGACGGGGCGTGGCTGGTGGACCTTTCGCCGCTCCGCCAGGGGACGGTGCTGGCCCACGTCATTGCTGAGGCGCTGCCGCTGGCCGACCAGACCACCCGGCCCATGCTCGAAGTCCTCGCCGACTTCCTCGCCGAGCGGGAACTCCTTCTCGTCCTGGACACCTGCGAGCACCTGACCGAGGCCTGCGCGACGACCGCCGATGCACTGCTGCGGGCCGCTCCACAGCTGCGGATCCTGGCCACCAGCCGCCGTGCCCTGAACGTCTGCGACGAGCAGGTGTTCACCGTCCAGCCGCTGGCGGTACCCGAGATCGAGGACGATCCGCAGGGCGAAGCGGACGCGGTGACCTTGCTGGCCGAGCGGGCCGCCGAGGCGGTGCGCGACTTTACTGTCACCGACGCCAACCGGGCCGACCTGGTCCGGTTGTGCCGCCGCCTGGACGGCCTCCCCCTGGCCATCGAACTGGCCGCCGCCCGCCTTCGCGAACTCCCTGTACAGGAACTGACCGCACGGCTGGAGGACCGCTTCGCCGTGCTGGGCACGACCGACAGGGTCGTGGACGATGCCGAGCCGCCCTGGCATCAGGCGCTGCGCACCGCGATCGGCTGGAGCCACCAGCTGTGCACCCCGGCCCAACGGCTGCTGTGGGCGCGGCTGTCGGTGTTCGCCGGAAACTTCGACGCCGAGGCCGCCGGACAGGTCTGCGCCGACGAACGGCTTCCCGACAATCAACTGCCGCAACTGCTCGGCGCGCTGGTCGATGACTCGCTCCTGATCTGGCAGCCGACCGGGGGCGGGGAGCGGTACCGGATGCTGGACAGTGTCCGGGAGTTCGGCGCCCACTGGCTGCACGGTCTGGGCGAGGAGACCCTGCTGCGCCGACGGCACCGGGACTACTACCACCGGCTGGCCCGCCGAGGCTGTGCCGAGTGGGCCGGTCCCGACCAGGTCCTGTGGTGCGACCGCGCCACCACCGAGCACGCCAACATGCGGGTCGCCATGGACTTCTGCCTGACCGAGCCGGACGGTACTGCCCTGGACATGGCCGGGTGCCTCGGGTTCCTCTGGCGTCACTGCGGGTTCCCCCGGGACGGGCAGCGGTATCTGGATCTGGTGCTGACCCCGGACCCGCGGCCCGGCCCGGAGCGTACCTGGGCGCTCTTCGCCCGCGGCTCCATCGCTTTCGCCCGGGGAGACCTGCAGGCCGGCAGCCGTTGGGGCGAGGCCTGTGCTGACGCTGCCGCGCGCCCGGGCTACGAGGACCCCGACGCGGCCGTCGCAGCCGCAGCCGTCCTCGGGATGAGCCTGGCGATGCGCGGAGAGCTCACGCGCGCGGCCAAGGTGCTCGACGCCGCTCCGCAGGGGCCCGTACGGGACGTCCGGTACAGGATCGCCCCGCTCCAGGTCCGCCTGAGCCGCTTGTACACCCACCTCCACATGAGGGAGTTCGACCGTGCCCGGGTCGTGGCCGACGAGCTGCGCGCGGACTGCCGGCGATACGGCGAGCGCTGGGTGTGTGCCTACGCCGACTATCTGCGTGCCCTGGTGGACCTCGCGCACGGGAAGCCGCACTTGGCGGCGGAGCACGCCCGCATGGCGATGGAGGGGCATTGGCTGCTCCACAACAGCACAGGCACCGCCGTGGTCCTGGACGCCCTGGCCTCGGCGGTCGTCGCCGACGGCGACGGGGAGCACGCGGCATGGCTGCTCGGGCTGGGCCAGCACGTCTGGCGGACCCTCGGCAGCACGCACATGGACTCACCAGGACTCATCGCCATCCGCCAGGCATGCGAGCACCGCACCCAGCAGGCCATCGGCGACACGAGGTACGAGGCAGCCTTCCGCAAGGGCCTGGAGAGCAGCATCGACGAAGGCATCACCTCAGCATTGCAGCAGGCGTGATTCCAGCCGAACCCACTCCGCATCGGACAAGAGGGCTCCTCTGCAGTGCGCCCTTTCGGGCGCGCTCGTTGCAGATCGCGGTGGTTTGCCGAAACGTCGTGTCCAGGGCGCAGGTTCTCGGTCGCCAAGGCAGGCGCCCCTCACTGCTTCGGAGCCTCACAGACGACGCGGTACAAAACTCAGGTGGCGCTCGCGGCCCTTTCCCGGCGTCGGACAGCCATCTGGTTCACCTCATCGGGCAACGCGGCCAACTGGGAGCCGGACGGCCCCTCCGCGAGGCGGGAACGACTCCAACTGTTCCCACTCCGCGTTCGTCGGAGCCCCACGGCCCGTACCACCGGAGTGACCCCAACTCCCCACCCGCGTACGGAAATCCGAGAAACGTCGCCTACTGAGGTTCTCGTTAGTTCTGTGGTGTTTCTGGATGGATTGTCAGTCTGGTGTGGGTGAGGAAGGACCACGGGAGCTGTTCGTCGCAGCAG
>NZ_BAAATS010000068.1:0-45115 GCF_039533535.1 Streptomyces kunmingensis
GCCCAGCAGGATCCAGAGCATCGTCCGGACGTCCGGCGGAAAGTCGATCTCCTCCACTTAGTGCCTGCCGCCCCCGGTGGAATCCCCGCCCGGTCCGTCGAGGCGCGACTGCTGCTTCGCGATCTCCTCATTGGCGTAGGACTGCACGCCCTCGATCTCCCGCGCGTTGTTCAAGACCGCCTGCCGGAGCGACGAGAACACGAGACCCACAGAGTCGATAAATTCGAGGCACGCGTTGTTGTTCGCGTCGTACTTCGGCCGGACCTCGAGGGCGAAGTCGTCGTTGTAACCCGCCCAGGGCCGGTAGGTCTGCATGTCGGAGACGAAGTCGTCACGGATCTTGTTCGCCCGGTCGGGCAGATCCGCCATCATCTCACCACCCCGCCGCACACGGCCGGGGTCCGCTATGAACTTGCCCATGAATTACCTCCCTTGATCGCTCCGTGGAAAGGAAAAGTCAGTCGCTGTGGAAAGTCAGTCCTCATGAATCTCGTCGTGCAGACGCGACCTCGAGCGCCTGTCCCCGCCGTCCGGGCCGCCGAGTGCCGACCCGAAGGCCCGGTCCCAGTCGATGTCCACACCCCGGATGCCCGTCGGGCCGCCGCTCACCTGCGTCAACGGCGCGAAGACGTCCATCACTCTACGGGCCATCTGCTCACGCCCCTCCTGCACCGCTTCCATGACCGACGCCGCGAGTTGAGGGCCCGTCATGTTCCGGTACTTGTTGTCCGGGAACTTCAGACCCGTCAGCTCGCCCTGCGCGCCCACGGTGACCTCCACCGCGCGGTCCCGTGAACGGATCGTGGCCGATGCCTGGCCGAGTTCGTCCTCGGCGCGTGCCACGGCCTCCTGCACGGCCTCCAGCTCGGCCATGGCCTGGGACAGCTTGTTCTCCATCGACTCGCTCAACGGTCACCTCTCCACCTGCTCGTACGGGATTCTGCCGTACACGTGTGCGTCATGCGAACTCTTCCATGTGCGCCCGGTACGGGGGCGGTTCGAGTGCCGCCCCCGTACCGGCCGTCATCCGGTCGCCGCCGTGCCGGTCATCGTCCGATCACCGCGGGCGCGCCGCCCTCGTCCGTACCCCATACGTCGTCGTCCTCCGGCACCCAGGATTCGCGGGCGCGGTCGCCGCTCTGCGTCTGGGTCTGCTGGCCGGGCGCGCCGCCACCGCCGCCACCGGCCATCGGCGGGAGGAACGGCGTACCGCCCGCGGTGGGACCGCCGGCCGCCACGCGCACCTCGTCGTCCGCGTACCGGCCGTTCCTGGCGGGAGCGCCGGCGCCGGGCCTCGTGCGGCGGTTGTTGACCACGTTGCCGTCGATGACGTTACGGACGCGCTCGCCGGAGTCCGACTGGCCTCCGCCCGCGCCACCCATACCGCCCATGCCGCCACCCATGCCGCCGCCCATGCCACCGCCCATGCCACCGCCCATGCCGCCCGTTCCGGCGCCCGCGCCGGCCATGCCCGCACCCGCGCCGCCCATACCGGCACCCGCGCCGGCCATGCCGGCACCCCCCTCTCCGGGGAGGCCGGGGAACGGGCCGCTGTTCAGGAACGGGCGGTTGTGGCTCGGAGTGTTCGACTCGGCGGACGTCCCGCTACCGGCCAGGGGCGACTCGTAGGGGTTCTCGTCGAACAACTCCTCCTCGTAGGAGGGGAAGTCGTAGGAGGGGATGTCGTACGACGGAGGCGTGGGGAGCGAGCCGTTGTTGAGGTGGCCGGAGCCGAGGGAGGACGGGTTGTTGTCGTCGAGGTAGCCGGAGACGGACGAGCCGTCCGGGCGCGTGATCGTGGTGGTGCCGGTGTCCGGGTTGATCTTCTGGGTGGTGCCGTCCGGGTACTCCGTGACGACATTTCCGCCGTCGTCCAGGTGCGTGGTGCTGCCATCGGGGTTGGACAGCAGGTCACCGGGGTTGAGCGGGCCGGAGATGGTCGAGCCGTCGGGGCGGGACAGGGTCGAGGAGTGGGTCTCCGGGTCGATCGTGACAGTGGAGCCGTCGGGCAGGTCGGTGATCACCCGGCCGTTGGAGTCGATGCGCGACTCGCCGCCGCCGGGGACGTCCAGGAGGCCGTCGTTGACGGGGCCGGAGACGCGGTTGGACTGCAGATCGGACAGGTCGGGCAGGTCGCCGTTGCCGTTGCCGAAGAGGTCGCGACGGGTGGTGTCGAACTTGGCCTCCGCCTCGGCCTGCTTCTTCTCCTGCTCCTGCCGGAGTTCCTCCTGCTTGGCCTCGGCCTCGTTCTCCTTCTGCTCCTGCTTGGCCTCCTGCTCTGCCTGCTTCTGCTCGGCCTTGGCCTCCTGCTCCGCCTGCTTGGCCTCCTGCTCCGCCTGCTTGGCCTCCTGCTTCGCCTGCTTCTGCTCGGCCTTGGCCTCCTGCTCGGCCTGCTTCTTCTCCTGCTCGGCCTGCAGCTGCTCCTGGCGGTCTTCCGACTCGGTACGGATGCGGTCCTGCTTGGCCTCCTGTTCGGCCTGCTTCTGCTGCGCCTCCTTCTCCTTGGCCTCCTGCTCCGCCTTGGCCTCCGCCTCCTTCTGCTCCTGCTTGGCCTCCTGCTCGGCCTGCTTCTGCTGCGCCTCCTTCTCCTTGGCCTCCTGCTCCGCCTTGGCCTCCGCCTCCTTCTGCTCCTGCTCCTTCTTGGCCTGGTCCTGCTGAACCTTGGCCTGGTTCATCTGCATAACCTGCATGTTCTCGGCACGGGTCTGGGCCTCGGCCTGCTTCTTCTCCTGCTCGGCCTGCTTGGCCTCCTGCTCCTTGCGGATCTCCTCCTGCTTCTGTTCCTGTTCGGCCTGCTTCTGCTCCTGCTTGGCCTCCTGTTCGGCCTGCTTCTGCTGCGCCTCCTTCTCCTTGGCCTCCTGCTCCGCCTTGGCCTCCGCCTCCTTCTGCTCCTGCTCCTTCTTGGCCTCGGCCTCCTTTGCCTCCTGCTTGGCCTCCTGTTCGGCCTGCTTGGCCTCGGCCTCCTTCTCCTTCTCCGCCTGCTTGGCCTCGGCCTCCTTCTCCTTCTGCTCCGCCTCGGCCTTGGCCGCCGCCTCCTTGGCCTCGGCCTCCTTCTCCTTCTCCGCCTGCTTGGCCTCGGCCTCCTTCTCCTTCCGTTCCTGCTCGGCCTTGGCCTCCTTCTCCTTACGCTCCTGCTCTTCCTTCTCCTTCTGCCGCTCGGCCTCCGCCTTGGCCGCCTGGTCCTTCTGCCACTGGATGAACTCCTCCTGCTTCTTCGCGGCGTCCTCTGCGGCCTTCTTGGCGTCGTCCTCCTTCTTCTTCGCCTCCTCCTCCGCGACTTCGGCCTTGTCCTCCTTGTAATCCGACGCGAGGGTGCCGCTGGTGCCCCGGGATTTCACGGACCCCAGGTCGAAGTTGCTGTTGCTCCAGCTGTTCTTCACCTTTTCCATGGCCGAGATAGCGGCCGCGTCGAGATTGTCGACGACGGTCTGCCGCCACATCTCAACGGCCTTGTTACCGATATTCAGCCAGGTACCCAGATCCTTCAGGTCGCCGAACGACTGGGCCTCGGCGTGCAGGTCCTTCGCGTTGTCGCCCGAGATCTTGTCGATAGCGGCCTGGTTATTGAAATGCTCCTCCGCGATGTAGTTCGTGTAGTAGTACTCCCCAGCCCCCTCGATCTCATAAGTGATCTTCGTTATGTTGTTGTCCCACACATACTTCATCACCGCGGACAGCAGCTTGTGCAGCACAGTCAGCGGGTTTCCGTACTCCCACTCCCACTTCATCCACGCTTGATGGAGATCGACCACCGCCTCCCTGAAGTCCTTTTTCGCCTGCCGTATCTCGTCCCCCTGCTTCGAATAGCCGGACCTACCCGAACTCATGTCCTCCGCATAGTCCGTGTACTGCTTGTTGATCTTGTGGATGAGATCCCAGAAAACGCCCGCCGCCGTACCCCTCCACGCCTTGTCCTTCTCCTTGCCCAGCCTGCTCTGCCACTCCTCCACCACACCCTGCTGAGTGGCGAAGAACTTGGCGACCCGGTCGAAGGCGCCGGCCACCGTGTCGAAGTTGGCGAGGGTGACGGAATCGGCGTCCGCCACGTCCTTGCCGCTCCAACTGAAGCCGTAGGTCCCCTGCTTCTCGTCGTTGCGCAGCTTCTCCAGGGCCAGCCCGGTACCGAAGGCGTACTGGGTGAGCGGCGCGGTGTCCCAGGTGGGCTTGCCGTCCATTCCCAGGTGACCGTCGATGCTGCTGGAGAACTTCCCGCCCTCGAAGTACCCCTGGGTCGGGAGCCTGCCGTCGCCCTTGTTGCCGAGCAGTGTGATGCGCGCCTTGTGCATCGTCACATCGGAGCCCTCGGCACCGCTCTTCGAGTAGTAGAAGGGGATGACGAAGTCCGTGTTGTTGATCTCGGAACCGGCGTTCTCGTACAGCCAGTTCAGGTCCTCGGTGTCGACATAGTCGACATAGCCCACGTCGGAGATCTCCACCTTCATCAGCGGGATACCCTCGTTACCGACCAGGGTGTTGAAGATGTCAGCCCTGGGCGGCGCCTTGTACCCGGTGAAGAAGCCGACCGCCTCGGCCCACTTGTCATTACTGGTGAGTTTGTCGGTGATCTTGGTATCGTCGAGCGCCATGCCAGGATGCCTTTTCGGTCAGGGCGGATGGGGGAGAACGGCGGGGCCAGGGGGTATGGCGTTACGCGGCCGCGGAGGAACGGCGGCCGCGCGGGTGGGCCGACGGCCGCACCTGCTCAGTCCTCGTCCTCGTCTTCATCCTTGCTCTTCGAGCCGCCGCCGCTCTCGGAGAGCACGTCGTCCACGCCCTCGAAGAAGTTGACTATCTTCTTCCCGTCGATCTTCCCCAGGTTGTCCTCCTGCGTCGTGAAGATCTCTTCGATGGTGTCCTCGAGGTTGTCCTCGATCTCCTCGAAGAGCTCGACCTGAAGCTTGAGGATCTCGTCGACCTGATCCACCAGCGTGTTCAGTGACTTGATCAGGTAACCGCCGTTGGTCCGGCCCTCCTTGTCGAGCGCCATCGTCCCGATCGCGAGCGGCGTCTTCTGCCCGTCCTTGAAGCCCATCGCCTTGTTCGCGCCGTCCTCCCCGCCCTGCAGATTGGGGATGGCCGGTACGTCCGTCCCGTCCTCCCTCATCTTCTTGAGCACGGTGAGGAACCCGCCGACGTCATCGGTGAGGAAGTTCTGCAGCCAGGCCTTGTTGAGATTGAGCGTGGGGCCGTTGTCAGCCATTGCCTAATTCTCCTGCTTCCATGGGTTTTCGCCGGCTTCGGAGCGATCCAGGAGCCGGGCGGCGCGGAACGCGGGGTGAAACGCGGGCGGCGACGCGCCACCCTCACGACAGCGGGCGGCCGTTCGCGTGAGGCACACGCGGACGGCCGCCCGAGAAAAACAACGGGTGTGTCGCCTGCGGTCAGCTACCGACGCGCACGGACTGCCACAGCGACGTCAGCGACTTCTCGCTGTACTGGTAGCTGTCGGAGACATCCGTCAGCAGGGAGGAGTTCTCGGCGAGGATCCGCTTCATCTCCTCGACCGCGCCGTTCCAGGCCGCCTGCTTCTCGGCGTACACCTCCTTGTCCTCACCTTCCCAGGACTTCTTGAGCTCCTGGAGCTCCGCCTCCAGGTTGGTGAGGATGCTGTCGATCGCCTTGGTCTGCTGGACCATGTCGTCGGCGGCGTTCTGCATGTGGGAGTAGTCGACGTAGATCTGACCGTCGGTGAAGTCCAGAGGGGGGGTCATGGGGGTCCTCGTCTCGCGGCGGGTTCGGGGAGAAGGTTCGTTCGTTCCGCACCCGGATGCCGATCAGGGCTCCCGGGCCCGGTCCGGTCGTCAGCGACCGGCGGTGGAGCCCGCCAGCGAGTTGAAGATCTCGTCGGCGCGGTTGGACTGCTGCTGGATGGCCTCGTTCGACTGGGCCTGCTGGATGCCCTGGGCGCGCATGGTCTCCTCCAGCGTCGTGATCATGTCGCGGAGGTTCTTGGAGATGATCTCCGCCTGCTGGTCCCACCGGTCGAGCAGGTTCTGGAACGCGCCACCGTCGCTGCCCGCGTACCCGGAGGACAGGTTGTGCTTCATGTTCTCCACGTCCTGACGGCAGTTCTGGACGCCGTTGAAGGCCGAGTCCAGAGCTGTGACACCGTTCTGTGTCGCCGATGCCAGTGACTGCTGCCTTGCGCCTGCACCTGCCATATGCCTGTGCCTCCTGGTGTGTCGCGCCGCCGGCCCTCGGGTCCGGGCGGCGCGGTGCGTTGCCGGACGCGGCCAGAGGCCGACGCCCGGAAGGTATGGACAAACGGAGCCTAAAGAAAAGGGAGTTGACGATTCAATGGCCTGAGTCACCTTTTCGGCTCCGCCCGGTGATTCAGGCGTTTTCGTGGCGGAGGTTCAACTGACTTTCAGCCACACCCTTGCCTCTTCCGCGCTCCAGGACGCTCGGTCGTCACGTCCTCTTGCGATGACTCGCTCACTTTCCTTGGCGTCCCGCGTTCTTCACGTCACCTCCCGCCACGACGTGTTGTCACGGCGTCACTGTGCGGATTGCCCCCCGGCCACGACGCTCCGCGTTCCCTCGCTCTCACCCTGCGACGTCTTCTCTTCCGCCTTCTTTTCCGATCGCGGCGCAGAGTCCTCGTCGCGTCCGCCACAGCGCGGGGTCGTGTTCACGGTCCGGCCCAGGGCGGCGGCCTCCTTCGTCAGGTCCGGGCCCGTCGGCAGCATCGCCAGCAGCGGTGCCGGCAGTCCGCGCGCCTGGTCCGCCGAGTAGCCGAGCGCGGCGAGCGCCTCGGCCGTCCCCACCCGGTACTTCATCCCGGTGTCCGTCACCAGGTAGACGGTGGTGCCGACCTTGCTCCCGCTCGCTCCGAGCGCGCGCACCAGGGACCCGCCGCCCGGCCGTACGGCGACCGTGCCGACCGGCATACAGGCCGGGGTGAGCCCCTCGGGCGGCGCCTGGGCGGCCGGGCCCAAGGAGCCAAGCCCGGTCTGGGCCACGCTGATCCGCGGGCCGCGCTCGCCCGCCGCGACCCGTACGCAGACGGTGTGGCCCTCGCCGAGGGCCACCGCCTCCGGCGGCGCCGACGGCAGGTCCGGGTCCTCGGCCGTCTCGCCCGCGCCCGGGGCCAGGTGGCTGCTCAGCACGTCCGCGCCCAGGGAGGTCACCTTCGCCGCGCCGCCCCCGTACACCTTCTCGCGGGTCTCCGGGTCGCCGAGCACCAGCGCGGCACCGGTCGCCGTCAGCGGGGCCAGGCCCTCCTTGCGCAGCAGGTAGTAGCGCTCGGCGGAGCCCGGCACGGTGACCCGGAACACCTCGCCGATCCGGGACGCCCGGCCGCCCAGCGACGGCCCGTCCTGCCCCTTGCCCGGCACGTCGGGCGAGCGCAGGTCGGGCCCCGACGGCAGGGCGTTCAGGAAGGGCGCCGAGACGGGGAGGAGCGGGGTGGAGCCGTAGCCGAGGGCCTCGCGGGCGCGGCTGTCCTTGTCGAGCCGGAGCTTGCTGCCCCGCCACACCAGGTATCCGGCCTTGTCCGGGCCCGTCACCAGCATCCCCTGGTCGGTGGGCAGCCCGGAGGCGTCGGCCGGCGCGCCCACCGCGACGACAGTGCCGGTCGAGCCCGTCTCGCTGCCCGAACAGACCTGCCAGGGACCCGTGTCCAGGTCCCCGCTCCCGGGCAGCGCGTCCGGCGCGCCGCTGATGCCGATGGGCGCCCCGTGCGGCGTACCGCGCAGGGAGCCGGAGCCGACCGCCTTCGCCTTCATGTCGGCGCCCGCGAGCAGCCGCGCCGAGGCGTAGTTGCGCACCGGGCGCAGCCGCCCGTCCAGGTAGAGGTAGCGGGATCCGGTGTCCTTGTTCACGACGAGGGTCCCGGCCGTCCGCCAGGAGTCCTTGGCGCCGGGCTTGAGCAGACCGAGGACGAAGGAACCGGCTGACAGCAGGACGGCGATCACGATGCCGATCACCACGCCCCGGTTGGTCCGGCCCTGGGGGCTCTCCGGGGCGTCCGGATCCGCGCGCAGCATCCCCGAGGTCAGCCTGCCCATGACGAACATGTGCGCCTGGACCTGATCGCGTTTGGACTGCATGGCAGCGTGTTTCCCTTCCGGTCAGCCGTTGATGGACCGCAGGGCGCTGTACACACCGAGCACCCAGAGCGCGAGCGGCAGCATGCTGATCGCCAGTGCCGAGTGCAGCAGTTCCCCCGCGCGGCCCCAGTACGGCACGAGTCGGCGCCCGGGGACGGTCCAGGCGGCGATCGCGACCGCCGCCGTGGCCGCGAGCAGGCCCGCGGCCGTCACCAGCCGGTAGCCCGGTGAGGCGGCCGGGGCGGCGACCAGCACCAGCAGGAGCAGCCCCGCCACCCCCGGGACGACCAGCGACATGCGCTGCCAGATGTTGCCCAGTCCCCGCGCGTGCAGGATGAGCAGCAGGGACAGCGCCACGGTCGTGATGATCTCGGCGAGTTCGCGTTCCCGGCCCAGTACCGCGATGCACCCGGCGGCGACGATGCCCACCGCCCCGTACAGCGAGGTCATCCAGCCGTCGGCGAGGATGGCGCGGGCCGAGACCACGGAGGTGGCGTGCGGTTCGATGCCCTCCTGCAACTGCTGCGCGTTGGTCGGCAGGGGCGGCATCCGCATCCCGGACATCCGGAACGCCAGCGAGGGGACGAAGGCGCCCAGGACGACCGCCAGGACGGCGATGATCCCGGCGGCGTGCACGGGCGCCAGGTCCGTCGTGATGAGCAGGACGGCGGCGAGCGCACCGAACACCGAGATGACGGCGACGCCCAGGAAGAGCGCGGCGAACGCGGCCACGATGGCGAGCGCGAGCACCGCCCCGCCCGCCGCCGCGGCGCTGGCGGCGAGCAGCCGCGCGCCCAGGGTCTCGTACGCGTGCGGCCCGCTGAGCTCGCCGCCCGGCAGCAGCCAGCCTGCGAGCGCCAGGTACGGCGCCACCATGAAGCCCAGCGCGGCGCCGGCACCGGCGTCCCCGACCGCCCGGCTCGCCGCGCCCGCGCCCGCGAGCAGCAGCAGACCGGTCGCGGTGGCGAACGCGGCCCGGGGCAGCCCGGAGCCGCCGGGCCACGCGATCACCACCATGCCGCCGACGAGGACCGCGACCGCGACGCCGAGCAGCACCCACCGGCTGACCGTCGGGGTCCAGCCGTAGGGGTGGTCCCGCATCGTGGTGGAGATGCCGTCGACGAGGTCGTCGAGGTGCACCTCGGGCAGGGCTTCGGCGCGCGGTCTGAGGTAGAGGGTGTCGCCGTCGCGCAGGCCGTAGGAGTCGAGGGTGCGTTCCTCGTCCAGTGGTGCGCCGCCGAGCCGCTGGAGCACCCAGCCGCCGTGGTCGATACCGGCTTCTTCGAGGTTGTCGCCGGCATAGCCGAGCACCGCCGGCAGCAGGTCCGCCACGGGGACGTCGGCGGGGACGGCGAGATCGATGCTCTTGGCAGGGGCTCGTACCGTCAGACGGCACAGATCGGCCACCTGAGTGTCAGTCATCGCGATGGCTCACGCTTCTCCGGGTTACTGCTGAGTACGGGCAGGGGAACGCGAACTGACGCACCGCCGGACGTCAGGCTTCTCCGGTCGCGTTCCTGAACCCCAGGACAGGGCCGGTCGTTGGCGGTCGGCGCGATGATCGTAGTATCAGCAACCTACTCTGGACGATGTGGCCCGTGACACAGAGGGAGAGGTGACCGCCGACGCACGAGGTGGCGCGGCGCGGAAGCCGACTCCGAGTCGTGGCGCGGGAGTTCGAGCGCTACGGATCGTGACGTGGCGCGCACTGCGGCGTACCGGCGATCCTGCCGTGTGGCGGACATGTGAACGTGATGGCGAGGTGACGTAGCGGGAAGGTGACACGGCGATGCCGTGCTGTTGCAGGACTGTGACAGGGCGACACGGCGAGGACGGTCACACCCCGCCGGTTCCCGGGCGGGCGGTCGTCGTGGACCGGCGCGCGGCGTATGGTCGTGCGACAGCGAGGTCTTGTCCGGTGTCCTGACCCGGCACCGACGACGACGCGCGGCGCCCCGGCGACGACGTCGACGTCGTTCCGCCCGCTCTCTCCCCCCCCTTGCCCCGTAAGGAGACGGCTCCTTGAGTGTGGTCCTGTTCCGCCGCCCGGCCCGACGCCGGGGCCCGGAGATGCCCGACGGAGAGCTGAATCTCCAGGAACCGCCGGTCCTCCCCGAGACGGTGCCCGATACCTCCGCCGTGTGGACGTACCTCCCCATGGCGATGATGTCGGTCTCCATGATGTTCATGTTCATGCGGCCCGGTATGACCCGGGGCACCGGCGGGTTCATCTACCTCGCCCTGGGCATGATGGTGCTCGGCGCCGCCGCCATGTTCATCGGCCAGTTCATGCGCAAGGCCGCCGAACGCAAGCAGAAGCTGAAGGGCGAGCGCCGGGACTACCTGCGCTACCTCACCCAGATCCGACGCAAGGTGCGCGGCGCCGTCGTGGACCAGCAGCTGGCCCTGGCCTGGCGTCACCCCGAGCCCGCCGCCCTGTGGTCGATGACGGGCACCACCCGGCTGTGGGAACGCAGGCCGAAGGACGAGGACTTCGGCGAGGTCCGGATCGCGGTCGGCGAGCAGAAGCTGAGCCTGAAGCTCACCCCGAACTCCACCAACCCCGTCGAGGACCTGGAGCCGCTCAGCGCGCACGCGCTGCGCAGCTTCATCCGCGCCTACTCGACGGTGCCGGACCAGCCCATCGCGATCTACCTGCGGGCCTGGGCCCGGGTGCTGTTCCGGGGCGACGAGGAGCGGATACGGTCCGTGGCCCGGGCCCTGGTCGCCCAGCTGGCCACCTTCCACTCGCCGGACGACGTGTGGATCGTGTTCTGCGTCTCCGACGAGCGGCGCGCGGACTGGGAGTGGGCCAAGTGGCTCCCGCACAGCCTCCACCCGCACGACACGGACGGCGCGGGCCCGACCCGGATGACCGTCTCCGCGATGGGCGAGCTGGAGGACCTGCTCGGCGCCGAGTTCATGGAGCGGCCGCAGTTCGACCCGGACGCCCTGCCCGGGCGTGAGGAGCCGTTCACCCTGATCGTGGTGGACGGGGTCACCGTCCCGGCCGGCCACCGCCTGGACGGCCCCGGCTTCCGCAACACCGTCGTACTGGACCTGAGCGGCGCGCTCACCTGGCGGCCCGGCAGGATCACGCTGCGCTTCGAGGTCTCCGAGGACGACCTCGGGCTGGTGCGCACCGACCGCGAGCGCAAGGAGCGGACCACCCGGCTCGGCAGGCCCGACACCTTGGGGCTGGCGGGCGCCGTGTCTCTCGCGCGGCGGCTCGCCCCGTACCGCATGGGCCTGGGCACGGCGTCGGACTCGTCCGAACCGCTCTCCGCGAACACGGAACTGACCACGCTGCTGGGCATTCCCGACCTGTACCGCCACGACCCGGAAACGCTGTGGCAGCAGCACACCGGTTCCTCCCGGCTGAAGGTGCCGATCGCGGTCGGCGCGGACGGCGAGCCGGTCGAGCTCGACATCAAGGAGTCCGCCCAGGGCGGTACCGGACCACACGGCATGCTGATCGGCGCCACCGGCTCCGGCAAGAGCGAGCTGCTGCGCACCCTCGTCCTCTCGCTCGCCCTGACGAACTCCTCGGAGACGCTCAACTTCGTCCTCGTGGACTTCAAGGGTGGTGCCACCTTCCTGGGTCTGGACGAACTCCCGCACACCTCCGCCGTCATCACCAACCTCGCCGGTGAGGCCGCGCTCGTCTCCCGCATGCAGGACGCCCTGCACGGCGAGATGATGCGCCGTCAGGAGCTACTGCGATCGGCGGGCAACTACACCTCGGCACTGGACTACGAGAAGGCCCGCGCCTCCGGCGTCCCGCTGGAACCGCTGCCCAGCCTCTTCGTCGTCGTCGACGAGTTCAGCGAACTGCTCGCCGCGCACCGCGAGTTCATGGAGCTGTTCGTGATGATCGGCCGTCTCGGCCGGTCCCTCGGAGTGCATCTGCTGCTCGCCTCGCAGCGCCTGGACGAAGGCCGGATGCACCAGCTGGAGAGCCACCTGTCGTACCGGATCGGTCTGCGCACGTTCTCCGCGATGGAGAGCCGCGGCGTCCTCGGCGTTCCGGACGCGTACCAGCTGCCCTCGCAGCCCGGCAGCGGCTTCCTGAAGTCGGGCGTGGAGGCGCTGACCCGCTTCCGCGCCGCGTACGTCTCAGGCCCGTACCACCAGCGACGGGGCAGCGCCAACCAGGCGCGGGTGGCCAGCCAGACCGTCCCGTGGACCAACAGTTACGTCGTGCCGCGCCAGCTTCCGGACACCCCGGAGCCCGAGCCCACCGCCGAGCAGGAGGAGACCGGCGACACCCTGCTGTCCGTGGCCGTGGAGCGCCTGCTGACCGCCGGGCCGCCGGCCCACCAGGTGTGGCTGCCGCCGCTGGACCTCCCCGCCACCCTCGACCAGGTGCTGCCGCCGCTCACCCCGGACCCCGGACTCGGGCTGACGACCGTCGGCTCGGCGAACCGGGGCCGGCTCACCATCCCCATCGGCATCGTCGACCGCCCCTTCGACCAGCTCCGTGACCTGCTGACCCTCGACCTCTCCGGTGCGGGCGGGCACGTCGCCATCGCGGGCGGCCCGCAGAGCGGCAAGAGCACGATGGTGCGCACGATCATGACCGCGCTGGCGCTCACCCACACCCCCCGCGAGGTGCAGTTCTACTGCCTCGACTTCGGCGGTGGCACGCTCGCCGGGCTGGCCGACCTGCCGCACGTCAGCGGGGTCGCGGCACGCCTGGACACCGAGCGGGTCGGCCGCACGATCTCCGAGGTCAACACGCTGCTGGCGGAGCGCGAGCGGTTCTTCCTGGACAACGGCATCGACTCCATGGCGAGCTTCCGCCGCCGCCTGGCCGCCGGGGAGTTCCCCGAGCACCGGCACGGCGACGTGTTCCTGGTGATCGACGGCTGGTCGACGGTGCGCCAGGACTTCGACCGGTACATCCAGACCTTCGGCGCGATCGCCGCCCGCGGCCTCAACTACGGCATCCACCTGATCGTCACCACCGCCCGCTGGGTGGAGCTGACCTCGTCCATCCGGGACCAGGCCGCAACCCACCTGGAGCTGCGGATGGGTGACCCCATGGACTCCGAGATCGACATGCGGCGGGCCGCGACCGTGCCCCGGCTGCCGGGCCGCGGCCTGACGCGCGACGCCAAGCTGCACTACCTCACCGCGCTCCCGCGAATCGACGGGGTGGAGTCGGCGGACGACCTGTCCGAGGGCGTGGCGGGTCTGGTGGCGGCGGTCCGGGAGAGCTGGCAGGGCCCGCCGGCCCCGCCGGTCCGGATGCTGCCGACCAAGCTCATGGCGTCCGAACTCCCGGCTCCGAAGGGGGACTTCAAGATGCCCATCGGCCTGGAGGAGGAACGTCTCTCCACGGTGTGGCACGACTTCTCCGAGACCCCGCACATGATCGTGGTCGGCGACACGGAGAGCGGCAAGACCAACATGCTGCGGCTGGCGGCCAAGGCCATCATGGACCGCTACTCACCGGCCGAGGCGCGGATCATGGTCGTGGACTACCGGCGTACGCTGGTGGAGGCGATCCCGGACGAGTACCGCCTCGGCCACGCGGTGGCAATGGACGCGCTCAAGGAGCTGATCGCGGGCGCCGCCAGGGCGGTCGCGGCCCGCGTACCGGGCCCGGAGATCACACCGGCCCGGATGCGCACGTGCGACTGGTGGGACGGCCCGCGGCTGTTCATCCTCGTGGACGACTACGACATGCTGGGCACCAGCGCGATGAACGCCCCCTTCGACCCGCTGCTGAACCACCTCGCCCTCGGTTACGAGGTCGGCCTGCACATGATCGTCTCCCGCTCCGCCGCCGGCGCGGGCCGGGGCCTGGGCGAGCCGATGCTGCGGCGCATGCAGGAGGTCAACACGCCGACGCTGCTGCTGTCGTGCCCGCCGTCGGAGGGCTTCATCATGGGCAGCATCAAGGGCCGCAACCTGCCGCCGGGCCGGGGTACGCGGGTGACGCGCCGCAAGCAGACGCAGATGCAGACGGCGATGCTGGAGGTCGAGAAGTCCTAGGGCCTGTCGACTCCCCGCTCGCGTGTGTCCCCCGTCGCGTACCGCGACGGGGGACACACGCGTCAGGGCGCCGCGCCGACCTCGACTCAGGCGCTGCCGTCCTCGGACAGGAACGACGCCGGCGCCCGCCCCTCCTCCGCGACGGCGGCGCGCTCGGACCGGGAGGAGCCGCGCAGCGGGGCGGTCCTCACGGTGCCGTCCTCGACGGCCCAGGTCGCGGCGGTCCGGCCGTCGACCAGGACCAGGCGGGCGCGAAGTCCCAGCGCCGCACCTGGTCGACCGGCACCTGTGGGGCGACTGGGCCGCCGGCTTGCGCCCGTGGGGGGAGATCCTGGACCGCCTGCGGTCCTCTCGCGTCCGGTGTCGCGTGGAGAGCCCCTGCCCACGCCGGACGCCCCCGCTGCCGCAGGGCCCGCCACCACGAACAGGCCGCCGCCCCGGCCAGGCCCGTCAGCTGCCCGCCGGGCGCCAGTTGCGGGCCCGGCCGCGCGGGATCACCACCGCGCCCGCGGCCACCAGCAGCACCAGCCCGCCGCCCACGGCCGCCACCACCAGCGCGCGCGTGCGCGGCTCAGTCGCGGGCGGCGGCGGGACCACCGCCCGCTCAGGCCGGGGTGTCGCGCCCTTGGCGCCGGTCAGTACGGCCGTCAGGGCGGCGTACGGGTCGAGCCGGGGCGGTGACGCAGGATACGCCGCCTCCGTCAGCCGGCGCGAGACCTCGGCGGCCTTCAATTCCGGGTAGCGGGCCCGTACCTGCGCCGCCGCCCCCGCGACGTGCGCGGCGGCGAACGAGGAGCCCGAGCCGATGAAGTGGCCCGGGCCCTTGGGGCCGATGCTCACCACCGCGTCACCCGGGGCCGCCAGGTCCGCGCCGCTCACCCGCGGCGCGTTGGTCGGCCGTCCGTCGTCCGGGCCGTAGTCCATCACCGCCAGCACGCCCGGCGCCGCCGCCGGCCAGTACCAGGGCGCCGGTTCCGTGTTCCTCGGCAGCGCGTCCGGCGCCACCGGGGCCACCACCAGCGCGTCCTTGTCGCTCGCGTACTCGACCGCGTCCGTCAGCTGCGACTTGCCGTTGTCCAGGGCGACGGCGACGTAGATGACGGAGACGCCCTCGTCCGCAGCCTGGCGTATCGCGTCGGCGACCTGGCCCGCCGTGGTCCCGCCGCGCTCGTCCGTGCCCCGTACGGCCAGGATCCGGGCCTGCGGCGCCAGTCCCGCCGGGCCCCCGTCGTCGCCGGGTTTCGCCGCGATCAGGCCCGCCGCGAAGGTGCCGTGCCCGACGCAGTCCTCACCGGCCGCCCCGAGCGCGGTCACCCGCCCCGACAGCGCGGGCGCCTCCCGGGCGACTCCCGTGTCCACGACGGCGACCGTGGTCCCGGCGCCCTGGGAGAGCGGGCGGGAGCGCGACGCGCCCAGAGCCCCCAGGGTCCAGGGCTCGGCCTTGGCCGTCTCGCTGGAGACCGAGACGCAACTGTCGTCCTCCCCCAGGACGGAGGTCATGACGGGCAGTCCCACGGAATCGGCCGCGGCGGGCGCGACGGGCACGGCGCCGATGGCGCCCAGCGCGGTGGGGCTCAAGGTCATCAGCAGGGTGGCGGCCACAGCCGAGGCCCAGGGGCGGCGGCGGGAGCGAACTCGGACACGGGGCATGGCGCGCATGATAGGCGCCGCGCATGGCGACGCGTCGAGCGAGACGTGACCGCGGCCGACGAACGGGACGTACGAGAGGCGACGACCGGCACGTACAGGGCCTACGGGAGGTCACGGGCCGACCGCCCACGAGGCATCGCAAACGTCCGGAAGTGTGCGGCCGTCGGCCGGGCGCACGGCGGCCGTCCACGCGCGAACGCCCACCGGCCCGGCGTACGGTGACGTACGGTCACGCCATCCGGTACACGGCCCCGGCGGCCCCTGTGGACTCGTCGTGCACCCCTCGTGCACTGATTCCGCACACGTCCGATCTCAGCAGATCTCATCCGAACTCGGCCGTCCCTCCTGGAACATCGCCGTACGGGTCCCGTAGCCTTCACCGCGTGCGCACAGCCGTACGTACCCGGACGCGAACCAGTCCCCTGCCGGCCCCCTGGGCGGGAGAGGCACGCGGCGGCGGCACCAAAAAGAGGAGGATCGAGCGTGTCACGGCAGTTGCTCAGGGTCGGGTCGGAACAACCGGACAGCTTCCGGACGATCGGTGATGCCCTGGACAAGGCACGCACGGGTGCGGTGATCCGGGTCCACCCCGGCCGCTACCCGGAGAACCTCACGGTCAGGACCCGGGTCACCATCGTCGCCGACGGCGAGCCGGGCAGCGTCGAGATCTGCCCGCGGCGGGGCACCGCCGTCGTCCTCGTCGCCGACGCCGTCATGCTCACCGACCTGACCCTGCGCGGTGGGAGCGAGGATCTGCCGGTGGTCGACGCGCCGCGCGGCCAGGTCGCGATGGACGGCTGCACGGTCATCGGCTCCGGCTGGACGGCCGTCCTGGCCCGGGAGTCGGGCTCGGTGGCCATGCGCGACTGCCGGGTCAGCAACCCGAAGGGCGCCGGCGTCGTGGACTCCGCGCCCACGGGAAGCGTCATCGCCGGCTGCCTCATCGAGAACCTCGGCACCTCCGGCGTCGTCATCGGCGCGGAGGCCCGCTCGACCGTACGGGACTGCCGGATCCGCGACGCCCGCGCCAACGGTGTGCTGACCTCCGACGAGGCGCAGGGCCTGGTGGAGGACTGCGACATCTCCGGTACGGACAAGCCGTCCATCGCCCTGGAGGGCACCAGCGGCACCAGGGTCGTGCGCACCTCGGTGCACGACACCTCCGTCGGCGTCTACATCACCAGCACCGCCCGCCCGGTCCTGGAACACGTCACCGTCACCGACACCTCGGGCCCCGGCATCATGCTGGCCGCGAGCGCCGACCCCGAGTTCCTGCACTGCCGTACCTCACGCACCAAGGGCAGCGGCCTCGTCGTCACCGAACGCTCCCGGGGGACCTTCCAGGACTGCGAGTTCGACACCGCCGCTGCTCCCGCGATCCGGGTGATCAACTCCAGCGCGCCCCTCCTGACCGGCTGCGCGGTGCGCGACTGCGCGGACGCGAACAGCGCCGTGCTGCTTGAGGAGGAGTCGTCCGCGGAGTTCGACGACCTGCTGGTCACGGACGCGGCCGGCACCGCCGTCCGGATACGCACCGGCGCCAACCCCCTGCTGCGCCGCGCCCGCATCACCTCGCCGGGCGGCCACGGCGTCGAGGTGATCGAGGACGGCCGCGGCCGGCTGGAGCACTGCGAGATCGACCGGGCGGGCGGCGCCGCGGTACGGATCGCCTCGGGCGGCAACCCCGACATCCGCGACACGGTCATGCGGGCGGCGACCGACGCCACCGTCTCCGTCGGCTCGGAGGGGCGCGGCACCCTGCGGGACTGCCGGATCGAGTCCGCGACGGCGGGCGGCATCACGGTGGACAACGGCGGCGAACTCTCCGTCCTGCGCGCCCACATCACCGACTGCGGCGCCCACGGCGTCCTGCTCGCCAACGGCTCCCGCGCCACTCTCACCTCCTCCCAGGTCATCGGCAGCGTCGGCGACGGCATCCGGATCGACAGCGCCGAGCCCGTCACCGTCACCGGCTGCGCCGTACGCGACAACCGCGGCGCGGGCCTGAAGCAGACGAGGGTGAACGAACGGCTCACGGTGGAGGACCTGAACAGCACCGGCAACGTGGCCGAGGACGCGTGGGGCGACACCCTGCCGCTGGACGCCGCGAACGGCAAGGCCGGTGGCTCGTCCAAAGGGCCGCGGGGCCCGCTGGACGAGCTGGAGGCGCTGGTCGGCCTCGCCGAGGTCAAGAGCCAGGTGCGGACCCTCGTCAACCTCACCCAGCTCAACCAGCGCCGCGCCCAACTGGGCATGCCCGTCCCCCAGATGAGTCGTCACCTGGTCTTCTCCGGCCCGCCCGGAACCGGTAAGACCACGGTGGCCCGGCTGTACGGAGGCATCCTGGCCGACCTGGGCGTCCTGCGCTCCGGGCACCTGGTGGAGGTCTCCCGGGCCGACCTGGTCGCGCAGGTCATCGGTGGTACGGCCATCAAGACGACCGAGGCGTTCAACGAGGCGCTCGGCGGCGTGCTGTTCATCGACGAGGCCTACACGCTGCTCTCGGACAGCAAGGGTTCCGGAGCCGACTTCGGCCGGGAGGCCGTCGACACACTGCTGAAGCTGATGGAGGACCACCGCGACGACGTGGCCGTCATCGCCGCCGGTTACACCGGCGAGATGGACACCTTTCTCTCCTCCAACCCGGGCCTGGCCTCGCGTTTCACTCGCACCATCGATTTCGCCAACTACTCGGTCGACGAGCTGGTGACGATCACGGAGAACATGTGCGCGGGGCACCGCTACGAGCTCGACCCCCGGACCCTGGACGCCCTCGCCCAGCACTACGAGCGCATGCCGCGCGACGCCACGTTCGGCAACGGCCGTGCGGCCCGCCGGGTGTTCGAGGAGATGGTGGACCGGCAGGCGTCCCGGCTCGCCTCCATGACGAACCCGGCGGAGAGCGATCTCACCCTCCTGCTGCCCGAGGACGTGGCGGCGGACGCGGGCACGCCCGCGGACGACGGCCCCGGCTCCGAGGAACTGCTGGCCGAGTTGCACGCCATGATCGGCCTCACCGCGGTCAAGAACGAGGTGACCGCCCTGGTCAACCTGCTCACCGCGACCAAACAGCGCAAGGCCGCCGGGCTGCCCACCCCGAGGATCAGCAACCACCTCATCTTCTCGGGGCCCCCCGGTACGGGTAAGACCACGATCGCTCGCCTCTACGCGGACCTGCTGCGCTCCCTCGGCGTCCTGCCCAAGGGCCAGCTGGTCGAGGTCGCCCGCGCCGACCTGGTGGGCCGCTACGTGGGTCACACGGCGCAGCTCACCAAGGAGGCGTTCGAGCGCGCCATCGGCGGTGTGCTGTTCGTCGACGAGGCGTACACGCTCACCCCGGAGGGCGCGACCTCCGACTTCGGCCGGGAGGCCGTCGACACGCTGCTGAAGCTGATGGAGGACCACCGCGACGAGGTCGTCGTCATCGCCGCCGGCTACACGCGCGAGATGCGCCGCTTCCTCGACTCCAACCCGGGTCTGGCCTCGCGGTTCTCGCGGACGGTGAAGTTCGAGAACTACTCCACGGACGACCTGATGGAGATCCTGTCCAAGCAGGCCACCGGCTACGGCTACGACTGCTCCCCGGAGGCGATGACCGCGCTGCGCGGCTACCTGGACTCCCTGCCGCGCGACCACGCCTTCGGCAACGCGCGTACGGCCCGCCAGATCCTGGAGGGCATGATGACCCGCCAGGCGGGCCGCATCGGCGCGATGTCCGCGCCGGGCCTGGACGACCTGCGCCTGCTGCTCCCGGAGGACCTGCCCCCGGAGGCCGCGGCCCTGAGCCACTGACGAGCGGCCGGACCGGTCCGGCGACGGACTGGTCTCCGCCTGGCTTCAGCCGTGGTCGTGGGAGGACGACGTGTCGGCCGCCGGGATCGAGCGGCCGCCGTCCCGGCCCGTGAGGACGACGGCGAGGAGCCCGACGACGATGGCCGCCACGCCCAGGCGTCCCGCCAAGCGCAAGCTCCAGGCCCGCCACCCCGCCCCCGGGGTCGCGGGCACCGGCCGGGAGAGCCGCTCGGAGCGGCGCGCGGGGCGCGGCAGCCGACCCAGGGGAACGGAGCCGCCCGACCCCGCAGTCTCGGCCCACTCCGAAACGCCCGCCACCTATGAGACTGACGAAGCCGATAGCTCCATGCCCTCCCCCGAGGAACCACCAAGGCTTGAGACACTGGTGGCCCGGGTCGAGGAACGGATCCGTGCCCTGCACGCGGCCTCCACCGAAGTCGGCGAACTCCTCGGCCACCTCGCGGACCAGAGCCGGGCGGCGTCTGTCGCCCAACCCATCGGCCGACGCCAGGCCGATAGGACCGTGCGCCTCCTGAACCAGACGCTATCCAGGCTGCGCAGACTGCCCGAGCTCACCGCGAGGTCGTTGTCGATCAGTTAGGGCAGCCTGTCCCGGGCCCCGGCGGTGGCGAGCAGCGCGTGGAAGAACGAGGCGCCGTCGTGCGGTACGTCGTACACCTCGCGCACGGTGGTGCCGTCCGGCGAGGTGAGGGTGCGGGACGGGGAGCCGGCGGTACCGGTGTCCGTGCCCGTGCCCGTGCTGGGGGCGTCGGTGATCTTGTAGGGTTCCGGCGCCTCGGAGCGCCAGTCCGGCTCCTTGTACTCCTGGGGGCGGGCCGAGTACTTCTGGGGGCGGCCGGGGTCCGAGCCCGCGCTCTGATAGTGGGCGGTCATGCGGGCGGCCGCGAGGTGCAGGCGGTGGTGGTCCGCGGCGGCTGCGTCGGTGCGCTGCTGCCAGAGGTGGACCTCGTCGCGGGCGGCCGGCCAGGCGGTGACGGCCGGGGACGACGCGGTGCCGGCCGGGGGCGGGGATGTCTTCACGGCCGGGGGCGGGGATGTCGTCACGGCCGGGGACGGGGTTGTCGCCACGTTCGGTCGGGCGTCGCCGGGTTCGGCGCGCTCGGCCCGCTCCGCATCGCTCAGACCGAGCCACGTCTCGCGGGCCCGGGCCCGGGCGTCGTAGTAGCTCTTCTCCGCGGCGGCGAGGTCGGCCACCGACTTGGCCAGGTCGTCCCAGGCCGTGCGGACCTTGTCGGGGAACGTGGTGTCGTCGAGCAGGCCGTAGTCACGGGCGATGTCCTCGCGCAGCCGGACCAGGGCGGTGGTCTCCGCCTCGACGGCGCGCGGGCCGCGCACGGGCTTGCCGAGCGCTTGCATCGGGCGGCTGTCGGTGACCTGGTGGTCCACCTCGGACACCGAGAGCCAGCTGACGGGCACGGCGCACGGGGTTCTCGCGGGTGAGGTACCACGGCACGGGCGGCTCGGCGTCCGGGTTCGGGCCCGCCTGCCCGGGCGTACAGGCGTCCCGGCCCGCGAGCCGGCGCGCGTCCGCGGTGGAGATCCAGTCCAGGCTGACCACGCGCAACGGGCGGGCCGCGGACGGCGGTTCACCGGCGGCCCGCACCATCAGGGTGCGCTCCACCCGGTACAGCGCGACGGGGTGGTTGCGGACGCGGCCGGTGGTCTTGCGGGAGGTGTCGGTGCCGAAGTAGTGGCCGCGGCCGGTGCTGAGATCCGTGCGGACGAGCGGCCCGCCCTGCACCCGTACGTCGACCTGCGGGCCGACCTAGGTGTGGTTCGGCCCGGAGGTGATCTGGACACCCACGCGGGTGTCACGCACGTGGCCGCGCTGGTTCTGGTAAGTGACCTGGGCGATGTCGCGCAGCTCCGCCTTGACCGACTCGGCGACCAGCGTCGCCCGGTGCGCAACCGACCGCTCCACGACGAGGTGCCCCAGCGGGTGCTGGCCGCTTCCCCGGGTCGGCTCGGGGCCGCTGACCGGTGAGGAGAGCCGTCCGAACAGGGCGAGCAGACGTCCCGGCCGGACGAACGAGATCAGCGTCCGGTGGGCCGAACTGCCAGGCCGCGCACCGGAGATGGCGAGCGCCAGCTTCTCCGGCGGGTCGGTCAGGTGCAGCCCGGTGGTCTCGGTGATCCGCGGCTCGACGCCCTTCGGGAACGTCAGGGTCTCCGGCGCGCGCTTGGTCCCCGCGTAGGGCACGGTGAGGTCGTCCGGCAGCCGCCGGCTCAGTCCGTCCCGCACGGCGAACGCCGCGCTGTGCGCACGGCTGCGCTGCCAGTGGGGCGACGTGCGGGGCCCGCCGTCCGTGCCGGTGGCGGTGGTCTTCGGCGCCTCGGTGATCCGGTCCACTCGTACGCGGTAGTACACGTCGTCGAGGTGCAGGTGGGAGCCGTCGACGGCGCGGTACTCGGACTGGTTGAGCGCCTGCGTGCCCTGGACGTAGTCGGTCCTGCGGGTCCAGCCCAGCGAGACGCCGATCTTCAGCAGCCATTCGAGCGGCGGGCCCATGCTGAGCGCGCCGGCGATGCGGCGCCCGACGCTGCGCCCGCCGCCCGTACCGGCCTGGCCGTGCCGCATCGTGTCGACGCGGACCGTACTGCCGTCCACGTCGGAGAAGCGTTCCCACCGGTTGTACGGGACTGCCTCGACGGTCAGCTCGTGGCCGACGCCGGATTTCTCACGGCCTACGAAGCGGGCGCCGCGCGGGGCGGTGAAGGCGCCGGGCTGTTCGGTCAGCAGGCGCAGCAGTTCCGCCTCGTCGAACTGGCCGCGCAGCTTGGGCGGCAGCTTCCCGAGGATCTCGGCCGCCACCTCGTCGGGCGAGCGCAGGGTGAGCGTGCCGAGGCCGGTGAAGAGTCCGGTGGGCGGGGCCGGGCGCGTACGGTCGGCGCGGCCGTCCGGGCTCCCGGCTCCAGGATCGCTGTCGGGGTCGAGGAGGAGGGCGGGCAGGCGGCTGCCGTCGTCGAAGGTGATGCTGCCCGGCGCCGGGCCGGGCGGGCGGGCGTCCTGGCCTGTGAGCAGCCGGGCCGGGCGGTGCCGGTCGAGCTGGGTCTCCAGCGGTACCGGATCGCCCCGGTCGGGCGGAGCGCCGACCGCACGGCCTCGGGTATGTCGGCCCCGGATGCGCCGGCCTCGGCCGCATGCCCGCCCTCGTGCCGTCCTCCGGGCCGCATCTCCACCTGAACTCACGGGGTCCGTACGCGTTCTGGGTGCCGGAGGGCATGCGCTCACGCCGGCACTGATCAGATCAGGGAGCCAACAGGATGCCACACGCGCCTCTCTGACAGCGCGTGGGGATTGCTCCGTATCGGGCTCTCACGTGCCCGTTTGCCGCCCGAGTCGCGAACTTTCCAGGAGTTGTGAGACGAGAGCGGACAAAGTGACAGAACGGTCGGAAGTGATGGGCGGGAAGGGAGCGCTGTCGCCCCGCGACGGGCTAAGTTGGTTACGCCGTCGGCCACTTCGGCATACGACGCCATCCGGCCGGACGCCCGGACCGTAGCCACAGCCGTACGAGAAGTCCCCCGCGGCCGGCGAAGGCAGCGACCGGGCCACGGCCGTCACCACGCCCCCACGTATGGCTCCGCCACCGAGGAGGAGTACCGCATGTCCCCCGAGCCCCAGGCCGCCGGCGCGAACGCAGAGGCGGCCGCCGCCGCCCGCGCAGAGGAAGCCGGGTCCCCGGCACCGGAGGCGAAGACGCCGGATCCGGCGGCCACCGAAGGCCGCCGCGAAGGCGAGCCCGCACCGACGCCTACGCCCACCCCGGCGCCATCGCCGTCATCGTCACCGTCACCGTCACCGTCACCGTCACCGTCACCGTCACCGGATGCTGCGTCGACGCCCGAAACGGCTGAGAAGAGCGCTGCGGCGCCCAAGGAGACCGTCGCCGTGGCGGTGGCCGTCGCCACGGCGCCTCCGGGCACCAAGTCCGGTACCGGCGTGGTCGGCGGCCGCCCCAGCAAGCCGGTCCTGGCGGGAGCCGCCGTCGCGGGCGCCGTCCTGATCGCGATACCGCTGCTGCTGATCGGGAGCGCGGACGACGACGGGCGCGACGACACGGCGAAGAGCGCGGTCGCGGCGGGCTCCGACACCGTCCTGAACCCGGAGTCCGCTCTCGGCGCCCCGGGCGACTACGTGGCCGAGAAGCCCAGCGCGTCCCCGCGCAAGGACAAGCCGAAGAAGAGCGAGCCGCCGAAGGTCGCTCTCGCGAAGCCCCCGGCCGCCGCGCCCACCCCGCAGAAGACGGCGACGAGCGCGCCGCCCAAGAAGAAGAAGAAGCCCACCCCCAAGGCGACCCCGACACCGCACTGGACCTCGGCGACCGTCTCCGCGCCCAGCGTCCTGGAGGTCAACCAGGCCTGGACGACCAACCGCATCCGGATGGTCATGCAGTCCGACGGCAACCTCGTCGTCTACAACGAGAAGGACAAGCCCATCTGGGCGGCCATGACCTTCGGCCCCAACCACCGGGCCATCTTCCAGAGCGACGGCAACCTCGTCATCCACAACGGCGACGACCGCCCCATCTGGGCCTCCAAGAGCCACGGCCACGCGGGCGCGCAGCTGGTCCTGCGGGCCGACGGCAAGGTCGTCATCGTGCAGAACGGCGGCGTCATCTGGTCGACCTGACGACCTCGGCGCCGGCGCGGGGCCCGGCGCTCAGGGGTGCGTCATCGAGACCACGAAGACCATGGGGTGGTCCGGGTTGGAGCGGTTCACCACGATGGTCTGGGTCGGGGACGGGTCCTTCTGGCTGCGCGTCAGGCCGTACCAGGGGCCGGGGCCGGTGAACTCCCAGCCGGCCACGTTCCGGTCGCGGTCGCTGATCGCGAGGTCGCCCTTCTTGAGCTCGTCCGTGTCGCTGCCGGCCCTCTTCAGGAACGTGTCCAGGCCGGCGTTGCTGGTGAGGAACTGCGCGTACAGGCGGCTGACCTTGTAGTTGTTCGTCTCGTAGTAGGCGACGTTGCGGGAGTACCCGGGGATCGGGGTCTCGTAGAGGCGACGCTGCACCTTGGACGGCCAGCCGATGGTGAGGCCGGTCGCCGAGTACTTGGCCTCCTTGTCCTTGCCGCTGTTGCGGCTCTGGTTCGCGGAGATCACCAGGTAGCCGGCGGGGATCCCGATGAGCAGCACGATGGTCAGGAGGGTGAGGGCGCGGCGGCGGATGACGCGCCCCCGGTCCGGGGCCTGGCGCGGCTCCTCGTCCGGGGACGAGGGCTGACGGGGCACGGTCGTCATGGCTGGCATTTCCTGTCGCTCTGGTCTCACTGGCCCTCGGCGCCGGTGCGCGTACGCGCGTACCTCT
Organism: Streptomyces kunmingensis; assembly: GCF_039533535.1. Lineage (NCBI taxonomy): Bacteria > Bacillati > Actinomycetota > Actinomycetes > Kitasatosporales > Streptomycetaceae > Streptomyces > Streptomyces kunmingensis. The sequence continues at coordinate 24,824 of NZ_BAAATS010000068.1, forward strand.
CGTAACGCTCGTAGCGTTCCACGCGGCGGCGCTTGGCGCGGCGGAAGCGGCGGGCGACGAGGCGGGCGAGGTCCGCGGCGCCGACCATGCCGGCCTCGGGGCCGAGCTGGGCGCGGGCGATACGGGCCTCGGGGCGGTAGCCGCGGCCGGTGAGGTGGCGCTTGAAGGCGTCGCGGGCGGGTCCGATGAGGAGGTCGTCGGCGGCGGAGACGCCACCGCCGATGACGAAGCAGGACGGGTCGAGGGCGGCGGCGAGGTTGGCGATGCCGACGCCGAGCCACTGGCCGATGTCCTGGAGCAGTTCGACGCACATGGCGTCGCCCTCGCGGGCCAGCTGGGTGATGAGGGGGCCGGTGATGTCGGGGACGCTGCCCTGGACCCGGTCGATGATGTTGTACGCGACCGGGGAGTCGGCGGCGGCGAGCTCGCGGGCCTCGCGGACCAGCGCGTTGCCCGAGCTGTACTGCTCCCAGCAGCCGCGGTTGCCGCACGGGCAGCGGTGGCCGCCGGGGACGACCTGCATATGGCCGAACTCGCCGGCCACACCGAACTTGCCGCGCTTGACCTGGCCGTCCTCCAGGATCGCGCCGCCGATACCGGTACCCAGCGTGATCATGACGAGGTGGTCCTCGCCGCGGCCCGCGCCGAACCGCCATTCGGCCCAGGCGGCGGTGTTCGCGTCGTTGTCGACCAGGACCGGGACCGAGAGGCGGCCCGCGAGGCGGTCGCGCAGCGGCTCGTTGCGCCAGGACAGGTGCGGGGCGAACAGGACGCGGTTGCGGTCCGCGTCGACCCAGCCGGCCGCGCCGATGCCGACCGCGTGGACGTCGTGCCGGTCGGAGAGGTCCAGGACCAGCTCCGTGATGGTGTCCTCGACGACCTTCGGGCTCTTCGACTTGTCGGGCGTCTCGGCCCGCAGCGTCTCCAGGATGGCGCCGTCCGCGTCGACGACGCCCGCCATCACCTTGGTGCCGCCGATGTCGATGCCTACGGTGGGGACGCGCGGGGCCGTCAGGTGCGAGCGGCGCTCCCTGGTGCCGACCGTCCGCAGGACGGTGGCCCGGGCGCTGCCCCGGTGGGCGAGGTCGCGGTAGGTGCTCATTGCGGCGATTCTGCCTCACGCGTCGGCTCCGCCGCGATCCGGGTTTCTGGTCCGGCGGGGTGCCCCGCGCCCCGGGAGGTTTTACGGCTGCGGGCCGGTGGGGGCTTCTTGCGCCGTTCCCCGCGCCCCTTCCAAGACCGAACTTCGCCCGCGGGCCGGTGGGGGCTTCTCGCGCCGTTCCCCGCGCCCCTGAGATGCGCACTGCGTGCGCCATCTCAGGCCTGGGGCTGCGGCGGAGCCGCATGCTCCAGGGGCGCGGGGAACTGCGCGACCAGCCCCCACCGGCCCGCGGACGAAAACGCTCCTCCCAGGGGCGCGGGGAACTGCGCGACCAGCCACGACGCGGCCCGCACCCGCCGACGAACAGCTCAGCGCTACAGCGAACCCGCCGACGAACAGCTCAGCGCTACAGCGGACCCGCCGACGAACAGCTCAGCGCTACAGCGGACCCGGGTTACTTCTCGACCCCGCCCGCCCCATGCCCGCCCAAATGCGTAGGCACAGGCGCCCGCTCCAGCTCATGGCGGAGATCGTCCAGCTCGTTGCCGCCGGCCATCTGCCGGGTCAGCTCGTCCAGCGAGATCTCGTCACGGGTATGGCTGCCGAACATCGCCCCGCGCTTGAGCAGCACGAACCGGTCGCCGACGAGATACGCGTGGTGCGGGTTGTGCGTGATGAGGACCACGCCGAGCCCCGCGTCCCGCGCCGCCGCGACGTACTTGAGGACGACACCCGACTGCTTGACGCCGAGCGCCGCGGTCGGCTCGTCGAGGACGAGGACCTTCGCGCCGAAGTACACGGCACGGGCGATGGCCACGCACTGCCGCTCACCGCCGGACAGCGTGCCGACGGGCTGGTCGACGTCGCGCAGGTCGATGCCCATGCGCAGGAGTTCCTCGCGGGTCGTCCGGCGCATGAGGTCGACGTCCAGGCGCTTGAAAGGGCCCTTGCCCTTCGTCGGCTCGGAACCGAGGAAGAAGTTGCGCCACACCGGCATCAGCGGAACGACGGCGAGGTTCTGGTACACCGTGGCGATACCGCGGTCCAGGGCCTCCCGCGGGTTGGCCAGTTTCGCCTCCTCGCCCTCGATCGAGAAGGAGCCCGCGTCGTGCCGGTGCAACCCCGCGATGATCTTGATGAGGGTGGACTTGCCGGCGCCGTTGTCACCGAGGACGCAGGAGATCTCACCCGCGTTCACGACGAGCGACACGTCTTCAAGGGCCCGGATGTTCCCGTAGTACTTGCTGACGCCGTCGAGCTCGACCAGGGGCGTACGCGCCTCGGGGGCCACGTGGTCCGTACTCACGTGCTCCGTACTCACTTGATCGCCTCCGCGCGCTTACGGACCCACGCGTTGAGCAGGGTCGCGAGGAGCAGCATCGCTCCGAGGAAGAACTTGAACCAGTCCGAGTTCCACTCGGCGAACACGATGCCCTTGCTGGTCATGCCGAAGATCAGGGCGCCGATGGCCGCGCCGACCGCCGAGCCGTAGCCGCCGGTGATCAGACAGCCGCCGATGACGGCCGCGACGATGTAGATCAGCTCGTTGCCGACGCCTTCGCCGGACTGCACGACGTCGTACGAGAAGAGCAGGTGCTGGCCGGAGATCCAGGCGCCGAACGCGACACCCATGTACAGGCCGATCTTGGTCTTGTTGACCGGGACGCCGACCGCGCGGGCCGCGTCCAGGTCGCCGCCGACGGCGAAGATCCAGTTTCCGGCGCGGGTGCGCAGCAGGATCCAGGTGGCGACCAGGATCAGGGCGAGCCACCAGAGAATCGTGATCTTGAAGTCGACGCCGCCGATGGTGAACGTCGAGGCGAAGACGGACTTCGCGGAGGAGAAGCCCTCCATGTCTGAGATCGACTTCGTCGAGACGGTGCCGCTGATCAGCTTGGTGAAGCCGAGGTTCATGCCGGTCAGCATCAGGAACGTGCCCAGCGTGATGATGAAGCTGGGCAGTTTGGTGCGGGTCAGCATCACACCGTTGAAGACGCCGATGGCGAGGGTGACCAGCAGGGAGACGAGGACGCCGACCCAGGTGTTCGCCGTCATCTGGTAGCTGAACATCGACGAGATCAGCGCTGACGAGGTCACGAGGACGCCCGCCGACAGGTCGAATTCGCCGCCGATCATCAGCAGCGCGACCGGCACGGCCATGATGCCGAGGGTGGAGGCCGCGTAGAGGACGGTCGCGAGGCTGGTGGCCCGCAGGAAGCTGTCCGCGAAGATCGCGAAGAAGATGAAGACGGCGACGGCACCGACCACCGAGCCGAGCTCGGGGCGGCCGAGCAGCTTCTTCCAGGGTGAGGCCCGCAGCATTCTCTCGTCGAGCTGCGGTTCAGGAGTCGTGGTCGTCATCGTGTCCCCCGCTTCGCGTACTGCGCGAGCTCGGCGGCCTGGTCCTTGGTGACGACCTGCGGTCCGGTGAGGACCGGCTGGCCGCCGCCGAGCACGTTGGCGTTGTACCGGTAGAGCCACAGCAGGTCCACGGCCTGGTAGCCCTGGAGGTAGGGCTGCTGGTCGACGGCGAAGCCGAGCGAATCGTCCTGGAGGCCCTGCGCGACCTTCTCGTTCAGGTCGAACGTGTCGATCTCGGCCTTGCTGCCCGCGTCCTCCTTGGCCTTCACGGCGGTGGCGGCGAAGGGGGCGCCGAGCGTGACGACCGCGTCGACGGAACGGTCGGACTGGAGCTTGGCCTCGATGGAGGACTGCACGTCGGGCATGTTGGTGCCTTCGACGTACAGGTTCGTCATCGTGCCCTCGAAGGTCTCCTTCGCACCCTCGCAGCGCTGCTCGTGGCCCACGTTGCCCTGCTCGTGCAGGATGCACAGCGCCTTCTTCTTGCCGCGCTTGTTGAGCTCCTCGCCGACGGCCTCGCCCGCGATCTTCTCGTCCTGCCCGATGTGCGTGAGCGCGCCGAACTCCTTGGACTCCGCGGAGCCGGAGTTCACCGTGATGACCGGGATGCCGGCCTTCTCGGCGCGGGCCACGGCCGCCTTCATCGCGGCCGGCTTGGCGAGCGTGACGATGATGCCGTCGACCTTCTTGTCGATCGCGGCGTCGACGAGCTGCGCCTGCTGGTTGGCCTCGTCGTTGTGCGAGTAGAGGAAGTTGATGTTGTCCTTGCGGGCGGCCTGCTCGGCACCGCTCTGGACGATGTCCCAGAACGTGTCGCCATCGCCCGAGTGGGTGATCATCGCGAAGGTCCAGCGCGGGGTGTTCACCGCGGCCTTGCCCTGGGCGGTCTGCGCCTTCCTGGCGTCCTCCGCCCGCTTGCCGCCGGTGCTGCTGCATCCCGCCAGCGTGAGGCCGAGCGCCCCCGCAACGGCGAAGCTCACCCAGGTCCGAAACCGTGCCACGAGGCCGTGCCCTTCTTGGTCTGCTGCGTCGTACACCGGGACCGGCGACGGGCCGGCCCCGGCGGACCGTCGACCGGTCCTAGAGGACCACTTTGCGGTCCCAAACGCACAAGTATGGGTCACGGGGATCATCCAACGGTTCACCGGGTACCGCGCGCGGTGTACTTCTCCAGCTGGGGTACGTCCTTCTCGGTGACGAGCGCGGGCCCGGTGAAGACGGGTTTCCCGCCGCCCAGCACGTTGCCGTTGGTCTTGTAGAGCCACAGCTCGTCGACGGCCAGGTAACCCTGCAGGTACGGCTGCTGGTCGACGGCGAAGGTGACCTCCTCGGCCTTGAGCCGCCGGACGACCTCGGCGTTCAGGTCGAAGGTGGCGATCTCCGCCTTGCTGCCGGCGCCGTCCTTGGCCTTCACCGCGAGGGCCGCGATCGGGGCGCCGAGCGCGACGATCGCGTCGATGGACTTGTCGGCCTGGAGCTTGGCCTCGATGGAGGACTGGGAGTTCGGGGCGTTCGTGCCGTCGACGTTGAGGTTCTCGACGGTGCCCTTGAAGGTCTTCTTGACGCCGGCGCAGCGCTGCTCGAGGGAGACGTTGCCCTGCTCGTGGATGACGCACAGCGTCTTCTTGCGGCCCTCTTCCGCCAGCCTCGTACCGACGGCCTCGCCGGCCACGGACTCCTCCTGGCCGATGTGGCTGAGCGCGCCGTACTTCTGCGAGAACTCGGAGCCCGAGTTGATGGAGACCACCGGGATGCCCGCCGCCTTCGCCTTGCCGAGCACCGCCTGCATGGCCTCCGGCTTGGCGAGGGTGACGACGATCCCGTCGACCTTCTTGTCGATCGCGGCCTGGACGAGCTCGGCCTGCCCCTTGGCTTCTTTGTCGTTCGAGTAGAGGAAGTCGACGTTGTCCTTGGCGGCGGCCTGCTTGGCGCCGCTGCGCACGATGTCCCAGAAGGTGTCGCCCTCACCGGAGTGCGTGATCATCGCGATCTTGAGGCGGGGCGTGGACACCCCCTTGCCGCTCTGCGAGTCGTCCGCCTTGTCCTCGGAATCCTTGCCGCCCGATCCACTGCAACCGGCGGCGAGGGCGAGCACCGCGACGAGGGCCGCGGCCGTGCGAGCTGTGCGGGTCGTGCGCGCCGTTCTCGTCGTGCGCATCGTGGAGCCACCTCTCCTCCGGCCGCGCGGTGCGGCTGGAGGAGTTTGTAGCGGGGCCCCCTCGCAGCGTCAATGAATTTGTCAGAACATTCGGACCACGGTCGCGGCCCGCCGCCCTGTCAGCCGCCTTCAGGACCGTACGAGGAGCTGGAACTCGAAGGAGTAGCGCGAGGCCCGGTACGTGTGCGAGCCGAACTCGACCGCGCGGCCCTTGTCGTCGAACGTCGTGCGCTTCATCGTCAGCAGCGGCGCCCCCGTCGGCTCGCCGAGGCGCTCGCCCTCGACGGCGGTGGCGGCGCGCGCGCCGACGGACTGGCGGGCGCTGTGCAGCGTGATGCCCGCGGCGCGCATCAGCCGGTACAGGCCGGTGGCCTCCAGGCGCGCGTCCTCCAGCGCGAGCAGGCCGGTGGGCAGGTGGTTGCACAGGTACGCGACCGGTTCACCGTGGGCGAGGCGCAGCCGCTCGACGCGGTGCACCTCGTCGCCCTCGCCGAGCGCGAGCGCGGCGGCGATCTCGGCGGAGGCGGGCACGAGGGTGTTGGCCAGGACCCTGGTCTCGGGGCGCTGGCCCGCGGCCTCCAGGTCGTCGTAGAGGCTGGACAGCTCCAGGGGGCGTTTGACCTGGCTGTGCACGACCTGGGTGCCGACGCCGCGCCGCCGCACGAGCAGTCCCTTGTCGACGAGGGACTGGATGGCCTGGCGGACGGTGGGCCGGGAGAGGCCCAGGCGGCCGGCCAGCTCGATCTCGTTGCCGAGCAGGCTGCCGGGGGTCAGGGCGCCGCGCTCGATCGCCGACTCCAGCTGCTGGGAGAGCTGGAAGTACAGCGGGACGGGGCTGCTGCGGTCGACGCTGAGTTCGAGCGGGACGGTCGGGTCGGCTACGGGTTTGGCCACGGGCCGAGCGTAGCGGCGGGAGATGTTGACGGGAAGTCCTGAAGTTCGATTGTCCGGACAAATGGAGGGGCCGGGAACGCGTGTTTGTCAGGACAAAGGATTGACAGTATGTGGGCGGGACGGCACGTTGGGTCCATGCGCATCGGACTCATCGGAACGGGCCGGATCGGAACCTTTCACGCGGGTGTGCTGGAGCGGTACCGGGAGGTCGGCTCGCTCGTCGTCACCGACGCCGAGCCCGCGCGGGCCGCGGCGCTGGCCGACCGGATCGGGGCGACCGCGGCGCCGAGCGTCGACGAACTCTTCACGTGGGGCGTTGACGCCCTGGTGATCACCGCGGCCACCGCCGCGCACGCCGAGCTGATCGGGCGGGCGGCGCGGGCCGGACTGCCCGTCTTCTGCGAGAAGCCGATCGCCCTCGACCTGCCCGGGACGCTGGCCGCCCTGCGTGAGGTCGAGGCGGCGGGCACGATCCTCCAGCTCGGCTTCCAGCGGCGCTTCGACGCCGGGTACACGGCCGCGCGGGACGCCGTGCGGGCGGGGTCGCTCGGGCGGTTGCACACCGTGCGGGCCATGACCTCCGACCCGGCGCCGCCGCCCGCCGCGTATCTGCCGCTCTCCGGCGGCCTCTACCGGGACTGCCTCGTCCACGACTTCGACATCCTGCGGTGGGTGACCGGACGCGAGATCGTCGAGGTGTACGCGGCCGGGTCCGACGCGGGGCCCTCCATGTTCCGGGAGGCGGGAGACGTCGACACGGCGGCTGTCGTCCTGACCCTGGACGACGGGACCCTTGCCACGGCTACGGCTACGCGGTGCAACGGGGCCGGGTACGACGTGCGGATGGAGCTCTCCGGTGAGCGGGACACGGTGGTCGTGGGCCTCGACGACCGGACGCCGATCGCCTCCACGGAGCCGGAGGGGCCGCCGGCCGCCGCGAAGCCGTGGCCCGGGTTCCTGGAGCGGTTCGCTGCCGCGTACGAGGCCGAACTGAAGGCGTTCGTGGATGTGGCGCGCGGGGAGCGGGTCAATCCCTGCGACGGGTTCGAGGCGTTGGCGGCGTTGCGGGTGGCGGAGGCTTGTGAGGTGTCGCGGGCCGAGCGGAGGGTTGTGCGGGTGGAGGAGGTACCCGGGGTCTGATCGGCTCGGGCCCCTTCTTTTTGCGCAGTTCCCCGCGCCCCTGGCAGGGCTGGTCGCGCCCCGCGGCGGAGCCGCTGATCGACACAGTCCCGCGCCCCTGGCAGGGCTGGTCGCGCCCCGCGGCGGAGCCGCTGATCGGCACAGTCCCGCGCCCCTGGCAGGGCTGGTCGCGCCCCGCGGCGGAGCCGCTGATCGGCACAGTCCCGCGCCCCTGGCGGGGTTGGGCTACCAGTGCACCGGCAATGTGCGCGTGCCTCGCATCAGCAGGCCGGGGAGCCAGGCGTTCGGGGCGTCGGAAAGGGTCAGGCCGGGGCAGCGGGTCAGGAGGGAGCGGATGGCCGTGCGGCCCTCTATGCGGGCCAGGGGGGCGCCCAGGCAGAAGTGGATGCCGTGGCCGAACGCCATGTGCCCGCGGGCGTCGCGGCGGATGTCGAAACGGTCCGGCTCCGCGAAGCGGCCGGGGTCGCGGTCGGCCGAGCCGATGCCGATCAGGACGGGCGCGCCCGCCGGGATCACCCGGCCGTCGATCTCGACCGGCTCCGCGGCGAAGCGGTGCGTCGCCGTCTCCACCGGGCCGTCGTAGCGCAGCATCTCCTCCACCGCGCCGTCGAGAAGGCTCATGTCCGCGCGCAGAGCCGCGAGTTGCTCAGGGTGCGAGAGCAGAGCCCGCACCCCGTTACCGATCAGGTTGACCGTCGTCTCGTGGCCGGCGACCAGCAACAGGAAGGCCATGGCGCGCAGCTCGTCCGGGGAGAGCCGGTCGCCGTCCTCCGCCGTGGTCCTGATGAGCGCGCTCAGCAGATCGTCGGCGGGATCGGAGGCCCGCTTGTCCTCGATCAACGCGTCCAGGAACTCGGCGAGTTCGACGTAGACGCTGCTCTCTTCGTCGACGCTCGTCGGCGCGACCACCTGCGTCGACATCCGGCGGAAGCGCTCCCGGTCGATGTCGGGGACGCCGAGCAGCTCGCAGATGACGATGAGAGGGAGCGGGAAGGCCAGCACCGCGATCAGGTCGGCGGAGCCGCGGGGCACCATGTCGTCGAGCAGCTCGTCGGTGATCTTCTGGATGCGGGGTGCGAGTCCGGCGACCCGGCGCGGGGTGAACTCCCGGGTGACCAGGGAGCGCAGCCTGCCGTGCTCGGGCGGGTCCGCGAACAGCAGATGGCGCCCGATGAGGGCGTCGTCGAAGCCCCAGGGCGGGGACTTGACCAGGCGCGGATCGGTGAACGCGGCCCGGGACGCCTCGTGCCCGACGATGAGCCACAGCTCCTCGCGGGGCCCCGGCCCCGGCGTACGCACATGGTGCAGGGCGCCGCGCCTGCGCAGCGCGTCGTACACGGGGTAGGGGTCGGCGTAGAACGATCGCGCGCCGTCCGCGAACTCGTCGAGGTCGACGGTCTCGCCCAGGTCTGCCATCGCGTGCTCCCCGCTCTCGTCCCGGCCGCCGGCCGGCGCCGTCCGCTCACCCCATCCAACTCGCGCCGCTCACGATCCGTTCCCGCTCGGCCCCGCCCGTCTCCAGGAACCGGGCGAGCGGCAGCGTCGCCGCGCCGACCGTGACCGCGTCGGCGCCGAGGCGGCCCAGTTCGACGGTGGTCTGCGCGAAGGGGTGGCGCAGCGCGTACGAGGCGGCCGCGCGGCGCACCGGTTCGATGAGGCGCGGGCCGAGCAGCAGTCCGGCCCAGCCGCCGACGACGATCCGCTCGGGGTTGAAGAGGTTGACGAGGTCGGCGATGCCCGCGCCGAGGAACTCGGCTGTTTCGTCCAGGAGTTGACCGGTGTCGGGGGCGGCCAGGAGTTCGGCGAGCGCGCCCTCCTCGTCCTGCGCGGTCCAGCTGCCGCCCGCCTCCCGCCACCGCTCGAGGAGCGCCTCCGCGCCGACGTACGCCTCCAGGCAGCCGCGCGAGCCGCACCGGCAGAGGCGGCCGCCGACCTGGAGGACGGTGTGGCCCCACTCCCCCGCGCTGCTGGAGGAGCCCTGGTAGGGCACGCCGTCGGCGATGACGCAGGCGCCGACGCCGGAGCCGATGAGGGTGATCACCGCGTTCCGGGCGCCGCGGCCCGCGCCGAACCACATCTCGGCGCGGCCGAGGGTCTTGGCGCCGTTGTCGACGAACAGCGGGATCTGGGGCGGGAGTTCGCCGGGGGCGCGCAGCATCGCTTCCAGGGGTACGGCTTCCCAGCCGATGGTCTGGCCGTGCACGACCGCGCCGGAGGCGCCGGAGGCGTCCACTATGCCGGGCACCCCGATGCCGACGCCGATGAGCGAGGCGGGCGTCACGCCGGTCCCGGCCAGGACCTCGGTGAGGCCGCCCGCGATGAGACGTACGATCTCGTGCGCGTCGTACGTGCCGTCGGGTGCGGCGAGGGGCAGCGGGGCGTCCACGCGCGCGAGTTCGCTCAGGGACAGGTCGAACAGCTCCACGCGGACCCGGGTCTCGCCGACGTCCACCCCGACGACGTGCCCGCTGCCCGGCGCGACGCGCAGCAGGGTGCGCGGACGGCCGCCGTCGGAGTCGACGGAGCCCGCCTCCTCCACGAGCCCGTCGGCGACCAGCTCCGCGACGACGTTGCTGATGGAGCCCGAGCTGAGAGCCGTGAGCGGGCCCAGCTCCTGTCTGCTGAGCGGTCCGTCGAAGTAGAGCTTGCTCAGTACGGTGGCCCGGTTGTTGCGGCGCAGATCGCGCACCGTCCGCCGACGTGGTCCTGCCATTCTTCGCTCCACCCCTTCACCCCTGCACCCCACACTTAGATCACGGTGTGAAATTTACCGTGACACATCACCCGTGCCCCGCCCGCTGTCGGCTGTCAGCCGTCGAGCAGGCCCGCGTCGTGCACCAGCAGTGCGATCTGTACGCGGTTGTTGAGGTCGAGCTTGGTCATGATGCGGGAGACGTGGGCCTTGACGGTGGGGACGCTGAGATAGAGGGTCGCGGCGATCTCCGCGTTGGACCTGCCGTGGCCGATCCCGACGGCGACGTCGCGTTCCCGGTCGGCGAGGCAGGCGAGGCGGCGGCGGGCGCCCGCGGTGCGGACGTCGCGCTCGGAGGCCGCGGCGTGGGTCATCAGCTGACGGGTCACGGCGGGCGAGAGCACGGGGTCGCCGGCCACGACGCTGCGCACGGCGTCGAGGATCTCGGCGGGGGTGGCGTCCTTGAGCACGAAGCCGGCCGCGCCCGCGCGCAGCGCCCGCAGCACCTGCTCGTCCGCGTGGAACGTGGTGAGGACGACGACCTCGGGGGCGTCCGTCCGCGCCCGCAGCCGCTCGGTGGCCGTGAGGCCGTCCATGTTCGGCATGCGGATGTCCATGAGGACGACATCGGGCCGGACCGTCCCGGCGACCGCGAGGGCCTGTTCGCCGTCGGCCGCCTCGCCGACGATGACGACGTCCTCGGCCCCGCCCAGCATGAGGGTCAGACCGGAGCGGACCAGCGGGTCGTCGTCGACGAGCAGCAAACGGATCGCGTTCATGGGGTCACCGTAGCCAAGCGGGGACCGGCGTCGTGCGGATCGCTCATCCGGTCCACGGCAGCCAGGCCCGGACGACGAAACCGCCGTCGGGCCCCGGCCCGTGGTCGAGGCGGCCACCGGCGAGGGTGGCCCGTTCGGTCAGACCGATCAGGCCCTGCCCGGAGCCGGGGACGTGCGGTACGGCGCCGGGCGGGGGCGGGTTGCTGACCGTGATGGTGAGGCCGTCGCCGGGGGCACCGCCGACCGCGACCGTGACCTCGGCGCCGGGGGCGTGCTTACGGGCGTTGGTCAGACCCTCCTGGGCGATGCGGTAGGCGGTGCGGCCGACGGAGGCGGGGACGGCCTCAGGGTCGGTGACGTCCAGGACGAGGCCGACCTTCATACCGGCTTCGCGGGACTCGGCGATCAGCGTGTCCAGCGCCTTCAGCGTGGGCTGGGGGCGGCCGGAATCCTCGCCGTGGTCGGCGGCGCGCAGCACACCGATGATCTCGCGCAGGTCCTGCAGTGCTTCGTGCGCGCTCTCCCGGATGACGCCGGCGGCGCGGGCGATCTCCGCCTGGGGTGCGTCGGGCCGGAACTCCAGGGCGCCCGCGTGCACGCTCAGCAGCGTCAGCCGGTGGGCCAGGACGTCGTGCATCTCCCGGGCGATGGCCTCACGGGCCAGCCGCTGGGCCTGCTCGGCGCGGAGCGCCGCCTCGGTCTCGGCGCGGTGGGCGCGGTCGCGCAGGGAGAGCAGGAGCTGGCGCCGGGAGCGGACGAACATGCCCCAGCCGACGACGGTGACCGTGACGACCACCGTCCACGCGACAGCGGACAGGTACGACGAGTTCGGGTCGGGCCGCAGCCAGAAGAAGAACGGGACGACCACGAGGGAGGCGCCCGCGGTCCAGCCCACGTAGCGGAACGGGCGGTGCACGGCGAGCGTGAAGAACGCGATCATGGCCGCGCCGCCGGAGGAGTTGGACAGGAAGCCGACCGGGATCATCGCGACGGCCAGGCCGAGCGGCCAGCGTCTGCGCAGCCAGAGCGCGGCACAGGCCAGGGCGCCGAGCAGCTGGTCGACGCCGGCCAGGGCGTGCGGGGTGTTCGGGTCGTCCCAGACCTGCTCGGCGAAGATCAGTCCGCAGAAGACGGCGATCAGGAAGCAGCTGAAGTCGACGATCCAGTCCCGCACGGTGCGCCGCCGGCGGCCCGGGTGCCCGTCCGCGTCCAGGTCCATCTCGTCCATGACGGCCGAGGGCAGCAGCCGGCGGCGCCACGGCAGCGGCGGCCCGTCCGCCGGCGGTGGGGTCACGGTCTGCTGCGAGGGCTCCATGGTCGACAAATCTACGCACGCCGGATGCGGCACGCCGCCTGTTGCGCCCGGTGCGCGACCAAAGTCGTACGGCCAAGGACTTCGGTCGCACGGAAGCGGTCCGGAAAGCTACTCATGCCGAACGTGCCTCGCCCCGCGGCCGATGTGCGTGGGAGGTCCGCGGGGCGAGAGTTCCTGGCATGAACAAGAAGCAGCTCTGGGAATTGGTCGAGGTCATTGCCGCGTGTGTACTGATCCAGGCGGCGGTCGGCCTGCTTCACGCGTGCACGGGGTGGCTGGACTGGGGGCTGGTCCAGCACATCGGCTTCCTCGACGGCCGCGAGGTGTACGGGAGCATCGCGCTGGTCGTGCTCGCGTTCGCCCTGATCGCGGTCGCCGAGAGCCGGAAGAAGAGCTAGGGACTCAGCGCTTCAGCAGTCGTGGTCGACCAGGTCGAACGACGCGTAGTGGTCGGACGTGTAGTAGTCCTCCTGGTTCGACTCGCCGGTGACGATGCGGCGGGCACCGCGGTCGGAGGAGCCCGGCGTGATGACCGTGTACTCGTGGTAGTAGCCGGTGGACTGGGACGGCAGGACGCCCTCGCGGTTCTGGAAGACGGTGCCGTCCTGGTCGTACGGGTACGGGCCGCCCTGCGCGATGAGGTCCAGGGTGTCGTGCGCCTGGGACGGCAGCGCGGAGTAGCAGATGTCGCCGACGGCTGCGGCGGAGAGCGAGGCGGAGGCGGTGACGGGGGCCGGGGCCGCCTGGGCGGCGACGGTGGCGGGGCCGCCGACGAAGAGGGCGGCGGCGAGGGCGGCGACGCTGATGAAGCGTGGGGGAATCTTCATGCCGCTCAGCATGACGCGCGTAGACGGGTACACGTCAACAACAACTGCCGCATGTTTTCCGGGTGTTCACAAGTGCCCCCTCTGCCGTCGGCCTTGCCGTCCGATTGCCGCCAGCTTTCGTCCTCGTACGCCGCTGTACTCGAAGTCACAGCGACAACCGATGACTTCAGGAGCATTCATGGACAGCAAGGTGGCTCTGGTGACCGGCGGCAGCCGTGGCATGGGCGCGGCGACGGCACTGCGGCTCGCGCAGGACGGCTTCGATGTGGCGGTCACCTACGTGCACGGCAAGGAGGCGGCCGACGAGGTCGTGCGGCGGGTCGAGGCCCTGGGGCGGCGCGGGTTCGCGGTACGCGCCGACTCGGCGGACGCGGGCGAGGCGGCCGGCGCGGTGGCCCTGACCGTGGAGCGGCTCGGCCGGCTCGACGTCCTCGTCAACAACGTCGGCGTCGGCGTCCTCGGCCCGCTGGAGAGTTTGAGCCTCGCCGACGTGGACCGGGTGCTCGCGGTGAACGTGCGCGGTGTCTTCCTCGCCTCGCAGGCCGCGGCACCGGTCCTGGGCGAGGGCGGCCGCATCGTCACGATCGGCACCTGCATGGCCAAGCACGTGCCGGGTCCGGGCGGCACGCTCTACGCGATGAGCAAGTCGGCCCTGATCGGTCTGACGAAGGCGCTGGCCAGGGAGCTCGGTGCCCGTGGCATCAACGCGAACATCGTCCACCCGGGGCCGATCGACACGGACATGAACCCGGCGGACGGCCCGTACGCGGCGGGCCAGGCGGAGGCCACGGCGCTCGGCCGGTTCGGCACGGCGGACGAGGTGGCCCGGACCGTGGCCTATCTCGCGGGTCCGGCCGCCACGTACATCACGGGCGCGGAGCTCGCGGTGGACGGCGGGCACGCCGCGTAGGAACAGCGCGGGCAACAGAATGCGGGGCACACCGGTGCTGTCGGGCCGGTGTGCCCCGCAGGCCTTGCGGGGTGCGTGCTACGCGCCCAACTCCGCGCGGCGGGCCGCCAGTTGCGCCGTGCCCTGCTCCGTGAGGGAGCCGAACAGGCGCAGGCGCGAGATGCCGCCGTCGGGGTAGATGTCGACACGGGCGTGGGTGCCGACCGCCGGGGTGTCGAGCACGAAGCGGTGGTTCGTGTCGGGCTGGAGGCGGGTACGGGGCAGTACCTCGACCCAGTCGCCGTCGGCACCGTCCTTGACGGAGACGGACGCCCACCCGGCGCTGTTCCCCTTCAGGTACGCCGTGTCGATCTCCAGGGCGCGGATCTGGGCTTGCGCGACGAGCTGGTAGCGGATCCAGTCGTTGCCGTTGTCGCGGCGGCGCCGGGTCTCCCAGCCGTCGTCCATCTTGCGGGAGTAGCCCGGCTGGATGGTGTTGGAGGCGGGCGAGTAGAAGAGGTTCGAGGCGTCCTCGGCGTGGCCGCCGTTGGCGAGGGCCACGACGTCGAAGGTGCCGAGCGTGGCGAGCCACTGCGGGTCGGGGACGACCTCGCCGTGCACGCGCAGGCGGGCGATGCCGCCGTCGGGGTGCTGGTTGACGCGCAGGTGCGTGAAGCGCTGCCGGACGTCGACCTCGAAACCGTTGGCCGCGTGGCCGCCGACCGCCGTACGCGGGACGAGCGTCGTCCACTTCACGTCCGGGGCGAGCAGCTCCTCGGGCGTGGGGGCGCCCGCCACCGAGGTCGCCTCGACGGAGACGGCCTGCGGGTAGTTGCCGCGGAAGTGGGCGGTGTCGACGACGATGCCGCGGATGACGCCGGGGGCGCCGAGCCGGACGAGCGCCCAGTCGTGGTCCTCGGCGGTGGGCCACGGGTGCTCGGGCCCGGTGCCGCGGCGACGGCGGGTCTCCCAGCCGTCCATGATCTTGCCCTTGTGACCGAAGTGCTCCGGGTCGAACTCGGCGCGCCCGGCGACGAGGAGGTTCTCGCGCTGCGCGAAGAACTCGTCGTTCGCGGCGATCACCCCGGCGCCGAGCGTGCGTGCCGCGAGGTCGGCGTACCGGGTGAAGGGGAAGTCCGCGGTGCGGTAGTCGGCGTACGGGTCGCCGCCGCCGTACGGGCTCGCGTCACCGGTGAAGCGGGGTATCTGAGAATTCTCGGAGGATGCGGCCACGGTGTTACTTGGTCCTTTCGAGCAGCTTGCCCTGCGGGGCGGTGAACTCGCCGTCGGCGACGATGCGCATCCCGCGCAGCCAGGTCGACTTGACGACGCCGTGCAGCGTCTTGCCCGCGTAGGCGGTGACGCGGTTGCGGTGCTGGAGCGCGGCCGGGTCGACGGTGAAGGTCTCGTCGGGGGCGAGCACCGCGAAGTCGGCGTCGCGGCCGACCGCGATGGCGCCCTTGCGGTCGTCGAGGCCGACCAGCTCCGAGGTGCGCGCGGACATCCAGCGGACCACGTCGTCGAGCGAGTACCCACGCGCGCGGGCGGCGGTCCAGATGGCGGAGAGGCTGAGCTGAAGCCCTGAGATGCCGCCCCACGCGGTGGCGAAGTCGTCGGTCTTCAGCTCGGCGGTGGACGGCGAGTGGTCGGTGACGACGCAGTCGATGGTGCCGTCGGCGAGGGCCTGCCAGAGCAGGTCCTGGTTGGCGGCCTCGCGGATCGGCGGGCAGCACTTGAACTCGCTGGCCCCGTCCGGGACTTCCTCGGCGGTGAGCGTGAGGTAGTGCGGACACGTCTCGACGGTCAGCTTGACGCCCTCGGCCTTGGCGGCGGCGATCAGCGGCAGCGCGTCGGAGGAGGACAGGTGCAGGATGTGGACGCGGGCGCCGATCCGCTTGGCGGTGTCGATGAGCCCCTTGATCGCGGTGTCCTCGGAGATGCGGGGCCGGGTCGCGAGGTAGTCGTCGTACTTGGGGCCGCTGGTGTGCGGGGCGGCGTCCAGCTCGTGCGGGTCCTCGGCGTGCACGATGAGCAGCCCGCCTTCAGCACCAAAACCGGCGATCTCCGCCATGGAGGCGGTGAGCCGCTCGTTGTCGAGGTGCGGGAACTCGTCGACGCCGGACGGCGACAGGAAGCACTTGAAGCCGAAGACGCCGGCGTCGTGCAGCGGGCGCAGGTCCTTGACGTTGTCGGGCAGGGCGCCGCCCCAGAAGCCGACGTCGATGTGGGCCTTGGCGGCGGCGACCTCCTGCTTGGTGCGCAGGTTGGCGACGCTGGTGGTCGGCGGCAGCGAGTTGAGCGGCATGTCGACGAGGGTCGTGATGCCACCGGCCGCGGCGGCGCGGGTGGCGGTCCAGAAGCCCTCCCACTCGGTGCGCCCCGGGTCGTTGACGTGGACGTGCGTGTCCACGATGCCTGGCAGCAGCGCGTCGTCGCCGAAGTCCTCGAGCCGGGCGCCCGCCGGTACCTCCGCGTCGTGCGCGAGCACCGCGACGATTCTGCCGGCGGCGACGGCGACCGACGCGGGCCGCGTACCGTCGGGGGTGATGACGCGGGTCGAGCGCAGCACCAGTTCGACTTCGGCTCCCGGCACCCCGGACCTCCTTGTACTCGTACGTCGACGTACTTGCGATTCAACGTTCTGTTGAAGCTTCCTCCGCAGGAGTTTTCCCTCCTGGTTCGCGGTCCGTCAAGGGTCCGCGGCATGCTCCGGGTGTCCTGAGCGAGCTTTGGACGTTTCCACAAAGTGAAATTATGATTCCGGTAGGCAGAATGTAGCTACGAACGAACTTCAGGGTCAAGGGATCACTGGTCAGGAAACCGCCGGTAGGCTGCACCCCCGCCCGCTTGTCCTCGAAAGGAACGCGCTGTGCCGACGTCCGACGCCAGCACCACTGATGCCGCCAAGTCCGCGCCCAGCGGCGGTGTCCAGTCCCTCGAGCGCGCCTTCGACCTCCTGGAGCGGATGGCCGACGCCGGCGGCGAGGTGGGCCTCAGCGAACTCTCCGCGAGCAGCGGCCTCCCCCTGCCCACGATCCACCGCCTGATGCGCACCCTGGTCGCCTGCGGCTACGTACGCCAGCAGCCCAACCGGCGCTACGCGCTCGGCCCGCGCCTGATCCGTCTCGGCGAGTCCGCGTCCCGGCTGCTCGGCACGTGGGCGCGGCCGTATCTCGCCCGGCTCGTCGAGGAGACCGGCGAGACGGCGAACATGGCGCTGCTCGACGGGGACGAGATCGTGTACGTCGCCCAGGTGCCTTCCAAGCACTCGATGCGGATGTTCACCGAGGTCGGGCGCCGGGTGCTGCCGCACTCCACGGGTGTGGGCAAGGCGCTGCTCGCGCACACGCCGGCCGGCGAGGTGCGGGCGCTGCTCGCGCGGACCGGGATGCCTGCGGCGACCGAGAAGACGATCACCACGGCCGACGGTTTCCTCGACGCGCTGGAGGAGGTGCGCCGCCTCGGGTACGCCGTCGACGACAACGAGCAGGAGATCGGTGTGCGCTGCCTCGCCGTGCCGGTGCCGAACTCGCCCACGGCGGCGGCCATCTCCATCTCCGGACCGGCGGGGCGGGTCACCGAGGCGGCCACGGACAAGATCGTGCCGGTGCTTCAGCAGGTGGCGCGGGAGCTCTCCGAGGCGCTGGCCAGTACGGGTTCGGCTTCTTAGGGGGCCTGGCGGGGTCCTGACCGGGGTCCTGACCGGGGGTCTGGCGGGCGGGTTGTCGGGTGCGGCTGCGTCGTGGGTGGTCGCGCAGTTCCCCGCGCCCCTCTGAGGTGCGGCTCCGCCGCGACCCGTCGTTGCTCGCCCGCAAGCCGGTGGGGACTTCTCGCGCCGTTCCCCGCGCCCCTGGGGCGCGCGGCTTCGCCGCTGGCACGCTCTTGAGGTGGTGCACGACGTGCGTGTCTCAGGGGCGCGTGGAACTGCGTGAGCAACCCACGACGAGCCGCGGGCGCGTCCGCTCCGGAACCACGCAGACGCAACCGCGGGTCGGACGGGCCTCAGCGCACAGCTCACGGCGCGCAGAAGTCGCCCGGGGTCATCCGGCGCAGGGTGCGCCGCTCCGCCCGACGGACCGAGCGGACCGGGACCGAGAGGACCGGGCACAGCGCGTGCCGCCGGACGTACCGGTGCACCGCGGCGCGACGGCCTCGTACGCCGATGACGAGCAGGTCCCCGGGGCGCGACGCCAGGGCGAGCAGGGCAGGGCCCGGCCGGTCGCGCACGACCCGCAGCGACAGGTCGAGGCCGCGGGGCGAGGGGCCCAGCGTCTCCGCGACGGCCCGGGTCAGCTCCTCCCGTGCGGCAGCGCACCAGTGCCGGGCCCACTGCGCGTCCGGGCGACGCCGGTACATGGCCTCACCCTCGGGCGGCTCCCAGGCGAGGACCGCGACCAGCGGCCGGGCGGAGCGCCGCGCCTCGTCCGCCGCGGAGCGCAACGCGGCTCGGCTCGCCGGGGACCCGCCGACGCCGGCCACCACCCGGCCGGGCCCGCGCTCCTCCTCGTACATGGCACTCCTCCTCGCCTCCACCGCCCAGGCCACTTCTCCTCGGCCACCGCCGAGTCTGTAGGCTGATTGGCCTGGACAGCAGGGCCAATATCGGGGATGTGGCATGGCGGTGGAGTCGGCGGTCCGCAGCGTGGGCGGCAGGCGGCTGGCCGAGCTGGTGACCGGCGTCGCCGGACAGCGGCCGGGCTACCGCGCGCTGGCGCAGGGCGTGCGGACGCTGCTGCTCGACGGGCGGATCGCGCTGCGTACGAGGCTGCCGGCGGAGCGCGAGTTCGCGGGGTCGCTCGGGGTGAGCCGGGCCACGGTGACGGCCGCGTACGACCTGCTGCGGGAGAGCGGGTACGCGCACAGCAGGCGGGGCGCCGGGACCTGGACCGAGCTGCCGGCGGGCGAGCGGCCGGTCAGTGTGGCGACGCCCGCGGCCGGCGACGGGGTGATCGATCTGGCGATCGCGGCGCCGGGCGCGCTGGCCGACGAGCTGTCCGCGGCGTACGCGGCCGCGGCCCCCGACGTGGCCCGGCACGCCGTGACACCCGGCTACCACCCGTACGGCCTGCCGGAGCTGCGGGCCGCGATCGCCGAGCGGTACACACGGCGCGGGCTGCCGACGATCCCGGACCAGATCCTCGTCACGTCCGGCGCCCAGCAGGCCGTGTCGCTCACTCTCACCCTGCTGGGCCGGCCCGGCGACCGGATCGTGGTGGAGAACCCGTCGTACGCCAACGCCCTTGCGGTGATACGCCAGTTGGGGCTGCGGGCGGCGCCGGTACCGGTGACGGAGGACGGCTGGGACGCGGAGCTGTTCGGGGCGACGCTGCGGCAGGCGGCGCCCCGGCTCGCCTATCTGATCCCGGACTTCCAGAACCCGACGGGCCGGGTGATGCCCCGGGAGCAGCGCCGGCGGCTGATCGCGGGGGCCCGGGCCACGGGGACCTGGCTGGTCGTGGACGAGACCGTGGCGGACATCGCGCTCGATGTGCCGACCCCGCCGCCGTTCGCCTCGCTGGCACCGCACGGCGGCGGTGAACAGATCGTCACCGTGGGCTCGTTGAGCAAGGGGCACTGGAGCGGGCTGCGGGTCGGCTGGGTGCGGGCGGGCACGCGGCTGATCACCGAACTGACGACGCTGCGGGTCACCGCGGACATGTCCGGTTCCGTCCTCGACCAGTTGGTGGCGGGCCGGCTGCTGGCCCGCGAGGCGGACATCCTGGGCCGTCGGCTGCCCGTGCTGCGCGCGCAGCGCGATCTGCTGACCGCCTCGCTCGGCCGCGAATTCCCCGACTGGCGCTGGCAGTTGCCGCCCGGCGGTCTTTCGCTGTGGATCGATCTGGGCCGGCCGATCGCCTCGGCGCTGGCCCGGGCGGCGCTGCGGCACGGGGTGCGGATCGAGGGCGGGTCACGGTTCGGCGCGGACCCCGGCACGTTCGAGCACCGGCTGCGCTGGCCCTACACTCAGCCGGCCGAGGTCGCCGAGGAGGCGGTGCGGCGAGTCGGCGCGGCCCTGGACAGCGACCTCACCACCACGACCGAGGACCCGGGCCGCCCCCACTGGGTGGCCTGAACCCGGGCGCGGCGCGGGCCGGGCGCGGCGCGGGCCGGGCGCAGCGCGAGGCCGGGCGCAGC
>NZ_BAAATS010000069.1:0-3211 GCF_039533535.1 Streptomyces kunmingensis
GTTGGCGTCACTCCGTGACGTCGGGTCAGCAACGCTCCGCGTTGCTGACGGCTCGGATCGCTCCGCGATCCAGCCTCGCAGTTCCACGCTCCGCGCGGCCCTGCAAAAGCGGCTGGCTGCGGGATGGGACCCTGAACCGCCTCGGAGGCACAGTAGAACCGCCAACTGAAATCTGACGCGTACTGACGTGCAGTCATTTACGCGGCGTGCGTCAAAGTTTATGCCTAGATGGATTATGGCGTGAGAATCGATGTCCGATACCTCGGCATAAGTTGCGGGTGTCACATACCAAGGACCAGCGAAACTGCGCAGCAGCCAGAAACCCTGCACAGCCTGCCATGCCTATCATGAGTGCCCAGCTCAGCGGGTCCAACGACCCTCTTCACCGAGCAGATTGACTGAGCAGCCCCTTCCGGAAGCTGCTCAATCGATCTGCGAAACCGCAGTTCAGGGGAATGGTCACTGCGCAGGTCCACTGAACAACGACAGTTGATGACGTCCCTGTGTAGATCGACTGAACAATCGTAAATGATGGTCCATCAATTTGGTTGTCAAAGAGGGTAGTTCACTTCTCAGCTGAACCCATCGGCAAAAATGACGGTGAGCGGAGTGTGGGAGTCGCCCTGGAGCCGAGGAGGCGACGAGCATGGTGAACGGGGCCTGGAGCAGGTCTGGGGGCGCTTTGAGGCAAGGCATCTTCCGTGTTGCGCACCCCACCGGCCTGAAACCGATCGGCAACTGCGAAACCGGCTGCAAGAACAAGGACGGCGGCACCACCTACGACTGGCTGACCCCCGGCGCCGACGGCTGGACCTACCACTCCACAACCACCTACACGCAGAAAGTCACATACCCCACCAGCGGGGGTGGGACCGGCGTTGGCACGATGACTGTCACGGTCCATAACAATGGGGGCCACGTCTCGGCGAAAGTCATCTACAAGAAGGGCCCCGCGCCGAAACCGAAGAAGGATGACGGCGTCTGCAACTCTTGCTGGGCCATGGGAACGAACCCCGGCTATGACTACAACGCTCATGACCTACCTGACACGGGGAAACTTTCCACCCTGCAAAAGGTTCTTCTTGGGGTCGTCACAGTAGTGGGACTAGCGGTTGCTGTTGCACCAGTAGCCGCCGAGTCCGCCGCCGGATGTCTCGCCACAGCACCGGTATGCATCGCGGAAATCGCAGAGGCCGCGACCGGTGGAGCCTCCGGAGGAAGCGCAGTCGTCGGTAGTGGTGCTGCGGCTGCAAGCGCTAAATTGTCCTCAACCGCCTCTCGGGGCGCCGAAGCGGTAGCACTTGGACTTCGAAGAGAAGAGTATGTTGCGCAACTTATTGGCGGCGTAGTATCCAAGGGACCGAACGGGCAGGACATAAAGATTGTAATGCCTAATGTCGGATCCAGTGGCCTTGACGCCATAGGGCCAAACGGCGAATACGTTTTCGTCGGTGGTGGCGCAAAAGCAGCAAACCCCGCGAAGTTCGGAAAGGCTCTCAAAATCAATAAGTACGCCGCAGATGAGGCGGGAGTCAGAGGCATGTACTACCTAGACGCCTCAAACACTCCAGAATCCGCAATCAACCAGGCGCGAAAGGTATTCGGAGCCGAAAACGTCCACACGTTCAATATGCCGGAGGGGTGAAAATGGACGGGTTCATTCGCTGGTATCGCGAAATGGGAAAGAGTTCGGCCTTTTCGGAGCAAATCGCCGCGTTCGAACGAAGCGGTGTCACTCTCAATCATGCGGACGCCAACTCGGCGTCCCTTGTCAACGTTGACGGCGACGACGTGTCCATCGAGATCGACGCCCTCAGGCAGGTACTCGAACTCAGAGTTCCGTCTGTCAGTGTCAATTGGTGGCTTACGAGTGGCACTAACGTCGTGGGCGAGTATGCGCATGAACCGCTAGGGTGCGAAATCCAAACCTTTTGGATGGATGGAGTGAGCCTCCCGGAGGCTAAAACCTTTGCTTCGGCGGTGACAGCGGCGGCGTCTGCAGTCGCAACGCCCACTCGCGCTCTCATCTGCGATTACCAGGGGATCACCGACGCCGACGACTGGAACTCCGTGGCGCTTTACGGCCAAGATAGGATTCCCGGACTCGTTGACTCCCTCTTGCTTGATGGCGAGATTGCGTGTCGGGTACTCGAGAAGGCGCCGATGCTGCGCGGTCAAGCCGCGGGCCCCTCCATAATTAGGCTAACTTCAGCCTAATCGCAAAACCTGATTCAGGCCGTACAAAAACGAATGAGGAAATAGCATGTTCGGGGTGCGAGTGGCGTCGCGCCGCGAACGCGCGTCCGCATGTTTTCCAGCACGAATCTTCGCCGCTGCGCTAGTACGTAACGGGAAGCTGGACACGCGGCCGCGGATCATGTGGCAGGGACCATTCCCGCGTCTGCGGGGTTGGTCCCTGCACGGTGAGCCCGCCACGGCCTGCTCGCCGCGGCAGCGGATCTTGGCGTGGGTGGTGTTGTAGCGACGCTTCCACCTAGTGAGGCGGCGGCCCCGGAACGGGACCCGGACGGGTCCGCCGGCTCCTTGATACGCCTTGTCGGCCCAGCATCCGAGTCCCGCGTCGGTGAGAGCGTCGATGATGCCGTGCTGCCTGGCAGCGGTCAGATCGTGGGTCGAGCCGGGCAGCGCCGGCGAGGCCCAGAGCAGCCGTCCGAACGGATCGGTGAGTACCTGGACGTTCATGCCGTGGCGTTTGTGTTTCCCTGAGAGCCTGTGTCTGATCCCCTGATATGGATCTTTAGCCGGGTCTAGCCTGATGGTTGTGTCCGGGTTCGTCTGACTGCCGTTTCAGCGATGTTGTCCAGTGTGTGACTCTCCGCTGGAGTTGAGAGCCGCGCCGCGGGCGGTGTACTGCTCGGCGGCGTGTCGGGCCAGGCAGTGGCGGCGTACACGCAGGATCCGACGCTGGGCCGCGGCCGAACGGGACGGCGAGGGGCGGCGCGTCTGCCCGGTCTGCGAGACCGTGTGGGTGGCTGGGGTGGATCATCGCAGTAACGCGGTCTACTGCTCGGCGAAGTGCCGCGGGAGAGCTTCGTACCAGCGGAGCAAAGCGTTCGCTGAAGCACCGAATAGACGCTTGAGCGAACGGCCCGGCTGACCGTTCCGGGTCCGTACGGTCAGTTTCTGTCAGTGAGCGTTTTCATTGTGGCCACTGATCGAGTGACGGGGCGGTGTGCGGGCGGGGCGCAAC
>NZ_BAAATS010000070.1:0-15350 GCF_039533535.1 Streptomyces kunmingensis
CCCCCCGCCCCCCTCCACCTGGCCCTGACCCTCGCCCCCCTGCGCAGAGGCCCCGCGGACCCCACCTTCCGCACCACCCCCGACGGCGCGCTGTGGCGTTCGAGCCGGACCCCGCAGGGCCCGGGCACGCTACGGCTGGCGGAGCGGAACGGCACGGTGGAGGCGCAGGCCTGGGGCCCGGGGGCAGACTGGTTCCTGGCGCAACTGCCGGCGCTTCTGGGCGAGTTGGACGACCCGACGGTCTTTGAGCCGCGTCACCGCCTGGTGGCCGAGTCGGCCCGCCGCCGCGCGGGCCTGCGGCTGACGCGTACGGGTCTGGTCCTGGAGAACCTGATCCCGTCGATCCTGGAGCAGAAGATCACGACGGACGAGGCGTACCGCGCCTGGCGTCTGCTGCTGCACCGGCACGGCGAACCGGCCCCGGGCCCGGCGGGCGGCCAGGACCTGCGGATGCGTGTCATGCCCGACGCGCGCGGGTGGACGCTGATCCCGTCCTGGGAGTGGCACAGGGCGGGCGTCGACAACAAGCGGGCTTCGACGATCATCCGCGCGGCGCAGGTGGCCCGCCGCATGGAGGAGGCGGCGGACATGGACCCGGTCCGGGCGCGGGCCCGACTGGAACTGGTCCCGGGCATCGGCCCGTGGACGTCCGCGGAGACGATCCAGCGCACGAACGGCGCCCCCGACGAGGTGACGACGGGCGACCTGCACCTGCCTCACACGGTCGGCTACGCGCTGGCGGGCAACCGCGACGCGACGGACGAGGAGATGCTGGAACTCCTGGCGCCGTACGCGGGCCAGCGCCACAGGGCGGCCCGCCTGATCCTGCTGAGCGGAGTGGCACCGGCCCGCAGGCAGCCCAAGATGCGCAAGACAAACATCGCGGAGTGGTAACCACCCTTACGCGATCCCGCCCCGCGCCTCAACCGCGACCCCGCACCACCCTCCCCACAACGCGATCCCGCCCCGCGCCTCAACCGCGACCCCGCACCACCCTGCCCACAACGCGATCCCGCCCCGCGCCTCAACCGCGACCCCGCACCACCCTGCCCACAACGCGATCCCGCCCCGCGCCTCAACCGCGACCCCGCACCACCCTCCCCACAACGCGATCCCGCCGGCCCCGGCCCTACCGCACCTCGATGAACTCCGAGACAACCCGAGCCCCCCGCTCGGCAGGCGCCGAAGCCGCATGCCCCACGGCGACGGCCCCCATCGGGTCCCAGTCCCCGGGCAGCCCCAGCACGTCCCGTACGACGTCCCGGCAGAACATGGTCGACGACACCCATGCGGAGCCGAGCCGCTCCCCGGCCAGCGCCACGAGGAAGTTCTGCACACCGGCCCCGGCGGCCACGACGAACATCTCCCGCTCGGCGGCATCCCGCCGAGGATCCCCGTACGTGTGGGACCCGTCCATCACGAGGCAGGGCACCACGAGGTAGGGCGCGTTGCGCAGGACGTCCCCGCGCCGCACCCGCTTGGCGATGGACTCCTCGCTCTTCCCGTCGCGCCGCAGATCGGCGATCCACGCGTCCCGCATGGCGTCGAGCAGCCGCACCCGCGACTCCTGGGACTCCAGCAGGACGAACCGCCACGGCGTCGTGTGATGCGGCGCGGGCGCGGTGACGGCGGCGGCGACGGCGCGCCGCACGGCGCCCGGGTCGACGGGCTCGTCGGTGAAGGCCCGCACGGTACGCCGCTGCGTCACGGCTTCCCGTACGGCTTCCGAGGT
Organism: Streptomyces kunmingensis; assembly: GCF_039533535.1. NCBI lineage: Bacteria > Bacillati > Actinomycetota > Actinomycetes > Kitasatosporales > Streptomycetaceae > Streptomyces > Streptomyces kunmingensis. The sequence continues at coordinate 1,733 of NZ_BAAATS010000070.1, forward strand.
CCCGAGCCGGAACATGTCGTCACGGGCGACCCGCACCATGTCCCTGGCGGAGCCACCTTCCCGATCCACCACACCCCCGGCGCCCCCGGCGCTCACACCTCCCGCCCCACCAAGCCCCCGCACCACGGCGACGGGCAGCCCTCCGGCCTTCCCCTTCACGAGATCCCCGGCGGCGGCCAGCTCGTCCGCGGTCGCCACCACGGTCGCGCTCAGCGGATTCCCGTACGCGTCGACGCCTCCGCGCAGATCGTCGAGTACGCGCACCCCGGCGGCGCCGATGGCGACGTCGGTCAGCCCGTTCCGCCAGGGCCGTCCGAAGGTGTCGGTGACGATGACGCCGACCTCGACGCCGAGGGCGTCCCGCACACCGTCGCGGACGGCGGCCGCGGAGGCGTCGGGGTCCTCGGGCAGCAACAGCACGGTTCCGGCCGGGGTGTTGGACGCGTCGACCCCGGCGGCGGCCATCACGAGGCCCAGCTTGTTCTCCACGATCCGCAGCGTCCCGCGCCGCGCCACGACGCGTACGGTCTCGGCGTCGATCGCGGCTTCACGGTCGTCGGCGCGGACGATCCGCCCCTCCGCCTTGCTGACGATCTTCGAGGTGACCAGCAGGATGTCCCCGTCGGCGAGCGACGGCTCGGCGGCGACGATCAGCTTGGCGAGATCGTCGCCCTCCCTGACCTCGGGGATCCCGGGGACGGCCCAGGCACGGAAGGACGGCGCGGCGGCGGCAGAGGTCACGCGACCCGCACCTCCTCGGCGAGCTTCAGCGCTTCGCGGGCCATCTCGGCGGCGGCGGTGCCCTCTTCGGGGTCGGTCATGAGCAGCGGCACGGCCCGGCACCGGATCCCGGCGGCCTCGACGCGCTCGACGACCCCGGCGTCCACGGTGTCCACGAGCCAGCCGTCGAGCAGCCCGGACCCGTAGTGCTCGGCGACGGCGGCCGCGTTCGACTCCACTCCGACCGCGGCGAGCACCTTGTCGGCCATGCCGCGCACCGGTGCGTCGCCGATGATCGGCGAGAGCCCGACGACGGGCACCCCGGCCTCCGCGATGGCCTCCCGGATGCCGGGCACGGCCAGGATGGTCCCGACGCTCACCACGGGGTTGGACGGCGGGAACAGGATGACGTCGGCCTCGGCGATGGCTTCGAGGACGCCCGGCGCGGGCTTCGCCTGCTCGGCGCCGACGGGGACGACGGCCTGCGCGTCCACGGAGGCCCGCAGCTTCACCCAGTACTCCTGGAAGTGCACGGCCTTGCGCTCTCCGTCCACGTCCACCGCGACATGTGTCTCGATGCGGTCGTCGGACATGGGGATGAGCTTCACACCGGGCTTCCACCGCTCGCACAGTGCTTCGGTGACCGCGCTGAGCGGATAGCCCGCGGCGAGCATCTGCGTACGGACGATGTGGGTCGCGAAGTCCCGGTCGCCGAGCCCGAACCATTCGGGTCCGACCCCGTACGCCGCGAGTTCTTCCTTGACGTGGAAGGTCTCGTCGGTACGTCCCCAGCCCTGTTCCTCGTTGATGCCGCCGCCCAGCGTGTACATCACCGTGTCGAGATCGGGACAGACCTTCAGGCCGAAGAGGTGGATGTCGTCACCGGTGTTGCCGATGACGGTGATGACCGCGTCGTCCGGTGCCGCCTGCTTCAGACCGCGAAGGAACCGGGCACCACCGATGCCGCCTGCCAGAACCACAATGCGCATGGCCCCAGCATCGCAGGCAGCTGTGACATCGAGGTGACCGGCGTCGGGCAGCCGCCGGCGACCGGTCTCAGACAGCCGCCCGCGCCGCCCGCTCGGTCCGCTCCGCCGTGGAGCAGGCGGGGGAGTGGATCGGCATCTCGGTGAGGCCGGGGTAGTAGACGTGGAGGCTGACGGCGGGTTCGAGGGAGTCGTTGACGACCTCGTGGACGTAACCGGGGGCGAAGACGCGCTGCGCGCCCGCGCCGAGGGTCCGCGCGCCGTTCTCCGTACGCTCCGTCAGTTCGCCTTCGAGCAGGGTCAGTACGCCGGAGGAGCGGCCGTGGTCGTGCAGCCCGCTGCCCTGTCCGGGCACCCAGGACAGCAGCCACACCTCGTACCCGGGTCCGGTGCGCAGCCGGTGGTACCAGCGGGACGTGGCGTCGTACTCGACGAGGTGTGCCCACTGCGAGCGGTCGGCGGCGACGGAGCGCGCGAGCCCGACGAATTCGGCCACGGTCTCGGGGTGTTCACGTGCGGGCTGCAGGAGGTGCGGTACTTCGAGGATGTCGCCGGCGATCTGGAGGTCGCTGTCGCTGTTCATCGGTGTGGGAGTTCCTCGGAGGGGAGTGCGGGAGTGCCCCGGAGAGGGGGCGCGGAGCCGTACAGGGAGGAGAAAGCGGTGGAGCGAGGGGGCGCGGTCGGAGCTCGGCGGCTCAACGACTCAACAGCTGGAACAGCAACAGTGCGCGCGGGCAACGGAGACGGACCCGGCGGTGCGGGTCGTCATCAGTGCCAAGTTCGCGAGCATGCCCACCAGCACACCGGTTCATGCTTCCGCTGTCAACTCAATGTCCGGATTGTGGGATATGTTTCACCTCATCCGGTATCTCGGGCAGGCGAAAGGTTTGTGCACCCGCCGCGCCGGACATGTGGCGCATCAGCCCGTCGCGCAAACGCTGTGGTGACCCTGTGATCCGAATGTGATCCGGTTCGCTTCTGTGCGCGCTCCGGAACGAGATCAAACTTCGCGGCGTCCTCCCATGTAGTGGTTTGCAGGGGGTAGGGCATCCACATGGGCCGCTGGCAAGTGTCACGGTTTTTGCCGATTTGAACACTTTCCGCATAGCCTTGGTTCCGCAGAGTGAATAAGGGGCTCAATAGCAGATCTCGGCTTGACTGCCCCGGATCGGCACACTTGTAATTTCACTCGTGTCGTTCAGCCGAAATCGGTAACGGCAACATCACGGGGACGCACGGACAGACGAGGGGCGCACTATGACCGAGTCGTTTCAGGATCTGCTGGTCGAGGACGCGGAAGAAGAACTCGGCTGGCAGGAGCGCGCGCTGTGCGCGCAGACCGACCCCGAGTCCTTCTTCCCCGAGAAGGGCGGTTCCACGAGGGAGGCCAAGAAGGTCTGCCTCGCGTGTGAGGTCCGCTCCGAGTGCCTGGAGTACGCGCTCGCCAACGACGAACGGTTCGGCATCTGGGGCGGACTGTCCGAGCGCGAGCGCCGCCGGCTGAAGAAGGCCGCTGTCTAGATCCCCTTATATGCACGGTACGAATGGCCCGTCTCTTGTGGTTGTCCACAGGCGGCGGGCCCCGTTTGTTGGCAGCCGTTAGTGTGGGGCCCCGTCCGAGACGCCACCGTGCCCCCAGTGGGCACAGGCGTCCACCACAGTCCAACGAACCGGGGCCCGTACCTCGATGTCCGTGCACAGCCACTCGGCAGACCAGTTCGGTACTGCCGCCGCCACGTTCAACCCGGGGCACGACGCAGGGCTCGACCCGAGCGGCGCCCCCGAGTTCCCCCGGCATGTCGTCACCGCCGTCCTCGTCTCGCACGACGGCGCCCGCTGGCTGCCCGACGTCCTGTCGGGCCTCCTCGGCCAGGAGCGCCCCGTGCAGAACGCGGTGGCGGCCGACACCGGCAGCGCCGACGACTCCGCCACCCTGGTCGGCTCCGCCCTCGGCGATGAGCGCGTGCTGCACCTCGCGCGCCGCACCGGCTTCGGCCAGGCCGTCGAGGAAGCCGTGCGCGGCGCCGGGGTGCTCACCCCGGAAGAGCTGCCCTACCTGAAGAGGCCGAGCGGCTGGGACCCCGTCAGCCGCAGCTGGCGCGACGACGCCTACGACCTCCCGGACCTGCCGCACGGCGAGCCCGAGCAGTGGCTGTGGCTGCTGCACGACGACTGCGCGCCCGAACCGGACGCGCTCGCCCAGCTGTTGCGCGTCGTCGAGATGGAGCGCGAGGCCGGCAGCGACGTCGCGATCGTCGGCCCCAAACTGCGCGGCTGGTACGACCGCAGGCAGCTCCTCGAGGTCGGCGTCTCCATCGCCAACTCCGGGCGCCGCTGGACCGGCCTGGACCGCCGCGAGCAGGACCAGGGCCAGCACGACCACGTGCGCCCCGTGCTCTCCGTGTCCACCGCCGGCATGCTGATCCGCCGCGACGTCTTCGAGCAGCTCGGCGGCTTCGACCGCAGGCTGCCGCTGATGCGGGACGACGTCGACCTGTGCTGGCGCGCGCAGAGCGCCGGGCACCGCGTCGTCGTCGCCCCCGAGGCCGTCGTACGGCACGCCGAGGCCTCCTCGCGCGAGCGCCGCACCGTCGACTGCGTGGGACGCACGGCGTCGTCACCGCACAAGGTCGACAAGGCGGGCGCCGTCTACACCCTGCTCGTCAACGCGCGCGGTGCGGTGCTCCCCTGGGTCCTGATCCGCCTCGTGCTCGGCACGCTGCTGCGCACGGTCGCGTACCTGGTCGGCAAGGTGCCGGGACAGGCCTTCGACGAGATCGCCGGTCTGATGGCGACCCTTCTGCGGCCCGGGCGGATCCTCGCCGGCCGCCGACAGCGCGGTGACGGACCGGTCGACGCCAAGGAGCTGCGGCCGCTGTTCCCGCCGCCGGGCGCGACCGTGCGGCTCACCGTCGAGCAGGTCGCGGGGAACCTCTTCGACGGCGCCGACCCGGAGACCTCCAACGCGGGACGTCACGGAGGCGGCGGACTCGAATCGGGGCCCGGCGGCGACGACGCGGACTTCATCCAGGTCGAGCAGTTCGCCCGCCTCAAGCGCATCGCCCGCAAGCCGGGACCGATGCTCTTCGTAGTGCTGCTGTTCGTCTCCCTCATCGCCTGTAGGGGGCTGTTGGGGAGCGGCGCGCTCGCGGGCGGGGCACTGCTGCCCGCGCCCGGCGACGCCTCCGACCTGTGGGCCCGCTACCTGGACGCCTGGCACGCCACCAGTACCGGCGGCATCCAGTCGGCGCCCCCGTACCTCGCGATCCTCGCCGCGCTCTCCTCCGTGCTGCTCGGCTCCACCGGCCTCGCGATCACCGTGCTGCTCGTCGGCTCGGTGCCGCTCGCCGGGTTCGCCGCGTACTTCGCCTCCCGGCGGCTGGTCGAGTCCCGGCTGCTGCGCGCGTGGGCGGCCGTCGCGTACGCCTTCCTGCCCGCCGCCACCGGCGCCCTCGCGGGCGGCCGCGTCGGCACGGCGGTGCTCGTGATCCTGCTGCCGCTCATCGCGCGCGCGGGCCTGTCCGCATCCGGCCTCATGAACGACCGGGGCGCGCGCGGCAGTTGGCGTGCCACCTGGGCGTTCGCGCTGCTGCTGACGATCACGACGGCCTTCACGCCGATCGTCTGGCCCCTCGCCCTCGTCCTCGGCCTCGTGCTCCTTGTGGTGCGCCGCGGCGACATCACCGCATACGGGCTGCGTTTCCTCGCCGCTCTCGGCACACCGCTGCTGGTGCTCGCGCCGTGGTCCCTGACGCTGCTCCCGTTCGGCTTCTTCAAGGAAGCCGGCCTGCCGTACGGGGAGGGCTCCGCGACCGCGACGAGCCTGCTCGGCGCCTCGCCCGGCGGCCCCGGCACCACCGGCAGCCTGCTGCTCATCGGCATCGTGCTGGCCGCGCTCGCCGCGCTGCTGCGCCAGGAGCGCCGCCTCGCGGTCCTCACCGCCTGGGCCGTCGCCCTGGTCGCCCTGGTCTTCGCCGTCCTGTCGAACAACTCGACGTGGGCGGGCCCCGCCACCCTCGTCTACGGCATCGCGCTCCTGGCCGCCGCGGCGCTCGGCGCCGACGGCGCGCGCTCGCGCGTGGCCGAGCAGAGCTTCGGCTGGCGTCAGCCGGTGGCCGCGCTCGTCGCGTTCGCCGCCGCCGCGGGCCCGCTGCTGCTCGCCGCGGGCTGGATGATCGCCGGCGCCGACGGGCCCCTGGAGCGCCGCGACCCGGTGCAGGTGCCCGCGTTCGTCGCCGAGGAGGCCGGCACCCGCGACCAGGCCCGCACCCTCGTCCTGGCCGGCTCCACGGGCCAGGTGTCCTACTCGCTCGTCCGCGGCGCGGGCGCCCGCCTCGGCGACGCCGAACTGACCGCGGCGGCGGGGGAGAACAAGAACCTCGACAAGATGGTCGCCAACCTGGTCGCGGGCTCCGGCGCCGACCAGGCCGACCAGCTCGGCGGGTTCGCCGTCCGCTACGTCCTCGTACGCGACGGGGCGCCGCGCCAGATGGGCCGCGTCCTGGACGCGACGCCGGGTCTGACCCGGCTCAGCCAGCAGGACGGCACCGCCCTGTGGCGCGTCGACCGGCAGGTGGCACGCGCCGTCGTCCTGCCCTCGGCCGACGCGGGTTCGACGTCCGAGGAGGCCAAGCCGGTCGCCGCGGGCCCCGTCGAGCTGCACACGAAGGTGCCCGCCGGCGGCGAGGGCCGCGTCCTGCGCCTCGCCGACCAGGCAGCGGAGGGCTGGACCGCCACGCTCGACGGCACGCCCCTGACGAGGACCACGGTCGACGGCTGGGCGCAGGGCTTCGAACTGCCCGCCTCCGGAGGAACGCTCGACGTCACCTACGACGCGCCGTTCACGCACACCGCCTGGCTGTGGGCCCAGGGTGTACTCGCCCTCGTGCTCGTGGTGCTCGCCCTGCCGGGGCGGCGCAAGGACGTCGACGACGACCTCCCCGAGGAGCCGGTCGTGCCCGCGGAGGCCGTCACGGGCGAGGGCCGCAGGGCCCGCCGCCTGCGCGCCCAGGCCGAGGCCGAACAGCCGGACGGGCAGCCCGACGGGCAGTTCCCCGACGGCGCCGTACCGCCGCCTCTGCCGGAGCCCCCGCAGGTTCCGCAGCCGGCCCCGGCGGCGGACGTCCCGCAGCAGCAGACGTACGGCGAGTGGGACCAGCCCAGTTACACGGGCGCCGAGTACGGCACGTACGCGGCGGGCGAGCAGCAGTACCAGGGCGGCGCCCACGGCTACGACCCCCAGGCGGCCCCCTATCAGGCGGACCCCTACCAGGCGGGCCAGTACGACCCGTACGCCTATGGGGGCACGTACGAGACGCAGGCGCAGTACGACCCCACGTACCAGCAGCACGACGCTCCGTACGAGCAGCACGACCCCACGTACGAGCAGCACGGCCACGGCAACGGCGCCGACAGTGAGCGCCCCGACGGGAGCCAGCAGTGAACCGCACGACCCTGTCCCTGATCGCCGCGGCGACGGCCCTGGCCGCCGTCACCGGGTTCGCCGCCGCAACCTCCGGCGGTACGGACGACGCTCCGGCCAAGGCGGCCGCACAACTGCCCGTCGAGCGCTCCAGCCTGCTGTGCCCGACGCCCGGCCAGTCCGACCTCGCGGAGACCGCGTACACGTCGTACACGCCGCCTTCCGAGGAAGCGGGGGGTACCGACTCCACGGCGGGCAAGGCGCAGCTGATGCCGGTGGAGTCCGGGCCGAGCGACACCGGGGACGACAAGGACAAGGCCAAGAAGCCCGAGACGGTCGTCGCTCCGAAGGCGCCCGGCAAGCCCGCCACGGGCGAGGCATCGGGCGCCGACGCACCCGCCCTGATCGGCACCGCCGACGGCGCCCTGGCCCCCGGCTGGGCCGTCCAGCAGACCACCACGGTCGAGGCCGGCACCGGCCGCGGCCTGCTCGGCCTGAACTGCTCGGCGCCGGACACCGACTTCTACTTCCCCGGCGCGAGCACCGCCGAGGAGCGCAGCGACTACATCCACCTCACGAACCCGGACAGCGAGGCCGCGGTCGTGGACGTGCAGCTGTACGGCCCGGAGGGGGCCATCAAGTCCGATGTCGGCGAGGGCATCCAGATCGGCCCGCACGCCAGCGTCCCGGTCCTGCTGTCGACGCTGACCGACAAGCCGTACACGAACCTGACGCTGCACGTGACCGCGCGCAGCGGCCGGGTCGCCGCCGCGGTGTCGGCCGCCGACGACAAGCTGGGCGGTGACTGGTTGCCGGCCGCCACCGACCCGGCGGCCTCCCTGGTGATGCCCGGCATCCCCAAGGACGCCACCAGCGTCCGCCTGGTCGCCTTCACGCCGGGCCAGGACGACGCCGACCTCAAAGTGCAACTCGCCACCTCCAGCGGCAAGATCGCGCCCGCGGGCCACGACACCTTGCACGTGAAGTCCGGTATGACGTCCGCCGTCGACCTGGGCGACGTGACGCGGGGCGACGCGGGCTCGCTGCTCCTGACGCCCACCGACACCTCCGTGCCGGTCGTGGCGGCGCTGCGCGTCACCCGCGGCAAGGGCGCCGACCAGGAGACCGCGTTCATCCCGGCCACGCGCGACATCGGCGCGCGCGCCACGGTCGCCGACAACCGCTCCAAGGGCTCCACGCTCGCCCTCACCGCCCCCGGCGCCACCGCCAAGGTGAAGGTCACGGCCTCCCCCGGGGACGAAGGCGGCACCGCGACCTCCAAGGAGTACACGGTCAAGGGCGGTACGACCCTCTCGGTCCCCGCGCCCGTCCCGGACGGCCTCAAGGGCACGTACGCGCTCACGGTGGAGCCGGTGTCCGGCGGCGCGGTCTACGGCTCGCGCATGCTGGAGGAGAAGCAGGACGACGTCCCGGCGTTCACGGTCCAGACGCTGCCGGACGACCGGGGGACGGTGTCGGTGCCGGAATCGGAGGAGGACCTCTCCATCCTCCAGAAGTAGGCGTCCCTCCGGGTGGATTCACCGGTCGGTCCACCGATGGGTCGACCGGCCGATCCCTCGGTTGAGTCACTCCTCGCCGTCCGCGTCCCCGTACCGGGGGTCGACGGTCTCCGGGGTGATCCCCAGTACCTCGGCGACCTGCTCCACGACCACGTCGTGCACCAGGGCGGCGCGTTCGTCGCGCCCCTTGGTGCGGATCTCCACGGGGCGCCGGTAGACGACCACGCGCGCGGGCGTGTCGTCCCGCGCGGGGATCGTGCCGCCGAGCGGCACCGTGTCGGCGCCCCACGCCTCGTCCTCGGCCGTCAGCCGCGGCACCTCGAGGATGAGGAAGTCGACCTCGGCGAGCTGCGGCCAGCGCCGCTCCAGACGCTCCACCGAGTCCTGCACGAGATCCGCGAAGACCTCGGCGCGGCTCGCCGACAGCGGCACCTGCGGCGGGGCCACGGGCCCGCGCATACCGCGCCCGTGCCGGTCGCGGCGGCGCGGGCGCGGCTCGGCGGGGGAGTGCGGCGGTACCTCGCCCTCGGGCGGTACCGGATTCTCAGCGTTGGCGGGCCTTTCCATCACCGACGCAGCGTAGTCCTCCGGGGCCGCCGGGGCAGGGCGGCTCCGTACGGAGCACGGCATGTCGTTCACTGACCGATCAAGCCAATCTCGGGCCTGATTACGTAGGTCTCCCGGACCGCTGCTCTCGTGACTATTGAAGGTATTTGTCCCGAGTGGTGACCGGTTTCAACTGTCCTACAGGGCCTGCGACCTCGGGTCACCGCAGGTCGCGAGCGGGCCCTCGCGGGTCCGTGCACGCCGTCTCACACCACGACACGGTGGGGTGACCTCGGGGAGAGTCGTCGCGGCCCGCTCAGGAGTGCGGTACCGTCCAACATCGTGAGCCCTGTACGTCGCTGTTCGCGCACCGCTTGCGGCCGTCCCGCCGTTGCGACGCTGACGTACGTCTACGCCGACTCGACCGCGGTCCTCGGCCCCCTCGCCACATACGCCGAACCCCACTGCTACGACCTCTGTGCCGAGCACTCCGAGCGCCTCACCGCGCCGCGCGGCTGGGAGGTCGTCCGCCTCACCGACGGCAGCGCCCCCTCCCGCCCCAGCGGCGACGACCTGGAGGCCCTCGCCAACGCCGTACGCGAGGCGGCCCGCCCCCAGGAGCGCGCGGCCGGTGCCGGCGGCTCAGGAGGACGCCACGCGGACCCCATGGAGGTCGCCCGCCGCGGCCACCTCCGCGTCCTGCGCTCGCCCGACAACTGACGCGCACTCGTCCGGCAACGGACGCGCACACCTCCGCAACTGACGCGCGCTCGTCCCAGTACTGACGCGTGCTCACCCGGCAACCGACGTATTCCGGCCCGCCTTCACGGGATCTTCGCCGTCGCACGCGTTGACCCGCGATTGTTGAGGACACGACGATTTCGCCACCCCGACTCCGGGATCCCGGGAGGCGCTCGTGTTCATCCAGCAACTGGAGCCCGTCAACGGCTCGCTCGGCCTGTCCGCCCTCGTCGCCACGCTGCCCCTCGTCACCGTCCTCGTCCTGCTCGGCGCCGTCCGCATGAAAGCCCACCGCGCGGGCCTCATCGGCCTCGCTGTGGCCGCCCTCGTCGCCTGGCTCGCCTACGACATGCCGCTCGGCCAGACCGCCTCCAGCGCCGCGCAAGGAGCACTGTTCGGGCTCTTCCCCATCATGTGGATCGTCGTCAACGCCCTGTGGGTGTACCGGATGACCGTCCGCACCAGACACTTCGACATCCTGCGACGCTCCTTCGGGCGCCTCTCCGACGACCCGCGCATCCAGGCCCTCGTCATCGCGTTCTGCTTCGGCGCGCTCCTGGAGGCCCTCGCCGGATTCGGGGCGCCGGTCGCCATCTGCTCAGTCATGCTCGTCGCGCTCGGCTTCGACCCGGTCAAGGCCGCCGTCGTCTCCCTCGTCGCCAACACGGCGCCCGTCGCCTTCGGAGCCATGGGCACCCCCGTCGTGACCCTCGCCCAGGTGACCGGCCTGCCCCTGGACTCAGTCGCTTCCGTAGTAGGCCGTCAGACGCCACTGCTCGCCCTTGTCGTGCCCCTGGTGCTCGTGGGCCTGGTGGACGGGCGGCGCGGACTGCGCGAGACGTGGGCGCCCGCCCTGGCGTGCGGAGTCGCCTTCGCCGTCGTGCAGTTCGCCGCCTCCAACTACGTCTCCGCCCAACTCGCCGACATCGGCGCCGCCCTGGCCGGCGCGGGCGCCCTGGTCGCCGTCCCGAGCGCGCGCAAACCCGCCGCCGAACCCGTACGCGCCGCGGTCCTCACCGGCGTACGCAGCGAAGACCTGGACGAAGAGGACCCGCGGCGCGAAGTGCTGCGCGCCTACGCCCCGTACGCGCTCATCGTCGTCGTCTTCTCCCTCGCCCAGATCCCCGCCGTCAAGGACTGGCTGGCCACGGCGAACCGGGTCTTCGACTGGCCCTTCCTGAACGTCGCGAACCCGGACGGCGAACCGGTGAGCGGCAACGTCTTCACGCTGCCCCTCGTCTCCACCGGCGGCACACTCGTCCTGCTCGCCGGGGTGTGCACAGCGGTCGTTCTCGGCGTGCACGCGCGCGTGGCGGTGCGCGAATGGCTGGGGACCGTGTACGAGCTGAGGTTCGCGATCCTCACCGTCACCAGCGTGCTCGCTCTCGCCTACGTCATGAACCTGTCCGGGCAGGCCGCCACCATCGGGCACTTCGTGGCCGCGGCGGGCGCGGGACTCGCCTTCCTCTCCCCGGTCCTCGGCTGGTTCGGCGTCGCCGTCTCGGGCTCCGACACCTCCGCCAACGCGCTCTTCGGCGCCCTCCAGGTGACGGCCGCCCAACAGTCGGGGCTCTCACCGGAACTCCTCGCCGCGGCGAACAGTTCGGGCGGCGTCCTCGGCAAGATGATCTCGCCGCAGAACCTGACGATCGCGTGCGCCGCCGTCGGACTCGCGGGCCGGGAAGGCGACTTGCTGCGCAAGGTGCTGCCGTGGAGCCTCGGCCTGCTGCTGGTGATGTGCCTGATCGTGTTCGCCCAGAGCACGGTGGTCCTGTCATGGATGCTGCCCTGACCGGGCCTGCCGTTCTTACCTGCCTTGACGGTCCTGACCAGTACGGACGTGTGCGGTGCGCTCTTTGGGAGGAATGAGGGGTTCACGGCCCGTTGTCGGTCCGGACAGGTAGTTTGTGGGTCCGTGTAGGACTCCAGGAGGGCTGGGCCGGCCGTGGCTGCTGATCTGTCGCAGATCGTGAAGGCGTACGACGTGCGAGGGGTGGTCCCGGACCAGTGGGACGAGGAGCTCGCCGCGCTGTTCGGCGCGGCCTTCGTACGGGTGACCGACGCGACGGCGATCGTGGTCGGGCACGACATGCGGCCCTCCTCACCCGGCCTGACCCGGGCCTTCGCGCGCGGTGCCGCTGCTCTCGGCGCGGACGTCACCGAGATCGGCCTGTGCTCCACCGACCAGCTGTACTACGCGTCGGGCGCGCTCGGCCTGCCCGGCGCGATGTTCACCGCCTCGCACAACCCCGCGCGCTACAACGGCATCAAGATGTGCCGGGCCGGCGCCGCCCCGGTCGGTCAGGACACGGGCCTCACCGAGATCCGGCAGCTCGCTGAGGAGTGGACCGACTCCGGCGCCCCCGAGCCGGCCGCGACGCCGGGCACGATCACGCAGCGTGACACGTTGGAGGGGTACGCGGCGCACCTGCGCGGCCTGGTCGACCTGACCTCCATCCGTCCCCTGAAGGTCGTGGTCGACGCGGGGAACGGCATGGGCGGGCACACCGTGCCGACCGTCTTCGACGGCCTGCCGCTCGACGTCGTCCCGATGTACTTCGAGCTGGACGGCACGTTCCCGAACCACGAGGCGAACCCGCTGGACCCGGCCAACCTCGTGGACCTCCAGGCCCGCGTCCTGGCCGAGGGCGCCGACCTGGGGCTCGCCTTCGACGGCGACGCGGACCGCTGCTTCGTAGTCGACGAGAACGGCGACCCGGTCTCCCCGTCCGCCATCACCGCGCTGGTCGCCTCCCGCGAGCTGGCCAGGAACGGCGGCTCGGGCACGATCATCCACAACCTGATCACTTCCTGGTCGGTGCCCGAGGTCGTCCGGGAGAACGGCGGCACGCCCGTGCGCACCCGCGTGGGCCACTCCTTCATCAAGCAGGAGATGGCCACCAGCGGCGCGATCTTCGGCGGCGAGCACTCCGCGCACTACTACTTCCGTGATTTCTGGAACGCCGACACCGGCGTGCTCGCCGCCCTCCACGTCCTGGCGGCGCTGGGCGGCCAGGACGGCCCGCTCTCCGCCCTGGTCTCCTCCTACGACCGCTACACCGGCTCGGGCGAGATCAACTCCACCGTCGCCGACCAGGCCGACCGCCTCGCCGCGATCAAGGCCGCGTACGGCGACCGCGACGACACCACCCTGGACGAGCTCGACGGCCTCACCGTCACCTCCGCCGACTGGTGGTTCAACGTCCGCCCCAGCAACACGGAACCCCTCCTCCGCCTCAACGCGGAGGCCCGCGAGGCCCCCACCATGGAAAAAATCCGGGACGAGGTACTGACGATCATCAGGTCCTAACGGTCCCGGCCTGCCTAACGGTCCCGGCCTGCCTCCCGGCCCACCCGCCTCCCGGCCCCGGCCCGCCTAACGGCCCCGGCCTGCCTCCCGGTCCCGGCCTGCCTCCCGGTCCCGGCCTGCCTCCCGGCCCGTCCGCCTCCCGACCCCGGCCTGCCTCCCGGCCCGCCCGTCATTTCCATCCCGCCCAACATTTCCAGCCCGTCCGGCGATTGAGGACGAGCCCTTAAGGCGATACCCCCCGCCCCGGCAACGGCGAGCCACCCCCTCACTCCGAAGCCGCAACAAATCCGGCCTCCACCCAAAACCCGGCCCAGCCCAAACCCAGCCCCGCCCCCCCAGGACCCACCCCCCCCAGGACCCCGCCCCCCAGGAC
>NZ_BAAATS010000071.1:0-5576 GCF_039533535.1 Streptomyces kunmingensis
CACACATCCAACATGCTCTTGATCAGCACAAACGGGAAGACCTAACGGAGTCCTACTAGTGCCGCATCAGGCAACGTTCGCCCTCACCTGGGAGACTTCGCCTGGCCCACCCGCCGCAGGAAGTGTCAGTAGCAAGTGCGATGCTGACGCCTACAATCCGCAGACGGTGATCAATGGGGGGGCCGATGCCTGGTGAAGGATCGGGGTCTGACTTGTCCTCGGTCGGCTTCGGCTCCGCTTGGTGTGCCACCGACCTGGGTGAATACCGGCCCTGCCGCTACACCTACGAGTACTACCCCTACGAGAGCCTGCCGCCTCTCGACTCCACCGAGTTCACGGGCGCCTTTCAATGGCTCGGTGGCACCAGCGGACCTGTCCCCGAACAGGTCACAGCGCTCAATCGCCTGGCAGAGGACCTTGCAGCCAAGGGCCTAGCGCTGCCTCGGGACTTCGTCGCCTTCCAGGCCGACTCGAAGCTGCACTGCTCGCTGGATGAGGTCTCGGCGACCTGCTGCTGGACCGATATCTCGGAGCCCCTACCCAGTCCGGTCGAGCCTGGCGCCTTCCTCGTGCGATTCCTGCGAGATCAACAGGACTGCGTCATCTGGTACCTCTACCTCCGTCCCTCGGGTGAGGTGTCCGTAGTGCACTCCTATCTCGACTATGAACACGAGTACGAGGCACGGCGCGACGGGGAAAAGACGGAGAGCGATCTCGACGATCCAGAGGAGCAAAGAGCCGCGATCCTCTGGTGCGCACCGTCGTTCGAGGAGTTCGCCTATCGGTTCTGGATCGAGAACCGTCTCTGGCATGCCCTCAACGGCAATGGCCTGTCCGAACTCGAGCCTCGGGTACGTGGCTACTTGTGCCACTACGCGCCGCCCAAGATACCCGCATGACCGTGCATTGAACGAGATCATGTGTGGATGCCAGAGCGGGTACGCGTTCGCGAGATCGATGGCGACGAGGGGCCGCGCCTGTTGCGGATCATCGCAGAGGCACCGGTTCGGTGGTGACCTGGCGGCGGGCACAGATGGTGCTGCTATCCGCGCAAGGCATGCGGGTGGCAAAGATCGCTGAGGTGACGTTCACCAGCCCGGACCGGGTTCCTGGAGTTCTGCCGCTACCTGCGCAGCCTCTACCCTCCCAAGATCCGCATCGCGATCGTGCTCGACAACTTCCTCCCCGCACCTGACGACGTCGAAGGACAGCCGGGTCGGCGACCGGGCCGCAGCCAACAACATCGAGCTCGCCCACACCCCAACCAACAGTTCTTGGCTGAACCGCATCGAGGCCCAATTCACTGCGCTGCGCTACTTCGCCCTGGACTGCACCGACCACGCCGGCCACAAGGAGCGAGGCAGCATGATCCGCCGCTACACCATCTGGCGGAACAAGCACGCCGCCGACGAACGGCTACGCAAGGTCGTCAACAGGGCGAACGTTGCCTGACGCGGCACCAGCACCGACTCCAGGACTGGACGCGAGTGCCGTCCTGACGCCGGTCGGCGGCGCGCTCGGGGTGCTCGTGGTCGGCCCGGTCGTGCCCGGCCCGGTCGTGCCCAGCCCGGTCGTGCCCAGCCCAATCGTGCCCGGCCCTCCGCTCGCCCCGGACCGGCTCTCAGGCGCGGTTCTCCGCCTGGAACATCCAGCTCTGCTTCTCCAGTTCGGCGGCGAGGCCGATCAGTAGGTCCTGGGTGACCTGGTCCGCGTCGGCGGTCTCCGAGATACGTGTGCGCACTCCACGGACGACCGCGTCGAACGACCGCACCAGGGCGTCCACGGCCTCGGTGTCCTGACGCCAGCCGGCCGGGAACGCGGGCAGCCCGGTGGTGGCGGCGACGGTGCCGGCCCGGCCGTCGGGGCTCACCCCCAGCGCGGCGGCGCGTTCGGCGACGGTGTCGGCGAAGTCGCGCGCGGTCGTGACCACTTCGTCGAGTTGCAGATGGACGGAACGGAAGCGCGGGCCGTACAGGTTCCAGTGCGCCTGCTTGGCCACCAGAGAGAGATCGAGCAGATCGACCAGGGTCGCCTGCAGGGCGCGGCCCGCGATCTCGCGCTCCTTGTCGGGAAGCGGGCTGTTGATGACGGTCATGACGGATTCCTCTCACTGCTGCTGCGGTAGCGCCATGCCGTGTGTGGCCGACGGAACCGCACAGGGACCGTAGGGGCTGGAAAGCCGCCTCAGTCTCGCCCGGTCAAGAACCGGCCGGCATCAGTCAGTTGACGGTCGCCGGAGGCGTTGACGGCTCACCGGAGGCACTGAGTCGATCGACCGACCCGTCGTCGAGGCTCACCTTCTCGACCGACCCGTCCTCGGCGCGCACCTCCTCGGGGCCGCACCTCCTCGGGGCCGCACCTCCGCGAAGCTCACCTCCTCGGGGCTCACCTCCGCGAAGCTCACACCCTCGGCGCTCACACCCTCACGCGCCGGGAAAGCGGTCCGGGCCCGCCGCCCCCCGCTGCCCCCGCTCCCGCTCCCGCTCCCGCCGATCAGTCGGCCGATCCGTCGCCGGACGGGTCCCGGCCTTCCAGCAGTTCTCCGAGGAACACGTCCCAGTCCAGGGCGTCCGTCTCCGCCTCGGCGGGCACGACCCCGTAGGTGGCGTCCAGCCATTCCCCGAGCTCGGCGACGGGCAGTTCGAAGACGGCGCTGGTCTCCCGCGACTCCAGGAGCAGCCAGGCCGCTTCCCCCTCGTCGCTCTCCATCGGCCACACCTGTACGTCGCCCTCGCCGCTCTCCTCGTACAGCCCCCGGTACAGCAGCGCGCGACTGACCCGCCAGAGCACGCTCGGCCCGCTCCAGGGGGTGAAGGTGACGGACACGATCATCGGGGTCGTGGGGTCGAACCGGAACTCGACCTGGACGGGCACCCGTGGAACGCCGTCCAGCACCAACTTGATGTCCAACGAGAGCACGGGCAGCTCCCGAGGCGCCGTCTGATGTACCCGGATGCCGGACTGTTCGCCGTTCATGACGGGATTCCTTCCACGGAGGGGGTCGTTGCTCCGACTGTTCCGCACCCTGCGCGTGCGGCGACATCCGTCACTTGACCTTCGTGGGAATTACGTCACTGCCGCCGTGGAGGGACACCCCGCCCGCCGCACCCGTGGGTCGCGGCTCGAACGGTCTTCGCCGGTCCCCGCCCTGCCGCGGCGCAAGGCCGAGTGCCCAGGCGTACCGGCGCCCCCGGGCACCGGTACGTCATTTGACTTGTAGGGCCGGACCGGCGACCACAACCGCGAGCCGGGCACAGCACCGCTGGACGGGGTCGCCCGCTGGGTGACGGCTCACCGACAGGCCCGTCCGGCCCCGATCGCCGGGCACGGATCGAGTCGAGGGACAGTCAAAGACGTAGTCGGATGAGTCGGATGACCGATGCCGAGAACCCTGCCCGTTCGTACGTTGTGGCGCAATCCAGAACGAGACGCGCCGCGGATCGGCGATCCGGACATGTGTCGCGGGTCACACAGTTTGGACTTGCCGGTCCATAAATTGAGGGCCACGATTGGACCATCGAGTCCAACGGTGGTCGCACCGCCTTCGGACCCCGGGGACACCTTCGTGAAGCCGCCCGGAACTGCCGGGCACGAGCCGAACCGGCCAACTCCCGCCCACCGGGCGGCCGTTCACTCACCGAGACGCAACACCGAGACGCACTGATACTCACCGAAACTGACAGAGACAGGGAAAGCCGATCATGGATACCACCGAACGCCTCGCCGCCATCGAGGACCTGCGCCGCCTGATGGCCCGCTACGTCCGATACGCGGACCATCAGCGCTGGCAGGACCTTGCCGACCTGTTCACCCCGGACGGCTCCTTCACCCCGCACAAGCCGGACGGCTCCGTATGGATGCGCATGGAGGGCAGGGACGGGATCGCCGCCACGGTCGGTGGCAGCGGCGGCCCCGGCGTGACCCTGGTCCACCACCTGTTCTCCGACGAGATCGACGTCGACTCGGCAACGGCCGCGCACGGTGTGTGGGCGATGGAGGACATCGTCACCCGGCCCTCGGACGCCGAGCTGTCCGAGGACATCCCGTTCCGGAGCATGCACGGCTTCGGCCACTACCACGCGCGGTTCGTCAGGACGGACGGCACCTGGTACATCGCCGAGCTCGAGCAGACCCGCCTCCGCCTGGACTTCTCCGTCTGACCGTCGACGGCAAAGCCCCGCCCCGCCCGCCCCGTAGAGATCCCGCTCCTCCCTCCGACCCGAAAGCAGCGAAACCGTGAGCAACGACCCGACCAGCGCGCTGGAACCGTACAAGATCGACGTCCCCCAGGACGTCCTGGACGACCTGCGCGACCGGCTGCGCAACACCCGGTTCTTCGATGACCTGGACAACGAGGAGGAGTACTACGGCCTCGGCACCGCCTACCTCAAGCCGTTCATCGAGTACTGGGCGGACGGCTTCGACTGGCGCGCGCAGGAGAAACGGCTGAACTCCTACAGCCGGCACACGGTCGAGATCGACGGCACACCTGTGCACTTCGTCCACGTGCGCGGCAAGGGCCCGAAGCCGACCCCGCTGATCGTCCATCACGGCTGGCCGTGGCCGGGTGAGTTCAGTTACGGGCTCATCGGCCCGCTGACCGACCCCGCCGCGTACGGCGGTGACCCGGCTCTCTCGTTCGACGTCGTCCTGCCGGATCTGCCCGGCTTCGGCTTCTCCACCCCGGTCGGCAGGGGCGACCTGAACTACTGGAAGATCGCCGACATCATGCACAAGCTCATGACCGAGGTGCTCGGCTACGAGAAGTACGGGGCCGCGGGTTCCGACTACGGCGCCCTGGTCACGAGCGCCCTCGGCCACAAGTACGCCGACAGCATCATCGGCCTGCACTACGGCCACGACCTGCCTCCGGGACAGTTCACCAACGAGCGGTTCTGGGACCTCACCGACGGAGCCAAGATCCCCGAGGACGCCTCGCCGGAACTCCGGGCCGACCTGGTGGACTTCGTCGACACCTACGTATCCCACGTGGCTGCACACATGCTGGACGGCTCGACCCTCACACACGGACTGAACGACTCGCCCGCCGGCATGCTCGCCTGGCTTCTGAAGCGGTGGAAGAAGTGGAGCGACAAGCGGGGCGACTTCGACAAGGACTTCCCCCGCGACTTCATCCTCACCCAGGCCACCATCTTCTGGGTGACGCAGTCCATCGGCAGCTCCATCCGCATGTACCGCAACGCCGAGCGCCATCGGTGGGTGCCCTCGCACGACCGGCGGCCCACCGTCGAGCCTCCGGCCGGCTTCACCTTCCTGGTCGGCGACCACTTTCCGCCCGGTGTCAGCACTCCCGAACAGCGCATCGCCGCCTTCGAGAACGGGCCCACGCGCGGGGCCTTCAACGTGGTGAACGTCAACGCCCACATGAAGGGCGGGCACTTCGTCCACTACGAGAACCCCGAGGCGTTCGTCTCCGACCTCCAGGAGACGTTCCGCCGGATCCACTGACCCGGCGTCCCGGTCGCATGCCGGAGCGGGCCTTCCTGCGCCAGTCACTCAGAAGCTGTGTCACATCCTTTGATCGGTGACCTGCTGTGATGGCTGGGCAGGTTCGT
>NZ_BAAATS010000072.1:0-56739 GCF_039533535.1 Streptomyces kunmingensis
CAAGGAACGGACGCTTCCTTTGTACTCACCCTCTCGGGCTTTCCTCCGGGCGCTTCCCTTCGATCTTGCGTTTCCGACTCTATCAGATCTTTCCGATCCGATTTCCTCGGGGTCCTGCTCGGTACTTCTTTCGCTTTCCGGCCTTTCGGCCTTCCTGCGGTGTCGACTCTATCAGATCCTTTCGGGCCTGATTCCCAGTCAACCGGGGGTGCCTTTCCGGCTGTT
Organism: Streptomyces kunmingensis; assembly: GCF_039533535.1. Classification (NCBI taxonomy): domain Bacteria; kingdom Bacillati; phylum Actinomycetota; class Actinomycetes; order Kitasatosporales; family Streptomycetaceae; genus Streptomyces; species Streptomyces kunmingensis. The sequence goes on from NZ_BAAATS010000072.1 coordinate 226, forward strand.
GGGCCGTTCCGACGTCCCAAACATTAGCGGATCCTCGCGGCAGTTCCTAATCGGACCGATCAGGTCGTTCGCAACCCAAAATCGAATTGAATTCGGGCACGCCGAAATCAATCCCAGGGGAAGATCGTGCTGGTGTTTGAGTGCCGCTTCAGCGGCGGGAGGTGCTGTCGCAGAACCGTTACGGCTCCGTGGCAACCCGAAGAACCTTACGGACCGGCCCGGGCAGTGTCAACCCCCGTCTGTGTAGGGCTCAGTCGAGATCGGTGAGGCGGCCGCCGGCGTCCGGCTGGGCGTCCTCGACGCGGCGCAGCAGGCGGATGAGGACCTCGCCGAGGAGGCCGCGCTCCACCGGCGTGAGGTCCTGGAGGAGGTCCTCCTCGAAGACGGACGCGAGACGCATGGCCGCGAGCCACTTCTCGCGGCCCTGCTCGGTCAGCTCCACGATCACGCGGACGCGGTTGTTCTCGTCGCGGTCCCGCGTGACCAGGCCCTCCTGGACCATGCGGTCGATGCGGTGCGTCATCGCCGCGGGGGTCAGACCCAGCCGCTTGGCGAGCTCACCCGGGCCCAGCCGGTACGGGGAGCCGGAGAGGACGAGGGCCTTGAGGACCTCCCACTCCGTGTTGCTGATCCCGATCTCCGCGGTCTGGCGCCCGTACGCCACGTTCATCCGGCGGTTGAGTCTGCCCAGCGCCGAGACGATCGCCTCGACCTGGGGGTCGAGGTCCTGGAACTCCCGCTGATACGCGGCGATCTGCTCGTCGAGGGTCGGCTCGGCTGGCGGCCCGCCGGTGGTGTCGGCCATGCCGCGCAGTATGGCACGCAAGTGGTTGGCGTTGAAGTCCTTCTCTGTGTATTGTTTAGTTTCTAACTTTAGCTTCGAAGTCTTGACTGCGAAAGGACAGGTGAAAGTGACCAGGGCGATGGGCGCTGCGATGCGCCGGGTTCAGGTGGGGAGCGCGCTGAGCGCGTTCGGCGTCGGCTTCACGGTTCCGTTCCTCTATGTGTATGTGGCCGAGGTTCGGGATCTTGGTGCCGGTGCGGCCGGCATCGTGCTGGCCGCGTTCGCCATGGCCGCCCTGGTCGTCCTGCCCTTCACCGGCCGCGCCATCGACCGGCGTGGTCCGCTGCCCGTCCTGCTGGTGGCGTCGGTCGTGGCGGCCGCGGGAGCGATCGGTCTGGGGCTCGCGACCAGTGAGCCGGCCGCCATCGGCGCCGCCGCGGTGCTCGGCGCCGGGACCGCGGTGCTGCAGCCCGCCCTCGCGACGATGATCGTCTGGTGCTCGTCGCCCGAGACGCGGACGCGCTCCTTCGCCATGCAGTTCTTTCTGCAGAACCTGGGGCTCGGCATAGGCGGCCTCATCGGCGGCCAGATCGTGGACGAGAGCCGACCGGACAGCTTCCTGCTGCTCTTCGGCATCGAGGCCGTGATGTTCCTGGTGCTCGGCGCGATCGTGCTGAGCGTGCGGATGCCGCACGCGCCCTCGTTCGGCGAGGCGATACCGACCGGCGAGTCCACCGGCGGGCTGCGCGCGCTGCTCGGGAACCGGGCGATGGTGCAGCTGTGCGGGCTCGGATTCGTGCTGTTCTTCGCCTGCTACGGGCAGTTCGAGTCGGGGCTGAGCGCCTACGGGGTCGAGGCCGCCGGTATCTCGCCGTCGACGCTCGGGATCGCGCTCGCCGCCAACACCGCGATGATCGTGGTCGCGCAGTTCGCCGTGCTGAAGTTCGTCGAGCGGCGCAAGCGGTCGCGGGTCATCGCCGCCGTGGGGCTCATCTGGGCCGTCGCCTGGATCGCCGCAGGTTACGCGGGCCTCGGGCACGGCAGCCAGGCCATGGCCACCGCCGCGTTCATCTCCACGTACGCGCTCTTCGGGCTCGGTGAGTCGATGCTGTCACCGACCCTGGCGCCCCTGGTCGCGGACCTCGCGCCGGCCGGGATGGTCGGTTCGTACAACTCGGCGTTCGCGCTGGTCAAGCAGCTCGCGCTCGCGGTCGGTCCGGCCGTCGGCGGGCCGATGGGGGCCGCGCTGCACGGTCCGTACATCGTGACCTTCCTGCTGTTCTCGCTGGGCATCACCGCCCTGGCGCTGCGGCTCGGGAAGCGGCTCACCCCCGTACAGAACCAGCCGTCGCTGGCCGGGAGCCGTGTCGTGATGCAGAGCTCGCCGGCGCCGGCCCCCGCGGAGGCGTGAGCGGGCAGGACGCGTGAGGCAGGGTGCGCAAGGCGGTCGGTTCCTTCGGGGGCCGGCCGCCTTCGTAATTCACCCGGGCGTGCTCGGCAGGACGAACTCGCACCAGACCGCCTTGCCGCCGCCCGGAGTGCGCCGCGAGCCCCAGTTCGAGGCGATCGTGGCGACGATCGCGATGCCGCGGCCCGTCTCGTCGGCGGGCTCCGCACGGCGGCGGCGCGGCAGATGATCGTCGCCGTCCGTCACCTCGATGATCAGGCGGCGGTCGGTGCGACGCAGGCGCAGGCGCATGGGCGGGGTGCCGTGCTGCAAGGAGTTGGCGACGAGTTCGCTCGCGGCCAGGACGCCCAGGTCGTGCAGGTCGGGGGCGAATCGCCAGCTGGTCAGGACGCCGGAGGCGAAGGCGCGGGCGCGAGGCGCCGCCTCCACGCCGCCGAGCAGTTCCAGAGCCGCGTTGCGGAAACGCTCGCCGTCAGGCCCCTTGCGCGCCGGATGCTGGAGGACGAGGACCGCGACATCGTCGTCATGGTCGGCCGTGACCCCCGCCGCCCTGATCAGGCGGTCGCAGATGACCTGCGGCGTGCCGGTCGCGCCCGACAGCGCGTGCTCGAGCGCCGCCACGCCCTCGTCGATGTCCTCGTCCCTGCGCTCCACCAGGCCGTCGGTGTACATGACGGCCGTCGAACCGGGGCCGAGCGGCACCGAACCCGAGGTGTGCAGCCAGCCTCCGGTACCGAGCGGCGGGCCCGTCGGCTCCTCGGCGCGATGGATCGTGCCGTTCTCGTCGCGTACGAGGATGGGGAGATGGCCCGCCGACGCGTAGACGAGGCGGCCCTCGTTCGGGTCGTGGACCGCGTAGACGCAGGTGGCGATCTGCTGCGGGTCGATCTCGATGGCAAGGCCGTCCAGCAGTTGCAGCACCTCGTGCGGAGGCAGATCGAGACGTGCGTAGGCGCGGACGGCCGTGCGGAGCTGGCCCATCACGGCCGCCGCGCGCACGCCCCGGCCCATCACGTCGCCGATGACCAGGGCCGTGCGGCCGCCGCCCAGGGTGATGACGTCGTACCAGTCCCCGCCGACCGCGGCCTCCGTCCCGCCGGGCTGGTACGTGGCCGCGATCCGCAGGTCGTCGGGCTCCTCCAACTCCTGCGGCAGCAGCGATCTTTGGAGGGTGACGGCCGTCTCCCGCTGCTCGCGCTCGCTCGTGCGCAGCCGCTCCGCCGCCTCCGCGTGGTCCGTGACGTCGGCCGCGAAGACCAGGACGCCGGGGCCCTCGGCCGTCTCGAGCGGGGTGCAGGTGACCGTGTACGAGCGGCCGCCCGCCTTGCGGGACTTGACCGTACGGGGCTTCGCGCTGCGCAGCACCTGGTCCAGGAGGGGCAGCAGGCTCAGCTCGTCGAGCTCGGGCATGGCCTGGCGGGCCGGCTCACCGGCGGGCCGGTCGCCGAAGGCCGCGACATACGCGTCGTTGACGTACGCGACGCGGTGCTCGGGGCCGTGCACCAGGGCGACGAGGGCGGGGATGCGGTCCAGGACGGCGCGGACGGGCAGCTCGTCCACGCCGCCACCGCCCGGGCCGCCCTGCTCGGGTTCGTCGGGCGGATGCTCGGCGCGGGCCGCGGGCACGGCGCTCTCGGCTCGCTGGGGGAGGCCGTGGTCGGCCCGCGCTGCGGCGCGGCGCTGTGTTCCGGGGAGCCGGGCGCTCCAGCGCGTGAAGTTCACTGTGGGGCAAGCCTCGTATGGTCGAGGGCGGGCGAGGGGCCCGCCCAGGGTCGTGGACCAGTCTGGCCGACCGTACTGACAAACGTCAGATGCCGTACCGGGAGGAGGAGTTCCGCGCTCCGGTCGAACGGCGGTCGAAACTTCGGTCGTACGGTCGTCAGGTCGTCGCCGGGGCGTGTCGGCGTGGCGCCTTCGGGGTGGGGTCATCGGGCTGGGGTTCTGCGGCGTGGCGCCGTCGGCCGATCGGTCAGGGTGACCCCTTCGGGCCGCCGGCCGGCGGTGCGGAAGGGTCCTCGGGAGGGACGGGCCCGGCCGCGAGTTCGAACTCGGCACGCGGCCGCTCCAGCGAGCCCAGCGAGACGATCTCCCGCTTGAACAGGGCGGACAGTGTCCATTCGGTCAGGACGCGGGCCTTCCGGTTGACGGTGGGCACCCTGCTGAGGTGGTAGACGCGGTGCATGAACCAGGCAGGGTAGCCCTTCAGCTTGCGTCCGTAGACGTGTGCGACACCTTTGTGCAGGCCGAGGGAGGCCACCGAACCCACGTACGCGTGCTCGTAGTCGGTGAGGGCCTGGCCGCGCAGGGACGCCGCGATGTTGTCGGCGAGTGTCCGGGCCTGGCGCACCGCGTGCTGGGCGTTGGGCGCGCACTGCGTGCCCTCCTCCTCGGCGGTGAGGTCGGGGACGGCGGCCGCGTCGCCCGCGCCCCATGCGTGCGCGGCGCCGTCGACGGCCAGGGCCGCCGTGCACCTGAGACGGCCGCGGTCGGTCAGCGGCAGGTCCGTGGCGGCGAGCAGCGGGCTCGGTTTGACGCCGGCCGTCCACACGACCGTACGCGTGGGAAAGCGGGAACCGTCGCTGAGCACCGCCGTGCGGTTCTCGCAGGACTCGAGGCGGGTCCCGAGGCGTACGTCGACGTTGCGGCCGCGCAGTTCGCGGATCGTGTACAGGCCCATCTCCGGGCCCACCTCGGGCAGGATCCGGTCACTCGCCTCCACGAGAATCCACTTCAGGTCCTCGGGCTTGACGTTGTGGTAGTACTTCACCGCATATCGGGCCATGTCCTCCAGCTCGCCGAGCGCCTCGACACCCGCGTAGCCGCCGCCCACGAAGACGAAGGTGAGCGCCGCGTCACGGACCGCCGGGTCGCGCGTGGAGGAGGCGATGTCCAGCTGCTCGATGACGTGGTTGCGCAGGCCCACGGCCTCCTCGACCGTCTTGAACCCGATCCCGAACTCGGCGAGCCCCGGCACCGGGAGCGTCCGGGAGACCGAGCCCGGCGCCAGGACCAGTTCGTCGTACGTGAGTGCGGCCGGGCCCGTGCCCTCGTCCTTGCTGGCGAGCGTGGTGTACGCCGCCGTGCGCTTGGCATGGTCGACGGAGACGACCTCCCCGACGATCACATGGCAGTGCTCCAGGACGCTGCGCAGCGACACGACGACATGGCGCGGTGAGATCGAGCCGGCCGCCGCCTCCGGCAGAAATGGCTGATACGTCATGTACGGGTCGGGGGTGACGACGACGATCTCCACCGCGCCGCTTCTGAGCTCCTGTTTCAGCTTCTTCTGGAGGCGCAGGGCGGTGTACATCCCGACGTAGCCGCCGCCGACAACGAGAATGCGCGCAGGTTCCCTCACCCACCCATGACGCATCGGGCTCTTGCGTTTGTCCACAGCCCCGACAATTTGTGTGACGGAGCGGAGGCGCTCGTACCGGTCGGGCGGTCCACCGCGCTGTGGGACAGGTGTGCAGGTCAGCGGGTGGGGCGGGGGCACGTGCCAGGGGGGCAATCGGGGTGGAATCGCCGCGTACTCCGTTCGAGGGGCGCTCCGTGCGGAACCTGCCCCTTCTGAATTGACCCCCGCTCAACTATGTTCGTGTGCTGTCGGGGTGTCGGGGGATGCGCTGTGGGGGCCGCAGGACGGACCCGAAATCGCTGTCTGTTCCGCACGCTCCGGCTGACAATGGCGGGGAGTGTCTCCGGGGGGAGACGTCATTACCGGGGGAACACATATGCACATTCAGGAAAGTCAATGGACCTCAGCGTCTGCCGTCGCGCCCACGGGCGCCTCGGGAGGGGCCAACGGGCGGCCGGGGAGCGACAGTTCACGCTCCACGCCGCTGCGGGTGGACGCCCAGCGCAATCTTGAGCATGTGCTGCGTGCGGCCCGCGAGGTCTTCGGCGAGCTGGGGTACGGGGCGCCCATGGAGGACGTGGCGCGCCGCGCCCGCGTCGGTGTGGGCACGGTGTACCGGCGCTTCCCCAGCAAGGACGTACTGGTGCGACGGATAGCCGAGGAAGAGACGTCCCGGCTGACCGACCAGGCGCGTACCGCGCTCGGTCAGGAGGACGAACCGTGGTCGGCGCTCTCGCGCTTCCTGCGGACCTCGGTCGCCTCGGGCGCGGGCCGGCTGCTCCCTCCGCAGGTACTGCGGGTGGGCGTCGCCGACGAGCGCTCCGACGGTGTCCGCGACGAGACGCGCGTCCCGGAGCAGCGCAGCGGGGCGCCCGAACTGCGGCTCGTGGAACAGCGGCCGGCCGTGTCCGACGACGGCCTGTCCGCGGACGACACCGGCGCCGCGACGCTGCTCGAGGTCGTGGGGCGGCTCGTGGACCGGGCGCGAGAAGCCGGTGAGCTGCGCGGTGACGTGACCGTCTCGGACGTCCTGCTGGTCATCGCCACGGCAGCGCCCTCGCTGCCGGACGCGGCGCAGCAGGCGGCGGCGTCGGCTCGGCTGCTCGACATCCTTTTGGAAGGGCTGCGTTCGCGGCCCTAGTGAGTGCGTGGGTGCGAGGGCCGCGGACGGCGTGCTTGTAGCGCTGTCCGCGGTCAACACCCCTGCTCGACACCCAGATTGCGCCATTTCTGCCCGTCCAGCGTTCCCCGGATGAGTGAACCGTAGTGCTCAGGTACGGGGAATCTCCACGGATGAGTGGTTGCTGTGCACGGACCGGATCCGTGGGACCCCTGTGTGGCACGCTTTGCCGGTGGTCGGGTCAGAGTGTGCGGTCGGGGGCTTTCCGCGATGAGCGTTGACGGGCGGGACGAGCAAGGGGCCGAGGGCGGGAGGGGTGGCGCGGAGGGGGTTTCCTCCGAGTCGCTCGAGCCTCCTCAGGTGCCACAGCCGTCTCATGAGCCGCAGCCGCCCCAGGTGCCGAGTCAGGGCGGGCCCGGTAGGACTTCCGGGCAGACTCGGGGCGCGGTGGCCGACGTCGCCACGGTCGACACAGTGGACGCCGATGTCTCTGTGCCCGCCCAGCGTGAGAGCGGCGGTTCGGCCGGCACCGAGAGCGCCGGCGGCGAAGGCGAACTGCCCTTCTCCGACGCCGACTTGATCGAGCGGATGCGCTCCGGCGACGACAGCGCCTACGAAGAGCTGTACCGCCGGCACGCCGCCGCCGTCCGCCGGTACGCCCGCACCTGCTGCCGTGACGGCCACACCGCGGACGATCTGACCGCCGAAGTGTTCGCCCGCATGCTGGGCGCCGTCCGCGGCGGCCACGGGCCCGAGCACGCCGTGCGCGCCTACCTCCTGACCACCGTGCGCCGCGTCGCCGCCCACTGGACGAAGAGCGCCAAGAGGGAACACCTGGTCGACGACTTCGCCGTGTTCGCCGTACAGGCCACCCGGTCGAACGAGGTCTCCGACGACGACACCCTCGACCTCGGCGCCGACGTCCGCGCCATGCACGAGGCCGAACAGTCCATGGCCATGCAGGCCTTCCGCTCACTGCCCGAGCGGTGGCAGGCCGTTCTCTGGCACACCGAGGTCGAGGACGAGTCCCCCAGCGACGTCGCCACACTCTTCGGCCTCGACGCCAACGGCACCCGCGTCCTCGCCAAACGAGCCCGCGAAGGCCTGAAGGAGGCCTACCTCCAGGCCCACGTCTCCGCCACCCTCACCGAATCCGAAGAATGCTCCCGCTACGCGGACCGGCTCGGCGCCTACGCGCGCGGCAGCCTCCGTACACGCGCCGAGCGCGGCCTGCGCAAGCACATGGAAGAGTGCGCCAAGTGCCGGCTGGCCGCCGGGCAGATCAAGGAAGTCGCCAGCGGCATCCCCGCAGTCGTCCCGATCGCCGTCATCGGCTGGTTCGGCGCCGCCGGATACGCGAAAGTCGTCGCCCTCATCGGCGGCGGCACCGCGGGTGCGGCGGGAGCCGGAGCCGGTGCGGCCGCGGCAGCGGGCGGCAGCTCGGGCAGCGGCGCAGCCGGCGGGGCCGCCGCCGAAGGGCTCGGAGCGCCCGCCAAAGCCGGGATCGCCGCCGGGGTCGCCGCGGCCGGAGTCGCCGTCGCCGTCGCCATCGCACTCGCCGGAGACCCGAAGGCCAAGCCCGAGGCGAAGGCCGACAAGCCGCCCGTCTCCCAGCCCGTCCCGCCGCCGGAACCCTCCCCGGAACCGCCGACACCCACCCCCGCGCCCGAATCCCCCGCGCCGAAGCCCGAGCCCACACCGTCGAAGCCCGCCCCTACGGTGAAACCGGCCCCGAAGCCCGCCCCTGCCGAGCCCACGCCGAAGCCGACACCCACTCCGACCCCGGCGTCACCGCCGCCGCCCGCAAAACCGAGGCCCAAGCCCACGCCTCCGCCGGCCCCCGCCGTCTACCAGTGGAACGCGCTGGCGTACGGCGTCGTCGGCGACGGCACCAAGCCCGAGATGCGGCTCGGCGAGAGCAGCTGGGTGTGGCAGCGGTATGGCATGTCGATCGGCGGCAAGCAGTATGCGAACGGGGTCACCGTGCACGCCAGGTCCTCCGTCACCATCGACCTGAACCGCGCCTGCACCGCGTACGACGCGTCCGTCGGCGTCGACGACATGACGCTGGGGCTCGGCGCCGTCCGGTTCTCCGTCTACGTCGACGGCGCCCCGGCCTGGAACTCCCCGGTCGTCCGGGGCAACGATCCGGCCGTGCCGGTGCACGTCGGGCTGACCGGGCACAAGACGATCCGGCTCGTGGCCGAACCGCACACCCCGTTCGGCGCGGTGGGGCTCGCGGACTGGGCCGAGTCTCGGTTCACTTGCGGTTGATTGGTCGGCGGGTGGGGGGCGCTCGCGGGTGGCCGCCGTGTGGTCGGGGAGGTCGGCCAGCGCCGGGCCCTGCCAGAGGGCCAGGGCCTCGCGCAGGATGCGGGCCGCTGTTGCCGGGTCGTGCGCGGTCAGGGCCGCGGTGCCCTCGCGGACCAGGCTCTCGAAGACGTACAGGTCGATGTCGGCGCGGGTCGCTGTGAGGCGGTAGCCGCCGGCCTCCGAGGTGATCGCTTCCTTGCCCAGGGCTCTGCGCAGGCGGCCTACCAGGGCCTGGAGGGCGGCTGGGGCGTCGGCGGGTGGGGTGTCGGCCCATACGTCGTCGATGAGGGCGTCGATGGGGGCCGTTCGCGGGGTGTGCGGGGCCAGGGACGCGAGCAGGGCGCGGAGGCGGGGGCCGCCTACGGGTACGGGGGTGCCCTGTCGTCGTGGGCCTGTGTCGTGCCCAGAATTGTGTACTGCACCGGGGCATTGTCGCTGGTTCTTGCGCTGGGGTCGTGTGGGTTGGGTGGGGCCGGGTTGGTGTACCTCCTCGGCCGGTTCGGTCTCCACGCCTGTTGTCCGCCATAGGCGAGTGGGCCGGGATTGTGTGCCTGCGGAGTCCTGCGGGGGCACACCAACCCGTCCCCACCCGCCCGTCTCGTACCCGACTGACCACCGGAGCACCGGGACACCGAGGGCACATCCCGCCCCGCCCCGCCTTGGGCAATCTGCCTCCCCCAGGCTCCGTTCGGGGGGCCCCCAGGGCGGCAGGGTGGGCAAGGCGGCCCCCAGCGCCGGGCGCGTGTCAACAACCGGGCCGAGGGCAGGCCCCGAACCGGTGCCGGGCGACCCTCGACAACCCGCCCGGGATGAATACCGCCGACCTAGCGGAGCGGACCCGCTCCGAGAGCCCTGTCCGGGACCACGCTCCCCGTAGGGACCGCCCGGGCGCGGGCCGGCGTGCCGGTCCAGCAGGTGCCGCGGCGCGACAACAGGCGGCGCAGCCACAGTTCCAGGGCGACCAGGTCGGCGAGGCCGTCCAAGGGGAGGGGCTCCCCGTCGGCCCCCGCACGCAGCGCCTTGCGGACCACGCGGGCCTCGATCAGGCCCGTCTGCGCCAGCAGCGGCGTGTCGAAGAGGGCGATGAGATCGTCGGCCGCCACGCGCAGGCCCGTGCGGGCCGCCGCCGCCGAGGAGGCATGGGAGGGTGCTCCCCAGCCCGGCGGCAGGTCGGCGACGCCGGCGCCCTCCAGGACCGTACGCAGGATCGTCGCGCGGGCCCCCGGCTGGACACGCAGGGTCTCGGGAAGCGCACGGCAGGCGCGGACCACCTGGTTGTCGAGGAACGGGGCGTGCAGGCGCTGGAAGCGGATCTCCGCGGCCTGTTCGAGGATGCGTAGGTCCGCGGCATGGCGGGCCAGGGCTGCGCGGGCCCGGAATTCACCGGGGCGTTGGCCGGGCCCGGGTCCGGGACGCGTCGTTCCGAGAGTGAGGCGAACCGATACTTCTCTGAGGGCCTCACCGGTCAGCCAGCGCGCGGCCGGGCCGGGCCTGGCCCACGTCAGTGCGGCGAGGGACGCTTCGACGGCGCCGCCGGGCTCGTCGAAGCTGCGTTGCAGGAGCCGGTCCGCCAGGCCCTCGAGGCCCGCCTTGTACGGCGTGCGGGCCAGTTTGCGGGCCGCGCCGTACACGCGCGCGGGCACCGCGAGAGAACCACCGTCCGCCTTCGTGAGCGCCGCCATCGGCCGCACCATGTGACGGCGTCTGCGGTCCATCAGGAGGTCGGTGAGACGGGCGGGGTGCGCGTCCAGGACCTGGCGTGCTCCGTAGCCCGTGAAGTGGTCGGCGCTCCCGGAGGAGAGCCGCGCGCGGTGCCGGGCCGCCGTGACGAGCGTGGCGCTCGGCTCGTCCGTGAGCGGGCCCTCCAAGTCGGCATAGGGCAGCGCTTCTTCGCCCGCCGCTACTACTACGTGGTGCAGGCGCGGGTTGGCCGCGATCGCTCCCGCTCGTTCGAGTTCGGCCTCGCGGGTCGCGGTGGTGGTGGAGATGTCGTTGAAGGTGACGGCCAGGAGTCGTTCGCCCGCGCCCGTGCCGTGGCCGAGGACCGTGCCGGGCAGGCCCGGCAGGCCCGCCGCGAGGAGGGCGAGGGTGCCGGAGGCGGGGCCGCCCGAGAGGTCCGCGCCGATGCCGGGCACGGGCATACCGCGGGCGGCGCGCCGCTCGGCGGGGCCCATGCCGGGCACGGGCCCGGGGTCCAGGTCGGTGCCGGGCACGTGCCGGGGCGCCGCGAGGCGGGTCCGTACGGCGTCCACGAGCGCGTCCCGTACGCCGCTCACCGCCGTGTCCGGGTCGACGGGGCCCGCGCCCACCGCGAGGGACGCCACGGCCTCGTAACCGGCGATCTCGCGCGCGCCGGCCCGCAGGATCAGCGCGTGGCCGGGCGGGATGCGGCGTACGCCCTGGTACGGCGTCGAGTCGTGCAGCGCTTCGGGGACGTCGGGGGTGGCGAGCAGCGCGGCGAGGTGGCCCACGTCCAGGTTGGCCTCGATGAGGTCGGCGAGGGGCAGGGCGGCGGTGGCGTAGGCCGTGCCGCCCGCCCACGGGGTGTAGAAGACCGGGCGGGCGCCCGCGAGGTCGCCGATGACCATGACGCGGCGGCCGACCTGGACGACGGCCGTGTAGCTGCCCGGCCAGTTGGTGAGGTGGCGCAGGGCGCCGCCGCGCGCGGCGAAGAGGCCGACCCGCAGTTGTTCGTCGGAGGCGCCGCACACGCCGAGGACCGCGATCCTCGTGTGGTCGTCGACCTTCACGACGCGCACCTCGTCGGGGCGCCAGTCGCCGACCGCCCAGAGCGGATCCGGGTCACCCCACAGGAGTTGGGAGCCGACCGGATGTACCGTTTCGCCCTCGCCTCCCATGGCTCCCGCGGATTCGAAGGCAACAGGCCCAGCGGTGGTACTGCTCCATCCCACCAACCACCGCATCGCCGCCTCCACAACCTGTGGACAACCAAGGGGAACCCATGCTGCCACGAAGGAGGCGTCGGAGAGGGGCCAAGTGGGGAGCGAGCCATGGCGTGCACTCCCCCTAATGCGCCCCTTTCGAGCCGTGGTTGAACCGTGGCACCACCACGGCGACGTAGGACGACGGGGGCGAGATTCGGCCAAATCGGCCGCGGTTGGCCGGAGCTGGACACCCCGGTTCGGCCACAGCGCGCAACGCACAGTCCGGGAGGCGCACATCGCCTCCCGGACCGGTCCGCCGCCCGCGGGGATGTAGGCGGCGGTGTCCCCCAGCCCACTGGATCCAGTACAGCGGGCCGACCCACGCAGGTCCCATGCAATCGCTCCCCCCATGCCCGAGTAAGAGCGCACGCACGGGCGCACGGCGCCACAACCGGAGCACACGGTCACGGGGCGTGGCCTGCGCCGTATTTCCGTACGGACAACAATCTCGCCATCCGGAACTGCGCCACTTAACGCTTGGGATCCGGCGAACTACGCTGGGTGTACGAATGCCGCGCGGTTATGCCAGGCCGAGATGGTCTGCGAAGTGCCGGCGCGGCAGCGTCTGTGTCGAGGGGTGGCGCATGTCCAGGGAGCTACGCGGACCGAACGAGAAGCTCGGCGCCGTCCTCGCCCTCGCGGGGATCAGTAACGCGGGACTGGCGCGGCGTGTCAACGACCTAGGTGGACAGCGCGGGTTGACCCTTCGCTACGACAAGACGTCGGTGGCGCGCTGGGTGTCGAAGGGCATGGTGCCGCAGGGCGCCGCCCCGCATCTCATCGCGGCCGCCATCGGCCAGAAGCTCGGCAGGCCCGTACCGCTGCACGAGATCGGTCTCGCCGACGCCGATCCCGCGCCGGAGGTGGGCCTCGCCTTCCCCCGTGACGTACGGGCGGCGGTGAAGGCGGCCACCGAGCTGTACCGGCTCGACCTCGCCGGGCGCCGGGCGGGCAGTGGCGGCATCTGGCAGTCCCTGGCCGGTTCCTTCGCGGTGAGCGCGTACGCGACGCCGGCCTCGCGATGGCTGATAAATCCGGCCGACTCGTCGGTGGCGCGCGAGGCCCACATCACGGAGGAGGGCTCGCCCCAGAAGGTCGGCCACAGCGACGTGCTGAAGTTACGGGAGGCCGCGCAGGACGCGAGGCGCTGGGACTCCAAGTACGGCGGCGGCGACTGGCGTTCGTCGATGGTGCCGGAGTGCCTGCGGGTCGAGGCGGCGCCGCTGCTGCTCGGCTCGTACTCCGACGATGTGGGGCGTTCCTTGTTCGGCGCCTCGGCCGAGCTGACGCGCCTCGCCGGGTGGATGGCGTTCGACACCGGGCAGCAGGAGGCGGCGCAGCGGTACTACATCCAGGCGTTGCGGCTTGCTCGCGCGGCTGCGGACGTGCCCCTGGGCGGCTATGTACTCGCCTCCATGTCGTTGCAGGCCACGTACCGCGGGTTCGGGGACGAGGGCGTCGATCTCGCGCAGGCCGCGCTCGAGCGCAACCGCGGCCTTGCGACCGCCCGCACCATGAGCTTCTTCCGGCTCGTCGAGGCGCGCGCGCACGCGCGTGCCGGTGACGCGCAGGCGGCGGGCGCCGCGCTGCGGGCCGCCGAGGGCTGGCTGGAGCGGTCCCGGGACGGTGACAGCGACCCGTCCTGGCTCGGCTTCTACTCCTACGACCGGTTCGCCGCGGACGCCGCCGAGTGCTACCGGGACCTGAAGGCGCCGCGGCAGGTGCGCAGGTTCACGGAGCAGGCACTGTCGCGGCCCACCGAGGAGTTCGTGCGCTCGCACGGACTGCGCCTCGTGGTGTCGGCGGTGGCCGAGCTGGAGTCGGGGAACCTGGACGCCGCGTGCGAGCAGGGGACCCGCGCCCTGGAGGTGGCGGGACGGATCTCCTCCGCGCGGACCACGGAGTACGTGAGAGACCTGCTGCACCGCTTGGAGCCGTACGGTGACGAGCCGCGGGTGGTCGAGCTGCGGGAGCGGGCCAGGCCTCTGCTGATGGCTCCGGCATAGCGATGCCCCCTGTCCCGCATGGATTGTCAGTGGTGTCGGGCAAGATGCAGGACATGGAGGTGAGGCCCGGTGAGCACGACTGCGTATGACGGGGATGTGCTGGTGGTCGGCGGCGGAATCGTCGGGCTCGCCACCGCGTATGCCGTCTCGCGCTCCGCGCCGGGCACGCGCGTCGTCGTCCTGGAGAAGGAGGCGGGCCCGGCCCGGCACCAGACGGGGCGCAACAGCGGGGTGATCCACAGCGGGATCTACTACCGCCCGGATTCGCTGAAGGCCCGGTTCGCGGTGCGCGGCGCCGCCGAGATGGTCAAGTTCTGTGCGGAGTACGGGATCGCGCACGCCGTCACCGGAAAGCTGATCGTCGCCACCGAGCGGGACGAGCTGCCGCGCCTGCACGCCCTCGCCCAGCGCGGCAGGGAGAACGGGATCGCGGTGCGCGAGCTGGGCCCCGCGCAGATCCAGGAGTACGAGCCCGAGGTGCGGGGCCTGGCCGCCATCCAGGTCGCCAGCACGGGCATCGCGGACTACCGCGCGGTCGCCCGCCACCTCGCCGAGATGTCCGGCGCCGACATCCGGTACGGGGCGGACATCGTGCAGATCGACCGGCGGCCCGCGCGGGGCGTCGCCGTGCGGACCGCCGCCGGGACCGTCGTGCGCGGCAAGGTCCTGGTCAACTGCGCGGGGCTGCAGTGCGACCAGGTCGCCCGGCTCGCCGGGGACGACCCGGGGATGCGCATCGTGCCGTTCCGCGGCGAGTACTTCGACCTGGCCCGGCCCGAGCTGGTGCGCGGGCTCGTGTACCCGGTGCCGGATCCGGCGTTCCCGTTCCTCGGGGTCCATCTGACGCGCGGCATCGAGGGCTCCGTCCACGTCGGACCGAACGCGGTGCCCGCGCTGGCCCGTGAGGGCTACGACTGGGGCACCGTCCGCCCCCGCGAGCTCGCCGGGACGCTGGCCTGGCCCGGGTCGTGGCGGATAGCGCGGCGCCACTGGCGGTACGGGGCGGGCGAGCTGCTGCGCTCGGCCTCCAAGCGCGCCTTCACCGACGCGGTGCGCCGTCTGGTACCCGCGGTCGACCCGGAGGACCTGGTGGCGGCGCCGGCCGGAGTGCGCGCGCAGGCGGTGCTGCGGGACGGCACCCTCGTCGACGACTTCCTGATACGCGAGGGCGCCCGCACGGTCCATGTGCTGAACGCGCCGTCACCGGCCGCGACAGCCTCCCTGCCCATCGGCAGAGAGGTCGCCCGGCGCGCCCTCGCCGCACTCGCCTCGGCCTGAGGCCCGGCCTGCACCGAAGGCCCGGCCGGCACCGAGCTGCGGCGGCGCCTGTGCGGCCGGGCGCTCCGGACCCGTAAAATCGCCCCACTGTGTCTGAGTCCGAAACCCCCCAGAACCCCGCCCCGCCCGCGCGCCCGAACGAGCCGCGTTTTCCGGACGGGCCCCGGCCCGATCCCGCCGGATCGCACTTCGAGCGGCGGATCCGCAGCTTCCAGCCGCGCCGCAGCCGGGTCACCACCTCGCAGGCCGACGCGTTGCAGCGGCTGTGGCCGAAGTGGGGCCTCGACATCGACGGGCAGCGCGTCCTCGATCTCGCCGAGATGTTCCCGGGCGTCGACCGGGTCGTCCTGGAGATCGGCTTCGGCATGGGCGAGGCCACGGCGCAGATGGCGGCGGACGACCCGTCGACCGGGATCCTCGCGGTCGACGTGCACACCCCGGGCCAGGGCAATCTGCTGGGCCTCGCCGAGCGCGGCGGCATGACCAACGTACGGGTGGCCAACGGCGACGCGATCATCCTGCTGCGCGCGATGCTCCCCGACGCCTGCCTCGACGGGCTGCGCGTCTATTTCCCCGACCCCTGGCCGAAGAAGCGGCACAACAAGCGGCGGCTGATCCAGCCCGAGTTCCTGTCCCAGGTGGCCGGCCCGCTCAAGCCCGGCGCGCTGGTGCACTGCGCGACGGACTGGGAGGAGTACGCGGAGCAGATGCTCGAGGTGCTCACCGCCCACCCCGACTACGAGAACACGCGGCCGGACGGCGGCTACGCGCCACGCCCCGCGTTCCGTCCGCTGACCCGGTTCGAGGGTCAGGGCCTGGACAAGGGGCATGTGGTGCACGATCTGCTGTTCCGGCGCCGGTAGCGGGTCACGGTCGAGGATCGGCCCAAGAGTCCGGCCCCGTCGCGGCGCCGCGCATCCCTCGTTAGGGTCAATGAGTGGCTTCGTACCCCGGCTGCCCGCCCCCGCAGGACCACGCCCCCGGCACACAGCCGACCGGCGCGGTCCCGCATCCGCGCTGGTGGGAGCGGAAGGGGGTCAGGGTCACGGCGCTCGCCACGCTCCTCGCGGTGTCCGGCGCCGTCATCCTGGCGCTGGTGCGGGAGCAGACCGGTACCGAGGGGTTCCTGGTCGGGCTCGGCCTGGCCGTGCTGCCCGTGCCGCTGCTGATATCCGCGTTCCGCTGGCTGGACCGGGTGCAGCCCGGGCCCTGGCGGAACCTGCTCTTCTCCTTCGCCTGGGGCGCCTGCGCGGCAGCCCTGATAGCGATCGTCGCGAACAGTTTCGCGACGCGGTGGATAGAGACCGCCACCGCCGACCCGACCGGCGCCGACACCCTCGGCGCCACCGTCATAGCGCCCGTCGTCGAGGAGTCCGCCAAGGCCGCGGCCGTGCTGCTCGTCTTCCTGTTCCGCAGACGGGACTTCACCGGCATCGTCGACGGTGTGGTGATCGCCGGAGTCACCGCGACCGGCTTCGCGTTCACCGAGAACATCCTGTATCTCGGCAACGCCTTCGGCACCGATCAGCTGACCGGCACCGGACCCGGCCTCACCTCGGTGACGGCGGCGACCTTCTTCGTGCGGATCGTGATGTCGCCGTTCGCGCACCCGCTGTTCACGGTGCTCACCGGGATCGGCTTCGGCGTCGCCGCGGTCATCGCACCCGACCGCGGCCGGGCCCGCCGCGTCCTGCTGCCGCTCGCCGGGCTGCTCGCGGCGATGGGCATGCACGCGTTCTGGAACGGCTCGTCGTCCTTCGGCGAGTACGGCTTCTTCGCGGTGTACGCGGCGTTCATGGTGCCGGCGTTCGGCCTGCTGACCTGGCTCGCCGTGTACGTACGCCATCGCGAGCTGCGCACCGTGCGGGCCGAGCTGTCCGCGTATGTCGTGGCCGGGTGGCTCGCGCCGCCCGACCCGTTCGCCCTCGGCTCGCTCAAGGCACGCCGCCTCGCCCGGGAGTACGCCGCGTACTACGGCGGCAAGGAGGCGGAGGCGGCGGTCACCGAGTACGAGGCGTACGCGACGTCGCTCGCGCTGCTCAGGCACCGCGGCCGCAAGGGCCGGGCCGGCGCCGATTTCGTCGTACGGGAGCGCGAGTTGCTCGAAGCGCTGTGGGAGCGGCGCCATCACGCACGTCCCGCGCTCGCGTACGCCTCCCAGGTCGCCGCCCCCATGTGGCGGCCACCGGTGTACGCGGGGCCGATGCCGCACGTTCCCGCGTACAACCCGTACCGCTACTGACAAGGCTCAGGCGGACGCGGCCGTGAGGCGGCCGAGCTCCTCGTCCGTCAGGGTCAGGTCCGCCACCGCGAGCAGCGCCGGAAGCTGTTCCACCGTGCGCGCGGACGCGATCGGCGCCGCCACGGTGGGCTGCCCGGCGAGCCAGGCGAGGGCGACCGTGGCGACCTCGGCGCCGCGGGCCTGCGCGATCTCGTCGAGGGCGGTCAGCACCTTCTGGCCGCGCTCGGTCTGAAGGTGCTTGGACGCGCCCCCGGCCCGCGCGCCGTCGACCGTGACGCCCGGCCGGTACTTGCCGGTCAGGAAGCCGGAGGCGAGCGCGTAGTACGGGACGGCGGCGAGCCCTGCGCGCGAGGCGATGTCCTGCCGGGCGCCCTCGTAGGTGGAGCGCGAGACGAGGTTGTAGTGCGGCTGGATGGCGACGTAGCGGGCGAGGCCCTCGCGGTCGGAGACGTCGAGGGACTCCTGGAGACGCTCGGGCGAGATGTTCGACGCGGCGATGTTGCGCACCTTGCCCGCCTTCACGAGGTCGTCGAGCGCGCCGATGATCTCCTCGACGGGGATCGTCTCGTCGTCGTCGAAGTGCGTGTAGTACAGGTCGATGTGGTCGGTGCCCAGGCGCGTGAGGGAGGCGTCGGCGGCGGCCTTGATGTTGGCGGCGCGCAGGCCCTTGAAGTCGGGGTGGCGGGCCACCTTGGTGGCGATGACCAGGTCGTCGCGGTTGCCGCGGGCCTTGAGCCACTTGCCGATGACGGTCTCCGACTCCCCGCCGTGGTTGCCCTCGACCCAGGCCGAGTACGAGTCCGCCGTGTCGATGAAGTTGCCGCCCCCGGCGGTGTAGGCGTCGAGCACCGCGAACGAGGCGGCCTCGTCGGCGGTCCACCCGAACACGTTGCCCCCGAGGGCGAGCGGGAAGACCTCGAGGTCGGAGGAGCCGAGCTTGCGCAGTGAGGGGGAAGAAGTCATGCCCTCAGTTCTACGCCCCCACGGTACGAGGTGTTCCGTAGGGGCGGGAGGCGTTCGAGGGCCGGGCTCTCAGGGGGTGAGGCCCTTGTCGCGCAGCCAGGCCGCCGGGTCGACGCCGGTGGCGGCACCGCCGGGGTGGACCTCCATGTGGAGGTGGTCCCCCGTGACGTTGCCGGTGGCGCCGACGCGGCCTATGACGTCGCCGGTGCTGACCTTCTGGCCGACGCTGACGTTCAGCGAGGACTGGTGGCAGAACCACAGCTCGGTGCCGTCGTCGAGGGTGAGGATCGTGCGGTAGCCGTACGCGCCCGCCCAGCCGGCCTCGGTGATGGTGCCGCCGTGGACGGCGTAGATCGGCGTACCGGTGGAGGCCGCGAAGTCCAGGCCCGTGTGGTAGCCGGAGGACCACAGGGATCCGGGCTGGCCGAAGGTGCCGGTGAGCGTGTACGAGGTGACGGGGAGCTTGTAGCTCTTGGCCAGCTTGGCCAGGCGCTCGGCCTCGGCCTTCTTCTTGGCCTCCTCCTCCGCCTTCTTCTTCTCGGCGGCGGCCTTGGCCTCGGCCTTCTCCTGCTTCGCCGCGGCTTCCGCGGCGGCCTTCTGGGCGGCGGCCTCCTCGGCCGCGGCCTGCGTCCTGGCGTCGGCGGCGTCCTGCTGCGCCTCGGCCTGCTGCATGATGCGCGACCGCAGCGCTTCGCCCGCGCCCGACCGGCCGTTGCCCATGGAGGTGAGCGGGGCGGCCTCGGTGGCGCCGGACGAGGAGTCGGCGGTGTCGGACATGAGCGCGCCCACGCCGGGCAGCGACTTGGCCTCGGGCAGCGAGTCCTTGACCGCCGAGAGGTCGGGCATGGAGATGTGGACCGGGGGCTTGCCGCCCTGCGCGGTGGCGATGCCGCCCGCGCCGACGGCGGCGATCACGCCGACGCCGAGGACCGTGGAGCTGCGCGCGAGTCCGCCGCGCTGCCGGGCCACGCGGTGCCTGCCGCGGACGGGACGGACGGATTCCTCGGTGGGATTCCACTCCTCCCAGGTCCCCTGCTCGACACCGGACCCGCCTGGGGCGGGGTCGGCGGAGAATCCGGGGAACTCGGGGGCAGGACGGTTCGACGCCACGGGGGCGCTCTCCTTTCCTTCCTTCTCGCCTACCGGGTTAGCTGACGGGTTCGGAGCAGGAAGGTCTCCTACGAGCACGGTCCGACGCCCGAAAAGCGACGGAACTATGCCTGATTCACCCCAAGTTGGTGGTTCCCCGGCTCCCTTGCGGGATTAAGCGTGTGCGCACGGAGCCGTCGCTTGTGACGGCTGGGACGACCGCGCTGCGTTATCGAACGTTAATAGACAGCCGATAGTAATTCCAAGCTGTTCCCGTTGATCGTTCACGTTCTTGGCCTGGACTTAACGGGGCACTACCGGGCGGAATCGGGCGAGTTGCCCGTCGTTTTTGACGCGCTTCAAACCCATCAGTTTCTGACGTAGTGTCAATTGTTATGCGAAGAGGGGTCGTCCGGTCACCCCTCGTGAGGTTGATCAAGGACGCCGCACGGCGAGCAGCGCCATGTCGTCGGTGGCGCCGTCCCCGGTGTGCAGGCGTACCTCTTCGGCCAGCGCGGCGAGCAGCTCATCGGGCCCCGGGAAGATCCGGCCCACGAGCCGGGCCGCGGGATCGTAGAAGACGCCCTTCGCGTCCCGTGCCTCGGAGAGCCCGTCGGTGTAGAGCAGGAGCGTCGCCGCGGGCGGGAACTCCGCCTCGGTGGCCCGGTCCGGCCAGGACCCGAGCTCGCCCAGGCCGAGCGGCAGCGCCGCCTCCGCGGGCGTGATCACCTGGACCGTGCCGTCGCCGAGCAGCACGACCGGCTCGGGGTGGCCGCGGTTGAGGATGCGCAGGAGCCGGCCGCCGTGCGGGATCTCGGCGAGCACGGCGGTGGTGAAGCCCTCGAAGTCGTCGATGCCGCGCCGCCGGGAGCCCTCCCGGGCCAGCGCCCGCTCCAGCCGCTGGGCGACCGCCTCCAGACTGTCCTCCTGCTCGGCGGCCTCCCGAAAGGCGCCGATGACGACGGCCACGGCGGCGACCGCGCCCATGCCCTTCCCGCGTACGTCCCCGACGACTATCCGCACCCCGTGCGGTGTGTCCTGCACCGCGTACAGGTCGCCGCCGATGAACGCGTCGGCCTGCGCCGCCTCGTACCGGGCCGCGATCGCCAGACCGCCGATCCGCCCGGCCGGCTCCGGCAGCACGGCGAGCTGGGCCGCCTCCGCGATCTGCCGCGCGGACGCGAGCTGCTCGTCGCTGCGGCGCTTGATCCGGTTGATGAAGCAGGCCAGCACGCACACGGTGGCCACGGTGGCCATCTCCGTATAGACGCCGGTGTGGAAGGCCGTGTACCTGAGATGCACGGCGACGATGGCGGCGATCGACGCCGCTCCGGCCGCGATCGTGCTGCCCAGCGAGAAGAACGGGGCGACGACCAGGGGCGCCGCGCTGAACAGGGGTGAACCGGCGAATCCGGACGGTGTGCAGTACTCGTAGACCGCGCCGCCGATGATCAGCAGCAGGGGCAGCACCCGGAGGAAGGCGCGCGTGCCGACGGCGTCCGCTCCGTGTCTGTGCCGCCCTCCTCGCTGCCCCACCACTCGTCTCCTGCCACAGTCCGCGCCCGGATTCCGGCGTCTGTCCAAGGGTTCCCGGGGCGGGAGCCGGAGGCGAGCGTTACTGCTCCGTCCGGGTCAGGGCCCATAAACAGACCGAGGCCGGAATCTCGAAAGATTCCGGCCTCGGCCTTCAGTAGCGGGGACAGGATTTGAACCTGCGACCTCTGGGTTATGAGCCCAGCGAGCTACCGAGCTGCTCCACCCCGCGTCGGTGAATGCAACACTACGCCATCAGGGACGACGAATGCCAATCGCGGCCGTGTCCGGCGCCTTCCGACTGGCGTTAAGAGGACATGACCTCAACTCGACGAGCCATCACCGCTGTCCTGCTCGCTGTCGGCGCCACCGCGATCGCCGCCCCGGTCGCCCAGGCCGACACGTCCGGCAACACCATCTCCCCCACCGCGACGCTGGACGCGGTCTCCACCATGGCCATCCCGGCCGCGCAGCGCGACAAGGTGCCGCACACCGCCGAACAGATCCAGGGCCTCAACCAGCTGAACAAGCTGAGCGAGCTGCACCAGGTCACGGACCTGGTGGCGCCGGTCACCAACCTGGTCGGCGCGTAGCGACACCCGCACCACATACCCGGACACGCCTGAGGGGCGGCTGCCTGACGCAGCCGCCCCTCAGGTGTGTCAAGCGTGTCAGCCGTTCTGCACACCGTTGGCCGACAGGGCCGAGATGTCGTCCAGCACGTGCGACAGCGGCTCGTCCTCCTTGGCCTGCGTCGAGTTCTCCGCGCACTGCTGGTTCTGCGGGGCCGACAGGATCGGGATGTCCTGGACGCCGACGTTGACCAGACCCACGATGTTCTGGACGTTCGCCTTGACCGGCAGACCGACACAGAGCTCGTTCAGCGTGCCCTGGACCAGGGTGAGCTGCGGACTCTGGTCCCCGTCGGCGGAGGAGTTGCCGAACGCCTCCTGGGCCCCGTTGCCGCTGGCCGAGGTGGTGCCGCTGTCGTCACCGATGGCCAGGGCCTGGGGAGCAGCCACCGCCGACAGGCCGGCGATGGAAGCGACGATCGTTGCGGTTGCCCACAGCTTCTTCATGCGAATTCCCTTCATTACCGTACTCCGTTGACGGAGCTACGGTTAGACAACTGGTCAGAATTACGACGGTTGCGGACCCTGACCCATTCGGGCTAATACCTGAGAGCTATACGCGCACTCGTAAAGCGCAGTTGGGCCGCCGAATACGGCGGCCCAACGCGTGCGGCATACGGATCAGTCGTTGCCGGTGCCGTTGGAGGAGAGAACCGGGATGTCGTCCAGGATGTGCGACAGCGGCTCGTCGCCCTTCGCCTGCGTCGAGTTCTCGACACACTGCTGGTTCTGCGGGGCCGACAGGATCGGGATGTCCTGGAGGCCGACGTTGACGAGGCCCACGATGTTCTGGATGTTGGCCTTGGCGGGCAGGCCGATGCAGGGCTTGTTCAGGGAACCCTGGATGAGCGCCATCTGCGGGCTCATGTTGCCGTACGTGGCCGAGTTGCCGAACGCCTGCGACGAGTGGTTGCCGCTGAACGAGGTCGTCGGGCTGTCGTCCCCGTTGGCGAGCGCCTGGGGCGCGGCCGCGGCGGAGATGCCGACGAGAGACGCGGTGACGGCGGCAGCCGCCACAGCCTTCTTCATCATGTGGGATTCCCCTTCAGTTGTTTCCGAGAGCATCCGTACCAACTACACGCGACCTTGTTTGGTTGCCCGAATTCACTCGGATGGGGAACTGCGCGCCGTGCGGATAATAAGACTCTCGGCGCAACGGGTGAACCTGCGGAACCATCGCGATCCCGGGGAGTTGTTCCTTTCGCAGTAACCGGTGCCTGTCAGAAAAGGAACAGAAAAAATGCTCAAGAAGGCAATGACTGCAGCCGCAGTCGCCGTGTCCGTCATCGGCATCTCCGCCGCGGCCGCGCCGCAGGCGCTCGCCAACGGCGACGACAACGGCACCACCTCGGCCAGCGGCAACGGCGCCCAGCAGGCATTCGGCAACTCCTCGACCGACGGCGACATGAGCCCGCAGCTCAGCCTGGTCCAGGGTTCCCTGAACAAGCCCTGTGTCGGTCTGCCGGTCAAGGCCAACATCCAGAACATCGTGGGCCTCGTCAACGTCGGCATCCAGGACATCCCGATCCTGTCTGCCCCGCAGAACCAGCAGTGTGTCGAGAACTCGACGCAGGCGAAGGGCGACGAGCCGCTGTCGCACATCCTGGACGACATCCCGGTTCTCTCCTCCAACGGTACGCAGAACAGCTGATTCAGCTGCGCACCCGGCCCGGACCGTCCGCGTCGTTCGACCGCGGGCGGTCCGGGCCTTTTTACCGGGCGTCGGTCCGCTTCGTCGCCCGGTCGGCACAGTTTCCTCGACTGGTGCCGGCTCGTTTGATCTGCGGAGTCCCAAGAATTTTCCTCGGTAAAAAGGAGAAAGACATGTCTCTCAAGAAGAGCGTCACGATCGTGGCCGGTGCGGTCATGGCCTTCGGTATGGCGGCCCCGGCGTTCGCCGACGCCGGTGCGCAGGGTGCGGCCGTGAACTCCCCGGGTGTGCTGTCGGGCAACAACGTGCAGGCCCCCATCCACATCCCGGTCAACCTCTGCGGCAACACCGTCGACGTCATCGGTCTGCTGAACCCCGCCTTCGGCAACACCTGCGCCAACGACTGACGCAGGAACCGCAGTTGTCACCCAGCCGACCCTGGTGCCTTCGGGCTCCGGGGTCGGCTTCGAATTTGTAGCGGGAAAGGAAACACATTGAGGCAGGCACTGAGAATCGGGGTAGTGGCAGCAGCGGCGGCGACGGGATTCCTGTCCGTGCCCGGGGCGGGCGCGTCCGCGATGGCGGGTGACCAGGGGCAGTCGGGCGGTTCTCCCGGTGTGCTGTCGGGCAACTCGGTCGAGGCTCCGCTGTCGGTCCCCGTCAACGCTTGCGGCAACTCCGTCGACGCAGTGGGTGCCCTGAATCCCGCCATGGGCGACAGCTGCGCCGAGAAGAACGCCTCCGCCGTCGCTTCCACGGACAGCGGGCGTGGTGGCGGACACGGCGGCGGGCACGGCAGTGGGCGGCCGCATGCGGCGAGCGGGCACGACGCGACCGCCATCGGGAGCAGCTCCGCCCGGGCACCCGCGCCTCGCGCGCCTCGCTCGGCGAGCAACTCCTCGGGTACGACGCAGTCCGCCGGCGTCCTGTCGGGCAATTCGGTGCAGGCTCCCGTGAGCGTCGATCTGAACGTGTGCGGCAACACCGTCGACGTGGTGGGCGTGGGCAACCCCGCCTTCGGCAACTCCTGTGCCAACGGCGGAGAAGCGGCGGCGGTGCCGACACCCTCGGACGGCGACGAGCGGCCTCCGGCGTCGCACGAGGAGGAAGGCGAGGGCGAGGGGCATCCCGGCGCACCGCCCTCCAGCAGGGCCATGTCCGGCTCGGCCCACGGCAGCCAGGCCAGGTCGGCCCTGCGTCAGCAGGACGTGCGTACGGGCGAGACAGTGGTTGATCCGCAGGCACCGGTGGCGCGGGGGCGGCTCGCCGAGACGGGGATCGATGAGCGGGTCCTGGGGTCCGCGGCCGCCGGGGCGGGGCTGCTGCTCGGCGGCGGGATCCTGTACCGCAGGTCGGCCGCGGCGCGCCGCTGAGTGCCGGGACTCGAACCCGCCGGGCCGGGCGGCCGGGCTGAGGAGTCGGGCCGAGGAGTCGGGCCGGGAAGAGCTACCAAGGTTCTTCCCGGCCCCCTGAGGACGGCACGGTTACCAGCTGTCTGCCCAACGGCGTGAAGCCGACGGCTGGGAGGGAGACAGCGCGGCCATTCTCATGACAGGCGCCAGTGCACCATCGGACGGCGGGCCCCGGATGCCCGATTCACCCGTTTGCCAGCTTTGTCACCCCAATGGGTTCTCAGAGCCTGTCCGACGGGACCGGCACGGGCTCCGGCGTATGCCGTCTGCCCATCGGCACTACGGGACCACGCCGCCAGTTCCGCCGGGTCAGGTACCGCTCGACCCCGTCGACCAGCGAGGGCGCGGTGTAGGACGCGCCGTGGACGAAGCGCATCGCCGGGCCGTAGTCGGGCGTCGTCACCAGGCCCGCGAGGAAGAGCCCCGGGTAGGCCGATTCGAAGCCGCGTCCCACGCGTGGGGTGTCCTCGGGCCGCCGGGTCAGCATGTGCCGTACGCCGGGCGCCAGCAGGGTCATCCTGGCGCAGGTCGCCTGGAAGCCCGTGGCGGCGATGATGTGGTCGGTCTCGAAGTCCTCCATGCCCTGGGTGGTGCCGAGGGCGCGCACGTGGATCCGGCCCGCCGACGGTCTCGCGTCCACGATGGTCCGCCCCATCCGGATGTCGATGGCCCCCGTCCCCACCCGGTCCCGGACCCACCAGGCACCCGCGGGCCCGAGAGCGGTCGCGGTGACGGCGGCCCGGGTCCGCTCCGGCAGCCGTCGGAAGGCGCCCGGCTTCTCGGAGTAGAACCAGTTGCGCCAGCCGCAGCCGAGGCCGCTGTGGGGAGCCCGCAGGCTCTGGTGCCAGGGGCGCGCCCAGGGCGGCGGGACGGTGTTCCAGTCCAGTCGGGAGGCGCGCGCGAGGATGCGTACCCGCGTGCCCTGTTCGGCGAGGAGCGCCGCGATCTCGAGGGCCGCCTGTCCCGCGCCGACCACGGTGACGTCCGAGCCGGTGAACCGGCCGAGGTCGCTGTGCCGGCTGCTGTGCGACACGTGCGCGTCCGACAGGTTCCGCAGCGCCTCGGGGATGTGCATGTACGGCAGCACCCCGTTGGCCAGGGCCACCGCGCGGCTGCGCAGGAGCTGGCCGTCCTGGGTGCGCAGGACGAAGCCGTCGGGCGCCGCGTCGATGTGCTCGATCATCCGCTCGTCCAGCTGGTCCACCGCCTGCCGCGCGAACCACAGGCCGTAGGACGCGAACGTCTCCACGGGGATCGGGTGGCCGTGCCGCGCGGTGCTGCCCTGTTCGGCGCAGTACTGGTCGAGGCGGAACGCGGCGCCCGGCGCCGAGAGGTTGGAGGCCCAGGGCTCCGACTTGAGGAACATGCCGCGGGGCATGTGATCGCGCCAGGACTGCATCGGGCGTCCAAAGACCCGTGTGTCGAGTCCGCGCGCTTGGGCATGGGCGGCGATGGACAGGCCGTAGGGGCCTGCGCCCACCACCAACAGGTCGTGCATCAGCAGCTCGCCTTTCGTTCAGCCGTCGCGGTCCGGACGGCAGCTGCGGGTTCGGTCGGGCGGAGAGGCGCGGAGCCGGGTGCGTCGGCCGCCGTCGGCCGCGCCCGGCGCAGCAGCCGGCGGGCCGCGTGCCGGGGCCACCCGGCGGCCATGGCCCGCGCGGGGCCGGGGTCGTCCTGGGCGTGCCAGGCGAACTCCGGTGACGTGGGGCCGCGGCGGGCGGGGAGGGTGCCGGCCATCAGGGCCCGTAGGGCGGACAGCGGCGCGTAGTTCTCGACGATGAAGGTGCGCCCCGGCAGGGTTCGCGCGGCGGGCAGGGCCTGGTGCGTCAGGTCGAGGTACTGGGCGCGTACGACGTCCAGGCCGCCCGCGTCGGCGAACAGCCTGAACTGCGCGCCGGGGCGGGGGTTGAAGTCCAGGAGGTGGTACGCGCCCGTCTCGGCGTCCCTCCGGAAGTCGATGTCGAAGATGCCGCGGTAGCCCAGGGCCTCGACGAGATGTTCGGCCATGGCGTGCAGTCGGGGAGCGTGGTCCCAGCGGCCGACGGCGGTGAGGCCGGCGCCGCGGGGCCAGGCGTGCCGCTTGGTGCCGGCTCCGCCGCCGTGCAGTGCCCCGTGCCGGTCGGCGTAGCCGTGGAAGAACCAGTCGCTGCCGGGGCCGGCGGCGACGTAGCGCTGGAGCAGTAGTTCGCTGCCGGTGGCCGCGCCCTTCAGGTAGAGGTTTCCGGCCTCTTCCGGGGAGCTGACCAGGCAGGTGCTGCGCAGGCCCGAGCCCGGGGGGAGGAGCCAGGGGTGGCTCCATTTCGCCACGACCGGCAGGCCGAGTTCGAGGGCGGCGGTGTACGCCTCGTGCTCGTCGCGCGGCAGCAGCGTGCGGGGGTGCTCGATGCCGACGGCCCGGCAGAGTTCGGGCAGGCGCGCCTTGTCCGCGACGTACTCGGCGAGGTGTTCGGGCTGTTCCGGCAGCAGGAACATCTCGGTCAGCGTGGTGCGCAGCCGGCTCACCGCGATGGCTCCGGCGTCGTCCATCGGGATCAGCACCGCCGGGCGGGCGACACGGGCGGCGGTCCGGCGCAGGACGGCGGCGATCTCGCCCGGTGACGCTTCCGGGCGCGGCGCGGGGTGCGTCCGGGTGACGTAACGCGAGCGGGCCACCGGGCTGCCGGCCGCCTCGGCCGCCACGTGGACCTCCACACCGCAGCGTCCCAGGGAGCGGGCCGCCCCGAGTGTCCCGTGGTGAAAGGGGTTGGGGTCGATCCGTAGCAGCACGACCGGGACACAGGGGTCGAGCATGTGTCGTCCTTTCGAGGAACTAACCCGTGAGGGTGATCAAGGGCGGCCATCGGCTGTTCCACGAATGGCGCCCGGAGCATTCATATGACTGATTGTCAGAAAGGGAGCGAACACGGGACGAGGAGAAGAAATGGTGAGAGAACGCCGATGGACGAGGCGCGGACGCCTGCCGCTGCTCGCGACGGGCGCCCTGGTCACAGCGGTGATCGCGACCGGATCCGTCTCCATCGAACGGGCGGACGCGACCCCGCGCGGTGAACCGACGCCGTCCGCCGTGGCGACCCCCGTACCGGCGCCGGCCGCCACACCGCCCGTCACGGACACCCGGCCGGCACCGGGGCCGGACAGGTTCCCGGCGTTCGGGGCCTACCTGGATTACGGGCCGCTCGGTGTGACGCGGATGGGGAATCTGTCGCGGTGGCTCGGCGGAGCCGATCTGCGCGTGGGGCACACCTATCTTCCCGGTGACAGGTGGAGCAACATCGAGGGCTCCCCGACGTTCCTCGACAGTTGGGCCAAGTGGCGCCGGGAGCGCGATGACCGGCTCTTCGTACTGAACGTACCGATGCTCGAACGCAACGAGGGCAACGTCCCGGACACGGAGGTGCGGGCCCTGTTGCAGCGGGGCGCGGCGGGCGACTTCGACCAGCACTTCCGGACGCTGGCCGAGCGTCTGGTCGACCTCCGTGTGCCGGACACCGTCATCGTGCTCGGCTGGGAGATGAACGGCGTCACCTACACGCACCGCTGCGGGCCCGACCCCGAGGCGTGGAAGAAGTACTGGACGCGGATCGTCGAGGCGATGCGGTCCGTGCCGGGTCAGAAGTTCCGCTTCGACTTCACGCCGAGCCGGGGCCGCGACGCCGTGCCCTGGCCCGACTGCTACCCCGGTGACCGCGTGGTGGACATCATCGGTATGGACGCCTACGACCAGCCGGAGGGTCTGTCCTTCGACAAGCAGGTGTCCGAGCCCTATGGGCTTCAGCAGCAGGTCGACTTCGCGAAGGAGCACGGCAAGCCGGTCTCCTACCCGGAGTGGGGGCTGTTCCGCAACGGCGACAACCCCGAGTACATGCGGCGCATGCTCGCCTGGATGGACGAGCACAAGGCGCTCTACAACACCCTCACGGACTACTGCCCGCACGGGGTGTGGCAGTGCGCCAGGAATCCGCAGGCCTCGAAGGTCTACCGGACCGCGCTGACCGGGCGCGACAAGCCGGCCACGCCCACACAGCCGGCGGAGCCGACCGCTCCGGCCGAGCCCTCGAAGTGTTCGCCGGTCAACCTGGGTGAGTGGGTCGAGCGCTGGCTCGGCGGCAAGCTGTGCCTGAGGTTCGACCGGTGGGGGCACCGCTCCTGACGCGGCACGGCCACCCGGCGCGGTGGCGGTCCGGGCTCTATGCCGGGTCGCCACCGCGCTCCTTCCAGGTCCGCCGCACCCGCTTGGCCAGAGAGCGGGCCCGCACGTCGGCGAGGAGCGCGCCCAGCAGCGGGGCCGTGCCGCGGCGGGCCAGGACGAAGCGCTGGTTGACGCGTTCCTCGGGCCGCCAGTGCAGCTTGTAGGGCTCGGTGCCGCGCAGCAGGCTCAGCACCTTGTCGCCGGAGCCGCCCTGCAGATGCTGGGCGCACGAGCGCAGCAGCATGGTGGCCACGTCGATCTTGCGCTCCCGTAGCTGCGGGTGGGCCCCGTAGAGGTAGCCGCCGGCCAGCCGGGGGGAGAGGAACGTCAGGTCGGCGGCGACGACCGAGCCGTCCAGGGTGAACTCGGTGACGACGGCGTCGCCCGTCTGGGCCATCGCGGTGACCGAGCGGGTCAGGTGCTCGGCGAAGCGCGGCCGGACGTGCTCGGTGGTCACCTTCCGCTCCTGCCACTGCAGTTGATGCAGGTCCAGGAGGCGCCGTACCGAAGGGCCGACCTCCGTCGAGGGGACGACGCGGCGCTCGATGCCCATCGCGTCCAGCTTGCGCAGCTTGGCGCGGGCCCGCTGCGCCCTGGGCCGCGGCAGGCGTTGCACCAGGTCGTCCATGGGGAGCGCGGGCAGTTCGAGGCACGGGGAGTCGTCGAGGCGGCGGCGGGGCCCCGGCCAGCGGTCGTGGAGCCGCTCCACGGTGCTGCCCGGCCGCACCTCCCGGAAGTCGATCACCGCTCGCCCGGCCAGCCGCCAGAGGGCGGCGCCGAGGGCGTCGACGGCCCGGCCGCGCACTCCGGCGGGCTCGTCCTCGACGAGGATGTCGCTGAAGTCGGAGATGGCCGTACCGAGCGGCGTCAGCGCGGGGAAAGGCCGCAGCCGCAGCATGAGCGGCGCCGCCGCCACGAGCCGGCCCTCACGGCGTACGAGTACGACGCGCAGCCGGCCGGGGCGGCCGTAGGAGAGCCACCAGGAGTGCAGCCAGGCGTGGCTCTGGAACGGTGTCGCGGTCGCGCAGGCCCGGTGCAGGCGGTTCCACTCCTCGCGCAGCGCCCCGAACTCGGCGGTGTCCGTGCACACCGTGACGACCGGGTCGCACCCGCTCTCCGGCATCAGGAGCATCAGGCACCGCCCCGCTGTTCGCCCGCGGCGGGCGCCGGCACGGTCGGCGTCGTGTGCCCCGTCTCCCGGCGCGGGCGCAGCAGCAGGGCCAGTCCGCCGAGCAGCCCTCCGGCGCAGGTGCCGACGAGCGTGGTCAGTCCGGCCGAGGGCGAGGAGGGTTCGGTCGGCTTCACCGCGCGCGTGAACCGCAGGAGTTCGACGTGGGTGTCCTTCTTGGCGTGGGCGGCGTTGGTGGTCAGCGCGCGGGCCACGGCGTTGGCCATCGCGGTGGCCGTGGCGGGTGCGTCGGAGGAGGCGGAGATGGCGACCATGGGCGCGTCGGGCGAGGTCTCCGCGCGGACGCCGGCGCGCAGGGTGTCCACCGGCACGCCCGCCGCGACCTGGGCGTCGCTCAACACCGCGACCTGCGTGGCCACCTTGCTGTAGGCCTGGGCGAAGCCCGTCGCGGACATCGGGTCGGCATCCTTCGTCGGTACGGCGATCACGTAACTGGTCGCCGTGTACTGGGGCGTGCTGACCGCGCCGTACACACCGCCGGCGAGCGCGCCGAGCAGGATGCCCGCCGGCAGGGGCCACCAGAGCGGCACCTTCCTCGTGCGGGTGCCGATGCGGGCGGCCAGTGGGCGGAAGGTGGACCTTTCCTGTTCCTGGGCGGCTTCGGTCATCGCGTACTCACTCCTGTGGTCGGGGCTCCCAGGGCCGACGCGTACACCTCGAGGTGCTGGGCGGCGCTGCGGGCGATGTCGTAGTGGAGGGCGGCCTGTGAGGGCGGCCGGTCGGCGGCGGGCCGGTCCCGCAGCGCCCGGATCTCCCGGGCGAACGAGGCGGGCGCGCACGGGACGCGGACGGCCCGGGCGGCAGGGCCCGCGGGCAGATCGTCGATGGCCGGGCAGGTGACGTAGAGGACGGGCAGGCCGCTGGCGAGCGCCTCCACCACGGCGAGGCCGAACGCCTCGTCGAGCGAGGGGGAGGCGAGCACGTCCATCGCCGAAAGCAGCGCGGGCAGGTCGATGGTGTGCGGGTCGGCGCCGGTGTGCGGGCGCTCCCCGGCGAGGACGACGCGGTCGCGGACCCCGGCCTCTTCGGCCGCCCGGCGCAGCGCGTCCTCCTGCGGGCCGGTGCCGACGAGGAGGAGCCGTACGTCGTCCGGGAGGTCGCGCAGTGCGGCGATGATGACGTCGAAACGCTTGCCCGGCACCAGTCGTCCCACCCCGCCGACGACGAACGCGTCCGGGGGCAGCCCGAGTTCGGCCCGCGCCTTCACCCGGGCCCGCGGGTCGAAGGTGAAGCGGGAGACGTCGACGCCGTTCGGTACGACGTGGACGCGGTGCGGGGCGACGCCCCAGCCGTGCAGCCGCTCGGCGACCGCCGGGGAGACCGCGATGGTCGCCCGGCCCAGCCTCTCCCCCGCCAGGTACAGGGCCCGTACGCCGCGGGTGAGCGGGCGGCCCTCGATCTGCGCGTCGCCCAGCGAGTGTTCGGTGGCGATCACGGCGCGCACTCCGGCCAGGCGTGCCGCCGTGCGCCCGTAGAGGCAGGCGCGGTAGAGGTGCGTGTGGACCACGTCGTAGCGGCCGCCGCGGACGAGCCGCATTAGGCGGGGCAGCGCGCGTGCGTCCCGGTTGCCCGCCATGCCGAGGTGGGCGACGCGTACGCCGTCGCGGACCAGGCCCTCGGCGACCTGGCCCGGGTTGGTCAGGGTCACGACGTCGTGTCCGCTCGGCAGGTGCCGCAGGAGCAGCCGCAGTTGTTGTTCCGCGCCACCCGCGCCCAGGCCTGTGATGACGTGGAGGACCTTCACCGTGCGTCCTCCGCGAGGTGCCAGGCCCGCCTGCGGACGCGGTGGACGCGGCGCTTGAGCTCGAGCCGCCAGGGGGTGTCGCGCTGGCCCACGTAGACCCGCGGCAGGGCGTACACGCTGGTCAGCGGGCCCGGGGAGATGGCGCAGCCGTACCGGTAGCCGGCTCCGCGTACGGCTTCGACCGTCGGCGCGTCGATGGAGCCGTACGGGTAGCAGAAGCCGTGCACCTCGTGCCCGATGAGCTCCTCGATCCGCATCTTGCTGTGCCGGAGCTCGGCGCGGCGCTGTTCCTCGTCCACGCGTGTGAGGTCGACGTGCATCAGGCCGTGCGAGCCGATCTCGATGCCGGCCGCGGCGGCCGTCCTGATGCCCTGCGCGCTGAGCAGCGGCTTGCGCGGGCCCTCGGCGTCCCAGCCGTTCTCGCCGCCGATGCGGCCCGGCAGGACGAAGACGGTGGCGGAGCACTCGTAGTGCCGCAGCAATGGGAGCGCGTTCTCCAGGAAGTCGCCGTAGCCGTCGTCGAAGGTGAGGGCGACCAGGCCGCGGCCGGCTCCGCAGCTGCGGGCGTCGAGGAGTTCGGCGACGCTGACGCCGCGCAGCCCGCGCGCCCGCAGCCAGTGCAGCTGCTGCCGCAGGCGGTCGGGGGTGACGGTGACGTTGTAGGGGTCGTCGGGGCAGTCGTCGACGGAGTGGTACATCGCCACCCACGGGGACCGCCCGGGCAGGCGGTCTCTCGATCTGGAGAGGGGTGGTTCCCGGAGCGCTGTTTCAGCTGACATGGCGAAGCTTTCTGGTCGCGATGCGGACGGCCGGCAGGAACGCCTGGACGTGGAGGGCCCACAGGAGGAGGACGAAGACGGCCACGATGGCGAGGGAGCCGACGGCGAGCGCCGCCGACGGGCTTTCGAACCTGGCCGCGCACACCAGGCCGGCGCCCGCGGCGGCCACGGCCGCGAGCAGCGTCTTGGCGAGTTCGAGCAGCACGACGGGCAGCCGTACGGGGACGCTGCGCCGGTCCATCGCGGTCAGCAGCAGGACCGCGGTGAAGGTGATGCCGAGGGCGTTGGCGGCGGCGATGCCCCCGACGCCCCAGAGGGTGACCGCCCAGGTGCCCGCCCCGGCGGTGAGCAGCATGCCCGCGGCCATCGCGGCGACCGGGTACCAGGTGGGGCGCCCGGCGGAGAAGTAGGAGCGGACCAGGGCGCCGACGAGGCAGTGGCCGAGGAGCCCCAGCGAGTAGACGCGCATGATGGCGGCGGTGGCGGCGGTGTCCTCGGCGGTGAAGTGGCCGCGCTGGAAGAGGAGTTGGATGATGTCGGGGGCGCAGGCGAACACCACGGCCGCGCCGAGCAGGACGATGCAGGCGGCCAGGGCGATGTCGCGCTCCACCCGCTCCCGTGCCTTCTCCGTGTCGCCGCGGGCCAGGGCCTTGGCCACGACCGGGAAGGTGACGGTGCACAGCATCAGGGACAGCACCATCGGCAACTGCGCGACTTTCTGCGCGTAGTTGAGGTGGGAGATGGCGCCGGACGGCAGGGAGGAGGCGAGGAAGCGCTCGATGAAGACCTGCGACTGCCGGCACAGCGCGAAGAGCAGGACGGTCGCGATCAGCATGAGGTTCAGGGACTGCCTCTTGGCGGCTTTCGCGTCCCCCGCCCGTACCTCGGCGCTTCCGCGGGCCGCGCCCTTCAGACGGCGGCGCAGTACAGGTGCCTGGACGAGGACCATCAGACAGCCGCCCACGGCCACCCCCGCGGCGGCGGCACGCACTCCCCAGCGGTCGGCGAGGAGCAGCAGGGTGGCGATGATGCCGGTGTTGTACGCGACGTAGATGGCGGCCGGTGCCAGGAAACTGCTGTGGGCCCGCAGGGCGGCGCTGCAGTACCCGGTGAGCCCGAACGTCAGCAGGCAGGTCGCCGTCAACCGTGTGCAGTCCACGGCCAGTTGGGGGTCGGGCAGTCCAGGGGCGAGCAGTTCGACCAGGTAGGGCGCCCCGACCATCAGCAGGACGGCGGAGGCCAGGAACGCCAGGGTGAGGCGGGGCAGCGAGGCGGCCACCAGGGCCCGCACGGGGTCGTGGCCCGACGGCAGTGCGGCGCCGCGCGCGGCGATCGCGGCGCTGAAGGCGGGGACGAGCATGAAGGCGAGGCCGTCCTCGATCAGCAGCGTCGTGGCCACTTCGGGCACGGTCCACGCCACCAGGAAGGCGTCCGTCTCGCTGCCCGCTCCGAAGAGGTGGGCCAGTGCCTGGTCCCGGCCGAGGCCGAGGAGCGACCCGGCGGCGGAGAGTACGGCGGTCAGCAGCGCGGCACGGGCGAGGAAGGTGCTCGAAGTGCCCTGCTGTTCCGGACTGTTCCCCGGGCGCTTGTCGAGAACGGGCGGGTCGGCGGTCTGCTGGGCCGGCATGGCGTCGGAGCGCAAGGTCTCTTCTTCGTCGACAGGAAGGGTGGGTTTCATCGCCCGGCCGCCACCTCTTCGGCCCCGGCCGCCGCCCCGGCCGCGGCGGGCGTCTCGTCGACCGCGGCCGGCGCCAGCGCCCACCAGGCGGCCAGGCCGAGGACCACGGCGGTCAGGACCGTGGACGGGCCGCCGATGTCGGCGTACGCGAAGTCGATGAGCTGCCAGGTGAGGAGTCCGCAGGCGAGCAGCGCGCAGTCGAGGCCGCGGGCCCGCCGGTGGGCCGTCGCGAGCCGCCGCAGGCCGCACACGAGAAGAGCCGCCCAGCTCCCGGCCATGGCGCACAGGCCGAGGAGCCCCTGCTCGCTGAGGACCAGCAGATACATGTTGTGGGGCGAGAGCAGGGGCTGGCGGCGGAAGGTGGCGCCCGCGCCCGCGACGTCGCTGCCCGCGGAGAGCGCGATCGAGGCGTGACTGTCGCGGTAGGCGGGGAAGTTCTTGAGCCCCACCCCGGTCGCGGGGTGCTCCTCCCACATGCCGATCGCCGCGGCCCACATGGTGTACCGGTCCGTCACCGACTGGTCCGGGGTGGCTGTGACCTGCGTGATGCTGCTGAGCCGCTCCTGGAGCATGGACGTACCCACGCCGAATCCGCCGACGAGGACGACGGCCGCGGCGGCCCCCACGGCGAAGAGCCGGGTGGCGCGCCGCAGTCCGGCGAGCACGATCTGCAGGACGCAGGCGACGGCGGTGGCGATCCACGCGCCGCGGCTGAAGGACAGCGCCAGCGGCACGAGGAGCCCGAGCGCGCAGGCCAGCGCGGTGAGCCGGGCCCGCGGTGTGCCGCCGCCGAGGGCGAGGGCCACGGCGCAGATCAGCCCGTACGCGACGACGGTGGACATGCCCATCACGTCGGTGGCGCCGAACGTGCCGACGGCCCGCACGTCCTCCCCCGCGTACGAGGCGCCCGTACCGGTCAGGTACTGGTAGACGCCGATCGAGCCCTGCCAGAGTCCGAGCCCGACCAGGGCCCGACCGACGAGCCGGAAGTCGCCCCGGTCGCGCACGAGCAGCAGGACGGCGGCGGGGACGAGCACGAAGATCTGGTAGTAACGCGCCAGCCCTTGCAGGGAGTTCGACGCCGAGTCCGCGCCGAGGGCGGCCACCGCGACGGCGAGCACGGGCAGGCCGAGCACGATGTACGCGGTACGGGTCAGCGGCCGCTGTCCGGCGCGCGCCGCCCGTACCGCGCAGAAGATCACCACGAGGCCGGAGACCGCGTCGGCCGGTGTCAGTCCGCTGCCCTCGCCCTGGGCTCCCGGCCCGAGCGGCAGCGCCAGCAGGCTGATCAGCAGCAGGACGGGGAGTACGGGGCCCGCCCGGCGTACGGCCCGCTGCCAGGCCGCCGCCGCGGGACTGGCACGTACCTGGGTGAAGGCGGGGACGGCTGTCACTGCGTCAACTTCCCGTAGGGCGGAAGAACTCGGTCGCCGTGCGCGCCAAGATGCTGAGGTCGCCCCAGAGCGACCAGTTGTCGATGTAGGCGTTGTCGAACCGGCAGCGGTCCTCGATGGAGGTGTCGCCGCGCAGCCCGTTGATCTGGGCGAGGCCGGTGATGCCGGTCGGTACGCGGTGCCGGTCGCTGTAGCCGGGGTAGGTCTCGCCGAACTTCATGACGAAGTACGGGCGCTCGGGGCGGGGGCCGACCAGGCTCATGTCGCCGCGGAAGACGTTCCACAGCTGGAGCAGTTCGTCCAGCGAGGTCCGGCGCAGGAACCGGCAGAACCACGGCATGTGGTGCTCGTTGGCGACGCTCCAGCGCGTCGCGGACTCGAGCGGGTCGGCCGGCCGGTGCGTACGGAACTTCAGCAGCGTGAAGGGGCGGCCGTCCTTCCCGACGCGCTCCTGCCGGAACACCACGCCGGGCCCCTCGCTGACGCGCAGCCACAGCGCGCAGACCAGGAGTACCGGGCTGACCAGCAGCAACAGCACGGCGGATACGGCCAGGTCGAGGGCGCGCTTGCCGGGGTGCAGCCGGTGGGCCGCCCCGCTGAGGGAGCGGCAGCGGAATCCGGCCAGATGGCCCTCGGCCGCGCCCCGCTCGGGCACGTACGCCGAGTGGTCCGGG
The DNA here is from genome assembly GCF_039533535.1 of Streptomyces kunmingensis. Taxonomy (NCBI): domain Bacteria; kingdom Bacillati; phylum Actinomycetota; class Actinomycetes; order Kitasatosporales; family Streptomycetaceae; genus Streptomyces; species Streptomyces kunmingensis. The sequence continues at coordinate 36,607 of NZ_BAAATS010000072.1, forward strand.
TCCAACTCCCAGAAGGAGCATCGCAGTTCATCCAGAGCGCTCAGCCAGGGCCGGTACTCGGGGGCGCCGGCGCTGCCGAGGAAGATCGCGCGCCGCACCCCGTTCTGGATGACGGCACGTCGTACGTCGTCGGCGTTCGTCAGCACCGGGACCGTGGGCTCCTCGCCCTCCGCGTGCGGGCCCGCCGTGCCCCGGCCGACGATGCCGACCAGGCGGATCCCGCTCGGCCGGTGCCGTTGCAGGGCGGCGGCGACCCGGGAGGCCGCCGGTTCGGGGCCCACCAGGAGGGTCGCGCAGGGTCTGCGGATCAGGGCGGCCCGGCGCCGCCGCAGGACGAGCGCCCGGCCCGCGACGGTGAGCGCCAGGTGGACGGCGCACCCCGAGAGCACCGCCCGGAGCGGGATCGGCTGGAGCGTGGGCAGGCTCGCCGCGGCGGCGGTCAGCGCGCACCAGGCGATCCCGACGCGTCCGGCGAGGGCCGGGCAGTCGTCGAGGATGTGCCGCCCCTCGGCCCGCCGGTACAGGCCCGCGGTCCGGTGCAGGGCGAGGACGAGCAGGACGAAGCCCGCCAGCAGGAGCGGCTGTCGCTGCAAGGGGGTGAGCGCGACGGTGCCCAGCAGAGCCGCCGTGCTGTCCGCCGCGAGCAGGAACGTAGGGGAGGAGTGGTCCCGGGCGGGGCCACCGATCAGGGTGAGCTTGTCGCCGTCGGTGGTCCGCTGGGGGATGACCAGGGGGGAGGCAACGGTCTGTTCCGAGGTCACGTCGTGATCGGCTCTCTGTCAGCGGTGGTCGCCGGACCCAGCAGTTCGCCGTACACCTCCGCGACCGCCGCGGCGGTGCGCCGTACGTCGTGGTGGGCGTGCACATGGCGGTAGGCGGCGCGGCCGAGGGCGCCGAGCCCCTCGGTGTCGCGCAGCAGGCGGACGAGCGCGCGGGCCAGCGCCGCGGTGTCCTCCGGCGGGACCACGCAGGCGCGGGCCAGTGGGGGCGGCAGGCTCTCGCGGGCTCCGGCCACGTCCGTGACGAGCACCGGGCTCCCGCAGGCCATGGCTTCGAGAGGGGCGAGCGCCATGCCCTCCCACCGCGAGGGCATGACGACCAGATCGGCCGCCCGGTACCAGGGGACCGGGTCGTCGACCGGCCCGGCGAACGAGACGGTGCGGGGCGCCGCGGCCTTCAGCCGCTCCGCCTCCGGCCCGTCGCCCACCAGCACCAGACGCGCCCGCGGCAGTTCACGCAGTACGTCCTTCCATGCCCGGACCAGGAGGTCCTGCCCCTTCTGGCGGCACAGCCGGCCCACGCACACGACGAGCGGCCCGTCGCCGGACCCGTGCGGCTCCGTATCAGGGGGCGCCGCCGGGTGGAAGCGCTCCAGGTCGACCCCGTTGGGGACGAGGCGCCATTCCGCCTCGATGCCCCGGCTTCTTCCGGTGCGCTGCTCGGCGCGGCTGACGCAGACCAGGCGGGAGGCCCAGCGCGCGCCGAGCCGCTCCCAGTTCAGGGCCATCCGGGCGGGGACCCCGCGGACGGCCTCGAAGGACCAGGCGTGCGGCTGGAAGACGGTGGGGACGCGGCCCCGCACGACGAGCCGGGTGATCAGGCCCGCCTTGGCGCTGTGGGCGTGGATGAGATCGGGCCGCGTCCGGGCCACCACGCCGGCCAGCCGCCGCCCCTCCTGGATCACGCCCTTTCCCGGGGAGCGCGACGCCTCCCACTCCAAAACCTCGCAGCCCGTGGAGGCCAGGAGGCGGGGGAGGCTGCCGGACGCGGGGCAGGCCACCGAGACGTGCATCCCGGCGGCGAGCTGCCCGCGTACGAGGTCGGCCACCACGCGCGCGACTCCGCCGTCGACGGGTTGTGTCACGTGGAGAACGCGCGGCGGCGCGGGTGCAGACGTCACAGGCATCGCCTTTTCCTCGGCTGGTGAACGGGGTTCGGCTGAAGCGCTCTAGGACCGGACGTCGACGGCACCGAAGAGCACGCCGGTCCAGGCCGCGTCCTCGGGAGAGGTCAGCCGGAGGTCCAGGGCCCGCGCGCCGCTGCGGACGGCCCGGCCGAGCGGGAACACGTCGGAGTCGTAGCCCAGGGTGTTGGCGTGGGCGGGGACGCGCCGCGAGGGCCGGGTGCCGGGCTCGCTGATGGTCGAGTTGAGGACGTCACGCGCGGGGTTGGCCCGGTCGGAGAGCGCCACCGGGCGGCCCCGGCCGGTGGCGACGGTCAGCGAGTCGCCGGTGCGGCCGCGGTCACCGTTGTAGGCGACGAGTCCCACGTAGCCGCCCGTGCCCGCGGCCGGTGCCGTCCGCTGGTGGAAAGCCTGACCCGGGTGCCGCGCGGTGAAGGTGCCGAACCCGTCCTGGAGGAAGAGGTGCCGCAGCGGTTCGGACTTCTTCTCGTAGGCGACGACGAGCGTCCAGCCGCCCCAGGCACCGGCGGCGGTACGCCCCCTCGCCACGTTCACCTGGGCCACGGTGTAGAGCCCGGAACCGCCGGCCCGCACCAGGTCGGTGACGTCCGCCGAGGCCTGGAACGCGTCGGCGCCGTTGGCCGTCAGATGCCCGGCCGGCTCGTCGGCCAGGAGTTGCTTGTACGCGCCGCCGGGCTCCGCGACGAGGACGCGGCCGTTGTCGCGCGGCGGCTTCTGTTCACCGGCCCGCAGGTTCCCGCCCCAGTACAGCCGCGCGTAGGTGACGCGCGCACCCTCGGGAACGCGGACCTCGGCCCGGGTCGAGTTGTAGGTGTTGGGGTCGCGGTCGACGTCCGTGTAGAACATGTCGAAGTCGCCGTTGCTCGCCGTCGCGCCCGAGCGCGCCGCGGAGCATCCGGCCTTCTCGGCCGAGCCGGCACCCCGGCAGGTGATCGCCGCGTTGGCCGCACGAACGATTCCGCCGTGCAGCACGGAGTCGTACCGCGTGGTGAACGGGATACGGGACTTCTCGGGGCCCGGGTCCGGCACCGTCGCGGTCGCCCGGCCGGGCAGGGCCAGCGCCGCCAGGGACAGCAGGCCCACCGTCGTACGACGCAGGAAACAGCCTTTGAGATTTCGCACGGCCGACTTCCCTTTCAGGACTGAGCAGGTTCTTCGCAGCGCGGCGAGATAAATAAGAAAGTCACACTTATCCGTCGACCACCTTCGCTGCATACCGCTCCAAAGAGGGAACGGCCGACGGCAACCACGCAATGCGAGTTTCACTTGATACACGATGTGTGTTGGAGTTGTGAAATTACCGCTCACTTCGTGACGCCACTCCGTGACGCACTTCAATGCCCTAACGGCTATTCACCCGTTCGGAGCCGCAACCCCGAGTAAGGGCGGCGCGTTGCACCACAAGCCGGGCGCCTGCCCCGGCCGAACAGAACGACCCCCAAGGAGCATGTTCATGTCGCGTACCGCCAAGGCAGTCGTCTTCTCCGCTGTGGCCGCCGCCGCCATGGCCGGCAGCGCCGGCATCGCCACCGCCGACAGCGGCGCGCAGGGTGCCGCCACCAACTCACCCGGCGTCATCTCGGGCAACGTCGTGCAGGCCCCCATTCACATCCCGGTGAACGTCTGCGGCAACACCGTCGACGTCATCGGCCTGCTGAACCCGGCCTTCGGCAACACCTGCGCCAACGACTGACGGCCAGTCGGATCCCGTACAGCCGCTCCCCTTTCCGGGGGGCGGCTGTACTGCGTTGGCCCGTATGAGGGCGGTTCAGTTGCAGGTGCTAGTGGGGCGTCCCACGGTGATCACAAGCGACAACTCACCCTCGAAAGGCCACACCATGCCTGCACTGCCCGTACGGCGCCTCGCGACCACCGCTCTCTGCGCGTCCCTGCTGCTCGCTGCCGCGACGCCCGCGTTCGCCGCGAACGCCGCCGACGAGCGCACCGGTCACACGTTCGTGTCAGCCGATCCCGCACCGGGGGCGGCGGCACCGGCGGACCCGCCGAACCCCCTGCAGAGCATCACCAGCATCCTCACCCCGGTCACCGGCCTGCTCACCAGCCTTCTCACGCCGCCCACCGGCAAGGTGGCCGAGCAGGACGTGCAGAAGCACACCGACGCGATCGACGCGGCCCTCGACAAGGCGGAGAAGGACAACGCCGCGCGGGAGTCGACCACCCGCCCCGGCGCGCTTTCTGACGCCGCGACAACCACGCGCGAGGGACAGAGCGACGCCATGGCCGAGCTGCAGTCCGCGATCGACGCCCTGGTGAAGGGAGCGGCGACGGGCGACACCACCGCCGCGACCAACCAGTTGTCCCTCGCCGTGAACGGACTGGTCCAGGAACTGCTGAGTTCGGCCATGACGCCGAAGCCTGCCGCCTGATTTCGTGACCTGCCGGAGTTTCCGTCGGCGAACCCGCTCGTTGTAGCGGGCAGAGATGCAACATCGTCGAAGGAAGGAAACACGATGAAGGCTCTGAAGGCCGCCGCTGTCGTAGCCGGTTCCCTGGTGATCGCCGGTGCCGCCGCTCCCGCCTTTGCCTCGGACATGCCCTCGGACATTCCCCCGATGAGCCTGAACGGCGGGCTGAACGACGCCCTGACGACGATCACCAACCAGCCGACGCTCGTCTCGCCGGTGGACACCAATCTTCTCGACCCGAAGCACGAGAAGAGCCTGGTCGACACGGTGGCGGAGACCGTCAACGGCCTGAAGTCCAAGGGTGGCACCAACGCTCCGTCCAGCCTGCTCGGCGGTCTTCCGCTCGGATAGCGGCCGACCGCGCCGACGCACGGCGAATCACCCTTCGAAAGCTGGTCCGGGAATTTCGGTTCTCGAACCAGCTTTCGTCTTTTCTCATTACCGCACGCTCGATCGGGGGCGCTGTTCGGCCGATCGAGTGACAGCGTGCCGGGGGCCCGCCCGCATATCGCTAGGGTTGCCCGGTGACTTCTACGTCGAGCATCGAGACCACATTCCGGCCGGCCGATCTGGGAACTCTGGCCGTTATCGCCTGGAGTGGCGAGCCCGCCGAAGGAGAGGGCGCCATGCCTTTCCTTCTCGCCTACCCCATGGGGGATTCCCCGGCCGGTCCCGAGGCGGCGGAGGCAGCCGTCCGCACGCTCCTCGGCAACAACGGGCTCACGGTGGGCACGACCGTCCACAGCGGCGTACGCCAGCCGAGCTTCCCCGTTTCGCTGCTCGTCGAGGCGGGCCACGCCGTCATCTCCATGCCGCCGCTGAACGCCCAGTGCCCGGCGCCGCCCGAGTGGCTCGCGGCCGCGGAAGCGCGGGGAACCGCCTACTTCCTCTTCACCGCCCGGCCCTGGCCGACCGCGACCCCCGGTGAGCCCGTCACCGAGGAGGAGCTGATGGCCTTCGCCGGCGACGAGGCGACCCTGACGGCCGCCGCGCACTGCCTGCTGCCCATCCGGCGCATCCGCAACTAGTGGCCGTACCCTGCTCGGGCCGTCAAGGAGCGTCGAGTGAGCACTGACCAACAGCGGGCCGCCACATCCGTCCCGTCCCAGGCCGGGCGCCGGGACCCGGGCGCCGGCCGAGCACCGGCCCCCGCGGACCGGAACCTGCCCCTCGCGCTGGTCCTCATCGTCACCGGGGCCGCCGGAGTGCTGGCGTCCTGGGTCATCACCCTCGACAAGTTCAAGCTGCTGGCGGACCCGGACTTCCAGCCCGGGTGCAGCCTGAACCCGGTGGTCTCCTGCGGCAACATCATGAAGAGCGAGCAGGCGGCCGTGTTCGGCTTCCCCAACCCGATGCTGGGACTCGTCGCCTACGGGATGGTCCTCTGCGTCGGGATGAGCCTGCTGGCGGGCGCGCGCTTCCCCCGCTGGTACTGGCTGACCTGCAACGCGGGCTGTCTCTTCGGGGTCGGGTTCGTGTCCTGGCTCCAGTTCCAGTCCCTGTACCGGATCAACGCGCTGTGCCTGTGGTGCTGTCTGGCGTGGGTGGCGACCATCGTCATGTTCTGGTGCCTGACCTCGTTCAACGCCCGCAACGGTTTCCTGCCGGTCCCGGCCGGGGCGCGTGCCTTCTTCGCCGACTTCACCTGGGTGCCGCCCGCCCTGCACATCGGCGCCGTCGGCATGCTGATCCTGACGCGCTGGTGGGACTTCTGGACGAGCTGAACAGCTGCTTCCGGACGAGCCGAACGGCTGAACCGGCTGAACGGCTGATCGGTTGAACGGCTGAACGCATCCCGCGGGAGACGGCAGAGGAGTCGGACGTGAATCCCGAGATGTTCCTGACCCGCCGCAGCGCGGCCCTGATCCTGCTGGGCGCCGCCTCCACCGCCACGGCGGTCGCCCGGCTCCGCTCCCCCGCCGAGCCGGATCCGGAGCCGGAGCGGGCGGCGGGAGCCGATCCCGATTCCTTCGAGGAGACGTACCTGGGGCGGCGCGTCCGCGGGATCAGGTCGCCCGGCGAAGCGGGTACCTGGCAGGTCACCGTCGACGGGCGTCCGCTCCACCTCATGCGCCGGGCCGACGGCACGTATCTGAGCATGGTCGACCACTACGACTCGTACGCGAGCCCGCTGGCCGCGGCGAGGGGAGCCGTCGCCGAGCTCGGCGATCAAGCGCTGCGGACCCACGAGGGCCGGCCGGGGCCCGCCCGAGACCGGAAGGTGTGAGCAGCGGTGGTCCACGCCCGCCAGAACCAGAGCACGCTCGGCAAGACGCAGAAAAAGCGCTTCGTGGACGCCGTGCTCGCCCTCAAACGCACCGGCCGCTATGACGAATTCGTGCGGACGCACATCGACTTCTACACGGGAGACGGTGACGGCCACCTGCGTGTGGCGCACATGACCCCGTCGTTCTTTCCCTGGCACCGCAAATTCCTGCTGGAGTTCGAGACGGCTCTGCGGCAGATGGATTCAGGGGTCACGGTTCCCTACTGGGACTGGACCGTGGACCGTACACCGGCCGCTTCTCTGTGGCACGCCGATTTCCTGGGCGGGAACGGCCGCCGCTCCGACCGCCGGGTCACCACCGGCCCCTTCGCGCACGCGCACGGGAACTGGACCGTCACCGAGTCCGTGACGGACGGCGACTTCCTCATGCGGGACTTCGGCCGTCCCCAGGACCCGGTCGAACTGCCGGGCAAAGAGGAACTCGCCACGGCGATGCGGGAGTCCGTGTACGACGCGAAGCCGTGGAACTCGCTGTCGTCCACCGGGTTCCGCAACAGGTTCGAGGGCTGGCCCACCCGCCGCGGCGACCGCACCTGGTACAACCACAACCGGGTCCACCGCTGGGTGAGCGGGCACATGCTGGGCGCCGGATCGGTGAACGACCCCGTCTTCTGGCTGCACCACGCCTTCGTCGACCTGTGCTGGTCGCGGTGGCAGGAGCGCCATCCGGGAGCGACCCCCTACCTGCCCGCCGAACGGCTCGGGCCCGGTGACCCGCAGCGCCGTCGGGTCCTCGCCGCGGACGACACGATGCCGCCGTGGGACATCCCGGTGCGCTCGATGCTCGACCACCGGTCCCTGTACCGGTACACGTGACCGGTACAGGGACCGGTACAGGGACCGGTCCCGGACAGGCGAAAGCCCCCAGCACCGCCGTGCCGAGGGCCGTCGGGAACGCTCGGGGCTCAGCTGCCGTAGCCGCCGCCGTTGTTGCCGTCCTCGTGGTCGCCGTGGTCGTCGTGGTCGTCGTCCACGTCGCCGGCGCACTGGTTGCCGAACGCCGGGTTCAGCAGACCGATGACGTCCACGGTGTTGCCGCAGGCGTTGACCGGGATGTGAATGGGGAGCTGGACCAGGTTGCCCGACAGGACGCCCGGCGAGTCGGTGGCAGCACCCTGGGCACCCGCGTCGGCCGAGGCCAGACCGGCGCCACTGAGCACCACGGCGCCCGTGCCGAGAGCGACAGCGGCTGCCTTCGCGATGCGCGACATCACGTTCTCCTTCTGCTTGGCAGTGCGGCCGCGTGGTCGCAGCCGTCGGCCTGTTCAACGGCAGGGCACACGGGCAGTAACGGCCGATACATGGATACATCCTGAAAAGCGCAGAACTCCGTGAAATGAGGCAGCAAATGAAGGTGCACTGCGTGGGCGGAGGGCCCGCGGCCCTGTACCTGGCCATCCTCCTGAAGGCGCAGGACCGGCGGCACGACATCAGCGTCTACGAGAAGAACGCCGCCGGCTCCACGTACGGATGGGGCGTCACCTACTGGCCCGACATGCTCGACACCCTCATGGCGCACGACGAACCCTCCGGGCGCGCCATCAGGGACCACTCGGCGCGCTGGAGCGACGGTGTCGCGCACGTCCGCGACCGCGTCACCGTCCACCACGGTGACGAGGGCTTCGCGATCGGCCGCCACCGCCTGCTGCGCATCCTGACCGAACGGGCGCTCTCCCTGGGCGTCCAGGTCCACTTCGACCGTACGGTCACCCCCCGGGACCCCCTCCTCGACGCCGACCTGGTCGTGGCCGGCGACGGCGGGCGCAGCACGCTGCGTGACCGGTACGCGGACCACTTCGGCACGCAGGTCACGCCAGGACGCAACCGGTTCGTCTGGCTCGGCACCACGAAGGTCTTCCGCTCCTTCACCTTCGCCTTCGTGGAGACCGACCACGGCTGGCTCTGGTGCTACGCGTACGGCTTCGACGGCGAACACAGCACCTGCATCGTCGAGTGCTCGCCCGGCACATGGGCGGGGCTCGGCTTCGACGCCATGGACCGGGACGACGCGCTGCGCCTGCTCGAAAAGCTGTTCGCGGAGCCGCTGGAGGGCCATCCGCTCATCGGCCGGACCGATGTCGACGGCCCGTCGCAGTGGCAGAACTTCCGCACCGTCACCAACCGCGTCTGGTCGCGCGGCAACCTCGTCCTGCTCGGCGACGCCGCCCACACCACGCACTACTCCATCGGCGCCGGCACCACCCTGGCGATGCAGGACGCCATGGCACTGGCCCGCGCCCTCCAGAACCCGGGCCCGCTCCGGACGGCCCTGGGCGAGTACGAACGCGTACGCAAGCGCGAGTTGCTCCCGTTGCAGAGCGCCGCGCGGCACAGCGCCGGCTGGTACGAGAACCTGACGCGCTACGTCGGCCTGGAGCCGCACCAGATGTTCGCGCTGCTCGGGCAGCGCCACTCCCCGCTGCTCCCCCACGTCCCGCCCCAGCTGTACTACCGGGTCGACCGGGCGATCGACCGGACCCAGAGCCTGCGCTCGCTCAAGCGCTGGCTCGGCCCGCGCATCGCGCGCGCACTCCAGAACAACTGACCGGCACGATCGGCGCGCCATTCGATTTCCGCGGCCGACGCCTTTCGTTGAGCACGGCATGGAATCGAGGAGAAAAGATCCGCCGAGCGAGTCGCGTCGCCCATCGGACACCCCGATCTACGAAGCCGTGGTGCGGCTCTGGCAGTCGCACGGCCGGACGGTCCCGGGGACCCCACGCCCCGTCCGTCCGGCCCGCGGATGGGTACGGGTGGAGGCGCCGCCCGGGTGACATGCCCTCCAATGGCCCAATTCGCCAGGCATGCCCGGTTAGGCGGTGTGATAGTCGAGTCATCCCCTTTCCCCATCTATCAGGGAGATTCGATGCGTCTTCGCGCATTCGCAGCCGCCGCCGTTCTGGCGGGCACCGTCGTCGTGGGCTCCGCCGGCCTGGCCTCCGCGCAGGACGGCCCCGACGGCGCCACCGCCGTCGGGAACGCCCAGAACAGCCCGGGCCTGCTGTCCGGCAACAACATCCAGGTTCCGGTGCACGTGCCGGTGAACGTCTGCGGCAACTCCATCGACGTGATCGGGCTGCTGAACCCGGCCTTCGGCAACCAGTGCGCCAACGACTAGGCACACAGCCGACGAAAGAAGCGCCCCCACCCGCGGTTTCCGCAGGTGGGGGCGCTTCTCGCTCGTAGACCCTGTGGGACTCGAACCCACAACCAATGGATTAAAAGTCCACTGCTCTGCCAATTGAGCTAAGGGTCCACGCGCCGGCCCTCGCCGACGCACCCCTGAGCATAGCCGGACGACACGCGATCGCCGATCGGGTATCGGTATCCCGGGTCTGCGCAGGAACCGGCGGCGGCCCGACACCGCCGCCGGCCCAGGACGTGACGTGCTCCCGATCGAGCTACGAGAGGCCGCCCGCGTAGTTCGTGTAGGTGTCCCACACCTGGGTGCGGCCCCCGAACGACCCCTTGCCGTCGCCCAGGTTGCGCCACAGGCGACCGGACGTGTCGAACGACAGCAGGTCGTTCTTCCCGTCGTGGTTCAGGTCGCCGATGCCGATGACCTTGCGGTACGCGGAGCCCCAGTTCTTGAAGACCGTCTTGCGGTCCTTCAGCGTGCCGTTGCCCGCCCCGTCGTAGCGGAACAGGGTGCCGGCCTTGTCGCGCGCGAGGACGTCACCGATGCCGTCACCGTTGAGGTCGCCCGCCCCCAGGAGCTGGTTGTACGTCCATCCCGAGCGGATCTTCTTGCCCGCGGCCAGCTTGCCGGCGGCGGTCCCCGCGAAGACGTAGATGTCCCCGGTGGACGTCTTGCGGGCGAGCAGGTCGGGGCGGCCGTCGCGGGTCAGGTCACCGGCCCAGCTCAGGTAGTTGTACGCGGACCAGCCCGTGCCGAGCGAGACGTGCGGGCTGTTCTTGTTCACCGCGCCCGCGCACTTCCCGTCGTAGCGGTAGAGCGTGCCGGACGAGGTGCGCACGAGGACGTCGTTGCAGCGGTCGCCGGTGAGGTCGCCGAACGGGAAGAAACGGTTGCCGGCCGGCCAGCCGGAGCTGGAGGAGGACCACATGGCGCCCGAGTGGAACCCGTCCACGTGCAGGGTGCCCGCGGAGCTGAAGCCGAACAGTTCCCCGATGCCGTCGCCGTTGTAGTCGCGGTGCGTGGTCTTCGCGCCCTCGACGTCCGTGGTGCCCGACTTCACCGTGCGGAAGCCGTCACCGCCGTCCACGTCCAGGGCCCAGGTGTAGCGGCCGCCGTCCACCACGCTGCCGTCGGCCCGCTTGCCGTCCCAGGTCAGGCTCAGGCGCGCGCCCTCGGCCCCGCCCGTGGTGACGGTGCGCGCGGTGCGTCCCGTGGCGTCCTTGAAGGTCAGCTTCCAGGCCCTGGCGGGGCGGTTGAGCTGGACGGAGCCGTGCCAGACGTTCTGCTCGGCGTCGTTGTCCCAGCCCAGGTTGATGAAGGTGTCGGTGGTCGACTCGATGTTCGTGACGCGGGTGCGCGGCACTCCGGTCGGCCTGACGTGGATGCGCTGCGTGGCGTCCGCGTACACGACGGTGCCTGTGAACCGGTCGACGTCCCAGGTGACGTGGCGCTGCGACGGCTTGTCCCCCGCGGGCAGGTCGGCGAAGTCGCGGGTGGTCACGGAGGTGCCCGCACCGCCGTGGAAGTCGGTGAGCACGAGCTTGCCCGCGCCGGTGCGGTCGTGCCGCACGAGGAAGCCGTCGCCGAGCAGTGTCTCGCCGCCGGAGGGCACGGTGATGTTCTTGCCGGCGGTGGAGTCCCACACGCCCGCCTTGCCGGCCGGGCCGCAGTTCCAGTAGAGCCAGCGCCCCACCGCCTGGAGCTCCTGGGGCACACAGCCCGAGCCGAGCTTCACGTCGGCGAGGGTCTTCTTGGACTTCAGGTCGTACGCGTTCACGCTGCCGGTCGCCGTCGCGGGCTTCCAGAGCCGGGTGCCCCACAGCGCGGCGGCGCCACGGGCCCGGGTATGGACCACGTCGTCCGCGGTGTGCGCCTCGGTGTCGCCGACGTAGAGCTTCTTGGCGGACGCCGACTCGAACAGCGTGTAGCGGCCGGACGTGTCGAGGACCCGGACGTCGGAGACGCCGCCCGGACCGAGGATGTGCAGGCTGTTCGTGCTGATCGGCAGGTGCACGGAGCTGCCCGACGAGTACCCGGTGAGGCCGTTGCCGGTGCCGAACAGCTCCACACACGACGAGCCGGCCGCGCAGTCCTTGTAGGTGTCGCCGACCCGGTAGCGCAGGGTCCGCTCGCCGGGGCGGCCCGCCGCGTCCAGGTCGTAGGTGTACAGGCCCCGTGCGTCGGTTCCGTCGCCGAGGGCCACCGTGGAGATCCGGCCGGCCGCGGCCGACAGGCCGTCGACGGCGGCGGTCACGGGCGGCACCTCGCGGACCACCGATCGGCCGCCGTCCGGCGTGAAGCGGTGCACCGCCCAGTCACCGGGGCCGGTGCCGCCCACCGCGAGGACGCTGCCGTCGGGGGCGGTGGCCAGTCGGTGATCGGATCGGGCGAGCAGCTCGGTCGCGCCGCCGCCGATCGCCACGGACCAGAGCTTCTGGCCCGCCGAGTAGGTGGGCACCGCCTCGCGGTGGACGACGAGGATGCGGTCGCCGGCGAGGGCCATCGTCGCGTTGCGCGTGGTGGTGGAGTTGCTGGGGTCCGGCACCGAGGTGCGGGTGACCGGCGCGTCCGTGCGGCCGCGCTCGGTGGTGAACGCCGTGGCCGAGGACGGCTTGTAGCCGAGCACCTTGTCCTTCGACAGGGCTATGGACGTGGGCAGTTCGGAGCGGTCGAGGCCGGCGAAGACCTCGCTGACGGCGCCGGTGGCGTAGTCCAGCGCGATCAGGTGCGGCTGTCCGTCCGCGTCGGCGAACTGGAAGACGGCGCCGTCGCGGTCCTGGGCCACCATGTACCGGAACATGAGCCCGGCGGGTATCGCGTCCGCGGGCCGGTCGGTGCCGTCGGCGGAGATCAGGTGCAGGGCGGCGAGGCGGTGGTCGCCGCTCTCCTCCACGGTCACCACGACGGACTCGTTGTACGCCTGCACCCAGCCCTGCCCGACCGGGATGCCGAACGTGGTGGCAGCGGTCGTCCCGAGGTCCATCACCGTGATCGTGCCGCCCGGATCACCGTTGCCGCTGGTGCCCAGGCCGGTGTTGAGGTGGCTCGGGAGCCGCGTCTGTGCCCGGCTCTCCCCGGTGGCCGCGTCGGTCCACTGGCGGCCCTTGCCCTCCTGAACGTGCAGGTACCCCGTGGTTCCCGCGGTGTACAGCACCTCGGAGCGCGGCAGGGACCGGTTCGGCGCGGCGATCACGCTCTCGGCCGGCTGGTCGGCGGCGCTCGCCGGGGCGCCGGCGGGCAGCAGTGTGCCGGCGAGCGCGAGCACGGCTCCCGCCGCGACGGCGGTGGAACGTCTGTGTACGACCCCCATGGGTCCCCTCCCGAAACGGCGCGCGGCAAAGCCGGCAGCGCGCGCACGACGCATCGGAGGGTGTGGGGCCCCTCACAGCAAGTTCATGCCCTCTACACAGGGCCCCCGGAGCCTAGCAGCGGGTACGCCGCGCCCGGGCCCGGGAGACAGCGAAGCGGGCCCACCCCCGCAAGGGGATGGGCCCGCTTCTGCGAACTAGCGCTCAGTGTCAGCCGTTGCGCTTCCAGCGCGGCTTCTCGTCACGGCGGCCGAACGAGGAACCGGTGGAGCCGGAGCCCGAACCGGCGCCGTCACGACGGCCGTAGGGACGGTGGCCGCCGGCCGAGGGACGGTCGCCCTGGCGGTCGCGGTTGAACGGGCGGTCGCTGCCCCGGTGACCGCCGGACGGGCGGTCGTCGCGGCGGAAGCCGCCACGGTCGTTGTCACGGCGCTCGAAAGGACGGCCACCACGGTCGCCACCACGGTCACCGCGGTCGTCACGGTTGAAGCCGCCACCACGGTTGTCGCGGTTCTCGCGGTTGAAGCCACCACCGGACGGGCGGTCGTCGCGGCGGAAGCCGCCACCACGGTTGTCGTCACGACGCTCGAAAGGACGGCCACCACGGTTGTCGCGGTTGAAGCCACCACCGGACGGGCGGTCGTCGCGGCGGAAACCGCCACCACGGTTGTCGTCACGACGCTCGAAGCCACCACGGCCACCACGGTCGTTGTCACGACGGTCGTCGCGACGGAAGCCGCCACCACGGTTGTCGTCACGACGCTCGAAGCCACCACGGCCACCACGGTCGCCGTCACGACGGTCACGGCGCTCGAAGTTGCCCCGCTCGTCACGACGCTGACGCGGCTGCTCGTACGAGGACGAACGCTCGTCGCGCTCGGACTGCTGCGGAACCTCGGCGGCGACGGCCTCGGCGACCTGCGCGGCGGCGGCCTCCGAAGCGGCGGCGACGGCCGCGGCCACGCCCTCCTCGTCCTCGCCGCGGTCACGGGCGGCGCGGGCGGTGAGGCGGTCGGCCTGGTCGCGCAGCTCGGCGGCGCGACGGGTCGCGCGCTCCAGCTGCTTGGTCAGGCTGGACACCTCGCGCTCGGCCTGCTGCGCGGCGTTGCCCGCGGACTCGGCCTCGACCTCGGTCATGGACCGGGCACCGGTGATCTCCGCGACCTCCGGGTCGAAGGCGGCGCCGCCCTGGATGATGTGACGCCCGGCGTCGACGCCCGCGTCCTCCATCAGCCGGAAGATCTGGCGGCGCTGGTGCGGCAGGGAGAGGGAGACGACCGTACCCGTGCGGCCGGCACGCGCCGTGCGGCCCGCGCGGTGCAGGTAGTCCTTGTGGTCACCGGCCGGGTCCACGTTCAGGACCAGGTCGATGCCGTCGACGTGGATGCCTCGGGCGGCGACGTCGGTCGCGACGAGCGCGTTGACGTAGCCCTTCTTGAAGTCCTCCAGGACGCGGGTGCGCGCACCCTGCGTCATGCCGCCGTGCAGCGCGTCGGCCTTCACGCCCGAGTCGCAGAGCTGCTCGGCGATGCGGTCGGCGCCCAGCTGGGTGCGGACGAAGATGATCGTGCGGCCCTTGCGGGAGGCGATCGCGGCGGTGACCGGCGCCTTGTCCTTGGGCTTCACGATGAGGATGTGGTGCGACATCGTCGTGACGTTGCCCTGCGCGCTGTCGACCTCGTGCGTGACGGGGTTCGTCAGGTAGCGCTTGACCAGCGTGGAGATCTCGTTCTCCATCGTGGCCGAGAACAGCATCCGCTGGCCGCCGGCCGGGACCTGGTCGAGCAGCTCGGTGACCTCGGGCAGGAAGCCCAGGTCGGACATCTGGTCGGCCTCGTCGAGGACGGCGACCTCGATGTTCTCCAGGGAGCAGGCGCCGCGGTTGATGATGTCGCGCAGGCGGCCCGGGGTGGCGACGAGGATGTCGACGCCGCGCTCGAGGGCGTAGATCTGGTTGCCCATCGAGGTGCCGCCGCAGACGACCTTCATCTTCAGGCCGACCTGGTCGCCGTAGGGCTGCAGGGCGTCCGCGACCTGCATCGCGAGCTCGCGGGTCGGGGTGAGGATGACGGCGCGCGGCTTGTGCTTCTCGGTGCGGCCGCCGGCGAGGCGGGCCAGCACGGGCAGGCCGAACGAGAGGGTCTTGCCGGAGCCGGTGCGGCCACGGCCGAGGATGTCCTTGCCGGCCAGGGCGTCCGGGATGGTCGCGGCCTGGATCGGGAAGGGGGTCGTCACACCGTTCTGCGCGAGCTTGCGCACGACCGGCTCGGGCAGACCGAGGTCGGCGAAGGTGAGGGTGGGCTCGGCGTTCTCGACGGCGTCGGTGTCGCTGTCGGCGTTCTCGACGGCCTCTACGGCCTCTACGGCCTCTACGGCCTCGACGACCGCTTCGACGATGTCGGCGTTCTCGACGACGGTCTCGTCGGCGTTCTGGGTGTTCTCGATGGTCTGGTCAGCAGAAATGGACATGCGAAATGCGAAACCTTCCGGAGTTTCGGCACGCGCCCGTCAACTCCGTGTATTCGCGGTTTCGCAAATCGACCGCCTCAATGCGGTCCAGCCACGGCAAGGGAGAGTACGCGCCACGCGGCGCTCCTGTGCGGCGCCGGGCAAATGGGATCAAACGATCTACCACCATACGCACCCCCCACCCCCGAAGGCAAACCGCTTCCCTGAGACGCCGCTCACACCCGCCACAGGGTCAGGCCGGACTCCCGGCCTGCGGTGCCGGCTCCCCCATCAACCGGGGCGCGGCGGCCTGCTGCTCGTGCGCGGACGACGACGGCTCCGCGGTCGTCTGGGACGGCTCGGGCGTGGGCGTCGGCGTCTGCGGGGGCGGCGTCGGCGACGGCGTGTCGCGGGGCGCGGTCGGCTTCGCAGGCGGTGTGCCGCGCGAGGGCGGCGCCTTCGGCGTCGGCGTTTCCTTCGAGGAGGGCGCGCCGCGCGACGCGGAGGCCGACGGCGCCCCGGACTCCCCGGCCGGCGCCGAACCGTCCCGGCCCGCGGAGGCCCCCGGGGCCCGCGCCCCGACGCCGCCCGCGCCACCCGCGCCGCCAGAGATCACCGTGCCCCCGTCGGGCGCGGCGCCCCCGCCGCGGTGCGCCGCGGAGTGCGAGGGTGCGGGCGGGCGCCCGTCGTCGGCCACGCTCATGCACCCGGCGGCCGCGGCGACAGCCACCGTCGTCGCCGCCAGGCGGCTCAGTCGAAGGGCACAAAGCGGTACGGGCAGCTGGCGCACGGGCGAGCACCTCCGGGCACGTGACGGGGTCACCTGTCCCAACTCCGGCGCCCCGCAAGAGGACACGCGCCGCGTGCGCACCGCACAAAGCCCGCACAAAGCGCGGTGCGAAGACCCGTACGAAGACCCGTACGAAGAACGGCCCGGGCCGCGCCCCCTCAGCCGTACCCGAGCGCGTGCAGCCGCGCGTCGTCGATACCGAAGTGGTGCGCGATCTCGTGCACGCAGGAACACCCGTAAGACACCTTGTCCGACCTGGGACCTAGGCTGATCTGCGGGGATAGGGGAGGTTGCATGTCACCACGAGAGCCATTCTCGCGCGCCATGGCCGTTCTGCGCGCGATCTTGTACCTACGGATCTCGGATCTCACGGACACGTCCACGTCGATTCCCCGTCAGGAGAAGGCGGGCCGGGGGCGGGCCGAGGACCTGGGCGCAGACGTGATCAAGGTGTTCAAGGACGAGGACAAGTCCGGGTTCCACACCTACGTGAACCGCCCCGACTGGGAAGCCGCCCTCAACATGCTCCGCGAGCGGCTGGCGGACGTGCTCATCGTCTTCAAGGTGGACCGGGCGACCCGCCAGGGCATCCCCCAGGCGTCGGAGATCATCCGGATCGTCTACGAGACCGGTTGCCGGTTCATCTCCATCGCGGACGGGATCGATTCGAACAACGAGGGCTGGGAGATCCAGCTCACACTTGCCGCGCACCAGGCCCACAAGGAATCCAAGAACACATCCATCCGGGTCACGGACCTACGGGCGGACGAGCGAGACGAAGGCCGCTGGATGGGCAACCGCCCCTACGGCTTCATCGTCACGCCGGAGCGGAAGCTCACGCCGCACCCGAAGGAGTCGGAGATCATCCGCGCCGTCGTGGCCAAGCTCCTGGACGGCCAGTCTCTGCGTTCCGTCGCGAAGTGGATGAATGACGAGGGGTACGACTCCCCGCGTTGGGCCAGCCGGAAGCAGCGCATCGCCCAGCTTGAAGCCAAGGGCGAACCACTCAAGGCGCAGAAACTCCGCGAGAAGCCGATCAAGACCCCGAACTCATGGTCGTGGCCGGTCGTCCGGCAACTGGTCGTCGCCCCCACGCTGGCGGGTTATCTGCCCCACAAGGGTGAGGTGCACCGCCACACCGTGACGGGTGAGATGGTCCGGATCAGCGAGGAGATCATCAGCTTCGCGGACCACACTCGTTTGCGGTCGATGTTCGGGAGCCGGGTTCCGGTCCACTGGACCCGCGATGCCACACCCGGGAACAAGTCCAAGGAGACGGGCCGCGCGGTCACGGGGCTCCTCACGGACTATCTGCACTGCGCCGAGTGCGGGTCGCGAATGTCCTACGACACAGCGTTCGTCCGGAACGGGGAGGTCTGGCCCCGCTACCGCTGTATCCGGCGACACTTCAGCGGCCGATGCCCCGGAGTCCTCATCAAGGGCACTCTCGCTGACGCACTTGTGACCGGAGCCATGGCCAGCCGGCTCGGTGCACTCGATGACGACGACCCCGCCGTACTGGCAATCGCGCAGCGCTGGGCAGACATGAAGCATCCGGACCGCAAGGCGCGGCGCTCTCAGCTCGAAGCACTGATTCGGGAAGAAGAACAGTTCCTTGACCGCTTGGAGGCGGAGAAGCTGAACGGTCTCTTTCAGGGAGCACGAGGAGAGGCCCGCTTCAAGCGCCGCTACGACGAAAGTAACGGGCGGTTGGACGGATACGAGAAGGAGTTGAGCCAGCTTCCGCAGGGAGGGGCGCTCGACATCACGTTCCTCCGGGACATGATGCTCTTCGAGGAAGCGTGGGAAGTCTGGCCGCTTGCGGAACGGCGGGAGATCATCGGTCTCGTTCTCGAACGTGCGTGGGTCGTCAAGGCCCGCAAGACCGGCGTTCGTCCCACCATCGATCGCTTCCGATTCTGGTGGGTCGGGGAGGAGCACCCGGAGGACATGCTCTTCCCCACCACCCTCTCGGGACTAGCAGACTCACCAAAAACCCTTAACTAGTGCTCTGACCGGGAAGGTTCGCCGGGTCGACTGTTCCAGCGGTTGGATGTGACGTCCGATCCGACCGCAGGGGGCGTGGTGGCAGAGCCTGTCCGTGTGCGCAGGTTGACCGACCAGGAGGGGCAGAAGCTGCAACAGATCGTGCGCCGGGGCAGCACCAGCTCGGTGCGCTACCGGCGCGCGATGATGCTGCTGGCTTCGGTCGGCGGCAACCGGGTCCCGGTGATCGCCCAACTGGTCCAGGCTGACGAGGACACGGTCCGCGACGTGATCCACCGGTTCAACGAGATCGGCCTGGCCTGCCTGGACCCTCGGTGGGCGGGAGGCCGTCCCCGCCTGCTCTGTCCTGACGACGAGAACTTCGTCGTCCAGACGGCTACCACCCGCCCGACCAAGCTCGGCCAGCCCTTCACCCGCTGGTCCATTCGCAAACTCGCCGTCTACCTGCGGAAGGTCCATGGTCGCGTGATCCGCATCGGCCGTGAGGCGTTACGGTGCCTGCTAGCCCGCCGCGGCATCACCTTCCAGCGCACCAAGACCTGGAAGGAGTCGCCGGACCCTGAACGCGACGCCAAGCTCGACCGCATAGAGCAAGTCCTGGACCGCTTCCCCGATCGCGTGTTCGCGTTCGACGAGTTCGGCCCGCTCGGCATCCGACCCACCGCCGGAGCCAGCTGGGCCTCCGCCGGCCACCCCGAGCGGCACCCCGCGACCTATCACCGCACCCACGGGGTGAGGTATTTTCACGGCTGCTACTCCGTCGGCGATGACGCACTGTGGGGCGTCAACCGCCGCAAGAAGGGCGCCAACAACACGCTGGCAGCGCTCCGATCGCTCCGCGCGGCCCGCCCGGACGGCGCTCCGATCTACGTCATCCTCGACAACCTGTCCGCCCACAAGGGCGAGACCATCCGGCGCTGGGCGAGGAAGAACCGGGTCGAGTTGTGCTTCACCCCTACCTACGCCTCCTGGGCCAACCCGATCGAGGCCCACTTCGGACCCTTGCGGCAGTTCACCGTCGCCAACTCCAACTACCGCAACCACACGGCCCAGACCCGAGCCCTGCACGCCTACCTCCGCTGGCGCAACACCAATGCCCGCCACCCCGACGTCCTCGCCGCCCAGCGCCGCGAACGCGCACGCATCCGCGGCGAGAAGGGCATCCGATGGGGCGGGCGCCCCGTCGGTGAAGCAGCGTGAGTTCAGGTCTCAGGTCTGAGGTTCGCCCCGCAGGTCAACGAAGCCGGTTTCGATGTCGCCGCGGAAGGTGAGGGCTTCTTCGCCGATACCGAGAGCATCGAGCAGGAGGCCGAGGGCCGCGTCGATGTCAGCCTGGGCGCGGCTAACCCAGACGAAGACATCAGGGCAAGGGCTGCCCTCCAGTCGGCTGAGCGCAAAGTCGATCTTCTGGATGCTGAACATCGCCGCATCCACTGCGCCCAGGTCCTCCCAACCCCGTTCGATGTTCAACCGCAGTCGCGCGGCCAGTACATCCAGCGACGGCGACAGGCCGGCAACCAGCCGGAAGGAGCTCGCCGCGTACTCCCACATGCTGGTCTGGAAGGCCGGGTTTCGCTTGCCGCCCTGATACTCCAGTGCGCGTTCCCAGTCCGACTCCGGCCCAGGAACCTCGACCTCCGCCATGCGCCCTCCCCACCCCGCCCCTGAGCTGTGACCCCTCACTCTAGAAGCTCAGCTCCTGGCGTCACGGATCACCAACTCGGTGAACGTATGCGGTCACAGCACTAGTAGGACTCCGTTAGGTCTGTCTCGGTCGTGGTGTGGTGTGTGACCTGCTGGGCAG
>NZ_BAAATS010000073.1:0-39559 GCF_039533535.1 Streptomyces kunmingensis
TGCCAGGTCAACGAGCCCACCGAGATCAAAGCAACACGTTGATTCTCTGCGAGCCCTAAGGCCCGTCTGCGTAACCGGCCGGCCTTGGTGGACCCGGCGTAAGCCCTGCGGTGGATGTGGAGACTGTCTCAAACAGGCGGTGCGGGGTAGTGGCGGCTGGAGATGTGCTCGCACGGTGCGGGTGGTACCACGTCCTTATCGGCGCCCTCGTACAGTCATCGGCATGTTCGTCAACGCCGTGTTACTGACGGGCAGTTGAGCGCATCTGTGGTGTTGACGCCTGGCGGGTCAACCTCCACGTAAACCGTGGCACGAAGTCGCCGCCCCTCCGGGTGGCTCGCAGGGCGGCGGCGTGTCGGTTGGCTGGTTTCCGCCGTTGAGCGGGCATGCGAAAAGCGATGAGTGTGGGCGTGACGGTTTCTGCGGTGTCTGCCGTGCTGGCGTCAACGGTGGTGGTGGCCGCCCCGGTGGCGGCCGCGGGGTATCGCTGTACGACATCGAGTCATTCCCTGGACACCCCGCAGTACAGCGGGCCTTGGGCAGACAATTGGGGCGTAAGGATGACGGTATGTGCGAAAAGGGCGGGCGGTTGGGTGTATGCGTACGCCCGGGTGCGCTGGGACGGCCCCAACTCGCAGCGGGGCGGCGGCTATATTCACGATGCGTTCGTCCGCGTCCAGGTCAAGCACAATGCCCGCAACTTCCACGGCATTGCCGGCCGGTGGGATTCTTCGGACCGCAACGGCAACTACAACGGCTCGTACACGACGGGCACCGTGAAGTGGAAGGGTCGCTCCAGGGCCGTGGCGGCGGCATCCTTGAACATTGACTGGAGGAATCACGGCGACGGGCGCACCGGCTACGCCAAGACGCATTTCCGGTCCTCACCGCGTGTCTGACGGCAGGGGTCGAAAGCTGCGTGGAACGGGTTGAGCGTTTTGCGGGCTTACTGGCGCTCACAGAGGCGCTGGACGTGGGGAAGCGTGGTTACAGCAGACGGCGAGTCCGCGAACGCACCAGCACGCCGCCGGAGCGCCGAGGCGGGATGCGCGTGGAGGGGGATGGATGTGAGGCGCTAGGGCGATCGAGGGGCGGGCTGACTGGCGAGGTCCATCTGCTGGCCGATGACCGGGCCCTCCCGTTGACCTGGCAGATCTCGCCTGGCCAGCGCGGTGACCGGCCGATGTTAAGCGTCCGGGAGGGCCAGGCGGCCACTCTGCCAGAGTCATCAACGGCAACGGTCTATCAGCCACACCCGGCCCTCCCGGGCCGTTGAGGACGGTCTATGGACTCTTTCGCCGCTGGCAGGCGAAGGGGTGTGGGCGGTTGTGCTCACCGGCCTGCAGGCACGGGCCGACGCGGCCGGGCTGATGAGCTGTTCACCGGCCGGCGACCGTGGCAGGTGTATGGGGCGCCGCCGCTGGGCTAACTGACCGTTTCAGAATGAGGTTCGTAGCCGTCGCAGGCAGATGATGCTGCAGGCGAGTTGGAGCAGGCCGAGGTGGAGGTCGGCCCGTATCTCGTAGCGAATGCGCAGGCGCTTGAACTGGTGCAGCCAGGCGAAGGTCCGCTCGATGACCCAGCGGGTCTGGCCCAGGCCGGAGCCGTGTCTCGTGCCCTTGCGAGCGAACTTCGGGGTGATGCCACGGGCCCGCACCAGGCGGCGGTAGTGGTCGTAGTCGTAGCCGCGGTCGGCGAACAGACGCCGCGGCCGGTGGCGCGGCCGCCCGCGCACCCCGCGGATGCGGGGTATCGCGTCCAGCAACGGCATCAGCTGGGTGACGTCGTGGCGGTTGCCGCCGCTCAGCGAGGCGGCCAACGGGGTGCCGTGCCGGTCGACGATCAGGTGATGCTTGCTGCCCGGCCGGGCCCGGTCGACCGGCGAAGGTCCGGTGTGAGCCCCCCTTTGAGAGCCCGGACATGCGATCCGTCGACCGCGGCGTCGTCCATGTCCAGCAGGCCCGCCGCCCGCAACTCCGCGAGCAGTACCTCGTGCAGCTGCGGCCAGACCCCGGCCGCGGTCCAGTCTCGCAGCCTCCGCCAGGAGGTCACTCCGCTACAGCCGACCTGCTCGGCCGGCACGTCCCGCCAACTCACGCCCTTGCACAGCACATACACAATGCCGCGCAGCGCAGCCCGGTCATCCGCGGGCAACCGCCCGGGATACCGCGTCCGCCGCGGCGGACGAGCAGGCAGCAACGGAGCCACCCGCTCCCATAAGTCATCAGGCACCAGGTCAGTCACCACCCAACTCATCCTGCAGCCCCCGGGCCCAACCGCCAAATCTCGCGACGGACTTCATTGTGAAACGGTCAGTAAGCAGCGGGGTGGCGAGGGGCAACGCTGAGCGCTGCCCCCTACGTCTGGGAGTGAGCGGCTGCATCATTGTGGAGTGTGAGGCTGCTACCACATGCCGTCGGTGAACTCCTCCAGCATGATTGTCCATTCTGATTCCTCTTCGCCGAGGGGGAGGTCGTCGAAGGCGTTCACCGCGTCCCGGAACCTGGTGGCGAGCACGTCGGTGTCACCGCCCTGGCTGTAAGCGTCCTGGAGCCTGCGCAGTTCCGTGAGGCAGAAGGCCAACGACTCGACATCCCGGTGCAGGGGGACGCTGTCTTCCTCTCCCTCGGGGTAGCCGTGGACGGTTCCCGTCTCCGGGGCGACGACGACCAGCGTGGTCCGCAGGTAGCCGAACATCTGCCAGTGCCGACGCTCTTCCGGGCACGCCAGGTCGTCGAGATCGAAGAGCGGTCCCAGCTCGATGGGATCTACTTGGTCCTCATCGATTCCTACGTCGGCACGGGTTTCGAAAAGGCGGTTGTGCGGGAGGCCGACACTGCTCAGGAAGTTGGCTGTCTCCGCCGAGAACGGGGACCGTGGGGTCTGGGGAAAGTAGACGACGCCGTCGAGTCCGTGGACACGGACGAGGTCGGCGTTGGTCACAGTGTGCTTCATGGAGGGTTCCTCTAGCTACTTTCCGTGCGCCTTCTTCACGCCGTCGAGGTATTTCCAGAACTCGTCGTTCTGGGTCTTCTTGTCGCTCTGATCGTAGGTGGCGGCATGGGTGACGCTGAGATCCGGGTTGTCCGACTTGAAGAAGTGTTCAAGCCAGATATTGCATCGGGGGTTCTTCTGGCATGGCGAGCGTTCGGTGAACAGCTCGCTCAGGTTCCCCTGCACTCCCCGGTGGAGCAGCGGATGGCCGATCATGCGCTCCGAGTGGCCGGTGTCGGAGCTGCGGCCGATGAGGATGGACTCGTGACCGCTCTTGGGGTCGATGTACCGGCCGGCCGCGTAGTTCTTGCCCTCGTAGTAGTCGTGGCCCTTGCGCGCGAGCTGTGTGGCATGGGCCAGGTCGCTGGTGTCGGGGTCGATTTTCCGCGAGGTCACGACGCCTGTGGGCTTGCCTTTGACCCGCCACCGTCGTTTGTCCGCGTTGGTCTGCGGACGCCACACCGTCCCGTCGGGTTCGAGGAGACCGGCGAGGCGTGTGTGATCGTCTCCGTCCAGCCCTTTCGCCCCCTTGGTGGGGATGGTGCCGTCCGGCATCAACCGGTCGACGCTTCCGTCGGCGTTCAGGATGTACATCCGAACGTCCTTGTCGACCTTCTGCTTCTTCGTCTCGATCTCATTGACGTCGTCCTTGACGTCGTGGTCCTTGCGCTTGTGCGTCTTGGACGCGGCCTTGACCCGGTCCGGGACCGTCTCGGTGACGTGCTTGGCGATCTTGGACAGGGCCTTCTCGGAGCCGTTGAGAGCGCCGTGCAGGACGCTGTCGAAGGCCTGAGTGAAGGGGTCCTTGCCCTTGCTCCGGCCGAAGGCGTTCTTCGCCTTCGACAGGTGCGTGGACGCATTCAGGCGCAGTTCCGCACCATGGCCCGAGACCTTGCCGGCCCCGTCCTCGAACTCGAAGTGATCAATGTGCGTGACTTTCGCGCCGTTTCCGCCCACGCCGCTGGCCGAGGCGAGGTGCATCCCCCCGTGCCCGCCCTTGCCGGCGTCGCCACCGCCCATCTGGGTGGAGAACGCGCCCTCGGCCAGGTCGAGGACCATGTCCTCGACCATCGATTCCAGCTTGGCGTTGATCGGCTCGGTGATCTTGGCGAGGACCTCGTCGACGATCCGGTCCACGGCCTCGTCGATGATCCGCTTCACCACCTGGCGCATTGCGGCGACCTCGGCCGCGCCGATCAGCGCCGAGAGGCCGCCGGTGACCACGGCAAGCCCTGCCGAGATGCCCACCGAGCCGGCCATCACGGCGAGTTCGATCTCGGCCTTGGTCTTCATCCCGAAGATGATGTCCGCGAGTACGTCACAGGCGTCCGCGAACAGCCGGGCCAGTTCCGGGAGCTTCTCCAGGTGGCTGGTCTTCACCTGGCTCCAGTGCTTCTCCATGGAATCGACGGCCCAGCCCTCGGACGACGACAGGATCCGCGAGAATGCCTTGTGCGCGTCGCCGCCGTGCCCCTCGAACTTGTCGGCGAAGTCCCGCATGGCCGTGGCCATTTCGCGGTAGTCGTCCTCGTCCACGTTCGGGAAGTTGATCCCGATGAAGTCCAGGACGTCGTCGAGCCAGCCCGGTATCGTGTAGCCCATCCCCGTACGCCCCTTCCCCGTTCCCCGTCATGCTCATGATGCTGGGAAAACCTTAGCGATCAGTACTGACAGCGACGCAAGGGAAGCGCAAGGACTGTGGCGGGACTCTGCCAGTGGGGCGCAGCCCGACAGGTTTCTTTGAGCCAGGGCCCCACCCGGGCCGCGAGTGGGAGTCCGGCAAAAGCAAAGGCTTGCCAGTGTGTCTGCGAGCCTCGCTCTTGTAGTTGCTGGGAATCCGGCGTTGGCGACGCGAAGTTCACGAGCCCATGGTGCTCGAACCGTTCCGTCACCGGCTACGATCCGGTACCCAGCCGAGGCGGTGGCCCCAGCGGGCACGAACACTGCGCGAAGTCTTCTTCGCCCTGATGGCGGCCGCGGGGTCTCTTGCGGCCCGTGGCCCGCGTGCCCGCAAGGCGCGGCCGCCCGCGGGCCTCTTCGACACTTCCCTAGCATGTACGAGGCAAGCGCCTGTGCGTCCAAGCCCGGGTGCCCCAAGCAAACCCAGGGCGATCCCGTGATCGCTTCGCCCTCCAGCCTGGGCTCGTGGCTACCATGCTTAAGCAGTCTGATGGCATCTGCACCAATAGTCTCGGCTACGCCCGTGTGCACCCCTAAGCCGGCCCGCCAACCGGCCGGAGAGCAAGGGGCGCGGCTTTTGTGGCGTATGTCAGAGTCGGGGAAAGTGCTTGAAATCCGGGCCGACGCGCGGAAAAACCCCCGGTCAGTCAGTCTGCTCCCCGCACCCGCGGGGATGGTCCCGGCGAGGATCCGGGTGTACGGGTCCGTCGGAACTGCTCCCCGCACCCGCGGGGATGGTCCCGACGCCCCGTCCACGCTCACCTGCTACCTGACCTGCTCCCCGCACCCGCGGGGATGGTCCCGCCCGCAAGGTAGCCAGGACCCCCGCTCGTGCCTGCTCCCCGCACCCGCGGGGATGGTCCCTTCGATCCGGACCACCCGCGCTACCGCTGCACCTGCTCCCCGCACCCGCGGGGATGGTCCCCCCACAGTGACGTGGAGTCAGAATCCCCCAGTCTGCTCCCCGCACCCGCGGGGATGGTCCCCCCAAGAAGCGCGACCGAACTATCCCGAATACCTGCTCCCCGCACCCGCGGGGATGGTCCCTGCCGGGCCGACGGAAAGTCACCGTGCCGCACCTGCTCCCCGCACCCGCGGGGATGGTCCCACCTCTACCTGCAGCTCACGCCGGAGGAACGGCTGCTCCCCGCACCCGCGGGGATGGTCCCACCAGGCGGGTCCCGGCGGGGTCAAAGGTGTGCTGCTCCCCGCACCCGCGGGGATGGTCCCGTGGAGCCGGCGGGGGCGGTGACGGTGACGTACTGCTCCCCGCACCCGCGGGGATGGTCCCTTCCCCCCTGGGATCGCGATGCCCTCTGGATTCTGCTCCCCGCACCCGCGGGGATGGTCCCGAGCACGAGCTTCAGCCCTACATCCCCCAGCACTGCTCCCCGCACCCGCGGCGATGGTCCCGATCGGCATCGCCGAGAGGGATTGGCTCCTCGCTGCTCCCAGCACCCGCGGGGATGGTCCCGAGTGCTGGGGCATCGGCAGCAACGGGATCACCTGCTCCCCGCACCCGCGGGGATGGTCCCGCGACGTGTGGGGCACTGCGCGAGCCCGCAGGCTGCTCCCCGCACCCGCGGGGATGGCCCCGCCGCTCGGCATTCCGGCCGGGGCTGGCGGGGCTGCTCCCCGCGCCCACGGGGATGGCCCCTCCGCAAGACCGACCGGGGCCTGAGCCTCGTCCTGCTCCCCGCACCCGCGGGGATGATCCCGCACCATCCCGTGGATGCCCACCCGCGAGCATCTGCTCCCCGCATCTGAGGGGGTGACCCCCGGGTTTGGCTTGCTTGGGGCGCCACTTGGGAGATTCAAGAGCGCTGCCACGGGGGTGTTGCGGTTCAGGATGCGTTGAGGAGTTCGTCGACGAGTGCCTTCGTGGTCCGGTCGATCTGGCCGGGGGGAAGGCTGCTGGTCATCTCGTGCCAAATGGTGATGGCGGCGCGCAGGCCGGTGTGGTTGCCGGCGGCTGCTTCGGTCCGCATGAGCGCCCGGTGCAGCCATTCACAGTAGGAGTCGACGGTCAGGCCGGTCCGGCAGGCGGTTCGGGCGCTGGGCAGGTCTTGATGAGGGCCGTCCTGGGTTCGGTAGGTGGCAACGGTGTGGGCGACGTTGGTGATGTCGGCCTGCATGCGGGTACGGACGCCGGTCATCCAGGATGCGGGGTGGGTGCCGAGGGGAATTCCGTCGACCAGGGCGAGGGCCCGCTCGAGATAGGGGAGGCCTTCTGGGCCGCGGCTGAGGCCGAGGGCGGACAGGCGCTGGAAATCCGTCCAGTCGCATTGCACGGCATCGGACACGGCATAGGGCGCGGTCTTGCCCGGGCGGTGCGGTACGTAGGAGGTGCCGTCAGGAGTCTTGCCGAGTGCGGTGCGCAGGTCGCGGAGCCGGGTGCTGAGGGTTCTGGGGGACCAGGGTTCGGCGTCGCCGAGGTCTTCGCACAGGCGGTCGGGGCTGCTGTCCGGCTTGAGGATGAGATGGGCGGCCAGTTCGGTCAGCCGGGGGCTCATCGGGCCTGCGGGCAGGTGGTTCATCTGCGGCGTGCCCAGGACGTGAAGCCGGGGCGCCGCGTTGTGCGGGACGGCGTCGTTCACGGTCCGGTGGTCGCTGGTTTCCGGGACCGGTGGTACACGCGCGCCGGCGGTGAGAGCGTGTAGGACGGGGATGCGGAACTTCGGGCCGATCTGCTGTCCGGTCTCTTCCTGTGCCGCGTCGTCGACGGGGACCGGCCGCACCTGTGTCTGTCCTGGATCGCCGCTGGCGGCCAGCAGGGCCTGGAACATGACGGGGTGGGATGCGGCGCTCGGGGAGGTATCGGGGGTGTGGGCCGGCAGCGCCGTATCGTCGGTGGCGTGGGTGTCCTGCGGGGCAGGGGCGTTGGCCAGGAGGCGTTGCGTGGGGCCGGGCACCGGGGTGGGTTCGGGCGGCACATGTTCCCAGATTCCTTCGGGGTCGTCGGCGGGCCGCTGGGCCTGTCTGGCGGCGCGGGCCAGCTCGGCGAGGGACGCGGTGTGCAGGCGCTGCAGGATCAGGTCGGCCCCGAGCGCGTCCACCCGCTGTTCCGTATCCGTGGTCGCATCGACGGTCTCCGCATCGGTGAACACGGTGGCCGCGTCCGCAGGCAGGACGAGCACGCACGGTGTCAGCTGGTGCGCGCGTTCCAGCGACTGGGCGAGCTGCCAGAGCACGTCCTCCTCTACCTCGGCCGCGCATAGCACCACGTAGGGGAAGCCGCGGTCGTCCGGGTTCTGGTGGGCGTCCAGGACGCGTTCGGTGAACTCGCGGGCCGCGATGCACGGGTCGGCCAGATAGTGCACCCCCAGCGTCCGCAGGTCTGCGGCCATGGAACCCATGCCGCACGTCATGACCTCGACGTAGTCGGCGTAGGGGCCGATGGCGAGTTCGGTCGCCATCGCGGCCATCACCTGCGCCCGCTCTTCGTGGGCCCCGTCGACCAGCAGCACCTGCCACGCGGCCAGGTTCACGAGCAGCAGCTCGCCGGTGGACGTCGCGCCGAGGGTCACCATCGACGCATAGGGCGGGTCACCCGCCTCCGTCTCGTCGATGTCGGGCAGTTCCATCGTGTGCGGCAGGGTCCACCAGGTCGCCCGCACGGATGTGAACGGAGGCTGGATGGGGGCGGTGATGTCGTCGGGCAGGACCTGGATGCTGTCCGCGGTGATCCGCGCCGCCCGCAAGTCCGGTGGCACGGCAGTGTCGGTGTTCTGCGCGAGGAGGCGCAGCGCTGCCCGCAGACGGTTCACCCCTTGGGCGCCGTCGTGGGCCACTTCCTCCAACACGTCTTCCACGGGCTGGGGTTCACCCTCGGGCATCCGCTGTCCGGGACGACGGGTGCGCCACTGCCACAGCCGGCGCGCCAGCAGGGACGCGGTGACCACACCGGCCAGCAGGCCGAACACCTGCAGCGCTGTCTGACTACCGGTCGGCGCGCTGGCCGGGCCTTGCTCTGCATGCTGTGCTGCTGCGCTGGGCGCGGCCTGCCCCGCTGGTGCGGGCGGCTCTGGTGCTGGTGCAGAAGGCCGGGCACTGACGGGGGGACGCTCGGGTGCCTGGCCTGCAAGGCTCGGTCGGGGAGCCGCGGACGGGGTGGCACGGGGCCTTTGTGTAGCGTCGTCCGTGCGGGCGCCGCTTCCTGCCGGGTCCTCCTTCTGCTCTTGCTGCTCTTGGGCAGGAGAATTTGGCGGTGTTGCGTTGCGGGAGGCGCCCGGCTCGTTGCCCGCGCCGGAAGAGTCCGGAGCCGGCCCCGGTGCGTCGTCGTGCTGCTTTGGAGCGGCCGGTTCCTTCTGCAGTTCGGCCGGGATCGTGATCCTCTGGTCCGGGACGATCACGTCGGCGTCGGTGATGCACGGCAGGCCCTCCGGCTGGGCTCCGCGACTTGCCTCGTACACGGGACGCCAGTTGCCGGCGTCTCCGGTTGCTTGAAGGGCAATACCGGTGATCGTGTCACCCCGCGCGACCACCCGTTCCTCATCGGAGGGGTTGCCCGCCTGCGCCTGCGCCTGCGCCTGCGCCCGCGTTTGTGTCGGTGGCTGCTGCTCCTCCTGTGCCTCGGCGTGGGTTTCCGCAGCCGTGTGGTCAACACGGGGTACCTCGCGGGGTAGCTGCAGCACCCACCCGGGATGGATCGGGGCGTCGGCGTGGAAGACGCGCCCGTCGGCCATGGTGCGGCCTTCGTTGGCGTCGGCGAGGTGGGTGAAGGCCTCGCCCTGCCCGTACAGGTGCGCCGCGATCGACCATAGGCTCTCGGCGGGCCGGGTATCGCGCACCGTGTAGGTGCCAGTGGCCTGCTCGGTCCCCTGCGCAGGCACGGCAGCCTGCTGCCGGGCTGACGGCGTCTGAGTCTGCGCCTGCACGGCGGGGCTCGGTTGTGCTGTGGCATTGGCCGTGACCGCGGCCCGGGGTGCTGCCTGGGTGGGGGAGGCGGCCAGGGCCGTGCCGGTGGGCCAGAGCACCAGCAGGGAGCCGACGAGGGCGGCGGCCGCGCGTTGGCTCATCTGCAGGCCGGGCAGCCGGGGCGTGCGCACGCCCCGGAGCTGGGCGGGGATCTCCAGCAGCAGGGACAGGACGAAGCTCGCCCAGGCCAGCCACCCGATGACACAGACGGCCAGCAGGGCGAGCGCGCCCGTGTCCTGCCGGCCGAGCAGATGCTGGGCGGCGTCCCAGCCGCCGGGCGCGAGGGCACCGGTGGCGTGCCACAGCACCCACGGCAGGGCCGGTACCGTCAGCGCCAGCGCGATCAGCGCGCCGACGGCCCGCAGCAGGCCCAGCGTGCGACGCGGCCGCCACTTTGGCAACAATGCGCGGGTGGGGGAGGGATGCATCAATTCTCGCCGTCCTCGGGCCGGGTCGTGCCGTAGAGCAGGGTCGCGGTGCTGGAGACGTCGTGGGTGAAGGTGTGGGGCCAGAACACTCCGCGGTAGGAGCCGGTCACCGTCACGGTGATCGTGCGGCCGCCGTCCGCAACCCGCACCGAACCGCGGGCGCCGGCCCGCGACAGATAAGTGCGGGCCGCGGTGGCGGCCGCGCCCGGCTCGACTCGCACACCCCGGGACGGGATCAAATAATCGAGGTCGACGGCCTGTTGCGCGGCGCGGGCCGCTTCGACGGCCAGGGCGTCGGCGTTCTCTCTGGCCCGCAGCGCACCGAAGGCGTCGACGGTCAGCAGACCGGCCAGCAAGATCAAGGGCCCGGTAATGACGGCGACGAAGATGCTCACGCCGCCGCGGTCGTCGAAGGACAGCTGCCGCCAACGCTCGCCCACGTGGCCTCGGAGCTGGTTCATGACCGGCCTCTGAAGGAGTCGATCACGGACGTGAAGGACGCTGACACGGTGCGCACGCCCGGCCCACCGCCGATCAGCACCAAATCCCCGATCGGCACCCGGCAGGTGACGGTCACGGTCACCGCGGCGACCTGGCCGACCGGCAGGGCCAGCCCGGAGGCGTCCGTGCGCACGCCGACGCTCGAGCATGCCTGCTGCTCGCCCGACAGGGCCTGTTGGGCGGCCTGTTGGGCGGCCTCCTGCCCCGGGCCGGGGGCGCGCTCCAGGGATGCGGCGCGGGCCGCGGCCTGCGCCGCGGCGTCGGTCTTCTGCGCGGCTAGCTGCAGGCGGGCCGCGGCGATGAAGAGCAGGACCAAGATGATCAGCACGGGCACGGTGAGGGCCGCCTCGATCGCCGCGCTGCCCCGGTCATCGTGCAGCCTCCTGCTCCGGCGGCGTGGTCTGTGGGTGCTCACGGCTGCCCCATGCTCTGCCAGTTCTCGATCGGGCCGGTCATGGTCGCCCGCACGCTCAGATGAAAGCCGGGCAGCATCGTCATCGCCTGGCCCTGCACATGGACGCGCATCGTGTCCGGGGTGCTGCCGGCCGTGCTCACCCTTGAATCGGTCAGCAGGTTGCCCGCCAGGTCCTCCAGGGCCCGGCGGGCGCGGGTGGCGCCGTCGGCGGGGGAGGCCTCGTACAGCCGCCCGGCCGCCACACCCGAGCGGGCGGCGGTGTAGGCCAGGTTGCGGGCGTACGCCCACAGCACGCCCTGGATCAGGACGAACGTGATGAGGAGGACGACCGGAAACAGGAGCGCGTACTGGATGGGGGACGATCCCCGGTCGTCCCGGAGGGGGTGCACGGGTCAGCCGCCGAGATCCACGTTGTCGACCTTGTGGCTGGCCCGCATCCCGAGGGCGACCAGGGCGGCGACGATGGTCACCGCGATGCCGATGCCGGCAACCCACAGGATCACGGTGACGACCGGGTTGTCACCTCTGTCACCCCGCTGGTCGATCTCATCGCGGGCCTGATCGAGGCGGCGGCTGATCGCGGCGGAAAGCTGCGTGAGCAGCGTGCTCATCTTCAAATACCGGTCAGACACGAGCTGCCCCCTTCTGCGGTGTGCGGTTGGTCTTCACGAGGTCTGGTGGAACGCGTTGAGGACGGCGGGGAAGGCCATGGCGGCCATCACCAGGACGCAGAGCACGGCCTGCGGGGCCTGCATTTTTTCGGTGTCCGCGTTGGCAGCTGCGGCTTCGGCGTTGAGCTGTTCGGTGCGCAGGCTGGCCGCGCGGTGGCGGACCGTGTCGTAGACGGAGGCGCCTTCCTGCGTGGACATCTGCACGAAGTCCGCGACGTCGGCGAGGACGGGCACACCCAGGCGCTCGCCGAGGTCTTTGAGGGCGGCCCATTGCCGGCCGCGCTTGATGCGGGACCGCATGAGGGTGTCCTGCAGGCGGCAGAACACCCAGCCCCGGCCGACGAAGGCGGCCTGTTCCAGGGCGGTTTCGATGGCGATGCCGGCGCCCAGCCGCAGCGCGACCAGTTCCAGATAGACGGCGATGCCGTGCGCGGCCTCCGCCCGGGCCTTGGCAGCATCCCGGCGGATCATGAGGTCCGGGACGAACCAGAACACGGACGCCAGCAGCAGACCGACGGCGGCGGGCACATACAGGGCGACACTGATGCCCAGCAGGGTCCAGGCACCGAGGAAGACGCTGGGCGCCCCCAGCCCGAGCAGCACGAGCAGAGCCTTGTTGAGAAGGAAGTCCTCGCCGCTCTGACCCAGCAGGTCCAGGTCCCTGCGGGGCAGCGCGCCCGGGACCTTGTTGACCAGCCAGCGGCCGATCTGGCTCTGCGCCGAGGGCGTCTGGCGGCTGGCCGGCCGGTGCGGGGCGGGAGCCGGGTGCAGGCGGGCCAGGGCGGGTCCGAGCTTGGGCGCCGCCGGCAGCAGTTCGTTGACCAGCAGGGCCAGGCCGCCGCCGCCGGCACCGCCGGATACGAGCACAGTGGTCAGGGTGTTCATCGCAACGCCCCCTGGGCCTCGATGTCGTGCGGGCGGTCCGGGGTCCTGACGGGGCTGCGGACGTCGGGGACCAGGACGCGCGGCGTGTGGCCGCGCGTGGCCAGGCGCCGTACCCACACCAGGGTGGCGACGAAACCGGCGACGAGGAGCGCCAGGATTAACTGGCCCATGAGAGTGGCGTATACGCCGGTGTACTGCGGCACCGTGAAGCCCAGGCCCACGATGCCCAGTGTGATGAGTGTCAGGGTGCGGATTGTGGTGCGGGTTTTTTGCCGGTCGGCCTCGATGCTCTGGCGCAACTTGACCTCGTCGCGCACCGAGGCGGCCAGATCCTCCATGGCCTGGGCCAGCCCGGGGCCGGGGTCCTGTGCGGCCAGGATCAGGGCGGAGACGACCTTGTCGCCGGTGACATCATCGAAACCCGTTGCGAAGTCCCCGAGGGCCTCGTGCGTGGGCCACTGGGACTGGATCTTGTCCGCCAGCTCGCCCACCTCATCGGCGAGGGCGGCCGGGGCGTGCTTGCGCGAGGCGATCAGCGCCTTCTCCAGCGCATTGCCGAGGCGCACCATCTCCGACAGACGCTGCGCCCACTCGCCCAGCGCGTCACGGCGGGCGATCTGCGCCTTGTTCATCGCCGGTCCGGACAGCAGCCACGGCCCGCCGACGATGACGCCGCCGACGATCAGCCCGGCCATCACGACCCCGGTGATCAGCCACACCAGCAGCAGGGCGACCACGCCCGCGGCGATCTGAAGCTGGCGCTGGGCGGCGAACTGGCGGGCCAGCGTGCTCCGTTCGCCCTGCCACGGCAGCACCGCCTTCGGCCGGGCGGTGCCGACGAGCCCGGCCACGGCCAGCACCAGGCCCAGGCCCAGCAGGGCCCCGCTGGCCGCCCACCACACAGAGGTGATCACATCGGCCTCCCCTGGGCGTAGGCCAGCGCCTGGGCGGACAGCAGGTTCGAGGCCAGGCCGGCCTTCTCCAGCCGGCGGCGCTTGCGCTCGCTGAGCGCGCCCTTGGGCACGGCCGGGCCGTCGATGTCATCGGCCGGCCCGAACACCTCGTTGTACATCGGACGGCCGTCGTGTCCGATGCCGGTGATCTCCCAGATGTGGGAGAGGTGGCGGTGTTCCGCCTCCCCGGTGTCGTCGACGGACAGGAAGGCGATCAGGTGCAGTCCGTTGGCGATCTGCCGGTAGGCGAGCTCCGGGGTGAAGTTGGCCTGCGCGAGCAGATACAGCTCCGCGACCCGGTCGAACACGGCGGCCGGCTCGCTGGCGTGGATGGTGCACATGTTGCCGGGCCGGTCCGAGGTCATCGCCTGCATCATGGCCGTGATCTCAGGTCCGCGGACCTCGCCGACGATGGTCCGTGTCAGGCTCATGCGCTTGGCCTTCACCATGAGGTCCATCAGCGTGATCTCGCCGGCGGCCGCATGGCTGGGACCGATCCGCTCGCCGTTGGAAAACCGTGCCTCCATCGGCACGACGTGCGCGTGATAGGTGGGATCGGCCAGGCCCTCGAACGTGGTCTCCAGGGTGCCGAACCGCTCGCTGGGCTTGACCTCGCGCAGCAGGGCCCGCAGCAGGGTCGTCTTTCCCGACGACTGTTCCCCGGCGACCATGATGTTGAAGCGGGCCCGCACCGCGGACGCCAGCAAATCAGCGGCCTGCTCGCTGAGTGTGCCCAGCTCGATGAGATGCCGGATGCTGATGCTGCGGTAGCGGTGGC
This sequence comes from Streptomyces kunmingensis, assembly GCF_039533535.1. Taxonomy (NCBI): domain Bacteria; kingdom Bacillati; phylum Actinomycetota; class Actinomycetes; order Kitasatosporales; family Streptomycetaceae; genus Streptomyces; species Streptomyces kunmingensis. Next base: position 14,223 of record NZ_BAAATS010000073.1, read on the forward strand.
GGCGGATCGTCACATGGGTGTGTCCGCCCGTGATCTCCGGCCCCAGGGCCTGCAGACGTGAGCCGTCGGGCAGCCGCAGTTCGACATCGGGGGAGTGGGTGGAAAAGGTGCGGCCGTTCTGCCCGGACGCGCGGATCAGATCCCGCACCAGCTCCTGCAGTTCGTCCTCCGAATCGGCGACACGGGCTACCTGCACGGGCTCGCGTCGGCCCGTGCTTTTGAGGAAGACTCGCTCGAATCCCTCCAGCCAGATGTCCTCGACCTGCTGGTCATCGAGATAGCGCTGCAGACGCCCGGCGCGAAAACACATGTCGAACGCGAGCGCGGCCATCTCCTGCTCCGCTGCCTGGTCCACCGCGCCCCCGGTGGACCAGCCCTGCGCGTCGGCCCAGATCGCCACCTGTTCATTGATCAGATGCCGGCCCCGCTGCTCCTTGGCCTGCACCGAGGGCCAGCCCCGCTGCTTGCCCTCCTCGCTGAGCTGGTCGAGGACCGTCTTCTTGATCTCCTGGGCCGTGCGGTAGTCCAGCTGCCGCCACCCGGAGAACCCAGACGCCGGGGACACGCTCGCCGCATCGGCCGACGTAAGGGACCCGGCGGAGCCGGGCGCAATGCCGCTGCGGTGCTGGGCCGCTTGTGGCTGGCGACGGGGCGGGGGAGGACCGTTGTACACCGGCTCAGCGCGCACGGCGCACCTCCTCGAGCCGCTGCTGCACTGGCGAATACAACAAGCGGCGCCGACCGGCCACCTGCTGACGGATCGGGGTGACCGCATCCTTGGCTGCCTTGAGCAGCGGCGACTTCGCGAACTTGCGGCCCGGCGCACCATCCGACAGAACCGCCGCCTCCGCGGGCCGATAGGGCAACGTGGCCACCACCGGCATCTTCAACTGCTGCTCCACCTCACGCCTCCCATAGGAGCCCTCAGTGATCAGCAGCACTCCCAGGGCGGGCGAGGGACGGTTCTGGTCGGCTTCCAGCACCTGGTGCAGCATGCCGATACGGCTCTGGGCCGCGCTCAGCGCCCGCAGGGTGCCGCGCACCACGAGCAGCACCAGGTCCGCGCGCTGGGCCAGCAGACGGGTGGGACCGTAGGCGCCGTTGCGGCCGAGATCGATGATGACGTCGTGCGCGTGCTGCGGCATCCGGTCGATGGCGACGAACAGTTCGGCGAGTTGGGCCCACTCCGGGGCCAGGGCTGCCGCCGCATTCGGACTGGGAAGGCCCGGCAGCAGCACATGCCGCCCGTCGTCGTGCCCGCCGTCGTCCGACAGCCGCACCAACTGCCGCCAGAAGGCGCCCTGCAGCGTCTGATCTCCCCGTAGCGACACCGCGAGATTGCGCAGCCCGACGTCCGCGCCCAGCCGCCCCTCCAGGGCCCCGGCCAGCACCGCGCCTCCGTCGGGATCGCACTCGGCGAGTAGGACACGCCGGTCCCCCTCCACCGGCCACACCCGCTGCAGGGCCAGGGCAGCCGTGGTGGCCCCAGGGGCACCCGGCAGGCCGGCCAGCGCGAGAACCGCCATCAGCTACTCGCCCCGCTGACCGTCAGCGCCACATCGCCGGCGGCGGCCTGCGCCGCCAGCTGGGGGCCCTGCGCCTTCGGCACCGCGACGTCAACGACCCGCTCACCGGTCGACTCCCGTGCCGCACCGACCCGCACGACGCGCGCCTGGATAGACGGAGGCATTCCTTCCGCGGCCTCGGCGCCGGGATCGTCGCTGGTGAACACGGCCTGCACCTGGTCGCCCGGGCGCAGTGCCGAGTCCGGCAGTTGGCCCGGTTCCAGCGCGATTCCGACGAGCTGCTCGTCGGCCGTCACAAGGGCCTTGCGGGTGACTTCTTTAGGGTGCAGCAGCGATCCGGCCTGCAGGGTGGCTACGGCCCGCATGCCCGCCACCTGGTCGCGCTGCTGAATGCCGATCACCTTCATCGACGGATCCACCGCGACGGAGGCTTCGCGTAGATCGGAGTCCTTGATGACGCTGCCGGCCGGGACCTCGTGCGCGACTCCGATGATCGGCTGACGCTGGCCGTTCTCGGTCCAGTACCACCAGTTGCCCACCGCGCACGCCGCGATGCACGCGACCGCGAGCGCCAGCATGCCCGGCCGGCGCCTGCGCGCCTGCCATCTCGCCTGCGCCCCCGCTGTCGGCGGGGCGGCCAGCGGTGCCTGCACGCGGCCGGTCTGCGGCGGCACTTCCGTCCTGCTCACGTTCTTCTACCTCTTATCTGTGCAAGGCTGCGGGGCGCGGTCAGCCGCCCACGGACTGAAGCTCGCCGACGGTGAACGACACGTCGGTGACACGGGTGGTAGGAATCTGACCCGCTTCACCGGTGCTGGCCTGCCACGTCACGGCCCAGTACGCGGTCGCTGTCAGGTGGTACTTCCTGCCGGGCTCCTGAGTGGAGGGCTGCTGGTAAACGTGGCCGCAGTCCGGTGACTCGATGCCCTTGCGCGTGTTCTTGAACGGCGTGCCCGGCCCGTTGCAGGTCACAGTCTCGCCGTCGCCCATGTGCCATACGATCCTCGACACCTTGGCCCTGGCCGTCACGGTCACTCCGCCCGCCGAAGCACGCGCCGAGTTGGGCCCGAACGTCGAGGCGGACGGCGTGACCCACATCCACATCGGCACACCCACCACGTACTTGGCATTCGCGCGGGGACTTGCCACCTTCGGGCCGGTCAGTTTCATCTTGTTGACGGCTTGCGCAGCCACCAAGGTGGGATCCACGGCGGGAACGGCATTCACGGCTACCGGACCCGACAGCGCCGAGGTGGGCCCGTCCAGGCAGACTTGGTTGTAGACGACCTTGCCTTCGCCCTTCCATTGGAGGCTTCCGGGCGGCGGCTGAGGGTTCAGCTTCTTTAGAGTGCACTTGGGCGCCTTGCCGCTGCTCTTCTTGCTCCCGGCCATGTGCGGCGTGCCCCTCATGCCGGAGTTGCCGCTGCTGTGCCTGTCGCCGGTCGCCTTGCAACTAATAAACGGTGAGAGATCGCTGCAACGGGCGTTCATGGGAGTGTCGGCCATTGTTGTTGGTGCAGGGAGGAGGACGGCTGCGCTCACGAAGCCGGTCAGCAGGAGGTTGCGGACGCCTGCACCTCGACGATCTTCCACGAGTTCCCCCACTTCTCTGCTTGCACCTTCGTCACGTACTTCAGGACCTGGTCCTTTGGCATCTCGACGGGCTTGCCGGTCTTCTCGTACACGTACTTCCAGTTGGCCGTATCGAGGCAGTCGGTCAGGCTGGCCCACGGCACCTTCTCGTCCGGCTTCAGCCCCGTGACGACGGCGTCGTGCGTGGGCGCGCCCTTCGTCACCACGCCTTTCTCCTGAAAGGTGTCCATCGTGGTCTCCGCCTCGGCTAGGGCGTAGCCGGCGGCGTAGCTACGCAGTTCGGTGCCCTTGATGCTGCCCTTGGCGTAGGCCTTGACCTGCTCGTCCCACATGCGCTCATAGGTGTCGAGCACGACCTTCTTCAGGGCCGCGTCCGGGTCGGAATCGCTGGGGCTGGGCGTGGAACCGGGCTGACTCGACGTGCTGGGCTGCGCAGGGTCGAGCGGCGCGTCCGGGATCTTCGGGGCAGCTCCGGAGCAGGCGGTGAGGGCGGCTGCGCTGAGTGCGGCGGCCGCCAGGGTGATACCGATGTAGCGTGCGTCTTTTCGCCTGTGAATCCCGGCAGATGCCTGGTGGTGTGCTGCTCGTGTCATGAGGTCTCCCCGTACGGTGTGAGGCGGCCTTGGCTCCGAAGATGCGCGGTCTGGTGTGGTGGAGGAGAAACCGTCCCCTGCGAGCTGCGGTGATTCGGATCTGTAGTCGGAAGACTACGCATCGTCCCCCTCGGGCGTGCGTGACCGAACCGATGTACTCAGTGCCTCTGCGGCCGACTTGACGCGCCGTGCAAAGAACTGGGGTGCATCCGCGACAATGTGCCGAGTTGGAGTTCCACCCTTCGGTATCGGCACGGAAGTTGACGAGTTGTCCGGTGCCCCAAGTCGCGTGAAAGCTGCAGGTGGATGCGGCCGCTCGGCCGGTTGTCGGGCGCCGTGCCGCCCGACCGGTGGAGCCGGGGGTTCGGCGCGGCCCCGCGGGGGTGTGCCTACAAATCGGTCCATGGGCGGGCGCCGTCGTGGCCGCGCAGGCAGTGCCATACCGGCGCGTCGACCCCAAGCGTCTCGATGTCCTCGAGGACGGCCGCGCCGATGGGGACGGTGCGGGCGAGCGCCGCGACGGTGGGGTGCTCGGAGACCATGGCTTTCAGGTCGTCGATGCGGTTCGCCAGTGCGGTGGGGCCGGCGCCGGTGAGGATGAACAGGATGCGGGGGAAGGCCGGGTACCAGCGCAGCCACGCTGGGCCGCCCAGCGCCGCCTGCCGGGAACGCCGTTGGGCTCCGACCGCCTGGGGTTCGTGGATGTAGAAGCGGGCGTAGTCGATCAGCTTGGAGGCCAGGCGCTCGCTGCTCATGGTGGCGCGGTCGACCTCGACGAATGCCCGGTATTTGGTGCGCTGTCCGGTCGGGGTGTGGTGCGTGTAGTACATCAGTGCGTCGGCGATGACGCGTTCGCCGTCGCCCAGGTTGTGGGCGACCTCGGGGGTCCAGTCCCAGGGCCCGTGTTCGTCGCCGCGGGTGCGGGCGGTTGCGGCGAAGGCGGCGTGGGCGCGCACGACGGTCAGTGTGTGGGGTGTGCGCAGGGATGCGGCGCTGGTGGAGGTGATCGGGTAGGGCGGCCGGTCCTGCATCTGTGGGAGGTGCCGGGTGGTCTCCGCGCCGAATTCGGTGAGGTACCAGGCGCGGGTGCCGCTGGAGGCGGGCAGCACGGTGTAGTCGGCGAGTTGGGCGTGGCGCAGTTTGGTCAGGGCGCGGGAGAGGTTTTCGCGGCGTCGGCCGGGCAGCAGCACGGTGTGCAGTTGTTGCACGGTGACCATACGGTGTTGGGCGATCATGCCGAGGATCTGGTTGGCGAGGTCTTCGTTGGTGTGGGGCACGAAGTGGGTGTGGGTGTGGGGTGTGCGGGTCATGAGCGGTAGCTGCCTTTGGTGAGGTTGAGGGGGGTGGGCTCGGGGAGCGCGGCGCGGAGCCGGGCGAGCTGGGTGCTGGCGCGGGTGGCCTGCTCGTGCAGGGGGCGGCTTCCGGCGGCCTGGTGGGCTCTGGTCACCAGGGCCGGGATGGCGGCGGCGCGCTGGAGGTGGGCGAAGTCGTCGTCGAGGTGCGGGCCGTGCAGCCGTAGGGGGCCTACGCGTTGGCCGTGGATGGTGAAGGAGGCGTAGTGCTGGTAGCGGGGCAGGGCGATGACCTGCTCGGGGCTGGGGGTGTTGCCCCATTCGTCGGTGAGTACGGAGATGACCTTGCGGATGCCGGTGGTGGTGGCCAGGGAGGAGGAGTTCTGCAGGAGGCCGTCGCGAACGGGCTGCGGGAGCCGCCCAAGGGCCTGGGTCATGCCGTGGATACGGACCCGGAATTTGCGGAGGTCTTCGAACATGGCAGCCAGTGACTCGGGTGCGGTCCCGGCGATGGTGATCAGCTCGTCGAGGTAGGCGCGGAAGGCCACGCGGTCGGCGGGAGCTACGTTGCGGCGCGAGCGGCCGGCGCGCAGCAGTTCGTGGGCGATCAGCGAGGACAGCAGCCGGTCGGTGGGGCCGTTCCCTGCGGTGCAGATCCACACAACCCGGCGGGTGTCCATGGCGGTGCGCAGATCGAAATGGCTGACGGGTTGGCCGAGGAAGGCGAGGTAGACGGGGTTGTCGGCCAGGCGGGCCAGGGGGTTGAGGATGATGCCGAAGGCGTCGGGCGACAGAGTGGGAAAGACGGTGCTCCACCAGCTCGCGACCTCCTCGACGAGAGTGTCGTGAACAGCGGCCAGCACCTTGGCGCGGAAATGGTGGTCGGTCAGCAGCGCCCGGATGTGGAAGACGGTCGCCTGCAGTTCGGATCGGCCGTCCCGGCACAGTTGTTGGTTGAGTGCGGTCAGGGCTTGCACGCAGGCGGTGAGGATGGTCAGGCCGCGGGGGGTGCTGGCGTCGTCCCAGTGCATTCCGGCGGCCAGCCCGTCGATGACGGAGGCGGCCACGTCGTGACGGGGGCGTCCGTGGCTCATGTCGAGCAGGTTCCATGCTCCGACCGGACTGACGTCGCTGCCCGGGGTGAGGTCGATGAGTTGGATGCGGGGGATGAGCATCGGGTGGGCGAGGTAGGGGGCGGCGCGGTCCCAGGAGTCGCGGTGCGGATCCATGTATAGGAGTCCGCCGCCGGCGTGGGCGTGGGCGATTGCCTGGGCCAGAGCGCGCTCGGTCTTTCCGCCGCCAGCCTTGCCGACGCCGGTTTCGAAGAGGGTTTCCTCCTCGAAGGTGGCGACCAGGCGGCGTGTCCCGTCCGCTTCGACGACTGCGCCTTGCAGCAGCAGTGCGGGGTTGCCGTGCTCGAAGGTGGGGAGCTGTGCGGGCAGCAGCGGCAGCGTGCAGTGCCGGGTGGGCGGCTTGAGGAGCCCGGCGAGTTCGGTCAGGCGGGCCAGGTTCGCGCGGGGCGGGCGGCACTGGCCTCGGTCCCACCGCCGTTGCCACGAGGTCGTGAACGGCCAGTGGTCGGGCCCCCACCACCAGGCCAGTAGCCGCAGGCCGCGCGGTGCCAGGCGGGCCTCGTGGGCGAACACCTGGAAGCCGCCCTGTACTTGGGAGAGCAGTGCTCGCGCCCGGCCTTCCCGGTCGGAGGCGCAGCGGATGAGGATCTGGACGCGGGCCAGTGCCGTGTCGTCGGCGAGTTTGCCCAGTGCTTTGTCCCGGTCGATGCGCCGCACCTGGGGTACCACGAGCGGCGCGGCCTGCTGCTGGCGGCCCTGGGCGAGCGTGCGAAGCGAGTCGGCGGCCGCGGCGACGTCCCGGCGCATCCAGCGGGACGCGGCTGCGGTCTCGCGCTGTTCCACGCCGCGGGCACGCTGGATCATCTGCAGGCGCTGCAGCCGCAGCGGCAGTCGGGGAGCGGGCTGCAGGTCGACGCAGACCTCGACCAGGTCGCCGAGCTGTGTCTTCAGTGCGCTGATGGCGTCGACGATCGGCTGCAGGGGATCCGGCTGGAGCGGGACCTCGCGCAGATAGGCGGCGGGGTTGCCGCGCAGCACCATCTCGCCGCGCACCTCGAACTCCCGCGCGTCGACCGGCACCCGGGCATCCGGATCCGGACCGCAGATGGTCACGGCGTGTCCGAAGCCGCTGGTGCGCAGAAATTTCTCCGCGCCGGCCGGTCCCTCGAGCCGGTAGGAGAGGGGATGGTTCTCGTCCGAGCGCATCCGGATGCGGACCGTGCGGCTGCGCTTGGGCGCCCACCACGGCAGCGCGTTGGCGGCCTGCAACAGCTTCAGGCCCTGTCGCAGCACACGCTCCTCGTCCGGGTCGAAGTACGGTGCGGGCGTCAGGCGCAGCACACACCGCTGCCGCGAGGCCCGGGCGGCCGCCCGGCGCGTGATCACTTCCCACAGCGCCCAGCCGGTCAGGGCCAGGGCGAGCGGCACGTACCAGTGCACGGTCAGCCACCACACCGCGTGGCCGAGGGCGAAGCAGGCGTCGGCGATGCCCGGCAGGGCCAGCGAGCTCATGGCGTGGTGGGGTGCAGGGGAGTCCATGTGCCGTCTCCTGGGTCGTGGCGGAAGGCGATGTCACTGAGGCGGCCGTCGGTGTAGGTCCCGCCGCGGTCGGCCGCGGCCCACACCAGGTGCACCACCGCCTGGCCCGGCTCGCTGTCCTTGCGGGCGATCGCTGCCTGGATGCGGATGCGGGTGAAGGCCGGCGCCACCGTGGCCGGACGCTCGTTGGGCGGGAAGGCGGCGGGAAACACGGCGCGGCCCAGGCCGGTCACGTCGGCGAGCAGAACCTTCCGGCCGGCGGCGGTCAGGGCCACGGCCTGACCTGCGGGGAGGTCCGGGGGCCAGGAGCGCTCCAGCAGCTGCTGGATAGCCCGGTCACCGGCCACGCCCTCGCCGTGCGGCGGCAGTTCGCCCGTCGGGCCGGGCGTGGTAGCCGACACGGTGGCGGACTTGGAGAGGCTGCCGGATGGTCGGGCGGCGGGATGATCGGGGGCTTCGGCGGGGCGGCTTGTCGCTGGTGCGGCTGGCGGAGCAGGTACCGGCATGCGGCGCGACGGTGCGGAGGGAGCCGTCGCCGCGGGGGCCACCAGCAGCCAGCCGTTTACCCCCAGAACGACGGCGAGCAGCAACAGGAGCCAGGGTCCGCCCACCCGCGCAAGGGCGGGAGCGGGGGCAGGGGCAGAGGTGGGGGTGGGGGTGGGGGTGGAGATGATGGTCTTCATACGAGGCGGGCTCCTCCCGCGTAGCCGGGCATGGCGTCGATGGGGTCGAGGCGTACGGCGGTGCCGGGGCGGGCGGCGTTGACCATCTGTCCGCCTCCCAGGTAGATCCCGACGTGATAGATCGTGGAATCGCGGCCGGGGGCGTAGCCGAAGAACACCAAGTCGCCCGGTTGTAGTGCGTCTTGTCCGGCCGAGGCGGGGATGCGGTGGCCGCGGCCGGCCTGAGCGGCGGCGGTGCGCGGCAGGTGGATACCGGCGTGGGCGAAGGCGAACATGGTCAGTCCCGAGCAGTCGAATCCGCGGGTGGACGCCCCGGACACCCCGTTGGGTGAGCAGCAGCCGCCGCGCGACGGGCCGCGCTCGTTGCCACCGCCCCACGCGTAGGGCACCCCCTGCTGGGAGAGTGCTGCCTTGAGGACCGTGCGGGCTTTACCGGTGACACCGTTCAGGCTTGCGCTGCGGCCGGCCCGGGCGGCGGCCGTGTACTGGCTGATCCACGTGGTGACGTTCGCGACGTATGCGGTGCTGTGGTTGTACTGGAGGATCGCCGCCCGGAGCTGGGTGCTCTTGGCGAGGTTGCGGCCGTGTCCGCACAGGTAGGCGGCGGCGGCGAGGGCGGCGTCGTCGGCGTTGTGCGGATCCTTCGCGCCATCGTCGTTGCCGTCCTGGCCGGTCGATTCCCAGGTGGCGGGCAGGAACTGGAAGGGACCGATGGCGCGTTCCCCGTTGTTCTGGCCGTCCCACTTGCCGCCGTCGGTGTCCGTGACCGTGGTGGTGTTGCCGCCCTGGCCGGAGCCGTTGAGCAGGACGCCGTAGATGTGCGGCCGGATGTCCCCGCCTGAGGAGATGGTGCGGCCCACGGCGTGGTTGGACTCGACCTTCGCGATTGCGGCGAGGATCGGCCAGCGCATGCCGCGGCACTTCGGCGCGGCGGATCCGGTGTGCTGGACGGCATTTTTGTAGGCCTGGAGCATGCGCGGCGGAATGTCCGCGCTGCTGCCCGCCTTCGCCAGTCCGGTGTCGGCCTGGCTCTGCTGGAGTGCTGCCAGCTTTGCGGCGGCGCCGGACAGGGGTGCCAGGCAGCACACCGTCAGGGCGAGCAGCATGCCGGTGATCAGTGCCCACTTGAGGGTGCGTCGCGCGGGCCGGACCCGCGTCGTGCCGTTCATGCCGGGCCGCCGCCGTTTCCGTTGTCGCCGCCGGTGTCCGGGCGCGGGTTGCGCCGGTTGGTGTCCTGGATGCGGCGGAACATGTCCTGCGCGCGCTGACGGGAGGTGTCGGACGAGCCGAGCCCGCCGGACGGCCGCGGGGTGCGGGACGGTGGCCGCGGCATGCGCCGCGTGCTGCCCTCGGGTGCCGGGCCGGGCGTGGCAGGGAGAGGTGCGGGCGAGGCTGCAGGCCGGGGCCTCGGACCCGGGGCCGCAGGCCCGGATGCGGCCGTCAGGTCCGCCCACGACTGAGCCGGCCTGGGGCGGTGTCCGGGCCGCACGGTGGGAGCGGGCCAGTCGCCGCGGGGAGGTGCGGCCGGGCCGGGAGGGCCCGGTGTGAACGCGGGGGCAGGCGGCGTGACGCAGGGAGCGGCCAGGCGGCGGTTACCGGCGGCGGGGCGGTGACCAGGCTGCTGGAACATGCTGGCCCAGCCCTGGCCGTCCTGGCGCAGGGTGTTGCCCCATACCCGCAGCTGCTGGCGGGTGTCCTGGGTCGCCGTCGATGCACCCGCCCTGGAGGTGCGGGCGGTGGCGGGCAGGCCGATCGTCGCCCCGTACAGCAGCCGGCCGCCCTGGTGGGCGATGCGGTAGCCGCGCAGCCGCACCAGCTGGTTGTGGGCGCGGGTGGACAGCAGGGGGCGGTCGCAGTTCTGGTCGTGCAGCACCTCGCCCGTGTCCGGGTCGATGATCCGCCCGTCCTCGGTGCGGTGCCGGTCCTGCGGGCCGCCGGCGGGCAGGCGTCCTGACGGCGGATGCGGGGCCCCGGCGCCGTTGGCCGCGTGTCCTGCCGGATGGGTGGTGGGGGCGTCCGCGGTGGGTCTGCGGAGCGCGGCGAGTGTGTCATCGCCCGGGTGTCTGCCGACCAGGGCCGCCCATGCGCCGCCTGCGGCGAGGCGGGTTCCGGCCACCGCCAGGCCGAGCGGGGCGAGGCCGCGGGAGGCTTCGGCGTTTGCGTCGGCCAGCAGCCGGGCCGGGTTGCCGGGCGTCCCGGTCCCGTCGGTGAGGCCGGCCATCACACCGTGCAGCAGGCTGCTCGTGCCCAGTCCGAGGCCGGTGGCGCCGCGGCCGCGCAGCGATCCGCCGGGGAGCAGACTGCCGGCGCCCTGGCCCAGGCTCATGGCGAGGGCGGCACCGAGCTGCGAGTCGCCGGCCAGGTGGCTGCCGCCGATCTTCGCGTACCGCATGCGCAGGGTCAGCCGCTGTCCGAACGAAACGATCAGGTCGAGGAGCCGGCGGTGGAAGGCCAGGGCGACCAGCGCCAGGACGTCGATCAGCAGCAGGCGTTCGGCCATCAGGTCCGGGCCGTCGGTCAGGATGACGTCGATGGTGATGCCGACGGCGGGGATGAATGTGGCGATGGCGAGGAGGGCGGCCATCGAGACGCCGAACAGGCCCAGCCACTTCCACACCACCGACCGGCTCGGCCCGGGCAGCATGCCCCACACGAACGTCACCCCGCCCGCCGCGGCGGCGCTGGCACACACGGCGGAGATACCCAGCAGCACGACCGACGCGGAGAGCAGCAGGGCGCAGATCAGCAGCGCGGCGATGAACACCATCACGACCGCCGCGACCCGCCACCAGGAGGGCTGTTCCGCGTAGGCGGCGCAGCCCTTGCCCACCGGTCCGGCGGCCTTCAAGTCCTCGAGGAACGCCGCGAAGTGCTGGTCGTCCCTGGACAGCACCGGGGCGACCTCGTCGAGGAGCTGGCCGCCGGGGGTGAGCTCGGGGAGCGTGTCGGGCCCTTTGTCGCCGGGTTCGCGCTCGCACCACTTGCGGCCCTCGCCCTTGATCAGGCGGCAGGGGTCGTCCTCGTCCTCGGCCTTGGTCTTTTTCTGGGCGCTCTCGCCGTAGCCGCCGGACACCCACTTCAGGTGCACCTGGTAGGCCCTGTGGTCGGAGGCCTTGCCCGGGTCGAGGATGCGTCCGTACTGCAGCAGCATGTAGGGCTTGACCACCAGCGCGTTGGTGACCGCGTCCTGGATCGGCCGCGCCACCTTCCTCGCCCCCGACGCACCGGCCTGTTGCGTGTCCTGGCAGGCGCTCTTGGCCGGACCGGCCACGCTGTCGCACGGATTTGCATGCGAAATCTTGCTGCCCCAGGCGTGGGCGTCGACGGTCTTCTGCGCGATCTCACCGGCCGCGGACTGCGTCTGCAGGATCGGCCCCTCCTTGCCGAGCACAAAGTTCGGCGTGACGAACACCGAGGCGGCCAACGCGCCGATCACCAGCGTGAGGGCGATCTCGCCGAGACCCTTGGCGTGCTTGCCGCGCACCAGCAGGACCAGGCCGAACACAAACGCCCACGACAGCAGCAGCGCCTTCAGCCCGAGGACGTCGACGACCGTGTCCGTGTAGACCTCGGACAAATGCTGCGCCGGCGCGGTCAGCAGCTTCAGCAGCGGGAATCGGTAGGCGACTTCGATGGCCCAGCACGCCAGACCGACCAGGACCCGGACCACGGTGAACAGAGCGCTGAGCACCATCGTCTGCGTGTTGGAGGCCAGCGAGAACACGGAGCCGGACTGCGCGCCGAGCTCGTAGCCCTTCAGCGAGGCACCTTCGGAGGTGTCCAGCTCCAGTGGCGACAACAGCCCATCCCCGCCGGTGGTGTCGGCGCCGTAGGCAACCGACGTGTTCACCGTGAGGAACACGGTCACCAGCACGGCGGTGAAGCCGGCGGCCCGCAGCGTGCCGCGGTCCGGGCGCCACATCACAGCCCCCGCCGACGGCGCCTGAGGACGTACAGGACGGTGATCCCGACGGCGAGTACCCCGAGCGGCCATGAATCGGCCAGCGTCGGCGGGCGGCTGGGGGCGGCATCGGGCGCCGGGGCGCCCAGGCAGTAGACGTGCGCGGGCCCGACAACCGCATCACACACATCCTTCGCGCGGACCGGGCCGGCGGACGGCGTCTGCCCGCGGGCTGCACCCGGCCCGGGAAGCATCGGGCCGGCATCAAACGCGGAGACGTCGGGTGAGGCGGCGAACGCGCCCCCGGCCTGGGGCCACCAGGCCGACGGCAGCCCCGGAGCGGCGCTGACGAAAACCAGCGCGGCGATCAGCGCGGCGGCGACCGTGCCGAGGAGGACGTAGGCGGCGGCCTGACGGCGGCGCTCCCACCGGAGGGTCGTCATACGGTCACGTCCTTCGTGCCCTGCTGCGTGTCGGTGGGCGTGGTGCGGATATGGTCCGCGATGCGCTGCACGGTGGGGATGTGGACCTTGATGCGTCCGGTGTTCTGACGGGGGCCGGTCAGGAGAATTTCGCCCGCGCGTTCTTTGATGCCGACGGGGGAGAGGTTGGTGGTCACCAGGCGCACCAGGTCCTCGTCGCGTCCGTCCAGGCCGATGAAGTTCAGGCCGCGCCGGGCGCGGCCCCGGTCGGCGGTGCGGGCCAGTGCTTTGTAGGCGAACAGGCCGCGGTCGGGGCCCAGTTCTGTTTCGTCGTGGGATCCGGCGAACAGCCCGGCGTAGTGCTTGCGGCCGTCGTGCAGGATCTCGTGGACCAGTGCGGTGCCTTCGGCGGAACTGGTCAGCCAGTACAGCTCGTCGGTGACCACCGCACAGAACCGGGACGGATCCGCGAACGCGGCCTGCCGGGCCATTGCCGCGATCAGATACAGCACCGCCCGCCCGATCAGCGCCTCCAGCGGCTGCTGATGCAAAATCTCCGGCTTCTCGAACGCGGCCTTGGGCGGCAGGGTGAGCCCGGCCGTCGTGATGACGATCAGGTCCGCGGTGCTCGATCCGTGCAGCCGGGCGACCGGCAAGGTGGGGTCGAAGACCATCCGGGCCAGCGGATTGCTGGTGATCAGGTGCAGCAGGCCGGCCACCGATGCGGCCGCGTCCGTGCGCCTGCCCGTGCCGGACCGGGCCGTGTCGCCCAGGGTTTCCACCACCGTGGCCATCGAGGCGTCGGGCAGGTCGGCGGCCTGTTCCACGGCGTGATGCAGGACCTCGCCCTCGATGCTCATGGCACCGATGCCGAGCTGCAGGGTCAGATAGTTGAGCGCGTACCGGCGGCCCTCGGGGCCGGGGAACAGGCGCAGCGGGTCGATGGAGAGTTCGGCCTGGGCGGCGTCGATGATCTGGCAGCGGCCGGGCGCGGAGCCGCGGGCGAAGCGCGCCCACTCCCGCACCGGGGTGCGGTCGATGCAGATCGCCCGGGCGCCGCGGTCCACGACCGCGCTCTGCACGCACTTTTGCAGCACGCTCTTGCCGCCGCCGAGATCGCCGACGACCGCGAGCGAGGCGGACGCGTCCTGCTTCGGGGCGTCCGCGACGTTGACCATCACCGGCCGGGCGGTGCCGCTGTCCAGGTCGAAGCCCAGCAGGATCCCGTTCGGGTCGCCGGCCTCGCTGCGCGTGAAGGCGCCGGACATCGCCCAGTCCTCGGCCACCTGGTGCTGGGTGAACTCGCGTACCGACAGCGGGCGGACGCTGCCGGGCAGACCGAGCGCGAACAGGTCGCTCTGCAGGCCGACGGGGCGCAGCATCCGGTAGTCGGCGCCGGCGAGCAGCTTCTCCAGCGCCCGGGCCCGCGCATCACACAGCTCGGACGTGGGCGCCCACACGGTCAGCACCGTGACCGACTGGACCTCCACCTCGGCGGAGGTGCGGGCCAGCCGGGCGTCCATCTCGCCCAGGTCCCGGGCGGCCTCCGGGATGTCGGACGGCAGACCGGTGGGACGGGCGTCGTACTGGTCGACCTGGTCCACCAGTTCGGTGCGCTTGCGCTGGATCTTGCGCCGCGCCTCACCCGCTTCGATCAGGGACAGGCTCACCGTGAAATCCACGGGGAAGTCCAGGACTTCCAGCTGCGCGAACAGATCCGCCGCCTGCAGGGACACCGCGGGCGGGGCCTCGGCCAGCACCAGGTGCGCCTGGTAGCCGGTGCCGTCCGGGGTCTCCACCTGCAGCCAGCGGCGCTGGAGCGGCGACAGCGTCTCCTTCCACCACTGCCGCCCCGTCACCTTCGAGCCCGCCCCCAGGCCGTGTGCGAGCAGGGCCCGCCACCCCCGGCCCTGCGACTGACGCTGGCCGGTGCGCGGGAAGCCGCCTTCTTCGATGCGGACCTGGCCGAGGTCGGCGTAACTGGGAGACACCAGCAGCCCCTGGCGAACGCGCCCCGCATACAAGGCGCTCGAGGCGGCCTCGGACAGCAGCGGTTCACTGGTGCCGCGGTGCAGGGCGTGCTGGACCAGCCATACGATCTCCGCCGGGCGGGCCGCACGGAACGGGATCGCGCCGGCCATCTGCGCCTCGATCTGCGCGGCCTTCTCCCGCGCCCGCGCAAGGTCGGTGTCGCTGACCGGGGAGGGCACGAGTCCGAGCGTGTCCGACAGCTCCCCGAAGGCGCCGGTGCCCAGGCCGCGCGCGACCAGGCCGCGCCCCCTCTTGCTGTCCGTCGACAACGGCACGGCCAGCCACAGGGTGCGGCGGTGCATCTCCTGCCCCTCCAGCAGGTCGAGTGCGGCCTCGACGTGCTCGACCCACGGCCGGGCCTCGGCGCGCAGGTCGTCCTCGTCGTTGTGGAGGCCTTCGAGCATCCGCCACGCGGTCTCGGACGCATCGCTCTGGGCGCACACGCCGAACAGGCGCGGCTCACCGGACAGCGAGCGGATCAGCTGGGTGATGCGCTGCAGCTGCTCCTCACGGACAGCGGCCGGCAGATAGGCGCCAGTGACTGCCTCCGTGCTGTGGCCGGGCTCGTCGGCGCCGGGATGCAGCCGGTACAGAGCCCAGGCGTGCCCCTCGGTGGACCACAGCAGATGGCCCGCGATGTGACGGATCGGAACGCGCATCAGTTCTGTCCCTTCGCTGTAAGGAGTGCGGCCTGTACGGGCGACAGGGGCCGCCGCACGGCGGCGGATGAGGCAGCGGGTGCGGGCACGCTCCGCCCCCGGGATAGCCGGTGGGCGGCGTGCCGTGGCCGAGTGGGAGTCGGCGCCGGAGCCGACTCGGGGAGTGGGCCGGGGTGGACCGCGGGAAGGGCTTGCAGAGTGAAGGTGCCGGTGAGCGGCTGGTGGCGGCGGTCCCGGGCGGCGCGGCCCGCGGTGCGGCCGCCCGCGGGCTGCAGGAGACGGGCGACTGTGCCGAGCGCGGCACCCACCGGGGTGCGCCCGGCGACCTTGTGGCGACGGCACACGAAGATCGCGACGATCCAGACGACGATGGGGGCGGGGCCCGTGAGCGACCACCACACAGAGGCGGTCTTCACCAGCACCAGACCACCCACCGACATGACGGCGATCTGCACCGCGTTGAACGGCCCGAACGGGATCCTGAAGTCGGCGAACTTCCCGATCACCCAGGGCAGACGCCGCGCCGTCGTGTAGAAGCGGGCGCTGCGCACCGTG
Source organism: Streptomyces kunmingensis (assembly GCF_039533535.1). NCBI lineage: Bacteria > Bacillati > Actinomycetota > Actinomycetes > Kitasatosporales > Streptomycetaceae > Streptomyces > Streptomyces kunmingensis. The sequence continues at coordinate 30,090 of NZ_BAAATS010000073.1, forward strand.
GCATCCGCGGTACTCACGCCGCACCCCCGGTGAGGCCGTACACGCGGATGCCGGGCGCCAGTTCGGCCGAGTGGTGGGGCACATGGGGCTGGGCGGCGCCCCGCGCGGGATTCTTGACCTCGTCCTCGACCTTGTCGGCCAAGTCCTCGCGGGCGTTGTAGATCCCGAGGGCGAGCACCATCAGCAGCAGCGCCCCGACGCCGGCCTTCAGGCTGAACCGGGTGATGAGGACGTACAGGACGATGGCGACCAGGGCCACCTTGAGGCCGTTGTTGGCCCAGCCCCGGAACATGTCGATCCACCCGTTGCCGAGATCATCGAGCTCACCCGCGAGGACCACCTGGTGGAGGGTGTTCACTTCGCCTCACCGCCGCCCGAGGTGAGTGCGGCGATCTCCCAGCGCCCGCCGCGCGCGGCGAGGGTGAGCTCGTAAGACAGCGGCCAGGTCCCGGACGGCGTGTAGGCGAGGGCGCTTGCCTGGACGCGGACGCGGGTGCCGTCGGCCGGGACCTGCTCGGCGGCCGCGGCCTCCTCGCGGGCACTGACCACCTGCACGTCGACCTGTGTGGCGGCCGGCGGCACGATGGCCGTGAGCGATGTCTTCGGCGCGAGGTAGCGGTCGACCGCACCGCTGCTGGAGAGATAGGCCGTCAGGAAGCCGCCCAACGCTTCGCTCAGCGGGCCCTTCGGCACCTCCACCGTGTAGGCGGAGGGCGGCGTCTTCGCCATAGGGGGCGCGGCCACAAGCGCCGGGGTCCCGGTGACCGTGACCGCGTCGCCGGACCGCGATGCAGCGACCGGGACGGCGAAGTAGCGGACGTCGTCCGCGTATTGGGCGGCAACGGTGACCGACCACGCCTCGCCCGTGCGGTGCACACTGCGTACCGCGATCACCTTCTGCGGCGCCTTCGCGCCGTCGGCCTGTTCGGGCAGGGCCACATCCGGGGCGAGTTGCTGGGCCCGCACCGCATGGGCGCTGTCCGGAGTGTCAGCGTCGGCCTTGAGCCAGGCATCGACGAACTCGACGACGTAGCCAGAAGGATCGGCTGGTGCCGCCGCAGCGGAGGGGCGCACCGATGTCGGAGCGCTCCGGGTGACGACGGCGGCAGTCGGCTGGCTGAGGGCCAAGGCCAGGGCGGCGGGGCCGGCCAGGAGACAAGCCCACACACCGGCCCGCCCGAGGCGGACGGCGCGGCGCGTGCGCTGCAAGTCGAGGCCGGCCGCGGTCGGCGGCGTCTTGACAGGGGGTGTTGGCATCAGCGTTCTCCAGTAGCGAAGGAAACGAGGTGATGCCATGAGCCAACCCAGCAGGGCGTACCGGTCGGCGTACCGCTTCTGGGGGGTGAAGATTGCGGGTTGATCACGATGAGACCGGTACGCGGACCGGTACGCGTTTTCGACGGCCCGCTCAAACGCGTACCGGTCCGCTGCCGAGCCGACGTCGGAACTGCGGGTCCGTACATGCACTGTCAGGTCGGTGGCCTGCGCTTATGCCCACCGGTACGCCTTCCACAGCGCCCGAAGAACGCGTACCGGCCGCTGACGGAACAGGTGTCGGTGGACTCAAGGACGGTTCCCATCGGCGCCAGGCTCGGGACATTCCGTCTGTTGCGACGTGTCGCAACTGCAGCATTAGCGGCCAGACAAGCTGGGCTCCTCTCCGGGAGCAGACCGCAGCCTCAGGTAGCCGCAGGGCGACAGACCCGGCCGAACATCCCGGGCACGATCCTTCGCCCAGGTCCATAGAATCCGGCCACGATGAAGAGACGTGTGCACTTCACCGAGCAGGTGGCGCGGTTCCGTGACTACATGCCGGCCGAAGACCGAAAGACATTCTTGCGGCTCGTCGAAAGGATCACGGCTGATCCCGAAGGCGCCGACAGCTATCTTGCCTACACGAACGACGCTGTGACGCGCGCGGCCTGGGAAGACTGCGTCATGGTCCACTACGTCGTGACGAGCTTCTTCGTGGTCGTCATCGAGGCCGACATCTATGACGCGTCGCGTGGCTTCAATGAGGTGTAGCCCCGTTGTGCACACGCACGCCGAAACCCGCAGCTCCTCTTGTGCGACATCCCGCGGGTTTCCCCGGGTCTCGCTGAGTTCCTGACCCGTGGCCAGGGGTTCTTCCTCCTTCGAGTGCTCCGCGGCGTTGTGACGTAACTTCGGGATTCTTGAAGTGTTCTCACTTCGTCCGGCCGATCCACAGACGGGCTGAAGGCGAGGAGGTTCGGGTTGACGGCGCTGGCGGTCGTACGGGACCTGCGTGAGCACTGGGCGCCCGCGTCGGCGGAGGAACTGGAGTGGTTTGAGACCGACTTGCTGTCAGGGTTCGTTCTGGCGGGGGCCTCGGCAGGGCTGGCGGACGGCACCATCCGCGGGGACGTCGGTCATCTGGATCAGCTCAGGTCCTGGTTCGGCCGGCCACTGTGGGACATGGAGCCCGCCGACGCGGACGTGTACTTCGGAAGGTGCTGCGGCATTCGCCCAGTGGCACTCGGCTGGGCCGGTCACAGGCGCTGAGCACGTACTTCATGTTCCTGGAGCTGCGGCACAAAGTCGAACTCCACCGGATGATCGGCCGGGTGGTCGAGTGCCCGATCGACGAGATGAACCGGCCGCGCGGAGCCAAGGATGCCCAGCTGCGGATCCCACCGAGCGAGCCGGAGATCGGGACGCTGTTCACGGGCTGGGGCGGCGAGCTGGCGACCTGCCGGAAGTTCGCCCCACCGCCCGAAACTACACCGCCTCGAAGCTGATGTCCCAGGTCGGCCTCCGGGTGAGCGAGGCATGCGGCCTCGAGCTGGACGACATCAATTGGGATCTGGGCCGGTTCGGCAAGCTCCACGTCCGTCACGGCAAGGGCGCTCGCGGCTCGGGTCCGCGCGAGCGAATGGTCCCGCTGATCAACGGCGCCGATCGGACGCTTCGGTGGTTCTTCGAGGACGTGTGGGGCCAGTTCGACGCCGATCACACCCGGCCCGGCGCCCCGCTGTTCCCGAGCGAGCGGAAGAACACGGACGGTTCCGCCCGCCGGGTCGGCGATGACGCGCATGGCCACCAAAGGCATGATCAACTCGTGGCTCTGCGTTCGCTGTTCAGCTGGGCCAAACGAAACGGGCTGATCTTCCGCAACCCCACCAGCCGGATCAAGGTCGAGGTATACGAGTACGCCGTGCTGCAACCGCTCGTCCCCGAGCAAGTCGACGGCTCCGTCGCGGCGGCCACCACTCCGGCGACCCGGCGCATCCTCGCCCTCGCAGCGGGCCACGCCGCCCGGGTCGCCAACCTTATGCTCGACGACGCCGACCTCGGCAACCGCCGGCTGACCATCGCCAAACGCGCCCGCACGCTCGACGAACTCACCTTGCAGCTGCTGCTGGACTGGCTGGAGCACCGGCGTCGCCGGTGGCCGACCACCGCGAACCTCCACCTGCTGATCAACAACCAGACCGCCAACACAACGAGCCGGGCCAGCAATCACTGGATCAGCGCTCCGACGCGGGGACAGGAAGCGACCCTGGAGAGACTCCGCGTCGACCGGCAGCTCGAAGAGGCCATGGTCAGGGGCCCTGACCCGCTCCACCTTGCCGAGGTCTTCGGGCTCGACGAGAAGACCGCGATGCGCTACGCGGACTCCGCACGGGCGTTGCTGGAGCAGGCCGCCCAACAAATGCCCGAGAGTCGACAATGACCTTCTGTCATTCTGCTTGCCATGTCCGCACGAAATCGAAGACTGCCCCGGCACCGTGCCTGGCCACTGACCACTACCGACATCAACGAGTGCCTCGGCCCCTACATGACCCGAGTCACGGACCTGGCATTCCTCACCGGGCATGACAGCGGGACCATAGTCCTGGGGGCAGCATGGACCGCCCCGGACCCCCGCAACTACGGCCGCGGCATCCACCCGGACCTGGTCGGCTTCCGCATAGATGTCCACCCCGTCGACGCCACTGAACGTGCAGCCACCCGCGCTGTTCTGCGAGCGCAGGCCCTCCCGCAACTTCACGACTGGATCACACAGGCGATCACTGCCGACGAGACCTGGCAATTGACTGACCACCAGCACTATTGGCGGCTGACCGATGGTCACCTCATGCACCGCGACGAAGCGTGAGAATGATTCCGGACGACACACCCCGCGCGGGTTCACAACCAGCCCAAGGGGCCGCACCCGAGAATCAGGGCACCAGACCTTCGGGTTCCCAACGAAGAACCTTCAGTTCCCCTGAACTCACGAGCCTCACCGGGGGTCACCGTATTCCGGAAGCTGCGCAGCGTATGAGCGCCAGCCCACGGAGTTCGGTGCAGCGTGGCACGGGGGCGGGACGGCTACTGCGCAACCGTCAGCCAGCCCGTGCGCAGTGACCGCAAACCGCAGGGCGCACTCGCCCGACGACTGTGCCGTCCGCTCTAGGCAGGTTGCGCGTGGAGCTCGGCAGCCCGGAGGCCATCCGCGTAGTGCCCAGCGACAGAGCCGCGCACCGATGCTGGGCACTACGCGTACTGGCCACCGGCTGAGCACCGGTACGCGTTTTGGGCGCCTCCGCAAAAACGCGTACCGGTCGGATCGAGCAGCTCGTCCCAACGCGTACCAGTGTTTGCGGCAACTACCCGCCGCCTGGCGGGTGTCCGCTGTGTCGGCGCCTTTGTGACCTGGTTTGTCCTTCCACTGGTACGCGTTTCGGTACGCGTTTTCCGCCCCCGCGAAACGCGTACCGGGCGTCGGGACCTCCGCGTCGAAGGCCGGTACCGCGACGCCGGGGGAGGAACAGCGAGACAGCGTGAGCTCGCCCGGCCGGCTCGTGGTGGAAAATCGAAGGCGTACCAGCGGGCAGAGTGCGCACCTGCCGCGGCAGAGCACTCGTGCCGCCGCGCAACGGCCCGGTTCACGCTGCTGCGCCATCCGTGATCGTGCTCCACGGGGCCCCCGGCCGGCGCTGCGCAGCGACCGCATCTCCCGGATTTCGCACCGGCCGCAGAGCCTGTTGCCGCGGGTGGCGCAGTGGGCGAAGAGCGGGTGCGCAGTCGTTACGGGTGCACGGTGACCGGTACGCGTCCTGACCGACCGGCAGAACGCGTACCGGTCGGCGCACCGGCCGGTCGGTGACGGACTGCAACCGAAATGTGATCGCAGGCCCCCGGATCCGGTACGCACACCGGTGCGCCCGGGCGGGTCAACTCCGGCATGGACCACAGATGCGCAGGCCCCGTTCGCGGAGCGGCTGCGGATCCCGGACGGACGGAGTGAGCACGTGAGCGGAGCAACGGAGGGGTTCGGCGGGCTGATCCGACGCGGCCCGATGGCGAGCGATGTGCTCGGCGCGCACTACACCACCGTGTTCAACAGGGCGGTGCGCGATGGGCGTCTGTCGCGGCGGGCTCGCGGGCTCCTGGTCGAGTTGCTCAGTCACCGCGACGGATATGGGATCTCGCTCGCGATGCTGCTCAGGGCCGGCCCGGAGGGCAAGGCGGCGCTGACGACGGCGCTGCGGGAGCTGGAGAGGCATGCCTATCTGCGGCGTGAGCGGGCCCGGGACAAGCGGGGCCGGATGGGCCAGACGCTGTTCTTCCTCACCGATATGCCCGACGGCCTGGAGATCACCACCGCCGGTGCCTGGGCCAGTTCGGACATCCCCCAACAGCCCGCGCCACCCGCCCCGGCAGATAGCGGGCGTGCGCGCAGGCCAGAACCAGAGCCGGGAAACCAGCTGGGGGACGGTGACGGGCAAAGCCGCAGGTCGCAACCACAGTCCGGTTTTCCAGCGCTGGATGACCCAGCGCTGGGAAATCAGCCCCATAAGAAGAACAACTTCAAGAAGACCAACAAGCAGAACACCAACCCCTTCCCTCCCTCCGCGCCTGACGCGCAGGACGGCACGGGACGGACGGACGCGACGACAGTCGCCCGGGGCCGGCAGACGTTGCTGTCGATCGCCCGTCACCACCCGGAACTGCATGCCGCTTTGGCGACCGGCACCACCCTCGCCGACCAGGCCCCCCTCGTGGGCCGCCTCCTGGCCGGCGGCGTCCCGCGCGAGCACATCCGCGAAGCCCTCGTGGGACGCCCCTATCCGCCGCCCGAGAAGCGCACACACTCCCTGGCCGCGCTGGTCGCCGCCCGCCTGCGCCAGCTCAGGCTCCTCGCCGCGGCCGCCGACTGCTCCCACGAGAGCAGGACCGGATTCCGGCAGCCGGTCGGTCAACCGGCCGCGCCCACGATGAGGATGAACGTGCGCGTGCCCAAACCGGAGTGCCCGGGCCAGGACGGCCTGTGCGGACGACCCGTCGGCGCCCCCGACGAGCTGTGCGGGCCATGCGCCCTCCCCGCCCGCGCAGCAACAGGCGCGGCACACTGAGGCAGATCTTCGACCAGGGAGAGTCTGATGAGGCTGTTAGTGATGGCTGCGGCCGCAGTGTGGGGCGCGGGCGCCGGATGGTGCAGCCTCGCCGCTTTCAGCCGGCTCACAGTGCCTGCTGGGTCGCCCTGGCGCTCGAGCTGCCCGCAAGGGCATCTACTTCCTGAAGGGCTGTACGGGTGGCTTGCTCCGGTCTGCCGGGCCGGTGCGCCACATGGCTACAGCAGTGCACTTGCAGCGGCAACCGTACCCGCTGGCACAGCCGTGCTCTGCGCCGTTCTTGCACAGGCCACCGGCCGCCATCCGGAGCTCATCACCTGGCTGGTACTGGCCCCGCCCGCTCTGCTGCTGGCGCTGGTCGACGCGCGAGTTCATCGGCTGCCGGACGTGCTGACACTGCCACTCGCGGCGGTCACGCTCCTGCTGCTGGGCCTGGCCAGCGTGATGCCGGCAGCACGGGGCTCGTGGCTCGGCGCCTGCTCAGGTTCCGTCGGGCTGGCTGCCGTCTTCCTGGTGATATTCCTCCTTTCACCGCGCGCGATGGGCTTCGGCGATGTCAAACTCGCACTGACGGTCGGGGGAGCTCTTGGCTGGTACGGATGGCGCGTGATGCTGCTCGGTGTCTTCGCCGTCTACGTCATCGCCGCCGCCCACGGCACCATCCTGGTCGCGTGCCGCAAGGCCACCGGCACGACGGCCCTGCCCTTCGGGCCCCCGCTGCTCCTCGGAGCTCTCCTCGGTGTCACCATCGGCGCCGCTCTCCCCTGACACTCCGGAGCGCGGACATCGTCGTCAGTGCGGACCTTGTGCAACATGGCGAGCATGTCGAAGTCTATTGCTGGTCTGTCCTTTTGTGTGCGGGCTCGATTACGGGAGACGGTCTTGTCCCGTGAGCCCGATGCATCAGGTGCCTCGCCCGGAAGGCTCCATCTCCAGATGACCGGGGAAACCGGCGCCGGTCGACGCCTGAGCCGCTGGCACCCCCGGTCACGTGGCACCGAAAGCTCCGCCGATCGGCGCGGAGCCGAACTACCTCATCAGAGGATGGAGCAGTAGGGAACGGAGGAGTAGCTTCGCGAGAAGTAGCCGGAGTAGATCCAGCCCTGGTCTGTGAAGTACCAGAGGTTGGGGACTCTGTTGTTGTAGCGGCAGTGCACCTGCACGTACGTGTCAGTGGGCTCGTACGCGGTGCACTTCCCGTAGGGGCCGGTGTGAGCGACGGCATTGACGGCCACCTCAGCGATGGGGCCGTAGTCGAAGGGAGAGCCTATGACGTCGCAGTCGGGAGCCGCAGAAGCGGCTGCCGTGGTGCTGCTGCTCTCCGTTCCGGACCACGCCGGGGCGGCAGCCACAGGGGCTGTTCCGGCCGCAGCGAGGGTCCCCGCCGCAACTGCCATGGCCAAGGGCATCAGGATTTCGCGAGTTCGAGACATGTTCTGGAGTCCCTTTTCTGCTTGAAAGCCTCCCCCGATGGGGGTGGTCTCGCCGTGTTGGGGCGACGCCAGGAGCTTGTTGTCTCGGTGGATGCAGAACAACAGGCACGCGTTGTCCCGGACAGTGCGCCGGTGTCCGTACTGTTCAGTGTCCTGTCCCGGACAAGTCCTGATCTTGCCCGGGCGCACCGCCCGTCTTTTTTGCTGTCCTACTGAGGTCTTGGCGGCTTCGGAAACCGTGCCGGTGAAGCGGCGAGTGCGCTGAGGGCGACGCCACGGTCGAGCGGATGACGGTGCGCCGTCTGTCGGGTGAAGCGCACCGGTGAGCTGCCCGACGGGGCGGACGTAGACGACGCATACCTGGCCGACGTGTGGGGGCGCCGCGAACTGTGGGGACGGTGGCCCCGGTGGGCCGGGCACTCCATGCGCCGCGGAGCGGCGGTGTCTTCGATGTGGGCTTATGCCCGGCGACGTTGCTGAGCGGGTCTCCGCGCAGCAGGGCCGGGACTGCGCGGGGGGGGCAGCCGCACGTCGGGGCCAGGAGGGGCGCGGCGATGGCGGGGCATACTCGTTCGTCCTGCCGCGGTCCCTGCCATGCGGATTGGGTTAGCGAGGGGCCTGGGGCCTTGTCTCACGGTGGTTGCGGGAGGCCTCAACCGCCGGGTGAGCAGTCAGCCCCCGGACTTGAGTTCCGTGATGAAGCGATCCCAGGTGGCGGTGGAGAAGAGGAGTATGGGCCCCTCGGGGGTTTTGCTGTCTCTGACCGGAACGAGGTGCGGGACTCGCGCAGTTTCCAGGCAGTTGTTGTCGCCGCTGGAGTGCGTGGCCTTGAACCAGCGGGTTGTGTTCGCATCGAAGTGCCGTTGCTGCGGGTTCACTTGCTGTCCATTTCTTGTAGTGCGGCGCGGATGCGCGCTAGGGATTCCTCAACGGGGAGGGCTTCGGAGTTGAGGCGGCGGAAGAGGGTGGTGAAGAACTCCACCTGGTCGGGCTGTTCGTAGTACACGGTGCTCATGAGGCTGTCGGCGTAGACGACGTCGGTCTCCGCGGGTTCGGGGAAGGCGAGGATGCCGAAGGGCCCGTAGAGCGCGCTGTTGAGCGGTGCGGTGGTGGGCAGCACCTGGATCTGGATGTGGGTTTCGTTGGCCGGCGAGAGCAGCGCTTGGAGCTGTTCTCGCATGACCTCGGTTCCGCCGACGCGGTGCCGCAGTGCGGATTCGGCCACGATCGCCCATAGCCGGAGCGGGACGCTGCGGGCGAAGACCTGGCGGCGCTGGCCGCGTACTTTCACCTGCTCTGCGACATAGTCAAAGTCGTCGGCTTTGTGGGGGCTTTGTATGCGGATGACGGCCTCGGTGTATGCGGGTGTCTGCAGGAGACCGGGGATGAGGGAGGTCTCGACGACGTAGAGGTCGGAGGCATCCCACTCGAGCGCGATGTAGTCGGCGTAGTGCGGGCTGAGGTCGCCGCCCTCGTACTGCGACCACCAGCCGCGCTCGCGGCCGTTTCGTGCCAGGTCCTGGATGCGGGCCCGCAGGGCCTCGTCGGCGACTTGGTAGAAATCGAGAAGAACCCGCAGGTCGAGGGGGCGTACGCCGGACTGTGCTGCTTCGATGCGGCTCATTTTGGATTCGGCGCACTGCAGCTCGTCGGCCGCTTGAGCCAGGGTTTTGCC
>NZ_BAAATS010000073.1:39621-45020 GCF_039533535.1 Streptomyces kunmingensis
TCACGGGCACGGCGGGCTTCCTCCCCTTTGGCTGATGCCAGTTTGCCGCCCCCGACTGTCAACGACAACCACGATGCGTACAACTCACAGTAGGGACTTGCACCTTGGGGTGCCCGCAAGGGATAGTGAGGGCACTGCTACTCTCTGTGTGGAGTTGATCACCCTGCGCTGCGTGTTTTGCGGCGCGGCCGGCCCCGGAGGACACGACATGGCCGAAGCGAAGACGGACCGTTCCCGCTACCTCGCACACCCCGCCCAGATAAGGAAGGCCCGCCACCACGCCGAACGGGTGCTGTCTGCGTGGGGAGTTGCTTCCGGGACGGCAGAGGCGGTGGTGCACGTGGCCGACGAACTAGCCTCCAACGCCGTACGGCATGTGCGTACTGCTCAGGGCCGCGAATTCGGGGTGACGCTCCGTCTGCTGGAGACGATCGTCCGTGTAGAAGTACGCGATGCCGACCCCACGCTGCCCATTCTGGTAGCACCGGGGGAGGACTTGGACGCGGACGGCGGCAGGGGCCTGTTGATTGTCGAGCGCCTGTCTGCGAGTTGGGGCAGCACTCCGGAAGTGCTCGGGAAGACCACCTGGGCAGACATCCCCCTGGAGCTCGTCAACGGCCGTGCGGATCGAGGCACCAACTCGGCTGAGGGGACGTCATGAGCGCCGCCTCCAGCGCCGCTTCGGCAACCCCCCCCACGGCGGGCATCCTCGGTCGGCCGAGAAAGCCGCCTTCGCGTGTGCCCACGACGCAAGGCGATGGAGCGGCTTCTGTTCCTCCTGGGGATGTGGCGTGCGGACAACCACGGTGATGCCGGCATCCGGCTGGTCGTCGGCAGATGCCTCATCGCCCATCATCTGCATGCCGAGTCCTGCCGTCAGATGCGACGTCGGGTGCTCGTAGGCGCCCTGCGCCACCAGATCCAGCGAGACCTGCAGGATCTTTGCCCGGTCACGAGCGATGTAGCAGCATCGCGGGTCTTTACGAACCCAGTCTTCGCCCCCAGACAGTGGTGCCAGCATGACCAGCACCGAACTCCTCCGGCCCGGGTTCTGGAGCGAGTGCCTTCTGGTTGCCCCCGACGCTGCCACGCTCGTCGCGTCGTATGGCGCGGATACAGCGCGCGAAACACTGCGGTGGCTGCGTGTTCCAGTCCGAATGCTGCAGTCCCTCTGTACCGACGGCGAAGCCGAGTCGGTCACCGTGTGGCTGCTGTTCGGGCAGGTGCGCTCCTAGAGGGGCCTCGACCAAGATCGATCGGTTGCGCTCGTTCTGTTGCCGAGCCTCCGCCCGGGCCTTGCGGTGTACTTCACCGCCCGCCCGGTGACCTTCCTTCCCCTCGCCGACGGCAACCGGCAGAACCCGCCCGCCTGCAGTCAGCAGTGGGACCAGTCCATGGCCGTGGCCTCGAGCATCTCTCGCGCCCCGCCCGCTCGGCATCTGACCAGCGGTAACCCAGCCTTCTGAAGGAGGCTCTGGTGAGTACCCTCACCCTCAGTACGCCCCGAAACCCGGCCCCGGTGCCGCGGATTGCCGACGTCTTCGACTTCGCCTGTACGCAGATACACCAGGCTGCCACCATCCTGTGGTCGCGGGCCGAGATCCGCGTCGGCGATCACGTGCCGAGCGTCACCGGCTATGTCGTTCACCTGAGCGTCAACGACCGCCTCCTGTATGGAATGTATTCGTATCTCGGTATGTCGCTGGTCTGGCTGCTGCGCGGGGCGGGCGGGTCCTGGCCGCAGGAGGCCGCCCGCTCCTGGCGGCGTGAGGTGCTGGTCTTCTGGCTGGTGGACACGGCCAATCTGCTGTCCACGGTGCTGTCCGCGCCGCCCGGTCTGCCCCTGAACGAGCGCACCCGGGCGCTGGCCGAGCGGCCGCTGGCCGCCTGCAGTCTGCTGGACCGGGCGAGCGCGGCCGTCCATCGGCAGCAGGACACCCCGGCCGCCTGGCACGAGGTGCTGACCGCGGTCAGAGGGGCAGTCACATGACGGGCGTTTACGTCGAGGCAATCGGTCTGGTCGGCGCCAGCGCGGTGGGACAGGCGATGGCCACGGCCCTGTGCACGGCGGGCCTGAGCGAGCGGCTGTTGATTGCCTCGCGCATCGTCGGGCAGGCCCACGCTCTTGTCGCCGACCTCGATGACCTGCGAGTAGCCGCCGGCACACCGACACGGCCGCAGGTCAGCTCGGCCACTGGCATGCACGCCTGCCGGGCGATCGTCATCGCTGTACGTGCCTCCTTCATCAACACCGCCCGTGCGGACGTCCGTATGGCCGGGGCGGCCGCGACCGCGCCAACCGTCGTCCGCCTCGCCCATCAGTTGCGCGGCTATGCCGGCACCGTCCTTGTGGTTACCAGCCCGGTCGACCTGATTACCCGTTTGTTCGCGGAAACCCTCGGCGCCCGCGGGTGGTCGGCATCGGCTCTAATCGCGATAGCGCCCGCTACCGCAACATTCTGGCCTGCCACCTCCGGGTGCCGCCGGCCGTGGTCCGCGGCCATGTGATCGGCGAGCACGGCGACGGCGCCGTCCTGTGCGCCTCCACCACCACAGTGAACGGCCAGCGCGTGCCACTGCCCCTGCAGTGGGCCAGAGACGAGCTGCGCGACTGCGCCGCCCGTATCAGCGCCAGCCTCGGGCGCACCCGGTCCGGTCCGGCCGGTGCCGTGCTCTCCGCCCTGCGCAAGAGCCTCGCCCTCGCCGACGGCACCGAGGAGCTCTCCGCCCCCCACAACGGCGGCTGCCTGGGGATTGATCTGCGCTCCACCCAGGGGCAGCCGGCCGCCTGCCTGCCCGAGCTGAACGACGCCGAGCAGAGGCAGTTCACCGCTACACATCACAAACTCCGCGTCGCCTACCACGACCTCACCACGCACCTCGGCATGACCGTGCCGAGCCTCACCACATAGAACGGGACTCCGTGGACACCCCCATCATGACCGCGCTGCGGCTGCATGCCGCGGACCAGCACCTCACCCTCCTCTCCAGCACCCCCGCCGTCGCCGACTACAACCGCCGCTACTTCGGCTCCTGGTGGAAGGCGTTCGAGGTCCCGGCCGCCACCGCCTGGACTGGTCCCCTACTGGCCGCCGACGTCAACGAAGCCGAGTACGCCGGCCTGCGCGCCCTCGTCGAAGCCAGCCCGCATGAGAAGGCCTCCTACGCCCGCGCCGAAACCCTCGTCGCCCATGACGCCACCGGCACCATCACCGCGGTCAGCCCGGGCCCACAGCTCGCCTACCTGCACCACACCCTCAGCGGATACCTCAGCCTCCGCGGCACCGACGCCGAACAGGTGGGCCTGGCATCGGCCCGCATCGCCCGCGACACCCTGCGCGGCCTGCTCCTGGCCGACGGCTGGACCCTGCTGCACGCCTCCGCCGCCGTCCGAGACGGCCAGGCCGTTCTCACCTTCGGCGCCAAGGGCGCGGGCAAGACCACCACCGCGCTCGCCCTCGCCACCCGCGGCTGGCAACTGCTCGCCAACGACCGGGTTTTCGTGCGCCCCACTCGGGCCGGACACCTGGACGTGCTGCCCTGGCCGTCGGCCGCCGCGATCGGCCTCGGTCTCCTCGACGCACTGGGCTGGTGCGACATCGCCCGCACCCGCCTCCACGACGGAGACCGCCTCCACCCCACCCAGCACCCCGAGGTCACCCAGGCGCTCATGACCGGCCGCCGCACCCCGCTGTGGGAGAGCGACGGGCGACGGGAGAGGAAAGCGCACATCTTCCCCGACCAGTTCAACGCCTGGTTCGGCCTCGACCTGGCCACCGAAGGCCGCGCCGCCACCGTCCTCTTCCCGCAGATCGACCCCAGTGCCCGACCGGCCGCCCTCAATCAGCACCGGGCTCTCGGGGATGAGGACTTCATGCACGGTGCCACCGAGGACCGCTACCCCGACATTCTCGGCCTGGCTCCCACCGGCAGCGGCAGCGACCACGCCCGACAGGCCGTCGCCGCGCACCTTGCCCAACTCCCGCACTGCAGCGTTCGGCTGGGCCACGACCTGGCAGCCAACGCGGACTTCCTCGCCCACCACCTCGCTTGAACCGACCCGGCCCGCCCGAAAACGAGGGCGGGCCCAGGGCCCCCCTACCAAGAGGCCGCTGCCTACGTTGCACGCGGTCGGAGTCATTCGGAGGAATCCCAACTGATCGAACAGCGTACTGACGAGATCATGGAAAACGGGGGCAAGAACGCAGCAGCTCTCCGCTCCGAGACCGCGGGCGTCAACGGCGACACCGCGACCGCAGCCCCCACGGCACCCGCAACGGCAGACGAGATCTCTGTCCAGTTCAGCGCGCTCGAGCCTGCTCCCGGGTGCGCAGCAGGCCTGGACCATCCCCGCGGGTGAGGGGAGCAGCTTGCCAGGTATGCCACGCGCCCGAGGGCGACGGGATCATCCCCGCGATTGCGGGGAGCAGCGGTCGACGTCGGCGTCGGTGATCTCCAACCGGGGACCATCCCCGCACGCGCGGGGAGCAGAACCAGTGCGTGAACGCCGGAGTCCCGTTCCTGGGACCATCCCCGCGGGTGCGGAGAGCAGAGTGAGGTTCTGACCATGGCACTCAAGCCCGAGGGACCATCCCCGCGGGTGCGGGGAGCAGGCAGGGTGAGTGACGGGACTTGAACCTGTTTTGGGACCATCCCCGCGAGTGCGGGGAGCAGGACGACGAAGCCAACACCGACGGCAACGTGCGGGGATCATCCCCGCGGGTGAGGGGAGCAGACGGCGCCGCTGGCGGAAGGGCAGGGCGGCCAGGTTCCATCCCCGTGGGTGCGGGGAGCAGGGACGGTTCACGCTCAATCCGTGCAGCCCGCAGGGACCATCCCCGCGGGTGCGGGGAGCAGAAAGTCGCGCAGCGACAGACCGAGCGAGTCGAGGGACCACCCCCGCGGGCGGGAGGAGCAGAAGGACTCCACCATCACATCCGCGCGGGCCGCGGGACCACCCCCGCGGGTGCGGGAGCAGGACGGTGACAGCTTCTGGGACGGAGAGCGCTCGGGACCATCCCCGCAAGTGCGGGGAGCTCGAGGGCCCTGCGCCGAGCCGGGCTTCGGTCGCGGGGCCATCCCTGCGGAAACAGGGAGCAAAACGGGTCGTTCTCGACGTAGACGAGGGTCTTGGGAGCATACCCGCGGGCGCGAGAGCACGCGGTCTCCGGCGTCTCCTCGGGATCGAGGATGGGACCATCTGTCGGCGGCGCGGATGCCGGGACCATCCCCGCGGGTGCGGGGAGCAGACTGCGTGACTTGCGGGTTTAGCGGCTGCGGGCCTGGCTTTCGCACACTTTCATTGAGTCGGTCATAACTCCCATAGGGTGGCTATTCTTCGGTGGGTGCAGTTCCTTCTGAGGGAAGACGCTGAGCTGGGAATTTACCCATCGACAAGT
>NZ_BAAATS010000074.1:0-24585 GCF_039533535.1 Streptomyces kunmingensis
GCGCCGATGGTACTGCAGGGGGGACCCTGTGGGAGAGTAGGACGCCGCCGAACTAATTTTAAGAGAAAACCCCCGTCCGGGGATACCGGACGGGGGTTTTCTGCGTTTACGGCGACCCAGTGGCGGGGCCGGCCGGGGCTGAGGGTAAAGTCAGGGAGCATCGTTGGCTCGTTTCCCCACAGGAGGCCCCCGGGTGGAGGTCCAGGAGACCCGTGTCCAGACGGACCGGGTGCTCACCATCCCGAACATCCTCAGCATGGCGCGTCTCGTCGGCGTACCCCTCTTCCTGTGGCTCATCCTCAGGCCTGAGTTCGGCGGCCCCAAGAGCGACGGCTGGGCACTGCTGGTGCTCGCGCTCAGCGGGATCAGCGACTATCTCGACGGCAAGCTCGCGCGCCGCTGGAATCAGATCAGCAACCTCGGCCGGCTCCTCGACCCGGCCGCCGACCGGCTCTACATCCTGTCCACCCTGGTCGGCCTGACCTGGCGCGAGATTCTTCCCATCTGGCTGACCGCCATACTGCTGGCGCGAGAACTGGTTCTCCTGGTGATGGTGGGGATCCTCAGGCGTCACGGCTATCCGCCGCCGCAGGTGAACTTCCTCGGCAAGGCCGCGACCTTCAACCTCATGTACGCGTTCCCTCTGCTTCTACTCAGCGACGGGAGCGGGTGGATCCACGAACTCGCTGCTATTTTCGGATGGGCGTTCGCAGGATGGGGTACAACGCTGTATTGGTGGGCAGGGATCCTGTACGTGGTCCAAGTCCGCCGACTTGTCAAGGCGGACTCCATGACCGATTGAGCTCGCCAATGAGCATCAGGTGAAGCCGGAGGATCCGTAGCAGAGCGGCTGCGGGTTATCAGGCGGGCGAAGTCGGTCAGACCGTCGTCTCTTTCAAGGAGGACGCTTCCGACATGAAGGCCGTCGTGATGGCTGGAGGCGAAGGCACCCGTCTTCGCCCCATGACCTCGAGTATGCCCAAGCCGCTCCTGCCGGTCGCCAATCGGCCGATCATGGAGCATGTGCTCAGGTTGCTCAAGCGGCATGGGCTCACCGAAACCGTAGTCACTGTGCAGTTCCTGGCGTCATTGGTCAAGAACTACTTCGGGGATGGCGAAGAGCTCGGAATGGAGCTCACCTATGCCAACGAGGAGAAGCCACTCGGCACTGCCGGCAGCGTGAAGAACGCTGAGGAAGCGCTGAAGGACGACGCATTCCTCGTCATCTCCGGTGACGCCCTGACCGATTTCGACCTCACCGAGCTCGTCAATTTCCACAAGGAAAAGGGCGCGCTCGTCACCGTCTGCCTGACGCGCGTACCCAACCCGCTGGAATTCGGCATCACCATCGTCGATGAAGAAGGCAAGGTCGAGCGCTTCCTCGAAAAGCCGACCTGGGGCCAGGTCTTCTCGGACACCGTCAACACGGGTATCTACGTGATGGAGCCCGAGGTCTTCGACTACGTCGAGGCCGACACGTCAGTGGACTGGTCCGGTGACGTCTTCCCGCAGCTGATGAAGGAAGGCAAGCCCGTCTACGGCTATGTGGCCGAGGGGTACTGGGAGGACGTAGGCACCCACGAGAGCTATGTGAAGGCCCAGGCCGACGTCCTGGAGGGCAAGGTCGACGTCGAGCTCGACGGCTTCGAGATCTCACCCGGCGTCTGGGTCGCCGAAGGCGCCGAAGTACATCCCGACGCCGTGCTGCGGGGGCCGCTCTACATCGGTGACTACGCCAAGGTCGAAGCCGACGCGGAGATCCGCGAACACACCGTCGTCGGCTCGAACGTCGTCGTGAAGAGCGGGGCCTTCCTGCACAAGGCCGTCGTGCACGACAACGTGTACATCGGCGAGCACAGCAACCTGCGCGGCTGTGTCGTCGGCAAGAACACCGACATCATGCGAGCCGCCCGGATCGAGGACGGCGCCGTCATCGGCGACGAGTGCCTGGTCGGTGAAGAATCGATCGTTCAGGGCAATGTGCGGGTCTACCCGTTCAAGACGGTCGAGGCCGGCGCCTTCGTCAACACCTCCGTGATCTGGGAGTCCCGCGGCCAGGCCCACCTGTTCGGGGCCCGTGGTGTCTCCGGGATCCTGAACGTGGAGATCACGCCCGAACTCGCCGTGCGGCTGGCGGGCGCGTACGCGACGACCCTGAAGAAGGGGTCGACCGTGACCACCGCTCGTGACCACTCACGTGGTGCGCGTGCGCTCAAGCGGGCCGTCATCTCCGCCTTGCAGGCCAGCGCCATCGACGTACGGGACCTGGAGAACGTGCCTCTGCCGGTCGCCCGGCAGCAGACGGCCCGGGGCAGTGCCGGCGGCATCATGATCCGTACGACGCCGGGCGTACCGGACTCCGTGGACATCATGTTCTTCGACGAGCGCGGCGCCGACCTGTCGCAGGGCAGCCAGCGCAAGCTCGACCGCGTGTACGCGCGGCAGGAGTACCGGCGGGCGTTCCCCGGTGAGATCGGGGACCTGCACTTCCCCTCCAGCGTCTTCGACTCGTACACCGGGTCCCTGCTGCGGAACGTGGACACGACCGGGATCGCCGATGCCGGGCTCAAGGTGGTCGTCGACGCGTCCAACGGCAGCGCCGGTCTCGTGCTGCCCAGCCTGCTCGGGCGGCTCGGGGTCGACTCGCTGACCATCAATCCCGGGCTCGACGAGTCGCGGCCCACGGAGACCGCCGACGCCCGGCGGTCCGGGCTCGTACGGCTCGGGGAGATCGTGGCGTCGGCGCGGGCCGCGTTCGGAGTGCGCTTCGACCCGGTCGGTGAGCGGTTGTCGCTCGTCGACGAGAAGGGGCGGATCGTCGAGGACGACCGGGCGTTGCTGGTGATGCTCGATCTCGTCGCCGCCGAGCGGCGGAGCGGAAGGGTCGCGCTGCCGGTCACGACCACGCGTATCGCCGAGCAGGTCGCCGCGTACCACGGCACGCAGGTGGAGTGGACGAACACCTCGCCCGACGACCTCACGCGCGTGGGGCGTGAGGACGAGACCATCTTCGGCGGCGACGGACGCGGTGGCTTCATCGTGCCGGAGTTCAGCAGTGTGTTCGACGGGGCCGCGGCCTTCGTGCGGCTGATCGGTCTGGTCGCGCGTACGCAGCTGACTTTGAGCCAGATCGACGCGCGGATTCCGCGGGCGCATGTCCTCAAGCGGGATCTGGCGACCCCGTGGGCCGTGAAGGGGCTCGTCATGCGGCGGGTCGTGGAAGAGGCCGGCGATCGGTCCGTGGACACCACCGACGGGGTGCGCGTGGTCGAGGCCGACGGGCGCTGGGTCATGGTGCTGCCCGACCCGGCGGAGGCCGTCACGCATCTGTGGGCCGAAGGGCCTGATGACGCGTCCGCGCAGCAACTGCTCGACGAGTGGTCGGCCGTGGTGGACAGCGCAGGTCGCTGAGCCTCCGCTCGATCCGGTCGGCGCCCGAGGCGGGCGCCGACCGGCACGCCGACGGGGCCATTCGGAGGTAGCGGTCGCGACGTGCGACGATGTGCGGCATGCCGCAGCAGCCCCCCGATCGGAGCACCCCCAAACGTCCTGCGCGCCCGGACGCCTCCATGTCGCTGCTGACCAACGTGATGGACCACAGCCTGGACGACGGGTACGCGGAAGCCACGGCCCGCAGGCGGGCTTCGGGGCAGAGCGGGCTGCCGAAGACACTGCGCGCGAAGCTCGGGCTCGCGGCGGGCCTGGTGCTCGCCGCGCTCGTGGTGACCGTGGGGGCCGCGCAGGCCCGCGTCGCCGCGCCGGTCGTGGCCAAGGAACGCGAAGAGCTCATCGACCGTATCGAGCAGGAGACCGAGTCCGCCGACAAGTTGGAGGGCCGGGTCGACTCGCTGCGGACCGATGTGGGGGACATGCAGCGTGAGGCGCTGAAGAAACACGGGGGCGAGCAGGGCGAGTTGATGGGCGTGCTGTCGGGCGCCGTCGCCGTGCACGGGCCCGGCGTGAAGCTCGTCGTCGACGACGCCAAGTCGGCCCGGTCCGGGGGCGGGAGCGGGCCGCGGGAGAGTGCCGGGTTCTCCGACACCGGGCGGGTGCGCGACCGCGACATGCAGCGGGTCGTCAACGGCCTGTGGCAGTCGGGCGCCGAAGCCGTCAGCATCAACGGGCAGCGGCTCACCGCCCTGTCCGCGATCAGGGCCGCGGGTGACGCGATACTGGTCGACAACAAGCCGCTGGTGCCGCCCTACACGGTGCTCGCGGTGGGGGACGGCCAGCGGCTGAGCACCCGGTTCCAGAACAGTTCCGACGGGATGTACCTGCACGCCCTGCAGGAGAACTTCGGGATCCGGACCGCCATCTCGGCCCAGGACGACATCAAGCTTCCCGCCGCACCCAGCGTGATCGTTCGTACAGCACAGCCGAGAGCAGAGCAGAAGGGCACATCGTGATCGCCGTACTGGGCCTCGTCGTGGGAGTCGTGGTCGGGTTGTTCGTCAGGCCCGAGGTTCCGGCGGTGGTCGAGCCCTACCTTCCGATCGCCGTCGTCGCGGCGCTCGACGCGGTGTTCGGCGGGCTGCGCGCCATGCTGGACGGGATCTTCGTCGACAAGGTGTTCGTCGTGTCGTTCCTGTCGAACGTCGTCGTGGCCGCGCTCATCGTCTTCCTGGGCGACAAGCTGGGTGTCGGAGCGCAGTTGTCCACCGGTGTCGTCGTCGTGCTCGGTATCCGCATCTTCTCCAACGCTGCCGCCATCCGACGGCACATCTTCCGGGCGTGAGGCCGATGAACGCGGAGCAGGGCGAGAACGAGCGGGCGCACCGATTGCGCAAGGAGCTGCCCGCCGAGGTCGCGGCCACGGGCGGCGCGCCGGAACCGGAACCGGAAGCGCCCTCGGGACCGGAGCCCGAGCCGGGGCAGACCGATGAGGCACGGCTGACCGGGCGGCAGCGGCTCGTGAAAGGACTGTGGCCGCCGCGCGTGTCGCGGGCGCAACTCACCGTGGCCGTGCTGCTGTTCGTCCTGGGCCTCGGACTCGCGATCCAGGTGCGGTCCACGAGCGACAACAGCGCCTTGCGGGGTGCGCGACAAGAAGATCTTGTTCGCATCCTCGATGAACTCGACGACCGGACTCAACGTCTGGAAGATGAGAAACAAGGTCTCGAGGACCAGCGCACCGAGTTGGAGAACAGCTCGGACCAGGCCGAGGAGGCCCGCAAGCAGACGGTCGAGAAGGAACGGCAACTCGGCATTCTGGCGGGCACCGTGGCCGCGCAGGGCCCCGGGATCACCATGACGGTCACCGACACGAAGGGGGCCGTCGAGGCGGACATGCTGCTCGACGCGATCCAGGAGCTGCGGGCGGCGGGCGCCGAGGCGATCCAGGTGAACGACGTCCGCGTCGTGGCCAGCACGTATCTGACGGACGCGAGCGGAGGGAAGGGGGTCAGCGTGGACGGGCACAAGATCGGCCAGCCGTACGTTTTCAAGGTCATCGGTAAGCCGCAGGACCTCGAGCCGGCCCTCAACATCCCCGGAGGTGTGGTGCAGACGCTGGAGAAAGAGCAGGCCACAGCGGCCGTGAGCCGCTCGCAGAAGATCGTCGTGGACGCCTTGCGGCCGGCGCAGCAGCCTGATTACGCTCGGTCGTCCTCACAGTGAGGCGGGGGCGCATGGGGGATGTCGTGGGAGGGCATGAGGTTGCGGGGGGTCGGCGCACCGGAGACGGGGTGTGTGGTGGAAACTGTTTGGCGGATCCGGACGTTGTGAGGATGTCCGTGTCAGTGATGTACGCCGATGTGTGCAGTCAGGGTTCGTCCTGCCCCACGGGCGGGTCTGTTTCGGTCAAGGGGAATCGCCCGTGAAGTTGTTTGCGAAGTTGTTCGGCAAGAGCGCGCGTGAGGACAACCGTCACCGTGCGTCGCGCCAGGGAGATGTGCCGGAGACGCAGGTGGGCGAGCGCCCGCTGTTCCGGGACGAGGTGGGCGGCGGCCATTCGGGCGGACGCGGCGCGTCGTCTGTTGACCCTGCCGGTTCCGGCCGCATAGGTTTCGGAGAACCGTCAACCTCAGGTACGGGTCAAGGGTCTGGCTCCGACCCGTACGCGTCCCATGCCCCTGGTGGGCAGCCGCGGCAGGAGGATCCGTCCATGTCGGCCCTGGTGTGTACGAGGTGCGGGAACCGGAACGGCGAGAACAGCCGGTTCTGCTCCAACTGCGGTGCGCCGCTGCGGGGCGGGGCGGCGCCCGAGGGGCCGTCCGAGACGACCTCCACGATCTCCATCTCGGGTCTCGAGTCGTACGACCCGGAGGCCACCGGCCAGACGCAGTTGCCCACGCTGTCGCCCGAGGCCCAGGCCGCGGTCGACGCGCTGCCGCTGGGCTCGGCGCTCCTGGTGGTGCGTCGCGGTCCGAACTCGGGCAGCCGCTTCCTGCTGGACGGCGACCTCACCACGGCGGGGCGCCACCCGCAGAGCGACATCTTCCTGGACGACGTGACCGTGTCGCGCCGCCATGTGGAATTCCGTCGCCTGCAGGACGGCTCGTTCACCGTGTCCGACGTCGGCAGCCTCAACGGGACGTACGTGAACCGTGAGCGCATCGACTCGCTGACGCTGAACAACGGCGACGAGGTGCAGATCGGCAAGTACCGGCTGGTCTTCTACGCGAGCCAGCGAGGTATCTGACCCAGCGAACCTTCAGGAAGGTCCATGCTTCATACACCGAGGGGCGGTGCCTCCCTGGGCACCGCCACCGCGGACAGTCGGCTGATGAGCATCGGCACCGTACTGAACGTGCTGCGCGAAGAGTTTCCCGAAGTCACCATCTCCAAGATCAGGTTCTTGGAGTCCGAGGGGCTCGTCGAGCCGCAGCGGACGCCCTCGGGCTACCGAAAGTTCGGCCCGGACGACGTCGAGCGGCTGGCCCACGTCCTGCGGATGCAGCGGGACCACTACCTGCCCCTGAAGGTCATCAAGGAGCAGCTCGACGCCCTGGAGCGGGGCGAGACGCTGCCCGTGCCGGCTCCTGGGCGGCCCGGTGACGCCGCGGACGACGACGGGGCTCCCACGGCCGCTCGCGTCGGCCGGGACGAGCTGCTCGCCGCCGTGGGGATCGACGAGGGGCAGCTCGACGAGTGGGAGTCGTACGGGCTCATCGCCCCGTTGCCGGAGGGCGGTTACGACGCCTCGGCCGTATCGGTGGCGGAGCTGATCGGTGAGCTCGGCCGGTTCGGCATCGAGCCGCGGCATCTGCGGGTGATGCGGGCGGCCGCGGACCGTGAGGCCGGGCTGGTGGACTCGGTCGTGGCCCCGCTCAAGGTGCATCGCAATCCGCAGACCAGGGCCCTCGCGCAGGCACGGGTCAAGGAGCTGGCGGGCCTCACCGTGCGGCTGCACGCGGCACTGGTGCAGACTGCACTCGGGGTACGTCTGCCCTGATCGCAGCGGCGGGCGAGTGCCGTGGGCCCGGCCCTCGGCGGATGCCCGACTACCCAAACCGGCCGGGCACGTCCTAGGGTTGCTGTGTGAACGAGCTCGACGTCGTAGGTGTCCGGGTGGAAATGCCCTCCAACCAGCCGATCGTGCTCCTGCGTGAAGTGGGAGGCGACCGTTACCTCCCCATCTGGATCGGACCGGGGGAGGCGACCGCGATCGCCTTCGCCCAGCAGGGCATGGCTCCCGCGCGTCCGCTGACGCACGACCTGTTCAAGGACGTGCTGGAAGCGGTCGGACAGGAGCTGACGGAAGTACGCATCACCGACCTGCGGGAAGGTGTCTTCTATGCGGAGCTGGTGTTCGCGAGCGGCGTCGAGGTCAGCGCCCGCCCGTCCGACGCCATAGCGCTGGCGCTGCGCACCGGCACGCCGATCTTCGGCAGTGACGGGGTCCTGGACGATGCCGGGATCGCGATCCCGGACGAGCAGGAGGACGAGGTGGAGAAGTTCCGCGAGTTCCTCGACCAGATCTCGCCCGAGGACTTCGGGACCAACAGCCAGTGACCGGCAGAAAATGACCATGAGGCGGTCGCCCAGCGGCGGCCGCCTCGGCACATTCGGCTAGCCTTTCCCCGCGGTGGGATACGGGAAACCACTCCTAGGGTGATTATCACTCGGCGTGGCGAGTGTGGCGTTCGTTGACGCACCCCTTGTGACTGCCTACCGTCGTGAAGGCAGGTCAAAGAGGAGGTCGGCGTGAGAAGCAGCGGCGACGGTACGGCGACGGGCGGTCCGTACTCGTTTCACGGCAGCGCGGCCGATCACACTCCGCAGCGCCCGCAGGCAGTGTCTGCGGTGGCGGGGGAGAGCGGCGAAGCGGCTTCCGAGCAGGGGGACGTCGGGTACCGGGGACCGACCGCGTGCGCGGCGGCCGGCATCACTTATCGACAGCTCGACTACTGGGCCAGGACCGGCCTCGTCGAGCCCAGCGTGCGGGCCGCGTACGGCTCGGGGACGCAGCGTCTGTACAGCTTCCGGGACGTCGTCGTCCTCAAGGTCGTCAAGCGCTTCCTGGACACGGGTGTCTCGCTGCAGAACATCCGTACGGCCGTGCAGCATCTGCGGGAGCGGGGCTTCGCGGACCTGGAGCGCATGACGCTCATGAGCGACGGCGCAACGGTGTACGAGTGCACGTCACCGGCCGAGGTCCACGAGCTGCTCCAGGGCGGGCAGGGGATCTTCGGGATCGCGGTGGGCGTGGTCTGGCAGGACGTGGAGAGAGCCCTGTCGCAGCTGCACGGGGAGCGGGTGGACACCGGCGAGACGCTGGTCGGGCACAACCCCTCCGACGAGCTGGCGAGGCGGCGCAACCGGGCCGTGTGAGGACGGGCCCCGCGGGCCGTGCGGCCGCGTTGTCAGTGGCGTAGGGCAGCATCGGTGAGGTGAGGACCGGGCCGACGATTCTGCATCTCGACATGGACGCCTTCTACGCCTCGGCGGAGCAGGCGGCCAAGCCGAGCCTGCGCGGGAAAGCTGTCGTCGTGGGCGGGCTCGGGCCGCGTGGCGTCGTGGCGACGGCGTCGTACGAGGCGCGGAAGTTCGGGGTGCATTCGGCTATGCCGATGGGGCAGGCCCGGCGGCTCGCTCCCAACGCCGCGTACCTGGTGCCGCGGTTCCGGCTCTACCGGGAGATCAGCGAGCAGGTGATGGGGCTGCTGCGGGAGCTCTCGCCGCTGGTGGAGCCCTTGAGCCTCGACGAGGCGTTCGTCGATCTGGAGGCCGGTGAGGTGGCCTGGGACGAGTCTTCCGCGGAGGCCGTCGGTGCCCGGCTGCGGGCGGACATCCGGCGCGTGACCGGGCTGACCGGGTCCGTAGGGCTCGCCGCCTCCAAGATGCTGGCGAAGATCGCGTCGGAGGAGGCGAAGCCGGACGGCCTGGTGCTGATACGGCCGGGGACCGAGCGGGCGCTGCTCGGGCCGAAGTCCGTGCGGATCCTGCCGGGCGTGGGGCCCGCTACCGGGGACCATCTGCGGCGGGCCGGGATCCTCACCGTCGCGGAGATCGCCGAGGCGGGCGAGGACGAGCTGGTGCGCCTCCTCGGAAAGTCGCACGGGGCGCAGCTGTACGCCATGGCCCTGGCCCATGACGCCCGGCCCGTGGTCGCCGAGCGCGATTCCAAGTCGGTGTCGGTCGAGGACACGTACGACGTGGACATCCACGAGCGGGTGCGGGTCCGGGCGGAGGTGCAGCGGCTCGCCGACCGGTGTGTGGAGCGGCTGCGGGCGGCCGAGCGGTCGGGGCGGACCGTGGTTCTGAAGGTGCGGCGGTACGACTTCTCCACCCTGACGCGGTCCGAGACGCTGCGGGGGCCGACGGACGATCCGGGGGTGGTGCGGGAGGCCGCCGCGCGGCTGCTGGAGTCCGTGGACACGACGGGCGGGGTGCGGCTGCTCGGGGTCGGGGTGAGCGGGCTCGCCGACTACACGCAGGAGGATCTGTTCGCGCAGGCGGCTGCGCAGGCGGCTGCCGCCGAGGAGAGCCGGGGGGCGGAGGGCGCCGGTGAGGAGGGGGAGGAGCGGGAGCGGGCCGAGGTGGCCGAGGTGGTGGCCGAGCCGGTGGTGGGCGAGCGGCGGTGGATGGCGGGGCACGATGTGCGGCACGCGGAGTTCGGGGCCGGGTGGGTGCAGGGGAGTGGGCTTGGGCGGGTGACTGTGCGGTTCGAGACGCCCTATGCGGTGGGGCCCGGGCGGGTTCGGACGTTTCTTGTTGATGACCCCTTGTTGGTGCCGGGGGAGCCGTTGCCGTTGGTCGAGCCGGGGGAGTAGGGGGCCGGGGTTGCAGTGCGGGTGGGGTGGTGGCGCGCGGTGACGCGGGGCTCTGCCCCGGACCCCGCTCCTCAATCGCCGGAGGGGCTTGATTTGGTGCTGGTTGGGCTTGATCGGGTTAGGGGTGGTCGGGTTCTGAGCCTGCTATGTGGCCGAACATGAGGTCGTCCGAGGCGTGTGGGGGTGTGAGGTCCAGGCCGTAGTGGTGGTAGAGCTGTAGTTCCTGTTCGGGGGAGAGGTGGCGGCCTACGCCGAAGTCCGGGGAGTCCTTGATCAGGGCGCGTTCGAAGGGGACGCGGAGGGTGCCGTCGACCAGTTCGCTGGGTTCCAGGGGGATGAAGGCGTCGCGGCTGAAGAGGCCGGTGCGGATCGCCGCCCACTCCGGCACGCCCGTGGCGTCGTCGAGGTAGACCTCGTCGATCGTGCCGATCTTGCTGCCGTTGCGGTCGAACGCCTTGCGGCCGATCAAGTTGCGCGGATCGACGTCGGTCTGCACGGGCCCTCCCAATGGTCGCAACTCGTCTGTAAGCACTACGAAAGAGCACATTGGGGATGGCGGCCACTCGAGGGTTCCGCTCAAGTCGCCGCTGGTAGGCTGGCAAATGGCTGCTGACCCCGTGCGGGAGAGTCTCCGGAAGTTGTCGGGGACGCCGAAGGAGCAAATCCTCCCCGGAATCTCTCAGGCCCATGTACCGCACGGACGAGGTCACTCTGGAAAGCAGGGCGGGTGCTCGTTTCCCGCTCTCACCGACGGTGAAAGCCGGTGTGTTCCGTGCTCGCGCGGGGCGGACCGGTGAAGCTCTCAGGTTGAGATGACAGAGGGGGAGGCCGTCCGGGCACCCACGCCGTGGTGCCCCTCGCAGGTCGCAATGACCAGGAGGCCTCCGCAATGACCGCCAACCGTACTCCGCTCTCCGCGCTGGAGCAGGGCATCCCCTTCGAGCAGCGCCACATCGGTCCGGATGACGCCGCGCAGGCCAAGATGCTCGCGCAGGTCGGCTACGGCTCGCTCGACGAGCTGACGGCGGCCGCGGTGCCGGACGTGATCAAGAGCGCCGAGGCGCTTCAGCTGCCGGCCGCCAGGACCGAGGCCGAGGTGCTCGCCGAGCTGCGCTCCCTCGCGGACCGGAACCAGGTGCTCGGCTCGATGATCGGGCTCGGCTACTACGGGACGTTCACGCCGCCCGTCATCCTGCGCAACGTCATGGAGAACCCGTCCTGGTACACGGCCTACACGCCGTACCAGCCGGAGATCTCGCAGGGCCGCCTGGAGGCGCTGCTCAACTTCCAGACCATGGTCGCCGAACTGACCGGACTGCCGACGTCCGGCGCCTCCCTCCTCGACGAGGGCACGGCCGCCGCCGAGGCCATGGCGCTGTCGCGGCGTATCGGCAAGGTCAAGAACGGCGCGTACGTGGTGGACGCCGACGCGCTGCCGCAGACCGTCGCCGTCATCCGGACGCGCGCCGAGCCGACCGGTGTGGAGATCGTCGTCGCCGACCTGAGCGACGGGATTCCCGCCGAGGTCGCCGAGCGCGGCGTCGTCGGCGTACTCGTGCAGTACCCGGGGGCCTCCGGCGCCGTGCGGGACATCAAGCCCGTCATCGAGCAGGCGCACGAGCTGGGCGCCATCGTCACCGTCGCCGCCGATCTGCTCGCTCTGACGCTGCTGACCTCGCCCGGCGAGCTGGGCGCGGACATCGCCGTCGGCACGACGCAGCGCTTCGGTGTACCGATGGGCTTCGGCGGCCCGCACGCCGGTTACATGGCCGTACGGGAGAAGTTCGCGCGGTCCCTGCCCGGGCGGCTCGTCGGTGTCTCCGTCGACGCCGACGGGAACAAGGCGTACCGCCTCGCCCTGCAGACGCGTGAGCAGCACATCCGTCGTGAGAAGGCGACGAGCAACATCTGCACGGCGCAGGTCCTGCTCGCCGTGATGGCCGGAATGTACGCCGTCTACCACGGGCCGGACGGCCTGCGTTCCATCGCGCAGCGCGCCCACCGCTACGCCACCTTGCTGGCGGCCGGTCTGACGGCGGGCGGCGTCGAGGTCGTGCACGAGGTGTACTTCGACACCGTGACCGTCCGGGTGCCGGGCACGGCCGCTCAGGTCGTCCGCACCGCCCGCGAGGGCGGGGTCAACGTGCGGCTGGTCGACGCCGATCACGTCTCCGTCGCCTGCGACGAGACCACGACGCGGAGCCAACTGCACGTCGTCTGGGGCGCGTTCGGGGTCGAGGGCGACATCGAGGCGCTGGACGCCGGGACGGCGGACGTGCTGCCCGGGGACGCGCTGCGCACCGACGAGATCCTGACGCACCCCGTCTTCCACCAGCACCGCTCCGAGACCGCGATGCTGCGCTACCTGCGCAAGCTCGCCGACCGCGACTACGCGCTCGACCGCGGCATGATCCCGCTGGGCTCCTGCACGATGAAGCTCAACGCGACGACGGAGATGGAGCCGGTCACCTGGCCCGAGTTCGGGCAGCTGCACCCCTTCGTGCCGGCCGAGCAGGCGCAGGGCTACCTGACGCTCATCACGGAGCTCGAGGAGCGGCTCGCGGAGGTCACGGGCTACGACAAGGTGTCGTTGCAGCCCAACGCCGGTTCGCAGGGCGAGCTGGCCGGGTTGCTCGCGGTGCGCGGCTACCACCGCGCCAACGGGGACGAGCAGCGGACCGTCTGCCTCATCCCGTCGTCGGCGCACGGCACGAACGCGGCGAGCGCCGTGATGGCCGGTATGAAGGTCGTCGTCGTGAAGACCGCCGACGACGGTGAGATCGACGTCGAGGACCTGCGGGCCAAGATCGAGACCTACGCCGACCAGCTCTCCGTCCTCATGATCACGTACCCGTCGACGCACGGCGTCTTCGAGGAGCACGTCGCCGACATCTGCGCCGCGGTGCACGACGCCGGCGGTCAGGTGTACGTCGACGGGGCGAACCTCAACGCTCTGGTGGGCCTTGCCAAGCCGGGCCACTTCGGCGGCGACGTCTCGCACCTGAACCTGCACAAGACGTTCTGCATCCCGCACGGCGGCGGCGGTCCCGGTGTGGGCCCGGTCGGTGTGCGCGCGCACCTGGCGCCGTACCTGCCGAACCACCCGATGCAGCCGGCCGCGGGACCGGAGACCGGGGTCGGGCCGATCTCGGCCGCGCCGTGGGGCTCCGCCGGCATCCTGCCGATCTCGTGGTCGTACGTGCGTCTCATGGGCGGCGAAGGGCTGAAGCGGGCGACGCAGGTCGCCGTGCTCTCCGCGAACTACATCGCCAAGCGGCTCGAGCCGCACTTCCCCGTGCTCTACACCGGGCCCGGCGGGCTCGTCGCGCACGAGTGCATCATCGATCTGCGGCCGCTGAGCAAGGCGACCGGGGTCACCGTCGACGACATCGCCAAGCGCCTCATCGACTACGGGTTCCACGCGCCGACCATGTCGTTCCCGGTCGCCGGGACGCTGATGATCGAGCCGACCGAGAGCGAGGACATCGGCGAACTCGACCGGTTCTGCGAGGCGATGATCGCCATTCGCGGGGAGGTCGAGCGGGTCGCCTCCGGCGAGTGGCCGGCGCAGGACAACCCGCTGCGGAACGCTCCGCACACGGCCGGGATGCTCGGCGGGGAGTGGGAGCACGCGTACAGCCGCGAGGAAGCCGTGTTCCCCGCGGGGGTCGCCGCTTCCGACAAGTACTGGCCGCCGGTGCGCCGTATCGACCAGGCGTTCGGTGACCGGAACCTCGTGTGCTCGTGCCCGCCCCTGGATGCCTACGAGGCGTGATGGCCGAGAGGGCTGCGCGGCCGGCCGTTGTCCGTGGCTGGTCGCGCAGTTCCTCGCTTCCTCGCGCCCTAGGCGGCTGTCACCACCGCTCCGAGCGGGCGGTGCGGGGCGATGATCGTGCCGTTGGGCAGCAGCTCGCCGGTGTCCTCGAAGAGCAGGACCCCGTTGCACAGGAGGCTCCAGCCCTGCTCCGGGTGGTGAGCCACGGGAAGCGCGGCCTCCCTGTCCGCGGACTCTGCTGTCGGGCACGATGGCTGGTGCTGGCACATGGATGGGTTCTTTCGCTGCGTAGTGATGTCGATGATGTTGTCGTCCGTGCTGCGGCTCGAAGTCGTGTTCATCGCCGCCCCCCGTATTCAGTCGGTCCGGAACCCAGTGTTGCCCTGTGGGCGTCAATCCGCAGGGATTTCGTAGCAGCGGTCCTTACTGGATTGAGACGCGTCACCCGTGCGGACGGTTCAGTCCAACAGCACTGCCTCTTCGGGTGGTTCGGGGTGGCCGGAGTGGACTAGTCCGCTCCGGCATGGCTGTGCCCCGCGACCGGACGGCGGACGGTGCGGGGCACAGGTCTGTGAGGGCGCGCTGTTCTTCCGGTCGCGTCAGGCGAGCAGGACGGCCCGTGGTGGTGTCAGCCGCAGGGCGAGGACCGGGAGCAGTTCCGCCACGCGGTGCGGTCGGTTGGCCGCGATGCCGGGCGGCGCCGGCGCGAGCGGGACCAGGATGTCGTCGGCCGCCGGATGCCCGCTCGCGGCGTCCGCGGTGTGGTCGCCGTGCAGCCACAGGGTGAGCATGTACAGCTCCGGGACCGAGAGCAGGCGTGGCTGGTAGGTCTTCGGCAGGGACTCCGCCTGGCGCAGGGCGCGCTCGGTGGAGGTGACGTAGGGGCCCTCGAAGAAGTGCGAGAAGGTCCAGCCGTCGGGAGTGAGCCTCGTGTCGGCGGCGGCCACCGCACGATCGCCGCACCGGACCAGGAAGCGCCAGCCGGTGAGGGTGGCGGGTGTGGGGCGTCCGGTGGTTTCGGTTACGTGGTCCAACACATAGACGGGCAAGGGGAGTTCAGGACTTGCTGGTCCCTGTGCGGCGCGCAGGGACGGGGTGCGGGCCTCACGGACGGCGGTGGGGGAACCTAGGGCCGTGAGGACGCTGCGGAGGGCGGGCGCGGGAGCCGGGGGGACATGCAGCGGCATGGTGGGTCGCCTCTCATTCGACAGGCACGTGGTGCGAGGGCGGTGCGGGACGAGCGGACGGCGCTGTCTGCTGCGGGTGCGCGAAAATGCGCGACGTAACGCGGGCCAGAGGGGGCGGGGGCCTCGACACGGGCGCCAACTCTCTGTCTCGTTCGCGGAGTTTATACGACATGTGTTCACACAGTGTTTCCGCTACCAGAGCCGAGAGGGTGCGCAAGGTGCTATTCGGCCGTCGTGTCGGCGGTGTTTTGTCGGCGCGCATCCGATTTTCTGCGAACCTTGGCCGCGTGACCTCGGCGTTGCCCGAGCGGGC
This sequence comes from Streptomyces kunmingensis, assembly GCF_039533535.1. Classification (NCBI taxonomy): domain Bacteria; kingdom Bacillati; phylum Actinomycetota; class Actinomycetes; order Kitasatosporales; family Streptomycetaceae; genus Streptomyces; species Streptomyces kunmingensis. The sequence goes on from NZ_BAAATS010000074.1 coordinate 15,490, forward strand.
GGTCGGCTGATTCTGATCGGCGTTTTTTACCAGACGTTCGTAGAAGAATCTGCAAAACGCCGCATGCCTAGAGAATGTGCCGCCGGGTAACTGCACCGAGCGTACTGCTCCGCGGGCCCGCGCGGGGCGTTATCGATCACACCGGTTGGGCATCATCCACCGTGACACGCGGCCGGATCATCGGGCTGCCCATGCGAGGAGGGATGCTCCCATGGGGGAGAAGGTCGCTGCGGACGCCGTCGACTCAGCCGATCGTCGGCGCTACCGGCAGAAGGTGCAGGAGTGCCTCACGGGACTCGGGAGGCTCTTGGACGAGAAGAGGTTCGACCGGCCCAGGAATCTCATGGGGCTGGAGATCGAGCTGAATCTCGCGGGGCCCGACGGGATGCCGAGAATGATGAATGCGGAAGTACTGGAGAGGATCGCGAGCCGGGATTTCCAAACGGAACTCGCGATGTTCAATCTCGAAGTGAATATCGCGCCGCACCGGCTCGGCGGCCGCGTTCTCGACCAGCTCGCCGAGGAACTGCGCACCGGTCTCGGCTATGCCCACCGCAAGGCCAACGAGGTCGATGCGGGCATCGTGATGATCGGCATTCTGCCGACGCTGGCCAAGGACGATCTCGTCTCCGCGAACCTGTCGGACGTCGACCGGTACACCCTGCTCAACGAGGCGATGGTCGCCGCGCGCGGGGAGGACTTCGCCCTCGACATCGAGGGCGTGGAGCGGCTGACCTGCGCATCCTCCTCGATCGCGCCCGAAGCGGCCTGTACGTCCGTGCAGTTGCACCTCCAGGTCACGCCGGGCCGGTTCGCCGCCGTGTGGAACGCGGCGCAGGCGGTGGCGGCGGTGCAGATCGCGATGGGGGCCAACTCGCCGTTCCTGTTCGGGCGTGAGCTGTGGCGTGAGTCGCGGCCCCCGCTGTTCCAGCAGTCGACGGACACCCGGCCGCCGGAGCTCCAGGCGCAGGGGGTGCGGCCGCGGACCTGGTTCGGGGAGCGGTGGATCTCTTCCGCGTACGACCTCTTCGAGGAGAATCTGCGGTACTTCCCACCGCTCCTGCCGATCCTGGACGAGGAACAGCCGCTGGACGTGCTCGACCGGGGCGGGGTGCCGAGCCTCGCCGAACTCGTGCTGCACAACGGCACCGTGTACCGCTGGAACCGGCCCGTCTACGACATCGCCGACGGCGTCCCGCATCTGCGCGTCGAGAACAGGGTGCTGCCCGCCGGGCCCACCGTCACCGACGTCATCGCCAACGTCGCCTTCTACTACGGGCTCGTGCGGGCCCTGGCGGAGGAGGCGCGGCCCGTCTGGTCGCGGCTCTCCTTCGACGCTGCCGCCCGCAACTTCGAGACCGCCTGCCGGCACGGCATCGACGCACGCCTGGAGTGGCCGCGCCGGGGCCGGTTCGGCGGCACCGAGCAGGTGCAGGCCACGACCCTCGTACGGGACGAGCTGCTGCCGCTCGCGGCTGCCGGGCTTGACGCCTGGGGTGTCGAACCCGCCGACCGGGACCGCTATCTGGGCGTGATCGAGGAGCGGTGTGCGCGGCGGACCAATGGGGCGGCTTGGCAGGCGGCGACGTACCACCGGGCCCTGGACAGCGGACTGGAGCGCGAGGCGGCGCTCGCGGCGACCACGCGCCGTTACGCCGAGCTGATGCACCTGGGTGAGCCGGTGCACACCTGGCCCGTCGGGCTGCCGGAGCCCGCCGTCCCGCTCGGCTGAGAGCCTGTGTCATCACCGGGGTGACACAGGCTCTGGAGCGGGTCAGCTCTTGGTGCCTGCCTGGACGATGGCCTTGAGGATCACCTGCTGGATGTCGGCCGGGTCGCTGATCTGGTGACCCGAGCCGCCGGTCGCCTCGGCGATCTGCTCGACCTCGTCCTTGTCGGTGGCCGGGCCGACGGCGATGACGATGAGGGGCACCGGGTGTTCGGCGTCGGCGAGGATCTCGAGCTGGGAGATGAGGCTGCTGCGGGAGAGCGAGCCCGGGTCCTCGTTGACCCCGTCGGTGACCATCACGACGGCGTTGAACTTGCCGCTCCGGTAGGACGACGTGGCCTCCTTGTAGGCGGCGAGCGTCGTGTCGTAGAGGCCGGTCGCCCCGCCCGGGACCGGCTTCAGGGAGGTGAACGCGGAGGACAGGCGGTCGCGTTGGGTACCGGAGCCCTTGCGGTCGCCGAGCCGCTCGGTCGGGACGAGTTCCTTGTAGTCGCGGTCGCCGTCGAGGAGCGTCGAGAACTCCCACAGGCCGATCTCGTCCTCCGGCGTGAACGTCGACAGGGCCGCAAGCATCGACGCCTTCGTCACCTCCATCCGGGACTCGCCGCGGCCGGGCACCCAGTTCCCCATGGAGGCCGAGGCGTCCACGACCGTGGTGAGGCGGGCGCTCTGCACCGTGATCGTCCACATGCCGAGGGTCTCCTCGACGTCCTCGTCGGCGGGCGGCTGCGAGGTGGGCTCCGCGTACGGCTGCGGGGAGCGGGCACCGGCCCGCGCGGCGACCGCGTCGGGTGAGGCGCCGCCGTCGGTGCGGAAGCCGTGCTTCTCCAGGGCCGCCCGGCCCTCGGGGGCGCTGAGCAGGGTCATGAAGCGGACGGCGGCCCGGCTCTCGTCGGTGCTGAGCGAGGGCTCGTCGACGAGGGAGAACGGGTAGTTCAGCTCGGGCGAGCCGTCCTTCGGATAGAAGAGGTCGAGGGAGCCGCCGTCGGCCGCCTCGGCGTTGTGCGCGAAGGCGGCCTGTTCGGAGAGGACCAGCGCTTCGTTGCGGCGCGGATTGCCCTGCTCGGTACCGGAGTCGTCGCGGGCCACCGTGTCCATCAACTGTGCGTCGCTGTCCGACGTGCGCTGCGAGAGGGCCTTCGCCGTGGCGGCTGCCTGGGTGTCTCCGGCGGGGGACTTCTTCGCGGCGCCCGCCAGCTTGGTGAGCGCGAGCAGACCGGTGGAGCTGCGGGCGGGGTCCGCGGCGCCCAGGCGCAGCTTGTCGTCCTGCATCGCGGCGCCCGTCAACTGCGTCCAGCTGTACGTCTTTTGAGGCCAGCCGAACGCCTTCGCGGCCGACGGGACCATGCCGATGCCGATCGGGGACGTGGCGACGTTCCCTGCCGCGGTGACGGGGGTCGCCTTCGCGTTCTGCTCCACGCGCTGGATCCACAGGTCCGAGTCCGGCACCCACACCTGGTAGTCCGACCTGCCCTTTCCGGCCCGCAGCACGTCGGCGACCTTGTACGAATCGCGGGCGGTGACCGAGACGTCGAGGCAGTTGCCGTCCGAGGTGACCTTCTGCTCGCGGGCGCTGTCGGCCGCGGCCCGCAGCGCGGGCGCCACGTCCGGCGAGGCGACGACATCGAGGTGCACCTCGTCGCCGCAGGAGTCGCCGAGGCCGAGCAGATCGCTGCGGACCGCCAGAGCCGTGCCGGCCGCGACGAGGAGGACGAGGGCCGTCGCGAGGGCCACCGAGCGGCCGCGCGACCGGGGCCGCGGGTCGACCGCGGCCGTCCCGAACTCGTCGGGCATGCTGCTGTGACGTCCCATGACGGTGGTGCCCCTCCCTGAGCCGCAAAGGCAGTTGCGATATAAGCGGTGAAGCAAGAGGGGAAAGGTGCGCCGGACAGCGGCGTCCGCCCCCCTCGGCCTGTCGCGCGCGATCTTCGTACTCGCATTCGAGACCCTAGCGGGGCGGCGTGGGGGATGCGGCGGGATTACACAAGTGAGGCAGGTGTGCACGTGGAGGCGGGGACGGTGGCCGGTTCTTTTCCCGACGAGGGGCTCTCGCGACGATTTTTGCGGGACGAGACACTGCTCGTTCTGGCGCTCTCGCTCGGTGCGAGTGGCGTGTCGGCCCTGATCAGCTTTGTCGGATCAGTCACCAGACCGGGCGGGCTGAAGGACCAGGCGGCGACGCTCAACGCCTCGGCGGCTCCTGGCAGGCCATGGCTCGATCTCGCATGGCAGCTGTTCGGGATCGCGAGCGCGCTCGTGCCCGTCGCGCTCGTCGCACACTTCCTGCTGCGGGAGGGCGCGGGCCTGCGCACGATCGGCTTCGACCGGACGCGGCCGTGGTTCGACGGGGCACGCGGCACCGCGATCGCGGCCGTGATCGGCAGCACCGGCATCGCGTTCTACCTCGCGGCGCGCGGCCTCGGCTTCAACCTCACCGTCGTGCCGGAGGCGCTGCCCGACGTGTGGTGGAAGTACCCGGTGCTGATCCTCTCCGCGGTGCAGAACGCCGTACTCGAAGAGGTCATCGTCGTCGGGTATCTGCTGCGCAGGCTCGGCCAGTTGGGGTGGACGCCCGGCACGGCGCTCGTCGCGTCGTCCGTGCTGCGCGGCTCCTACCACCTGTACCAGGGCATCGGCGGGTTCTTCGGGAACCTCGCGATGGGCGTCGTCTTCGTCTTCCTGTACCGGCGGTGGGGGCGGGTCGGGCCACTGGTCGTGGCCCATTCCCTCTTGGACATCGGTGCGTTCGTCGGATACGGGCTGCTCGCGGGCAAGGTGGACTGGCTGCCCACGGCCTGACGGTCAGGCGGTCAGCTCGCCCTCGATGACCGTGACCGCGCTGCCCGTGAGCAGGGTGCGCCCGCCGCGCAGCTCCACGCGGACCAGGCCGGTACGGGCCGAGGCCTGGAGACCGGTGAGCCGGGTGCGGCCGAGGCGCCGCGCCCAGAACGGGGCCAGGGCCGTGTGCGCGCTGCCCGTCACCGGGTCCTCGTCGATCCCGATGCCCGGGAAGAAGCAGCGCGAGACGAAGTCGTAGCCCTGGGAGGGGTCCTCGGCGGGGGCCGTGGCGATGATGCCGCGCTCGGAGGCCGCGCTCACCGCCTTGAGGTCGGGGGCGAGGGCCCGGACGGTCTTCTCGTCGGGCAGTTCGACCAGCAGATCGCCGATCGCGCGGCCGGTGTCGTGCACCGAGAGCGGCTGCGCGCCGAGGGCTTCGGCCAGACCGGCGGGCGCCGGTTCCTCGGTGAGCGGCGCCGTCGGGAAGTCGAGGGTGAGGGAGCCGTCGTCGTGCGGGGTGGCGACGAGCACGCCGCTGCGCGTGGCGAAGCGGACCGGGCCCCGGGTCGTGCCCGTCGAGTGCAGCACATGGGCCGTGGCGAGCGTGGCGTGGCCGCACATGTCGACCTCGGTGCCGGGGGTGAACCAGCGCAGCGCCCAGTCCGCCTCGCCGCCCGCGGGCAGGGGGTGTGCGAAGGCGGTCTCGGCGTGGTTGACCTCGACGGCGACGCTCTGCAGCCAGGCGTCGTCCGGGAAGGCGTCGAGGAGCAGGACGCCGGCGGGGTTGCCGGCGAAGGGGCGGTCGGTGAAGGCGTCGACGATACGAATACGCATGCCGGGGACGGTAGTTCAGCCCCCGGGGCCCCGGCCAAGGCCAATTCGGAGTGCTTGGCATCCCTCCCTCGTGCGTGGGCTCTCGCGGTGGGCTCTCGTCGTGGGCTCTCGCCGTGGGGTGCCGAGGGAGTGTTGCCAGACGAAGTCTTCCGATATATCGTTGAGGCATCGCGATCGGTCAATGATCGCGTTCATCGAATCGCACGATCAGTGACGAAAGGACTGATTCTCATGCGTACCCACGGACACGACCATGGACATGGACACTACGGACCCGGCCACGAGGGCCGGGGCGGTTTCGAGCGCGGCGGCTTCGAAGGCCGGCGCGCGGCGTTCGGGCCCTTCGGTCCGGGCTTCGGCGGACCCGGCCCCTGGGGCGGCCGCGGCGGCCGCGGTGGCGGGCCCCGGGGGCGAGCGCGCCGCGGTGACGTGCGCGCCTCGATCCTGGCCCTCCTCAAGGACCGCCCGATGCACGGCTACGAGATGATCCAGGAGATCGCCGAGCGCAGCGGCGGCGCGTGGAAGCCCAGCCCGGGCTCCGTCTACCCGACGCTCCAGCTGCTCGAGGACGAGGGCCTGATCGTCAGCGCGAGCGAGGGCGGCAAGAAGCTCTTCTCGCTGACCGACGCCGGCCGCACGGCCGCCGACGAGGGGCCCGACGCCCCTTGGGAGGAGCCCGGTCGCGGGGTCGACTGGGAGGCCATGAACGAGATCCGGCAGGCCGGCTTCGGTCTGATGGAGGCGTTCGGCCAGGTCTGGAAGACCGGCAGCAAGGGGCAGCGCGAGAAGGCGCTCTCCGTCATCAACGACGCGCGAAAGAAGCTGTACCTGATCCTCGCCGACGAGGACTGAGCCCCGTGCGGGCCCAGCCAGGGTGCAGAGCGTGGAAGAGGCGTCCCGTACGACACGTACGGGGCGCCTCTTCGTGTGCGTACCGGCCCGGCGGGGGGAAGGAGGGGGCCGGTACGGGTCAGGCCACCAGGCCGGCCAGTTTGCGCAGGGACTCGTCCAGGGCCGCCGTCGCCGAGTCCTTCAGCTTGCCCGCCATCAGGGAGACCGCGGCGCCCGTGAACTCGCCGTCGACGCGGACCGTCGTCGCGTCCCCGTCCGGGACGAGGGTGTAGCGCGTACCGACGATCACGCCCATCGGACCCTTCCCCCTGATCGCGAGCGTGCGGCCGGCCACCAGGTCCTCGACGGTCCAGGTGACCTCGGCGGGGAAACCCATCAGCTTCATGTTCTCCTCGAATCGGCCGCCGACCTCGAGCGAGGTGGGCGGGCCCTTCGGGAAGCCGGTGTGGGTGGCGTTCCACTCCCCGTACGAGGAGAAGTCGATCAGCTGCGCCCAGACCTTCTCGGCGGGCGCCTCGATACGTGCTTCCGCGCTGACTTCGGCCATGCGGCCACCCCTTCGACGAGAGCTGTACGGGCTGTGGTGTCGCGGAAAGTAGCCCCATGGCCTCGAACATTCAATACTGATGGCCCGTCAGGAGACGGTGGTCCCCACGCGCTCGATCCGCGCCGCGTCGAAGAGGTCGTACGCGCGAGGGTGCGGGCCCTCGTCGTGGCAGTGCCAGGCGTCCCAGAACAGGTCGGCGGGCAGCGCGTCGTCCGGGGCGTACACCCGGTACACGTACTGCCTGCCGTCGGTCGCGGGCAGGGCCACGAGCCAGCACCCGCTCTCCATACCTGTGACGGACGAGCGCGGAGGGGGTGGTGGTTGCGGCGCCCGCCTTCCCGAAGGGGGCGCGACTATGAGGCGCCCGTTTCCCTGAGGGGCTCTCATGGGCTCTCATCCTTGAGGAGGAGAAGCCGTCCTCTCATGCCCACCTTGTGTCGGACGCGAAAATGCTCCCTTCCGGGGATGTTCATGCCCATCACGGCTGATGAGGTGGGGTACGTGCAGAGCCCTACCCCGTCGGACGCCACCGCGTACGGCCGTACCCAGGAAGAAGCCGGACCTCTCGAAGACGCGCCGCTCAGTGACGAGCTGGCTCTGGTCGTCGCGGGAGCCCGGCGACGGGCGATGCGGGGTGGGGACCGTCAGATCGACACCGCGCATCTGTTGCACTCCCTCCTGGAGACCGACCCCGACGTACGCGCCGCCTTCGCCGACAAGCCGCAGGTCGCGCGGCTGCTCGGCTATCTCGTGCAGCGCAGCATCGGGTACGGGCTCCAGTGGCAGGGCGCCGTGGAGGACTCCGGCGTCGTACCTGTCGTGAGCGGGGCGCCCGGCTGGTCGCCGTTGGTCGCCGCGGCGATGGAGGCCGGCGTCGCCCGGGCCGCGGCCCGGGGGGAGGGGCGGGCCCGGGGCGTCGATGTCCTGGCGGCGCTCGCCGCGGACGCGGAGTCCCGCGCGGTCGAGGTGCTCGGCCGCGCCGGAGTCGACGTGGTGGAGCTGCGGGAGCGGTTGAGCTGACGCGGGTCGGGGCGGATCGGGCCAGGTCGGGCGGGTCCGGTCGGGTCGATTCGCTCGGGTCGATTCGGCTCGGGTCGATTCGGCTCGGCTTGGCGAGAAGCCCGGCGGCCGTCCCCGTCCGTCCCTGTCCGTCCCTGTCCGTCCTGTGAGACAGGGGTCATCGGGGGTGACGCTCCTGACCGTCCCTGCCATGATGTGCCGGTGCACGGGTCAAAGGGGTCTCAGGGGTCACAGGGACAGCAGGCAACCAGTGGGCGCGGCTTCGGTCTGGGGCTCGCCCTGGTCTCCGCGCTCGCGTTCGGCGGATCCGGTGTCGCCGCCAAACCGCTGATCGAAGCGGGGCTCGACTCCCTCTACGTGGTGTGGCTGCGCGTCGCCGGCGCGGCCCTCGTCATGCTGCCCGTCGCCTGGCGGCACCGCGCCCTCGTACGGCGCAGGCCGCTGCTGCTCCTCGGGTTCGGGCTGCTCGCCGTCGCGGGTGTGCAGGCCTGCTACTTCGCGGCGATCTCCCGTATCCCCGTCGGCGTGGCCCTGCTCGTCGAGTATCTGGCGCCCGCCCTCGTCCTCGGCTGGGTCCGCTTCGTCCAGCGCAAGCCGGTGACCCGGGCCGCCGCGCTCGGCGTGGTCCTGGCCGTCGGCGGGCTCGCGTGCGTGGTCGAGGTGTGGTCGGGGCTGAGCTTCGACGCGCTCGGCCTGCTCCTCGCGCTCGGCGCCGCGTGCTGCCAGGTCGGCTACTTCGTCCTGTCCGACCAGGGCAGCGACGCGGGCGCGGCCGGCGGCGAGGTGCCCGATCCGTTCGGCGTCATCGCGTACGGGCTGCTGGTCGGTGCCGTGGTGCTCACCGTCATCGCCCGCCCGTGGGGCATGGACTGGTCGGTGCTCGCGGGCAACGCCGGCATGAACGGTACGTCGGTCCCCGCCTGGGTGCTGCTGTGCTGGATCGTGCTGCTCGCCACCGTCGTCGCGTATGTCACCGGCGTGGTGTCCGTACGGCGGCTCTCGCCCCAGGTGGCCGGCGTCGTGGCCTGCCTGGAGGCGGTCATCGCCACCGTCCTCGCCTGGGTACTGCTCGGCGAGCACCTGTCGGCGCCGCAGCTGTTCGGGGGCGCGGTGGTGCTGATCGGCGCGTTCATCGCGCAGTCGTCGAAGGCGCCGACGCAACCGCCGGAGCCCGCCGTCGAACCGGCGGAAACCGCGTTGTCCCGGTCGGGGGGAGCGGTCTAGGGTGACGATCATGCACGCACGCGCACTCGTTCTGCCGCCTCCGGCCGCCTAGGCCCAATGCCGTGACTCTGTTGGTGATCTTGGGTGGTCAAGCGCTGGCGAATCCGGCTGT
>NZ_BAAATS010000075.1:0-3710 GCF_039533535.1 Streptomyces kunmingensis
CAAGGAACGGACGCTTCCTTTGTACTCACCCTCTCGGGCTTTCCTCCGGGCGCTTCCCTTCGTGTTTCCAACCTTACCAGATCCGTTTTCCGTTCCGTTTCCGGTTCGGATTTCATTTCCGGTGGCCGTTGGGGGCCTTTGCCTTTCGGCTGATCCGACTTTATCAGAAGGTTTGGGCCGGTCTGACCGACTCTTATTTCCGATTAATCGGGGAGGCTTCTCGAAGAATGTTATTTCGTGAAGCGAGTTAGATGCTAACGGTTGCGGCCGAACCTGTCGAGTTCGGGGCAACTGTTCGAATCTACCTCCCCCGTCGTTCCGTGTCAACGGTCTTTCCGGGGCGAAGAGGAGACTAGCAGGTCAGCGGAGCTGTCCGCACATCAAGCGGCTGTCGGGAGCACTGCGCTGCGTTCGCCCGTGTCCAGGTCCCCTGTTTCTCCCGCACGGACCGCGCGGCCACCGAGGACATAGACGTAGACGAGAAAGGCGAGTTCCGCGGCGATGCCGATGCCGATGCGGGCCCAGGTCGGCAGGCCGGAAGGGGTCACGAAGCCTTCGATGGCACCGGAGATGAAGAGGACCAGGGCCAGGCCGATGGCCATGCCGATCGCCGCTCGGCCTTCCTCCGCGAGGGCCGTTCGCCGTGTGCGCGGGCCGGGGTCGATGACCGTCCAGCCGAGGCGCAGTCCAGTACCGGCGGCTACGAACACCGCGGTCAGTTCGAGGAGGCCGTGCGGGAGGATCAGGCCCAGGAAGGTGTCGAGGCGGCCGGCGGAGGTCATCAGGCCGATACCGATACCGACGTTGAGCATGTTCTGCAGAAGGATCCACAGGACCGGCAGTCCCAGGAAGATGCCCAGGACCAGGCACATGGCGGCGGCCTGCGCGTTGTTCGTCCAGACCTGCGCCGCGAAGGACGTCGCCGGATGGCTCGAGTAGTACGTCTCGTACTGGCCGCCCGGGCGGGTCAGCTCACGGAGCTCGGACGGAGCGGCTATGGAGGCCTGTATCTCGGGGTGGGTACCTATCCACCAGCCGATCAGGGCGGCTATCGCCGTGGAGACGAGAGCGGTGGGGACCCACCAGTGGCGTGCCTTGTAGACCGCTGCCGGGAAACCGTGGGTGAGAAAACGGGTGACGTCGCGCCATGAAGCGGCGCGAGTACCGGTCACAGCACTACGCGCGCGTGCCACGAGTTGAGTGAGGCGGCCGACGACTCTCGGGTCCGGGGCGCTCGACTGGATGAGGGAGAGGTGCGTGGCCGTGCGCTGGTAGAGCGTCACCAGTTCGTCCGCTTCCGTGCCGGTCAGGCGGCGTCGGCGGCGCAGCAGTGCGTCCAGGCGGTCCCACTCGGCTCGGTGGGCGGACACGAAGACGTCGAGGTCCATCCGGTCTGCTGCTCCTCGCTTTCCGGCACCTGTGCGGCGCGATGTGCCCTCAGCTTGGCAGACTGGCGGTTCCGAGGGCAGGTCAGGGAAGGGTGGGTGGCCGGCGTGAGTGAGCTGGTGACGGGCGAGGCCGTGGCACTGGAGTTGCGGCCCGCAAAGCTGCCGAGCCGGGCGCTCGCCGTGCTCATCGATCTGGTGGTGGCGTTCGTCGTCTATATCGCCGTGACGATCGCCGTGGTGGCCGCGACCGCGTCGCTGGACGATGCCGCGTCGGCGGCGCTGTCCGTGGCGCTGTTCCTGCTGGTGCTGGTGGGAGTCCCGATAGCCGTGGAGACGTTGAGCCACGGAAGGTCGCTCGGGAAGCTCGCGTGCGGGCTGCGGGTCGTACGGGACGACGGCGGGCCCATCCGGTTCCGCCACGCACTGGTGCGCGGGGCCGTCGGGGTCGTCGAGATCCTGCTGACCTTCGGTGTCGTGGCCTGTATCGCCTCGCTGGTGTCCGCCCGGGGGCGGCGGGTCGGAGACGTGTTCGCTGGGACGCTCGTCGTGCGCGAACGGGTGCCGACCGGGCAGGCGGCGTTCGTGCCGCCTCCGCCGCCATGGCTGGTCGGCCGGTTCGCGCAGCTGGATCTGTCCGCCGTGCCGGAGGGACTCTGGCTCGCCGTGCGTCAGTACCTGACGCGGATGAGGCAACTGGATCCTCAGGTCGGATGGGGCATGGCCGAGCGACTCGCCGCCGATGTCGCCGCGCACACCGGTGCGCCCGCGCCGACCGACGTACCACCCGCCGCGTTCCTGGCCGCAGTGGTGCACGAACGACAGTCGCGAGAGGCCCGGCGCGCCTTCGGTTCGGTGGGGCAGGACCGTTTCCCCGGGGCTTACGGCGGCCAGAGGCAGCCGGGGGTCGTCGCTCCGCCCGCGGCTGCTTATGCGCCGCCCGCTCCGCCGCTTCCGCCTGCTCCGGTGCAGGGGGCCTACGGCGAGCAAGCCGCGCCTGTGCAAGGAACGTACGGCGGGCAGAGAACGTACGGCGGGCAGGGAACGTACGGCGGGCGGGTCACTCCTGTGCCCGGCGGGTACCCGGCCTCCGCCCCCTCGCCCGCGGCGCCGCCCGCCGGGAACTCCGCGCACGGTTCGGGGAGTTCTGAGCCGCCGGCCACCGGGTTCGCGCCGCCGGCCTGAGGTCGGTGAGTCGGAGCGGGTGTCGTCGGCGTCAGCTGAACGTCGACGGGGGTGTTTCGAGGTGCTCCAGCTCGATGCCAGGGGCTGCCAGGACCACGTCGCCGCTGAGGTGAACGGTGTGCTGCTCCCCCGTGTCCAGGGCTGTGACCTGGTATTCGTCCACGACGAGCGGGCCGTTGTCAGTGGCGTGTGCTTCGCTGTTCAGCAAGGTCCAGGACTGGTCCAGGGTGCGGGGGGCCAGGACCGGATCCGTGAGGGCGACAAGGCGGACGCGGGTCGAGGGGGAAGCGGGGGTGAGGTTCAGCAGACGCGTGGTGGCGATGAGGAACGCGGGGGACGTGCCGGTGAAGGCATGGGCAGGGGCGTTGCCTTCGGTGGCGTGGGTGCCGGTGGGGTCGGTGCGTACCCAGGTGACGCCGTCGATGGCGGCTCCCCGTACCTGCCAGCTCGCGGCGTTCACTTCAAGGCGGATGGGGCGGCCGAGTTCGTCGAGGGCGAGGTCGATCGAGCCGGCGTGATCGCCGGAGGGGGTGGTCCGTTGAGCTACGTAGCGCCAGCCGGAAGGGCCGGGCGCGCAGTGGAAGTGCTCTTCACCGAGGGGGGTGTGATCGTGCGGATCGTGGAGCGAATAACGGCCGCGGGGCATGGGGTTCGTCGGGTCCTTCGGCTGGCTCGGTGACGGCCGCTGTCGATCGCGCGATGGAGCGATTGAGCAATTGAGCGATGGCGCTCCATCGGATCACTGGATCGGATCGCAGGATCGCGGGGCATGACCAAGCGCGCTGGTCTGTGTGTCTGCGTCTGTGTGTCTGTCGTCTGTCGTGTCCGGTCTGTCGGCGGCTGCCGGTTCGGCGTCGTCGGAAGGCGGCTCAGGACGTGTCCACCGTAGCCAGCGGTGGGCGGAGTACGGGACAGGCCCCCGGCACGGGGGTGCGGGGGCCTGTCCTGTCAGTCGGCTGGTGCGACCGGCGCGGTGCTCAGTAGCGGTAGTGGTCCGACTTGTACGGACCCTCGACCTCGACACCGATGTACGACGCCTGCTCCGGACGGAGCGTCGTCAGCTTCACGCCGAGCGAGTCCAGGTGGAGACGGGCGACCTTCTCGTCCAGGTGCTTGGGCAACACGTAGACGTCGGTCGGG
>NZ_BAAATS010000076.1:0-2160 GCF_039533535.1 Streptomyces kunmingensis
TCACTTTGAGGTCGGGGTGGGGTTGGGTTCGGACGCAGGTGGGACGTTTCGCGCGTGGATGGGGGAGCTTTCGGTCCTCTGTGGTGACCATGGAGGGCGCGGCGGAGCCTGCGGTGTACGGGCCGGAGCCTCCCCCGTTCGGCAAGGTGCCGGCGCTTCGGCCCGCTGGGGGTGAGTGCCGTGTCCCAGACGATCGGCAGCGTGCTGCGCGACCGGTTCGAGGAGCTGGTGACGGAGTCCGTGAAGCTGGTGCACACGATGACCCGGTGCCAGTTCGCGGTGGGCGACATGGCGCTGGAGATCGAGCCGTTGCGCGGCCACGGCGGTCACCAGCCCGCCGAGGGTGAGGACACGCTGAGTGTGGAAGCCTCGCTCAGGGTCTTCGCGGAGGAGATCGGGCTGTCTTTTCATACGGTTCGCACGTATCGCTGGGTGGCCGCGCGGTGGCCTGTCGACCAGCGGCAGGAGGGCGTGTCGTTCGAGGTGCACCGGATTCTGGCCTCCGCGCCGGATGCGTACGAGCAGATCAAGGACCCGCCGCTGAACGAGCGCACGGGGCGGCACCAGTGGAGCGGGGATGCGGCCAAGCGGGCCGCGGGCTGGTCGACGGCCACGCCGGTGACGGCGCAGGAGAAGATCGAGAGCATCCGCGACCTGGCCGCCGACGAGACCGTGGCGGCCTTGGCGGCCTGTGAGCTACTTCAGCGCCCGGAGGTGGCCTTTCGGGCCATGCGGGACCGGCAGGCCAGGGAGCGAGTGAACCAGGCCCAGTTCGACCAGGCCGACCTCGTTGAGGAAGGCGAGGAGGACTGGTGGGACGAGCCCCATGAGGCGGACGACGCAGAGGACGGGGACAGCGTTGATCCGGCCCGGATCGTGCGGGGCTTCCACCGGGCGATGGAGTTCACCGATTTGGTCGGGGTGTGTCAGGGCTTCGTCGCCGGCGCCAGCCGCCTGGTCCCGCGCTTGCGCGGCCGGGAGTTCACCGAGGCGCAAGTGGAGCTGGTGGGAAGGCAGTTGGAGAAGATCCGCGCCACCGCCGACTGGATTGAATCGGCCGTGGCGACCGGCAGGGTTGATCTGGACGAGGCCTTGGCCGAACTGTTGCGGGGCCAGTAGTCATGCCGCGGCGGGCGGCAGGACAGCCCGCCCACGTGCACGCCGAGGCCGTTCGCAGGGCCCTGGAAGAAGCACGGCCCGCGGGTCTGACGCTGAAACGGTTGGTGCGCTCCACCAAACGTACCCCGGCCCAGGTCTGGGCCGGTATCCGCTATCTGCGCAAGTTCGCCATCAGAGACGGGCTCCCGCCAGTGACTTTTAACGCAACGGACGGTTTTCAGCTCTCCGAGGACCTTGAGGTCTGGATCGCTTATGAGCGGGCGGTTTTCCGGATCGAACTGCGTCGCATCACCAACTTCGTCGAGGCGGCCGTCGGTCCGCACGCCAAGAGGCTGCCCAAGGACGAGTGGGCCCGCCTGGTCCTGGAACAGCTCGGAGGCGTCAAGGCCACCCTGGAAGTCCTCACCCGCATGGAGCGATGACCATGACCTGCGCGAACAACGAGCGACCGGCCGTGCGTGAGCGGCACTACCCCAGCGACACCACGGACGCCGAGTGGGACGTGCTCGAACCTCTGCTGCCGCCACCGGCCTGTCGGCTGCCCGCGGGCGGGCGCCCGGAGAAGCACCCGCGGCGCAACGTCGTCGATGCGATCCGCTACGTCAATGACAACGGCATCAAATGGAGATCCGTGCCGGTCGACTTCAAGATTCCCTGGCGCACGCTCTACGGGTATTTCCGCAGGTGGCGGGCGAGCGGAGACCTGGCCCGCATCCATGCTGAGCTCCACGAGCTGCTCCGTGTCCATGACGGGCTCAACCCCCGCACCGTGGCGGTGATCCTGGACTCGCAGTCGGTCAAGGGAGCGGAGACGGTGGGCGCGGACACCCGGGGGTTCGATGGCGGGAAGCTGATCAACGGGCGCAAGCGGCATCTGGTCGTGGACATGCGCGGCATGCCGCTGGCCGTGATGGTCGGCGTCGCCTCACCGCACGACAGTGTTCCCGCCCGCGATCTGCTCTTCCGGCTGCGGCTCACGCATCCCGAGGTCACCGTCGTCTGGGCCGACTCCGCCTACGGCGGCCCGCTGGCCGACTGGGC
>NZ_BAAATS010000077.1:0-825 GCF_039533535.1 Streptomyces kunmingensis
ACTCGGTGGATGCCGCGTTCGGCTGCGTCGGCGACGTCGGCAAGGTGGTCGCTGGCGAGGTTGGCCAGTTCGCGGGTCTTGATGGCCGACCACAGCAGTTCCACCGGATTGAGTTCGGGTGCGTAGGCGGGCAGCCGTTCCAGCGTCAGCCAGTGCTGCTCGGCCGCGGCCCAGGCCCGCATGCCGCGGCTCCAGTGGGCCGACAGTCCGTCCCACACCAGCACCACGGCCTCGCCGGCGTAGAAGGTTTTGATCTGCTCGAGGACCTCGATCAGGCTGGTGGTGTCGTAGCTGCCGGGCTTGAGGTGGAAGCACAGCCGCGGACCGCGTCCAGGGTCAGCGGCGTGGTAGCCCAGCGCGGCGGCCATCCCGGCTCGTTTCCAGTTCAGCCGGTGCCGCAGGACCGGGGTACGGCCGCGGGGTGCGTAGGTGCGGCGCACCTGGGGCAGCAGCGACACCCCCGATTCGTCGAAGAAGACGAGCCAGGCACGTTTCTTCACCGCCCCTTTTTGATGCGCGGCCACTCCTGGGCGACCCACCGGGCGATCTCCGACTCGTCCCGCTCGATGGCCTGGCGCCGGGGCCGCTGCAGGCTCCAGCCCAGCCGCCCGGTCAGTAGGCGCCACACCGATGCTCTGGCCAGATGCACTCCGGTGACCCGCTCCACCACCAGGCCGACCCGCTCCAGCGTCCACAGGTCCGCCTCGAACCCGTGCGCCTGGGCGCCCTGCTCCAGCGCGGCCCGGACCACCTCGACTCCGGCGTCATCCAGCTTGGGCGGCCGACCAGGGGCCGGACGCCGCCGCAGTGCCTGAGCTCCGCCCT
>NZ_BAAATS010000078.1:0-1600 GCF_039533535.1 Streptomyces kunmingensis
GCCGGCCTCCAGGCCCCTGTCGCTGAGCCCGTTCGTGCTGTTCGGGTCCGGGGTGGTGGAACTCTTCGGCGCCTGGATTCCTTGCGGGAGGTCGCTCGGCGACCTCGACGGGTCCGAGGTCACACCACGTGTCGGATCCGGCGTCAGGTCCGGCGACTCAACCGGCGTGAGGTCCGGCGCGAGGTCCGGCGTGACGTCGGGCGTGACGTCGGCGTTCGAACTGGACGAGGGTCCGGCGTTGCGCGCGGACGTCGGTCCCGACGTCAGCGGGTTGGTGTCCGGCAGGGACGAAGCCGGGGAGTTGGAGGGCGAGAGCGACGGCGAGTCCGGCGACGACGTGGGCGGCGGCAGATACGGGACCGGCGACCCACTCGTGCTGTTGACGTTGGTCGTGCTGTTGAGGTTGTTCGCACTGTTGAAGCTGTTCGTGCCGCCCGGTGTCCGTGTGCTGAGGTCAGGCGGCCCGGACGAAGCGTCGGTGCCGCCTTGGGGCAGTGTGTTCAGTGTGTCCGGGGACGAGTACGCCGGCGGCGGCGTGTACGGGGGCAGCGGAGGTGTGTCGATGCCGCTGCTGACCCCGTCCGGCAGATCGGACGAGACGGTCGTGTTCGGCAGGGGGGCCGGGCCCGGCGTGAAGAGGTCGCTCTTCACCGTCGCGCCCTTGGCGTTCGCACCGCCCGGGCCCACGTGCGGCTTCTCGGACACCGGGGGCTTCGGGTCCCCGTCCCCGGTGCCCAGCGGGTCGTTGGGGCCGGGAAGCTTGTTGTGATCGGTGAACTTGACGTTGTCGTCGAAGTACTTGTTGTAGATCTGGATGGCCCCGGCGCCGAGGGCCAGCCCCGCACCCAGGTCGAACAGGGTGCTGGTACCGGACCCGACGAAGGTCTCCCACTTGAACTCCCACTTGTCGTAGAAGGCCCCGTTGATGATGACCTCGGCCGCGCTCTCCGCGGTACCACCGACCACGAAAGAGGTGACGACCACCGGCGGACCGTTCACCAGCCCCTTGAACAGCAGACCGTCCCGGTTGATCTTGAACTTGTCGAACACATCCCCGAGGAGGTCCTTGAAGAAGTTCTTGACCGGCTTCAGGATCTTCTCGAGGAACTCCATGAAACCGGCGGTGAGCGCACCGAACGCCGCCGCGACCCCGACATCCTTCCAGTCCACCCCGCCGGGCCTGCGGCCACCGGTGTTCAGGCCCATCTGCGCCAGCCGGACCGCCAGCGTCTGCATGGCCTCCTCGATCGCCTCCCCGAGGGTCGGCGCGATGTGCGTCATCCGCACCAGGCGGTCGACGATCATCAGGATCGCCAGCTTGCTCCGGGCCCTCGCCAGGAACATCTGCGACACCGACGCACCACCGGTGAACGCCATCAGCGCCGCCAGAATGGCCAGCTCCGCGATCAGCATGATGATCTCGGAGATGATCTCCCACTTCGACGCCTGAATATTCTGCGAATAACTGATCTGGCCATTGGCCATCTCGTCCAGCTGAAAAAGCAGCTTCTGGACAGGGTCGCCGCCGTCGGGCATATCGGTGAGCATCCGCACACTCTCGATGTACGGCTGCGCCACCTCCGGCGGCAACGCCTCCTCC
>NZ_BAAATS010000080.1:0-597 GCF_039533535.1 Streptomyces kunmingensis
CCTCGAGCTGCTGACGCTGGCCCGCCGGATCGGCGAGCCGGTCGCCGTCGCGCTGGGTGCCGGCGCCGCCGACACCGCCGCCGCGCTCGCCGAGCACGGCGCGGTGAAGGTCCTCACCCACGACGCCGCCGAGTACGCCGACTACCTCGTCGTGCCGAAGGTCGAGGCGCTGCAGGCCGCCGTCGAGGCCGTCTCCCCGGCCGCCGTCCTCATCCCGTCCTCCGCGGAGGGCAAGGAGATCGCCGCGCGGCTGGCGCTGCGTATCAAGTCCGGTGTCATCACCGACGCCGTCGACCTGGAGGCCGGCGCGGAGGGCCCGGTGGCGACCCAGTCGGTGTTCGCCGCCTCCTTCACCACCAAGTCCCGCATCGCGACCGGCACCCCGGTCATCACCGTCAAGCCCAACTCCGCTGCCGTCGAGGCGGCCCCGGCCGCCGGTGCGGTCGAGGCGCTCGCCGTGTCCTTCTCGGAGCAGGCGAGGGGCACCAAGGTGACCTCGCGGACCCCGCGCGAGTCGACCGGCCGCCCGGACCTGACCGAGGCCGCGATCGTGGTCTCCGGCGGCCGTGGTGTCAACGGCGCCGACAACTTCGCGAT
>NZ_BAAATS010000081.1:0-1662 GCF_039533535.1 Streptomyces kunmingensis
CGGTGGGGCTGCTGTTCGCGAGGAATGCGGCAACGTCGGCGGGTGTGCGGAACCTGGCTGTCGAGGCTGGAATAATGTGACCGTGCTCGGCCAGGAGGGGCCGGACTTGGTGAACGGCCCTCGTGAGGGTGCTGCCGTTGACTCCGAAGAGTTGGGCGAGTAGGTCTCGGGTGCCGAGTTTGCGCAGGTAGAGCACGGTGGCCAGGACTCTGTCGGCCGTGGTCAGCTTGTCCTTGGCGCCTGCGCCGCGAGCCCGGACGCGGTCGCCTCCTCGCTGCTGTCGCCGCCCTTGCTCACGTAACTCGTCCAGTGTCTGGCCGAGTTGGCTGATCAGTTCGGCGAGCTCCGGCTCAGGCATCCCTGTCAGCTCCGGGTCGCGCAGACACCCGGTGCAGGGCTGCGGGGACAGGCTGCCGACTGATCGAGGGCTCTTAGCTGTGGCGGGGGCTCGAGGTGAGGGGTGAAGGGTGTAGTTCCAGTCGCCGTGGAAGCGGTGCCGGTGCATGGGCAGGGCGTCGATGTCGCTGTCGGTGACCTTGATGCCGGTGTTGTAGGTACCCGGGTCGAGTACGGCGTGCACAGTCAGCCCGGTGCGGGTGGTGGTCGCCGCGATGCTCTTTACGATGACGTCATGGCTGGTCAGAGGACAGCCTCGCCAGTTCATGGAGATGTGGGAGAACAGCCGATGCTCGATTTTGTTCCACTTCGAGGTACCCGGCGGCATGTGGCAGACCGTGATGGTCAGGCCCGTCTCAGAGGCCAGGGCGGCGAGTTCGGTCTTCCAGGCTCGGGTGCGGTAGCCATTGGACCCGCCCGCGTCCGCGGTGATCAGTAAACGGGTGGCGGCCGGATAGTCGTGCCGGCCTCGGCCCTGCCACCAGCGGCGGATGGAGGCGACAGCGAACGCGGCCGTGTCGTGATCGGTGCCGACACTGACCCAGCCGGTGTTCGCGGCGATGTCGTAGATCCCGTACGGGATCGCCTTGCCCGGCCCCTGACGGTCCAGGAAGTCGTGTGTCTTGACCAATGGCGGCTCGCCCTGGGGCCGCCACTGACGGCCAGCGTTCTTATAGTCGCCGACGAGTTCCTTCTTCTTCGTGTCCACGCTGATCACCGGCTGGCCGGCATTCATGTGTTCCTGGGCGCGCTCGCTGATATAGCGGAACTGGCCGTCACGGTCCGGATGTTGCCTGCCCTCGAGCGTCTTGGCACCGGCCTGAAGGCTGAAGCCTTCCTCTCGCAGCAGGTCTCCGACGGTGTCCGCGCTCACCCTGTGCCCGCGACGGGTGAGCTCTGCGGCGAGGGTCCTGGTCGACTTCACCGTCCACCGCAACGGCGACATCGGATCACCCCGCTCGTCCGGCTCCACCAGCGCCAGCACCGCGGACCGCAGACCCGGATCACGATCCACAGCCCGTTTACGGCCACCACCGGGCCTGCGTACCCGCCCCAACGGCGCCTCACTGGCCCCCAACTCGGCGACGCCTTTACGGACCGTCGTCTCGCTGACCTGGGCCGCCCTCGCGACCGCCCGAATGCCGCCGTGCCCCAGGGCCCGCGCCTCCGCACCCATCAACAAACGGCGCTGCCGCTCGTCCAGGTGCGGGAACATCACCCCGAACTTGGTGGAGAGTTGACCTCGGGTCTCGTCAGATATGCCCA
>NZ_BAAATS010000082.1:0-1085 GCF_039533535.1 Streptomyces kunmingensis
CGATGTGCTCGGCCGGAGCCAGGAGACGGGTGGCGAGGTCGTTGTGGATCTTGTCGGTCATCTGCCCGTCCTGGACGGGAGCAATGGTGGTGGCGACGTGCACCACCAGGTGCGGCAGATCCTGATCACACGACTCGGTGAGATGCACACGGTATCCGCTCCACTCGACATCGCGTTTGACGCAGTAGTGCGCGTCGGTGTCGTACGGGGAGTCGAACCGCAGCGAGGCCGGCGGCAGGGCCGTGCCCTCCCGCCAGCGCAGATGCCCCTCGCGATCCCAGTGATACTGGTGGATCCAGACGCGCCGCAGGATCTCCACCTGCCGCAGCATCCGCAGACGGAGTGGGGCATCGGCTGCCCAGACGGCGGAAAGAAGCTTCTGCCCGTCCCGGCCGAACTCCTCGGCACGCTCGCGCACCGCTGCCTTGCCGCCCGGAACTTTCCCGATTTCGACTTTCCGCCCGTACCGTTTGGCCCACGCGGGATCGATCAGCGGCACCAGCCAGGCCGGATCGGCCGCGGCGATCTCCTCCAGCGCCGCCCGCACGCTCTCGCCCACCAGCTCCAGCCGGCTCAACCGCCGCACCGCCGCCAGGACATGGGTGGCGTCGGTACGCTGCCGGCCCCGCCCCTTGAGCAGCCCGGCCGCCACCAAGCGGTCCAGCATCAGCTGCAGCAGCTGATCTGCCCGGTCGCCCTCGGCCAGTCGGGCCCGGAACTCGCTGAGCAGGGAATAGTCGAACCCCGGATCGTCCAGTTCGAGGCCGAGTCCGTACTTCCAGTCGATCCTCGTGCGCACCGCATCCGCCGCCGCACGGTCGGAGAGGTTCTCCGCGAACTGCAGCACCGACACCAGTGCCAACTGCCCCGGCGAGAAGCCCGGTCGGCCATCGGCCGGATACAGATGAGCGAAGTCCTCGTCGGCGAACACCACATCGAGCCGGTCCCGCATCAGCATCACCGGCGTCCCCCTCGGACACGCCGCCCACGCCGTCCGGACCGTCATCGGGGGAATCCGCTGGAAACTTGCCGGACGCATCGACACCGTCTACCTCCCCTAAACCGAGGCCGCCCCGCCACCGACC
>NZ_BAAATS010000083.1:0-553 GCF_039533535.1 Streptomyces kunmingensis
GGTGTTGAGTGTAAGTGCACAAGGGAGCTTGACTGTGAGACCGACGGGTCGAGCAGGGACGAAAGTCGGGACTAGTGATCCGGCGGTGGCTTGTGGAAGCGCCGTCGCTCAACGGATAAAAGGTACCCCGGGGATAACAGGCTGATCTTCCCCAAGAGTCCATATCGACGGGATGGTTTGGCACCTCGATGTCGGCTCGTCGCATCCTGGGGCTGGAGTCGGTCCCAAGGGTTGGGCTGTTCGCCCATTAAAGCGGTACGCGAGCTGGGTTTAGAACGTCGTGAGACAGTTCGGTCCCTATCCGCTGTGCGCGTAGGAATATTGAGAAGGGCTGTCCCTAGTACGAGAGGACCGGGACGGACGAACCTCTGGTGTGCCAGTTGTCCTGCCAAGGGCATGGCTGGTTGGCTACGTTCGGAAAGGATAACCGCTGAAAGCATCTAAGCGGGAAGCCTGCTTCGAGATGAGTATTCCCACCCCCTTTGAGGGGTTAAGGCTCCCAGTAGACGACTGGGTTGATAGGCCAGATCTGGAAGCCCGGTAACGGGTGGAG
>NZ_BAAATS010000084.1:0-5740 GCF_039533535.1 Streptomyces kunmingensis
TATCCGGGGGTGTGGGCTGGGGTTTTGGGTGTGTGGGGACTGTCAGCAGGTGTCGTTTGCGTGGTGAAGCCCGCTGTCGTTTCCCGGTGTCGTTTTGATGGCGTCTCTGTAGGCGGCCTGTCTGGGTCGTGCTGGCGTAGCGGTATGACCTGGGGTTTGTGGTGAGAACGACGGGTGGTCCAGCCGTTCGTGTGGAGTGCTACGGCGGGTTGGCATGGTGGACCAACGGCATGGACAGCCCTTGCTTTGAGGCGTGCGGACGGGGCGGGGGCGGGGATGCCGGACGGGATGATGTCACGGGCTGTGGGACGTGAAGCGGCAATGGTTCGTCTGATGGCGCTGCATGCCCGTGGAGAGCTGACGACAGCACATGTCCGTGCCGTCGCGCAGGGGACGGGTGTCTCGGTGCGGACGGTCTGGAACTGGCTGGCCATCGCCCGATTGGAGGGGCGACTCACCCCCGTTGTGCCCTCCAGGGCACCGGTCCCGGGTGACCTGCGGGCCCGGCTGGCGCTGTGGGGCGGGAATGTCGCGGCGGTGCACCGTGAGTTGGCCGCCGAGGCAGCCGCAGCGGGAGAGAGAAAAGCGGTCCCCTCGCTACGCTCGCTGCAGCGGGCGGTGCAGCAAGAGCTCTCGGCGGGGGAGCGGGCCGGATGGCGGTCGGGGGAGGCCGCCCGGCGTGGGTTCGATGTCTACGGCAAACGCCCGCCCACCGTTCGGAACGCGTGCTGGGAGGGGGACCACAAGCGGGTTCCGGTCCAGGTCCGTCTCGACGGGCAGGTGGTGTGTCCGTGGGTGACGTGGTTCATCGATGTCGCCACGAAAGTGATCGTGGGCGTGGCCGTCACACCGCATCAGCCGGGCCGGGACGCGGTGTTGGCGGCGCTGCGCACGGGGATCAGCCGCACCTGCCCGTTCGGGCCGTTCGGTGGCCTGCCCGCCCGGGTCCGCGTGGACCGGGGCAAGGAGTTTCTGTGCCGCACCGTGTACCGGGCCCTGAGCCTGTTCGCCGTCACCGTCGATGACCTCCCGGCCTACACCCCCTACCGCAAAGGAACGATCGAGTCGCTCAACGGTGCGGTGGAGCGGATGCTGTTCGTCGCCATGCCGGGCTATACCCGCCGCGCCCGCGCCGGCGAGGCATACCGGCCGGACCGGTCCGAGGACCTGCTGCCCTTCGAGGACTTCGTGCAGGCCTTGCTCGACTGGGTCGCCTGGTGGAACACCGAGCACCACCCCCGTGGCCTGACCGGCGGCCGTACTCCGCAGCAGGCCTGGAACGCAGACCCAGCACCCATCGAGGACGTGCCCGAGGAGCATCTGGCGTTCTTCGCGCTGGAGGACGACGGCCGCGCCAGGAAGATCACGACGAACGGGGTGTCGTGGCAACGCCGCGCCTACATCGCGCCCTGGATGACCGGCCACGTCGGCACGTTGGTCAGGCTGCGCTACCTGCCGCACTTCGACGGCACCGTGGAAGTGTTCGCCGCCACCGGCGACGGCCACCATCTGGGCACCGCCTACCTCGCCGAGACCGCCACACCGGCCCAGCAGCGCGCCCTGAGCACGATCCGGACCCAGAAGGCCCAAGCCTTGAAAGCGGACCTGAAAGCAGCGGAGAAACGACGCCGGACCCGCTACACCACCACGACCACGCCCTCCACTCCCACGCGCCGACGCACTCCGACCACGAATGAGGCGCAAACAGAGATCGACCAGGCCCAGACCACGGATCTGGCCGCCCGTGCTCTGCCGGATCTGATCCCGCCCCGCGAGCCGCCCGCGACGTGGGCCCGCCCCCGCAAACGGCCACCATCCTCCGACTGACGCACACCGGCCGCAGAGCACCCCCAGCACAAGGAGTGAGGCACCATCACCAGCACACCGCGCCGGGGACGGCTCCCCGCGCCGCAGGAAGACCACTTCATGCGCCTGCCCGGAGCCCAGACCGTCTCCACCCGCGCCCTGCTGACCGCCCAGGAAAACATCCGCAGCGCGCTCGAGGCCCGCGCGATGATCTGCATCTACGGAGCTGCGGGCCACGGCAAATCCTTCGCCGTCAACGCCTGCCTGCGCGAACTCGCCCCCACCCTCACCCGACGGATCCAGTTCCGCGCCCGCCCCTCCACCCGCGACCTGCGACCTGCGACACGAACTGTTCCACGCCCTGGGCCTGCCCGGCCGCCCACCAGCTCATCCGATCGAGTTCGACCGCATGCTCCGCGCCGCTCTGCAGGAACCGCGGGTGCTGGTGTGCGACGAGGCGCAGTGGCTGTCGAAGCTGTGGTGTGGGGCGCGGGGTTGTTCGTAAGGCGACAGTTGCCTTTTGTCAGCCGCTTCGTTGATGACTTCGGTGGCACGCGTGTTGTTCAGGCGCCGCCTTAATTCCAGGGTGGTCGAGGGGCTGGTGGTGGAGCGTGGGGGAGAAGCCTCTTCTTCGGCTGGTTCAGGGCGGGCTCACTGATCTGGCCCCCGATGCCCGGCAGACACCGGATGTATGGATGTTCCAGGCCGACTGTGTCCAGGCCTTCACCGCGACGTGGGCGGCGCGGGGTTTCGCCCTGACGACGATCAACGCCTACAACTCTCTCCTGCCCCGGGTGCTGGCCCACTTCGACCGCCCCGTCTGGCAGATCGAGCCCGTCCACGAGGATGCGATGCTTCACATGCTGCTGCGCGCGGGCCGGAGCGCGGGAACCAGACGCCGCTACCTGGACATGCTGCGTGCCTTCCACACTTTCGTCCGTCTGCGCCATGGTGCCGAGATCCGCGCGGTGTACGGCACCACCGTGGCCGAGCCGCTGGACCGCTTCAACCGGCTGCGCCACGTCTGGGACGAGCCATCCCGCCGGCTGCCGCCCACCGCCGAACGCCTGGCCGCCTTCTTCGCCCACGCACGCGCCCGCCTGGCCACCGTGTCCGACTACCCGGCCGCGGCACGCGACTACGCGCTGCTGCGCACCCTGTACCACTCCGCGCCGCGGCTGAGTGAAGCACTCCGTCTCGAGCTGTGCGACGTCCACCCCGACCTGGGCCCCTCCGGCAAGCTCCACGTACGGTTCGGCAAGGCGGCCAACGCCTCGGGACCCCGCCCGAGATGGGCCCCGATGCTAAACGGCCTGGACCACATCCTTGCCTGGTACCAGAGCGACATCCGCCCCCTGTTCCCCAACACCGCCGCGCTGTTCTGCGACGCCCTCGGCCAGCCGCTGAAGCCAGAGACCGTACGCGACCGCCTCTCCCGCCTCCTGGGCACCGAAGACAGGTCCGACGACGACCGGTTCACCCCGCACGACCTGCGCCGCGCCTGCGCAACCCACCACTACGAACAGGGCATGGACCTGACCACCGTCCAGCAGCTCCTGGGCCACCACCACATCGCCTCCACCATGGCCTACGTCCGCCCCTGCCTCACCTTCGTCGAGGACGCCTGGCGCCGCGCCACCTCCACCGCCCTGACCGGCTGACCCCAGGAGCCCTCATGACCACACCCCCTCTCCACGCCGTTAAGACCCCCGCCCCGCCACCCGAGGTGGAGTGGAAACTACGCATGGCCGCAGCACAGCGCGGCATCTGGACCGGCACCGAACTACGCCGCCTCCTGGCCGAGCGTGCCGGTCTCGAACTGTCCGCAGCATCGGTGTCCGCCCTGTTCACCAAGCAGCCCTCCCAGGTGAAGCTGTCCACCCTGGCCGCGCTATGCGCCGCTCTCGACTGCACCCCCGGCGACCTGCTGACCCTGCACGAATCCACTACGCCCCAAACCCCACCGCCACGACCCGACCCCGACCCGCCCCGACAGCCTTCGCAGCAACAGCCCGTGCCCCGCCACCGATCCCTGCCACCCCTGTGACCCCGCCCCAGCCCGTCACGAGCCCGCCCCCATCCGTCGCTGCCGTACCCCGGCCGGCCAAGGACAACTGCCCGGCCTGCCACCGCCTGCGCCGGCTGCGCCCCGACACCGGCCGCTGCGCCTGGTGCTCACGCACCTGCACCCTCTGCAGAGCCCCACGACGCTCCGCCCAGGACCTGTGCGCGATGTGCCGACACCGCTCAGCAGGCCGACCGGCACGGGGCCCATGCCAGCACTGCGGACGCCGACGCACTCTCGACACGGCGACTCGACGCTGCCGGACCTGTACAGATCCCACCACCGCACCGCCCCCGGCAGCCTGCGAGCACTGCGGCACCCGCGGCCAGTGGGCCAAGGGCCTGTGCAAACGCTGCTACGAGCACTCACCGCACACCGTGATCACCCGAGCGACCGGCTGGGCCGAGCGCATGCCCGCCCCTCCGCCCTGGTGGAACGACTTCGCCGCACACCTGAGCGCCCACCGCCACCCCATCTACGCAGCAGACATGGTGGCCACTACGGCACGCCTGATCATCGCGACCACGACCGGCGCTCCCCGCACCCTGCTCGCCCACGCCCACAGCAACGCACCTGAACTCGTAGGAGCACTCACCGACTTCTTCCGCACCCACGGCCACCTGGCCGCGCCACCGGGCCTGACCGACCTGCGCGCAGCAGCCCGACGAGCCCGCCACATCGAGGCCACCCCCAGTCCACTGCGCGCCCAGGCCGACGCATTCACCGACTTCCTGCTGCTCCAGCGCGAGCGAGCCCAGCAGCTCGGGCTGCACCCCACCCAGTTGAAGACCATCGAGATCCGTCTGGACACCATCCGCGACCTGGCCCTCCACCTTCACTCCGAGGGACACAGGAGCTGGGCGAGCGTCACCACCGTCGACCTGGAGTCATTCCTCGCCCTGGCTCCGGCCCGCCGCGCCTCCCACCTCGCAGGGATCCGTCAGTTCTTCGCCCACGCCCACCGCTCCAAGATCATCCTTCACAACCCCACGGACCCGATAACAGCCGTGCAGCAGAGGGGGTTCAACGGCCCCACCCTCACCACGGCCCGGCAACGCGCCCTGTACGAGCGGTGGGCCACCAACCAGTCCATCCACCCACACGAAGCCTTCATCGGCCTGGCCGCCCTCCTTCACGCAGCAACCATCGCCGAACTGCGCCAGCTCACCGACGCCGACATCGACCCCCACCGCCACAGCGTCCGGTTCCCCGGCAGATCAGTGCATCTCCCGCTCGACAGTGCGACCTGGACGGCGCTGGAACGCTGCCAGGAGCACCGGTGCCGACTCGGTACGAACAACCCCCACTTGCTCGTCACCCGGCTCACCCGAACACACCACGGCCCTGCCGGCGCCGCCCACATCCGAGACAGCCTCGCACCCGTCAGCCTCCTGCCGCGCATCCTGCGCTCCACACGTCTGCTCGCTCTCGCAGACGAACTCGACGCCAAGATCCTCACGCTCTCCCTGGGGATGTCCTACGCAGGAGTCGCCCACTACCGGCCCTACCCACAGCTCACCAGACCCGTGTGATGGTTCATCAGGCCCAGGCGCGACGACAGGGGACAGCGGCAACGCTCTACGTACGCGATCACAGGTCGATCCGCAGAACATAAAAAAGCTGGATGAAAAGAATGACACACACTGGCTGTTCCATCAGAGGCAGGCCACTCAATAGGGGCGGAGAATTCTCGGAGATCCCATACTTTTTTGCGGGATGGAAGCAACCCTCAGTCACGAGATCGACGCCGGCACGCAGCCAGCGGCTTTTCAGGTCCGCGCGCAGCGTGGACCTGCCAGGCCGGATCGCGGAGCGATCCGAGCCGTCAGCAATGCGGAGCATTGCTGACCCGGCGTCACGGAGTGACGC
>NZ_BAAATS010000085.1:0-2348 GCF_039533535.1 Streptomyces kunmingensis
GCCAGGAGGAACGTGCGGGACTACGAGCGGCTCATCTCACACAGTGAGGCCCACCTCACCTGGACCGTCATCACCCTCATAGTTCGCCGTCTGACCCGGCCCCCGCGGCAGCCCCGCACCGTGCCCCACCCCCTGGCCCCCGTGAAGACGGCCTCCGGGCCCGCCCCTGTCCGGATTCGGGCCAGGCCGCACACGGTCCGTCTCGCCCCCACCGCCCTGCGCTGACACAGCCGTCGCCCGTACGGACGTGGCCGCCCTCGCGCGGGAGGTGGTGTTCCCGGCGCCGCGGTGGGGCGTCGCCGGGAACACCACCTCCCGCTGGTGAAGCCGGGGGGTCTCAGTTCAGGCGGCCGGGAGGGTCCAGTCCTGCTTCGCTGCCCACTGCTCGAAGGTGGTCGTGGTCAGGCCGTAGTGGGCCGCGTGGTGGGGGCGTGCGGGGTAGCCGACACGGTCGTTCCAGATCTGGCTGTCCGCCATGGGGGCACCGAAGCGCTGCTCCAACTCCTCCCGGGAGAGGAAGACGGCGGTGATCTCGCGGCCGGCAGCTTGGGAGAGGATGTCCGCCATCTCGGGGTGGGTCAGCGCGTCGCCCGCAAGCTCGATCTCGGCTTCGTGGAACGTGGCGGGCTCGGCCACGGCGGCGGCGACAGCCGCTCCGAAGTCGTCCGAGCAGATGAGCGCCAACTTGGTCTGCGGGCTCGTAGCGGTGATCAGCTTGCCCTGAGGCAGGTCGGGGAACATGTGTTCCTGCTTGGGCGGCAGGAAGTTGTCCATGTAGAAGGCGGGCTTGAAGATGGTCCAGTGCTTCAGGCCCGACTGCCGGATCGCGTCCTCCGCGGCCTCCTTGTCGTCCCAGTACGCCCGCATCACAGGGTTGGTTTCCTCGATGTCCGGGTGCTGGCTGCGCCATCCGGTCGCGGACACGGACGTGTGGATGATCTGGGTGATGCCGGCCCGCTGGGCCGCGGTGGCGATGTTGCGGGCCTGGCGCTGCTCGGCGCCGGGATCGGCCGGATCGTAGCCCACCGGCTGCATGGAGAAGACCGCGTCGTGTCCGGCGCCGGCGGCCTCCAGGGATGCGAGGTCGTCCATGGTTCCGGTCGCGAGGGCGGCGCCCTGCCGGGCGAGCGCCTGGGCGGGGGCGGAGGAGGTGTTGCGGACGAACGCTGTCACGGGGTGGCCCACGCGCAGGAGCGCCTGGACGGCGGCGCCGCCCTGCATCCCGGTCGCTCCGGTGACGAGAACTTTCGCCTTGTCATTGTGTGTCATAGCGCGCCTTGCCTTCGGTTGATCACGTGGTGTCGGCATGCGGGCACGAAGACCCGCCAATTAGAGACTGTACAGTATCGAGTCTCAGTAGTATCTAGTTGAAGGTCTGTGCTGGCCTGCCAGAGTCCAGCCGGTAACCCGTGGTTCACGAGCAGGGAGAGACGGGGTGGCGCGATGAGGGTTCGTGCTGGACTCCGAGGCGTATGCGGACGGTGCCACCGACCCGGTCCGCGGCTTTCCTCAGGCCGGGCGGAGGGCCCGATGGTGGGGGAAGCGGATGCAGTACCGTCGTGCGTATGACCAGGTCGACCCGCCCCGCTGGACGCCAGCGACCCAGTGGCGCCTTCGGGCCCGTCCGCGACGAGACGCGGAACACCCGCATCATCGAAGCCGTCCTGGACTTGATCGCCGAAAGCGGCCACGCGGGTCTCACCATGGATGCGGTGGCCGCGCGCGCGGGAGTGGCCAAGGCCACCGTCTACCGCCGCTGGGCCTCGCGCGAGGACCTGGTCGCCGATGCCCTGGAAAGCCTGATGCTCTCCGCCGCCATCCCGGCCGAGGCGACGGCCGCCACGACGCTGCGCGAAGACCTCATCACCACACTGACCCACAGATCCGTGTGCATGCAGCCCCAAGCACGTCACTTCTCAGCCGTGCTGGCTGCCGCCACCGCCTCCCACCCCCAGATCGCCGACACCCTGCGCGAGCGGGCCATCGCCGGCCAGCGCGAGGACATAGCCGCCTGCCTCCACCGCGCTCAACAGCGCGGCGAGATCACCGCGGAGAGGGTCGAGCTCTTGCTGACGCCGGGCAGGATGGAGATCGCTGCAGCCATCGGGGTGACAGTCCAACAAGAAGACCTGCTCGGTACCGTTCTCGACACCGAAGGAGTGGCCCGCCTGGTGGACCAGGTCCTACTGCCTCTCATCGGCGCCACCCCCACCGGCTGAAACCCCTCCGATCCCGCGCCATGCCTGCTCGGCCCCTGAAAGCCTTCGATACACGGCCCAGGGTGGTCGGGGACGGCCACTCCCCAGAGCTGTGTAATCCGTCAGAGCATCACCGACCGCCCAGTCAGG
>NZ_BAAATS010000086.1:0-2730 GCF_039533535.1 Streptomyces kunmingensis
CATTCGGCGTGTCCGAAGATCTACGTGTGACTGATGACGATCTCATCGTGGCCGTGCAGGCGCGGGTTGCCGACCAGGATCTGCCGGAGCCGGCGTCGGCGGACGATGTGCGGGCGATCGAGCACATGGTGGGGCAGCCGATGCCGCTGCTTCTGCGGCGGCTCTATCTCGAAGTGGCCGATGGCGGCTTCGGGCCGTGGGACGTGGTGTCCCTGACGGATACCGGCGACTGGTTCAGCGACTGCGCGGATATCACGGAGGCGTACCGAGACTTCGCCGATCCGGAGAGCCCGCTTCCGCCGGGGATCGTTCCGCTCATGGACCGGGGCTGTGCGATGTGGGCGCTGATCGACTTCAAGACGGCCGACGGGCAGATGTGGGACTGGGATCCCAGCCTCTGCTGCGGGGAGCATGCCCTGGCCCCGCTCGGGCAGTCGCTGGCCCAGTGGCTCACTGACTGGCTGCACGGCACTATGCCGGACGGCTCCTACCCGCACCGCGAAGTGACGGCTAAGGACTGCCCGGCGCACTGACGCGGCACGTACGGGTGGATCGCGTGAGCCGTCGTCTCTACCGTGACGGTGAAGGAGGCGACACCGATGGCCTCATTGTTCGAGGAACTGCAGGCCCGAGAGGCGGCGGCCCGGACGCGGGTGGATGAACTCGAGGAGCAACTGGCGCAGGTCGGCGACTGCTTGGAGGAGGCCCGGGAGAATCTGCAGCGGTTGCGGATCGCCCGGGAGACAGTCTCCGAGGTGATGGCCGAGATGTCGGCGAGTACCCCTGCCGGGTCCGACACCGAGACGGCGGAGCCCGTGGTGACGAGGGATGACCAGGAGCCCTCGGCGTTCGCGGGAGCCGAGAGACGGGTGGTGGGGGTGCTCTCTGTGCCGCACTGGCGGCCAGGGATGGACACGAATGTCTTGCCGAAGATCTACCAGAACATCGTGGAGGTCGTCCGGGATGCTCCGGGGCCGGTGCGGGCGAAGCAGGTCGTGCCGAGGATCGGTCTGCCCGCCGAGGTGGGGAAGATCGAAGGCACACGGGGCAAACTGAAGCGCCTGGTCGCCAGGGGCTGGCTGGTCGAGGGTGACCCCGGCCTGTTCACCCCGGCCCGCCCTGATGCGGAAACCGCGGCCAAGTCCTCTATGGGGCAGGGCTCTTCTCCCTAGAGTCGAAGGTGCCAACCAAATCGACCCAGCCCGAGAAGAGCCCTGGGAATGGAACCGTATGACACCTGCGTGAGCACTGACCCGTTTGTCCGCTCGGTCAGTGCCTTCGAGTCGCTATTACACACGCTGCAAGGCGAGTTGGCGTCTCTATGGAGCCACGCTCAGCTGGAAGAACACCTAGAGCAGGCCGGGCGAAGTCTGCTGCGGCAACTGCTGCAGGACCATCTAGACCTGCGTGCCCGCCGTGAGCAGGAGACGGTACGAGCCGGCACCCACCCACGGGTGAGGGGCCCGGATGGTCGCCTTCGCCCATGGCGCGAGGCCGGTCACGCACGCTGGCTGGCCTGCCTGTTCGGCCTGGTCCGGGTCGAACGGATGGCTCACCGGGGGCCGGGAATGACCAACGTCCACCCCACGGACCAGGTCCTGTCGCTGCCCGCGGGCAGGCACTCGATGGGACTGCGGCGACTCGCGGTCTCCGAGGCGGTCCGCGGCTCGTTCGACCAGGCCCAGGCCGCGATCGACCGACGCTGCGGAAGAGTGGTGGGTAAACGCTGCCTCGAGCAGCTCGTGGCCGCCGCGGCGCGCGACATCGACGCCTTCTACCGGCACGCGGTGCCCGTCCCGTCCAGCCGGGACGTCCTGCTGGTCATCGAGGTCGACGGCAAGGGCGTGGTGATGCGGCCCGAGGCCCTGCGGCCGGCGACCCGCAAGGCCCACCTCGCCGCCGCGCAGGGCGGTCATCGCAGCAGACTCGCGCCGGGTGAGAAGCCCAACCGTAAGCGCATGGCCACCGTGGCCTGTGTCTTCGACGCTGCCCCGGCTCCCCGGCGCCCGCACGACGTGATCCACCCGCCCGGCGGCCGCAGCACCCGTCGCCAGGTCCGCCGCGGACCCACAGCAACGCGGAAGTGGTGCACCGCCTCCCTTGTTCATCCGCCCGAGAAGGTCATCGCCGACGCCTTCGCCCAGGCCGAAGCCCGCGACCCTGGTCACCACCGCTGCTGGATCATCCTGGTGGACGGCGCCCGCCACCAACTCGACCTGATCCAAGACGAAGCCGAACGACGCGGCTGCACGATCAACGTGCTCCTCGACTTCGTTCACGTCACCGAGTACGTCTGGGATGCCGCGCACGCCTTCCACAGGCCCGGCACCGCCGAGGCCGACGCCTGGGTCGCCGGCCATCTGACCACGATCCTCGCCGGTCAAGCCGACCGCGCGGCCGAGGAGATGACCCTTCAGGCCGCCCAAGGCGGCCTGTCCGCCAGCAGACGGGAAGCGGTCGATGCCTGTCGGCGCTACCTGACCGGTCACCTCGACCAGCTCCGCTACGACGTCGCCCTGGCAGCGGGCTGGCCGATCGCCACCGGCGCGATCGAGGGCGCCTGCCGCCACCTTATCGGTGACCGCCTCGACATCACCGGCGCCCGCTGGGGACTCGACGGCGCCGAAGCCGTCCTGCAACTCCGAGCCTTGATCAGCAACGGCGACTTCGACTCCTACTGGCACTGCCATACAGCCCGTGAGCACCAGCGTCTCTATCCAGTTCCCAATC